>NZ_JAMYPQ010000011.1:0-189884 GCF_040320455.1 Mesorhizobium sp. M0698 | reverse complement strand
CCAGGGGTTATTTTATTTGGGGTTTTTGGCTCTGGGTTGGTTTTTTGGGGGGGTGGTGGTTGGGTTATGCGGGTCCCCGCATCCTTTCTGTGGGGGGCGGGGGGGGGTTCACCGCGGGCCCCCCTTCGTGTATCGGAACGCCCAGTGTTTCGGGGCGCACCGAAACGCGTCACACGCACGATGACGAGGACCAGATGACGGTGAAGCCCCTCTACCGACGTGTCTTGCTGAAAGCGTCGGGCGAAGCGTTGATGGGCGAGCAGCATTTCGGCATCGACGTATCGGTGGTCGACCGCATCGCCGCCGACATCGCGGAGGCCCGCGCATTGGGCATCGAAGTCGGTGTCGTCATAGGCGGCGGCAACATCTTCCGTGGCGTCGCGGTTGCGTCAAAAGGCGGAGACCGCGTCACCGGCGACCATATGGGCATGCTTGCCACGGTTATCAATTCGCTGGCGCTGCGCACCTCGCTCAACAAGATCGGCGTCGACGCCGTGGTGCTGTCGGCGATCGCCATGCCCGAGCTTTGCGAAAGTTTTTCGCAGCGTCAGGCGACCGCCTACATGAACCAGGGCAAGGTCGTCATCTTCGCCGGCGGCACCGGCAATCCGTTCTTCACCACCGATTCGGCTGCAGCCCTTCGCGCCGCCGAGATCGGCGCCGATGCTCTGTTCAAGGGCACCCAGGTCGATGGTGTCTATTCGGCTGATCCCAAGAAGGACCCGCATGCGACACGTTTCGAGCGGATCAGCCATGACGAAGTCATCAAACGCGGGCTTTCGATCATGGATACGGCGGCGATTGCACTTGCGCGCGAAAACAACATTCCGATAATCGTCTATTCGATCCACGAGAAGGGTGGCTTCGGCGATATCCTGAGGGGCGGCGGCCGTTGCACGGTTGTCGCAGACGATTGACCGGACCATGAACCCGAAAGGGACCGGTTGCGGATGAGGCTCGAACAGGGCCTAAGCAGTGAACCCGGGTTAACGGGTCGAGGAGACGATGATGAGTGGCGAGTACGACGATCTCAAACGGCGCATGGACGGGGCGATCGCCGCGTTCAAGCATGATCTGGCTTCGCTGCGCACCGGCCGCGCGTCGAGCAACCTGCTCGATGCCGTCCAGGTGCAGGCCTATGGCACCACCATGCCGATCAACCAGGTGGCAACAGTGTCGGTGCCGGAACCGCGCATGATTTCGGTTTCGGTCTGGGACAAGTCGATGGTCAGCGCAGTCGACCGCGCCATCCGTGAAGCCAATCTCGGCTTCAATCCTATCGTCGACGGTACCAATCTCAGGATTCCGCTGCCCGAGCTCAACGAACAGCGCCGCAAGGAGCTGGTCAAGATCTCGCACGGTTATGCCGAGAATGCCCGCGTCGCCGCACGCCACGTTCGCCGGGACGGCATGGACTTTCTGAAAAAGGCGGAAAAGGACGGCGACATCAGTGAGGACGACCATCGCAAACGGGCCGACCAGGTTCAGAAACTGACCGACGAGACAATCAGCACCATCGACCACCTGCTTTCCGACAAGGAAGCGGAAATCATGCAGGTCTAGGGTCTGGCCACGCCTGGCCCGGAAGCGAGAATATGGCAACGCCCGCGCATGTCGCGATCATCATGGACGGAAACGGACGCTGGGCCAAGGCGCGCGGCTTGCCGCGGCTGGCCGGTCACCGCGCCGGCGTCGAGGCGCTGCGCAAGACAGTGCGCGCCGCCCCCGGCCTCGGCATCTCCTTCCTGACCGTCTACGCTTTTTCGTCGGAAAACTGGTCACGGCCGAAATCCGAAGTCAGCGACCTCATGGGCCTGCTGAAGCTTTTCATCCGACGTGACCTCGCCGAGCTGCACCAGAGTGGGGTGCGGATCAGGGTCATCGGTGACAGGGCAGGGCTGCAGCCCGACATAAGGGGGCTGCTCGAGGAAGCCGAAACGCTCACTCTCAGCAACGAGGCGCTGACACTGGTCATTGCCTTCAATTACGGCGGGCGCGACGAGATCGTGCGCACCGCGCGCAAGCTCGCAGCGGCGGTGGCGCGCGGTGAGATCGAGAGCGAGGCGATCACGGCCGATTCCTTTGCCAGCTCGCTCGATACAGAGGGCATTCCGGACCCGGAACTGGTCATCCGCACCAGCGGCGAGCTTCGGCTGTCCAACTTCCTGTTATGGCAGGCCGCCTATAGCGAACTCGTTTTCCTGCCTTGCTACTGGCCCGACTTCAGTCGCGAGCACCTGTCCGATGCACTGCGCGATTTCGCCGGCCGCGAGCGCCGCTTCGGCGGACTTGCCGCCCAAGATGTCGCCTCAGGCTGAGGAATGAGCAACCTCCAACTCCGGGTCATTTCGGCCGTCGTGCTTGCCATCGTCACGCTTGCCCTGACCTGGCTCGGCGGACTGTCCTTCCGGTTGCTTTGCGCCGCCATGGCGGCGGTGATCTTCTACGAGTGGACGCGGATGAGCCGCCCCGTTGCCCCGGCAGGTGCTGGTGCTACGGCAGGTCTCGGCTTTCTGCCCGAGGCGCTGATCGTGGTCTTTATTGGTGCCCTCGTCGCCGGCCTGCCTGCGTCTTTGCTGCTGCCGCTCGTCGCGGCTCTGGTTGCTGTCACTGCCGTCGCTTCTTCCATGCGCAGGGCAGGACCGTGGGAAGCATCCGGCCTTGCCTATGCGGCCGTGTCCGGCTTGTCGCTGGCCTTCTTGCGTGACGGCGACCATTCAGGGCTGCTGGCCATTCTGTTCCTATTCGCCGTGGTTTGGGCGACCGATATCTTTGCCTATTTCGTCGGCCGCTCCATCGGTGGTCCAAGGCTGGCGCCGTCGATCTCGCCGGGCAAGACGCGGAGCGGGGCGCTCGGTGGGGTGGTCGGCGGCGTAGTGGCCGGGCTGCTTCTGGCCGCCGTAGCCGGAACGGGCAACCTCGTCGTGCTTGGCGTGGTCGCACTGGTGCTTTCGATTGTCGCGCAGGCCGGCGACCTGTTCGAATCATGGGTCAAGCGACGCCACGGCCGTAAAGATTCCGGCACGCTGATACCCGGCCATGGCGGCATCATGGATCGGGTAGATGGGCTTGTCGCGGCGGCTTTCGCCCTATACGTCATCGGCTGGATTTCCGCGACCGCCGACCATCCGGCACAGGGGCTGTTTCCGGTTTGAACGGCATCGTCGGTGGGCCGGCGCGGGGCTGCGTCATGGATTCGCCTGGATTGATGTCACAGTCGCGGCGTGATCTGTGCCGTGGATGAATTTGAGGGCATGAATTGAACGAGATTTTTCACGCGGTTTTCAGCACAGAGGGCTTTGTCCTCGGCACGCTGGTGCCTTTCCTGTTCGTGCTGACCGTGGTCGTTTTTGTCCACGAAATGGGCCATTACCTCGTCGGGCGTTGGTGCGGTATCGGCGCAAAAGCCTTTTCGATCGGTTTCGGCCCAGAGATCATCGGCTTCAACGATAGCCGCGGCACGCGCTGGAAGCTTTGCGCCATACCGCTCGGCGGCTACGTCAAGTTCGTCGGCGACATGAACGCGACGTCGAGCCAGCCCAGCTCGGAGGAGATCGAGGCGCTGAGCGACGAAGAACGCAAGGTTGCCTTCCACACGCAGCCGATCTGGAAGCGGGCGGCGACCGTCGTGGCGGGGCCGCTGTTCAACTTCCTGCTGACGATCGCCGTCTTTGCCGTGCTGTTTTCCGTCCATGGCCGGCCCGTGCTGGAGCCGATGGTGGCTGAGGTCACCGTCGGCAGTCCGGCCGCCGCGGCCGGCATCATGCCCGGCGACCGATTCGTCAGCGTCGACGGCAGCAAGGTCGAGACCTTTGCCGACGTCCAGCGTCTGGTCTCTGGCCGCGCCGGCGACAGCATCACCTTCGTCATGTTACGCGCCGGCAAGGAAATCACCGTCACGGCGACGCCGCGCTTGATGGAACAACAAGACGCACTGGGCAACAAGGTCCAGGTGGCCGTGATCGGCGTCGTCAACAACAAGGAACTCGGCCAGCCACGGCTGATCACCTATAGTCCGGCCGGGGCGGTCGGGGCAGCGGTCCAGGAAACCGGACACGTCATCCAGCGTACCGGCCAGTTCCTGCAACGTTTCGTTGTCGGTCGCGAGGACAAGTGCCAGCTGGGCGGCCCCATCAAGATCGCCAAGATGTCGGGTCAGGCGGCAAAGCTCGGCTTTGAATGGCTCGTGCAGCTTGTTGCATTCCTGTCAGTCGGGATAGGGATTCTCAACCTTTTGCCGATTCCCCCCCTCGACGGAGGGCATCTTCTGTTCTACGGCGTGGAGGCTGTCATCCGGCGGCCGGTGTCCGAACGCATGATGGAAATGGCTTACCGAAGCGGCCTCATATTGGTGCTCGGGTTCATGGGCTTTGTTTTCTGGAACGATCTGTTTGGGTGCTGAAATCATGAAGGAATTTGGCTTCGGCACGAGCAATGTTGAGACGCCGTTTACCATGCGTGGGGATATGCGTGACGCGAAAGCCACGCCTCAGGGTTAAGTAAATACAAATTAACCAGAAGCCTTGCGTGTAGGGAAAATCCGGTTAATACGGTAGGGGAAATTACCGCACGTCCGGTTTTCTCGCCGTGGGGACTTCGAGAAAAGGTACAAAAGCCCGATGAAGGCAGCATCCAAGTTTCTGAGCGCCGCGTCCGCGGTGGCTATGTCCGCCGCTCTGGTTGTACCAGGCGCGCTCGCAGTGCAGTTCGTTGCCACATCGGCCGCCGAGGCGGCTGTCGTCTCCAGAGTCGAAGTCACCGGCAATCAGCGTGTCGACGCGGACACCATCCGCAATTACGTGACGATCAAGCCCGGCAAGGCGTTTTCCAGTTCGGATATCGACGATGCGGTCAAGGCGCTGTTTGGCACCGGGCTGTTTTCGGATGTGCAGATCAACCAGGTCGGATCGACGCTGGTCATCAAGGTGTCCGAATACCAGGTCGTCAACCAGGTGCTGTTCCAGGGCAACAAGAAGCTTAAGGACAACGCGCTTGAGGCCGCGGTGCAATTGAAGCCGCGCGGCACCTTCTCGCAACAGCAGCTCGATGCCGATGTCGAGGCGGTCAAGGCCGCATACCGGCGTATCGGCCGCGACGATGCCGCCGTGACCACCCAGATCATGGATCTCGGCGACAACCGGGTAAACGTGGTCTTCAACATCAACGAAGGCGGCCGCACCCAGATCGCAGCGATCAATTTCGTCGGCAACAGCGCCTATTCGAGCCGCCGGCTGTCGGACATCATCTCCACCAAGCGTTCGTCCTTCCTGTCGTTCGTGCTGCGCGACGACGTTTATGACGAGGACAAGCTGCGCGCCGACCAGGAGCTGCTGCGCCGCTTCTATTATAATCACGGCTATGCCGACTTCCAGGTCGTCTCGGCTGTCGGCGAACTCGACGACACCACCAACAAATACACCGTCACCATCACGGTACAGGAGGGCGAGCGTTATACGTTCGGGGATGTCAGCGTCGAAAGCACGATCCCCGAGGTCGACGCCAAGTCGCTTGAATCGGTGGTCGAGACCCACAAGGGCGATGTCTACAACGCCAAGAACGTCGAGGACACGATCATCGCCTTGACCGAAAAGGTCGCTGGATCCGGCTATGCCTTCGCCCAGGTGACGCCGCGCGGCGACCGCAACTTCGAGAACCACACGATCTCGGTCGTCTATACGGTCGATCAGGGGACCAAGGCCTATATCGAGCGCATCGAGATTCGCGGCAACGATCGGACGCGCGACTACGTCATTCGCCGCGAGTTCGATGTCAGCGAAGGCGATGCTTTCAATCAGGTGCTCATCCAGCGCGCGAAGAGGCGGCTGGAAGCGCTCGATTATTTTGAAAAAGTCGAAATTTCCACCGTTCCGGGTTCTGAGCCGGACCAGGTTGTGCTGGTGGTCGATGTGGTCGAGAAATCGACCGGTGAGTTCACGGTCGGCGCCGGTTATTCGAGCGGCGGTGAAACGTCAGGTCCGTCCGTCGAAGGTTCCGTCAGTGAGCGCAACTTCCTCGGTCGCGGCCAATTCATCAAGGTGGCGGCGGGCGGTGGCAAGAACTCGCGCGACTACAGCTTCTCTTTCACCGAACCCTATTTCCTCGGCCGCCGGATCGCGGCCGGCTTCGACATCTACAAGCAGAGCCGAAACTACGACCATTACGACAGCGACACGACAGGCGCGACCGTCCGCTTCGGTCTGCCGATCACCGACAACATCTCAACGCAGCTGGCTTATAATATTGCGCAAGAGAAGTACGAGTTCGACGAGGGCTGCGTTCCCGTTATCAATGGTGGCACCTGCGACGTCTCCCAGGCGATCGTAAACGGCGTTGAAGAGAGCCCATGGCTCAAGTCCTCGGTCAGCCTCGGCCTGATCTACAATACCATCGACGACATGAAGAACCCGCATGACGGTATTTATGCCAATGTCGGCACCGAAGTGGCCGGCGTCGGCGGCGATGCCAAGTTCATCAAGGTCACGGCGCGCGGCAGCATTTATCAGACGTTGTCCGAACAATTGGACCTGGTGGGCCTCGTTTCGGGCGGCGCTGGCCATGTCCAGGGATATGGCAACGGCGATCTGCGCGTCTTCGACCATTTCCAGAGCAGCGACCGTATGATCCGCGGTTTCGAATATGGCGGCATCGGCCCGGTTGCTTCGGACAACAGCAATGACCATCTCGGCGGCACCACCTACTTCAATGCCTCGGCGGAAGCGCAGTTCCCGCTGCCGGTCATCCCCGAAAGCTTCGGTTTGCGTGGCGCTGTGTTCGCCGATGCGGCAACGCTCTACGGCAGCAAAATCGCAAGTGGCCTTGTCAATTCTTCGACAACCGGCATGGAATGGCGCGCTTCCGTCGGTGTCGGTTTGATGTGGGCATCGCCTTTCGGCCCGATCCGCATCGACTATGCGATCCCGGTCAAGAAGGAAAAGACCGACGACGTGCAGGAATTCAACTTCGGCATATCGACCCGCTTCTGATGTGCGGGCAATGATGCTTCCGGCTCGTTTGGATCCGGATGGCAGTGATCCGACACTACAGCGCAGCGCGTCCTATCGGACGCGCAAAGGACGGTGTAGCACTTTGATTTGCGCATGATCCTTTCCGAGGGTCGATTTCCGATTTTCGGGTCATGCGCTAGCTGGATATTGCTTCTGGAATGACCGATCCGGTGTTCTTCGCGCCCTCACGCCGGTATACGGCCGGCGAAGTCGCGAATCTGACCGGCTCGACGCTTGTTGATTCCGGTCTCTCCGACGTATCGATCGAGGCTCTGGCGCCCGCCAACGAAGGCGGCGAGAACGCCCTTGTCTTCGTCGATGGCAGGCGCAATTTCGCCCTGATGCAGTCACTGCGGGCGGCGGCGGTTCTCTGCCCTGCCGAATTTGCCGGCAAGGCGCCGGCGGGCATCGCGGTGCTGGTGCATCCGCGCCCGCAGCAGGCCTTCGCAATGGTCGGGCGTCTGCTTTTTCCGGCGGCTGCAACGCCTGGACCGATGACCGGCGAAACCGGTATCTCGCCGCACGCCCATATCGATGCGACCGCCCATGTCGAGGCCGGCGCGATCATCGAAGCGGGTGCGATCATCGGACCTCGCGCTGCCATCGGCAGCGGGACCGTCATTGCCCCGCATGCGGTCATCGGTCCGTCTTCGCAGATTGGCCGCGACGGCTATGTCGGTCCAGGTGCCAGCGTGCAATATGCGTTGATTGGCAATCGCGTCATCATCCATGGCGGTGCCAGGATCGGCCAGGATGGCTTCGGTTTCGTGGCCGGCGCCAAGGGTCCGGAGCGGGTTCCGCAGATCGGCCGCGTCATCATCCAGGACGACGTCGAGATCGGGTCGAATACGACCGTCGATCGCGGCGCCATGTCCGACACGATCATCGGCCAGGGCACCAAGATCGACAATCTGGTGCAGATCGCGCACAACGTTCGCATCGGCCGCAATTGCATAATAGCCGGGCTTTCGGGTATTTCCGGTTCCGTGACGGTAGGCGACAACGTCACCATGGGTGGCGGTGTCGGCCTTGCGGATCATTTGACCATCGGGTCCGGGGCCAAGCTTGCGGCAAGAAGCGGGTTTATGAGCAATGTGCCTGCCGGTGAGATTTGGGGAGGATATCCGGCGCAGCCGATGGCGGAAGCCATGCGCGAGATAGCGGCCTTGCGCAGACTTGCACGGACGCGCAAACAGGGTGAGGGGGGAAATGGCTGACATCGCAGCGGCGACGCTCGAAGCGGTTGACATAATGCGGCTGATGAAGCTCCTGCCGCACCGCTATCCGTTCTTGATGATCGACCGTATTGTCGACATAGATGGCGACGAATCCGCCATCGGCATCAAGAACGTCACCATAAACGAGCCGCATTTCCAAGGTCATTTCCCCGACCAGCCGGTCATGCCCGGCGTGCTGATCATCGAGGCGATGGCGCAGACGGCCGGCGCCATCTGCATCCGCAGCCTTGGTACGGAAAAGCCGTCGCTGGTTTATTTCCTGACCATCGACAATGCCAAGTTCCGCAAGCCGGTCGTTCCAGGCGACCAGCTGAAAATTCATGTGAAGAAAATCAAGAAACGCGGCAATCTTCTCAAATTCGCTTGCGAGGCCCTCGTCGATGGCGCCAAGGCGGCGGAAGCCGAGATCTCGGCGATGATGGTCGCAAGCGGCTGACAAACGAATGCTAATGAAAATCCAGACAGTCATCCATCCATCCTCGGTCATCGAGGCAGGCGCCCAAATCGGCGAAGGCGCCCGCATCGGGCCCTTCTGTCACGTCGGCCCCGACGCCGTGATCGGCGACCGCGTCGAACTGGTCAGCCATGTCTCGGTGATTGGCGCGACCACCATCGGTGCATCGACTAAGGTCTATCCGATGGCGATACTTGGCGGGCCGCCGCAGAACACCAAGCACAAGGGCGGCCGTACTGCGCTGGTGATCGGCGAGAACTGCACGATCCGCGAAGGTGTCACCATGCATGTCGGCACCGATTCGAGCCGCGGCGAGACGAGGATCGGCGACAACGGCAATTTCCTTGCCTATGCCCATATTGCCCATGACTGCGTGGTCGGCAAGAACGCCACCTTCGCCAATCAAGCGACGTTAGGCGGGCATTGCGAAGTCGGTGACAATGTCTACATCGGCGGCCTTACCGCGGTTCATCAGTTTGTCCGCATCGGCGATAACGCCTTTCTCGGCGGTTGCTCGGCGATCGTCGGCGACGTCATTCCTTACGCCATCGCCGTTGGCAACCGTGCCAGCCTTCGCGGCCTCAACATCATTGGCCTGAAGCGCGCCGGCCTGCCGCGTTCGGAGATCCACTTGCTGCGCAAAGCCTACAAGACGATCTTCGATCGCTCCCGGACCGTCGGCGAAAACATCGAATTCGCCAAGGCGGAATTCGCCTCGTCGCCGACTGCCATGAAGATCGTCGACTTCATCGCCGGTCGCGGCAAGCGGCACTACGCCGTGCCGTCGCTCAAGGGTAGCGACGGCGACGATACCGATGATGAAGACTGAGGGCAGATGACGAAGATTGAGGCTGCCGGAAAGGGCCTTGATCTCGCGCCAGATGCCAAGGTCGGCATCATCGCCGGCGGCGGCAGTCTCCCGGTCGAAATTGCCCGAGCGCTCGCCCGGCAAGGCAAATTGCCCTTCGTCGTGATGGCGGCCGGCGAGGTCGATCGCATAGCCGATTTCGAGCCCTATGAGCAGGCAACCTTGAGGCTGGAAGACGTCGGCTCGCTGCTGCCGATCCTTAAGCGGCATCACGTTACGCATCTCGTAACCGCGGGTCATATCACGCGCCGCCCCAGGCTGAGCGCCATGCGCCTCAATTTGGGCCTGCTCGCGTGGCTACCCAGCCTCTTCGTCGGTGTAACCCGGGGCGACGATACGGTGCTGAAACTGTTCGTGCGCAGGATCGAGCGCAGCGGCATCAAGGTCGTCGGCGCTCACGAGATCGTGCCGGAGCTGGTCGCCGCCGAAGGCCTGCTGACCAAGGCGGCGCCACGCAAATCCGACTGGCGCGACATCGAGGCGGCGCACGCGGCGGCAAAAGCCATCGGCGCGCTGGATATCGGCCAAGCGGCTGTTGCGGTCGGCGGCCGCGCCATTGCGTTGGAAGGCGTCGAAGGCACCGACGGGCTGCTCGAGCGGACAAGGGAGTTGCGCGGGCACGGCAGGCTGGCCGGCGGGAGCCGAGGTGTTCTGGTCAAATGCGCCAAGCCCGGTCAGGAACTGCGTGCCGATCTGCCCTCCATCGGCCCGCTGACCGTCGAGGCGGCGCATGCCGCCGGACTGGCCGGCATTGCCGTCGAAGCCGGTCGCTCGCTGGTGCTCGAAGGTCCCGCCACCATCGGACGTGCCAATGCGCTCGGCCTGTTCGTAATCGGCCTGCCTGCTGCGGAGCCGGCGCATGGCGAATGAGCGGCCGTTGAAGATAGCCGTCGTCGCCGGCGAGGAGTCCGGCGACCTGCTTGGCGCCGACCTTGTGCAGGCGCTCAAGCGCATGACCGGGCGCGAAGTTCGGCTTGTCGGCATCGGCGGCCGCCATTTGCAGGCGCTCGGCCTGGCGCCATTGTTCGACGGCAGCGAGATCGCACTGATGGGGCTTAGCGCCATCCTGCGCGACCTGCCGCGCCTGATGCGGCGGATCGGCCAGACGGCCAACGCGATTGCCGGTGAAAAGCCCGATTGCCTTATCACCATCGACAGTCCGGATTTCTCGCTGCGCGTCGCCAAGAAGGTGCGTGCCGCCGATCCGACTATCCCGATCGTCCACTATGTCTGCCCGAGCGTGTGGGCTTGGCGGCCGGGCAGGGCGGCGGCGATGAAGCCATATGTCGATCACATTCTTTGCATCCTGCCGTTCGAGGTGAAGGAACTCGCTCGCCTGGGCGGGCCGCCCGGCACCTATGTCGGGCATCGCCTTGCACACGATCCGGGCATAGTCAGTGCCGCCAGGGCGCAGGCGCAGCCGCGTAACCTCTCCGCTGACCGTGTGAAAACGTTGCTTGTATTGCCCGGTTCGCGTCGCGGCGAGGTGCGGCGCCTGGTTGGGCCGTTCGGCGAAACGCTGTCGATCCTGCGGGCGCGCGGGCACCGCTTGCGCCTGCTATTGCCGACGGTGCCGCACGTCGCCGACCTGGTCAGGACCTCGGTCGCGAGCTGGGACGAGAAGCCGGAGATCATCCTCGATGCCGAACGCAAATGGCAGGCCTTCGGCAAGGCGGATGCGGCGCTGATCGCGTCGGGGACGGTATCGCTGGAACTGGCACTGGCGGGTGTGCCGATGATCTCCTGCTACCGGCTCGATCCGGTCATGCGCATGGCGCAGCCGCTGATCGAAGTATGGAGCGCAGCCTTGCCCAATCTCATTGCCGACCGGCCGGTTGTGCCGGAACACTACAATCAATATGTGCGGCCGCATTATCTGGCGCGGCAGTTGGAAGCGCTGTTCTCCGATACCGCCTACCGCACCTGGCAGAAGGACGGTTTTGCCGAAATCGCCAGGCGTATGGCAACCGACGAGCCGTCAGGCGAGATAGCCGCGGGTGTGGTGATGGGGATGGTGAGGAAGTGAGTGAATTGTGAATAGTGAATTGTGAATAGTGGTTTCTATGGACAGGGAGCGACGCTTCGCTACTCCCATTCACCATTCACCATTCACCATTCACCATTCACCATTCACCACCTTCACCGCTTCGCGATTGGCACGTAGTCCCGTTCCGGCGCGCCGGTATAGAGCTGGCGCGGGCGACCGATCTTCTGGTGCGGGTCCTCGATCATCTCCTTCCACTGCGCGATCCAGCCGACGGTGCGGGCGACCGCGAACAGCACGGTGAACATGGTGGTGGGAAAGCCCAGCGCCTTCAGCGTGATGCCGGAATAGAAATCGACGTTCGGATAGAGCCTCTTCTCGATGAAATAGGAATCGGTCAGTGCGATCCTTTCCAGCTCCATGGCGATGTCGAGCAGTGGATCGTCCTTGATGCCGAGCTCGCCCAGGACCTCGTGCGCGGTCTTCTGCATGATCTTGGCGCGCGGATCGTAATTCTTGTAAACGCGGTGGCCAAATCCCATCAATCGGAACGGATCGTTCTTATCCTTGGCGCGCGCAATGAATTCCGGGATGTGATCGACATGACCGATCTCGCCCAGCATGTTCAGGGCTGCCTCGTTGGCGCCGCCATGTGCGGGACCCCACAGGCAGGCGATGCCGGCAGCGATACAGGCAAAAGGATTGGCGCCCGACGAGCCGGCCAGGCGGACGGTCGAAGTCGAGGCGTTCTGTTCGTGATCGGCGTGCAGGATGAAGATGCGCTCCATCGCGCGGGCCAGCACCGGATTGATCTTGTATTCCTCGCAAGGCACGGCGAAGCACATATGCAGGAAATTGGCTGCGAAATTCAGCTCGTTCTTCGGGTAAATGAATGGCTGGCCGATGTGGTATTTATAGGCCATCGCCGCGATCGTCGGCATCTTGGCGATCAGCCGCATTGACGCGACCATGCGTTGATAGGGGTCCGAGATATCGGTGGAATCGTGATAGAAGGCCGACAGCGCGCCGACCACGCCGCACATCACCGCCATCGGATGCGCATCACGGCGGAAGCCGGTGAAAAAGCGCGACATCTGCTCATGCACCATGGTGTGGCGCGTCACCCGGTAGTCGAAATCGTCCTTCTGCGCCTTGGTCGGTAGTTCACCATAGAGCAAGAGATAGCAGACTTCGAGGAAGTCGCCGTGCTCGGCCAATTGGTCGATCGGGTAGCCGCGGTGCAAAAGAATGCCGGCATCGCCATCGATGAAGGTGATTTCCGATTCGCAGCTCGCCGTCGACGTAAAACCGGGATCGTAGGTAAAGACGCCGGCGGTGTTGTAGAGCGAACCGATGTCGATGACGTCAGGTCCTACCGAACCACTTCGTATCTTGAATTCATGGGTTTTGCCGCCGAGTTCCAGCTTGGCCGTCGATGCCTGGGTTTTGCCGCCAAATTCCATTTTTGTCGCAGGTTCGGTCATAGCAAACTCCTTTTTGTTTCCTCAGGCCGGCAAAGGCAAAATATCTGAACCCAACACGTCAAAAGCATCGGAATACGCACATTTGCGCCCGCAATTGAATCTGCGCGGCAGATTAGGCCAAGACCCAATGTTGCACTGCGAAACACACCTTTCAATGCCAATCTTCTTGGGCCAGTTTGCTAATCGATTTGATCAGCGATCCGCGCCAGGCTTTCCTCGCGGCCAAGCACGGCCAGCACATCAAAGACACCTGGCGAGGTACTTTTGCCGGTGAGCGCGGCGCGCAAAGGTTGGGCCACGGCGCCGAGTTTATGGCCGGCGGCCTGCGCATAGTCGCGGATCGCGGCTTCGGCTGAGGCGGCAGACCACTCCGAAACCGTGGCTAGTGCCGCATGAGCGCCCCGCAGGATCGTGCGCGCCTCACCGCTGAGCAGCGCCGCCGCCTTTTCGTCGACCGGCAGCGGCCGCTCGACGAAAAGGAATGCAGCCCCTTCAACCAGTTCGACCAGCGTCTTGGCGCGCTCCTTCAGGCCCGGCAAAGCGGCAAGCAGTTGCGCCCTGCGTCTGTCGTCGAGGCGCGCGGCGATTGCCGGGCCGCCTTCAAGATACGGCAGAGTGGCGATGAAGATGTCGAGCAGCGCCGCGTCGTTCATCCGGCGCATATGCACGCCGTTAAGCGCCTCGAGCTTGGCGAAGTCGAAACGGGCGGCGCCCTTGTTGACGTCGCCAATGTCGAACCATGCAATCATGTCGGCGATCGACATGATCTCATCGTCGCCGTGGCTCCAGCCAAGCCTCGCCAGATAGTTGAGCAGCGCATCCGGCAGGTAGCCCATGGCGCGATAGGCTTCGACGCCAAGCGCACCGTGCCGCTTCGACAGCTTGGCGCCGTCGGCACCGTGGATCAGCGGGATATGCGACATCGATGGCACCTCCCAGCCCATGGCCTGATAGATTACGGTCTGGCGTGCGGCGTTGGTCAAATGATCGTCGCCGCGGATGATGTGGGTGATGCCCATGTCGTGATCGTCGACGACGACGGCATGCATGTAGGTGGGATTGCCGTCCGAGCGCAGAATAATGAAATCGTCGAGATCCTTGTTGGGAAAGCGCACGTCGCCCTGGACGCGGTCATGCACCACCGTCTCGCCGTCTGTCGGCGCCTTGATGCGGATCGCCCCCTTGGCGCCGGGCGGCGCCTCCGACGGGTCGCGGTCGCGCCAGCGTCCATCATAGCGGGGAGGCAGCCCCTTGGCGCGTGCGCTCTCGCGCATTGCCTCTAGTTCGGCAGGCGTCGCATAACAATAATAGGCCTTGCCCATACGAACGAGCTCCTCGGCCACCTCGCGATGGCGCGGCGCACGCTCGAATTGCGACACCGGCTCGCCGTCCCATGTCAGGCCAAGCCAGGAAAGCCCGTCGAGAATGGCCGCGCTTGCCGCATCGGTGGAGCGCTCGCGGTCGGTGTCCTCGATGCGCAGCAGCATCGTGCCGCCTGTGTGCTTGGCATACAGCCAGTTGAACAGCGCCGTGCGCGCGCCGCCAATGTGCAGATAGCCGGTGGGCGAGGGGGCAAAACGGGTGACGACCTTATCGGGCATGGAACTCTCAGGCGGGCGAAGGAAGTGGGTTTGCGGACTTTCGCGCGTTGCGCGTTCATGTAGCATAGGAGGTCGAGGCGCAAGGGGCAGACCCGATGGCTGTGCGAGGCCGTGGTGCGGGCGAGGGCGAGGACGTTGGCAGCGGCGTCAGCGAACGCTTGCTGTTTGCCGCTCCCCCGCCTGTCCTGCCGGCACCGGCATTGCTACCCGCTCCGCGCTTCGATGCTCCGTCGCTGCCGGCCAGCGACCCAGCAACGGTTCTCGTGCCCGCGGGCGAGCCCATCGTACGCCTGCCCAGGCGTTTCCGCCTCCCGTCACCGTCCCGTATCCGCAACAGCGTAACCACGGCAGCCGGTCTGGAACTCGACCGCGGCATCGCCTTCCTGCTGGTGCCGGTGTTCCTCGCATGCGGGGTGGTCGTATATTTCGGGCTGTCGGTGGAGCCGGCCTTTCCACAGCCGATCGCAATCGCGCTCCTCGCGGCCCTTTGTGCCGTCGTCTCGCGGTCATGGCCCAGGACGCGCCTGTGCTTCATGGTGGCGCTGCTCTGCGCGCTTGGCGTACTTGCCGCCAAGTTCGAGACATGGCGTGTCGGAACGCATATGCTCGGCTCCGAAATCTCGACGCGGCTGACGGGTCGCGTCGTATCGTACGAGCCCATGGCGAGCGGCCGCATCAGGCTGACAATCGATGTGATCTCAACGGCCAGGCCGACACTGCGCTACATGCCGGAACGGGTCCGCGTTTCGGCGATGAAGATACCGGCTGAGCTGACCGCCGGTTCCGAGATCACCGGCTATGTGCGGCTGCTGCCGCCGACCGGCCCGGTGCGGCCCGACAGCTATGATTTCTCCTTCGACAGCTATTTCGCCGGTATCGGCGGCAGCGGCTTTTTTCTTGGCAATCCGAAAGTCGTGTCGTCGGGCAGCATGCCGCTTGGCGCGCAGCTTTCTTCCGCGATCGAAGACGCGCGCGAATCCATCGCCGACCATATCCGCAGCCGCATCGGCGGTGCCGAGGGCGAAATTGCTGCTGCGCTGATCGTCGGCGTGCGCGCCGGCATTCCCGAGGAGATCAACGAAGCGATGCGGCGCACCGGCATCTACCACATCATCTCCATCTCGGGGCTGCATATGGCGTTGGTCGCCGGCACCATCATGGCGCTGCTGCGGGGTGCCTTTGCGCTGTTTCCCGATTTCTCATCGCGACGGCCGGTCAAGAAATATGCCGCGGCCGCCGCGCTTTTTTCGATTGCGGCCTACCTCGTCTTTTCCGGCATTGTCGTGGCGGCCGAACGCAGCTTCATCATGCTGGCGGTGATGCTTATCGCCGTGCTGTTCGACCGGGCCGCGCTCACCATGCGCAACCTGGCGATCTCGGCCATCGCGGTCATCCTGGTGTCGCCGCACGAGGTGGTCGGTCCGAGTTTCCAGATGTCCTTCGCCGCGACGGCGGCCCTTGTCGGCGCCTATGCAGGCTGGTCCGATTACCGCGCCGGCAGGGCCACCACGCCGCCGCCGCGGCGGTCGCCGCTACGCTTTGCCACTCGAAAGGTCCTGCTGGGCATGTGCGGTCTGGCGATGACATCGATCATTGCAGGGAGCGCCACGGCGCTTTTCGCCATATGGCATTTCCAGCGCGTGGCGCCGCTCAGCCTGTTCGCCAATCTGGCCATCATGCCCATCGTCTCACTGGTCGTCATGCCCTTCGCCGTTCTCAGCGCGCTGGCGATGCCGTTCGGTGCGGATGGCCCTTTCCTCTATGTCATGGGCAAGGGGCTGACGGCGATGATCGCCCTGTCCGGGTGGATCTCGGAGCGCTCGCCGATCGATGCGGTCGGGCTGATTTCGCTGAGATCCGTCCTTCTGGTGACGATCGCCCTCGTCATTGCCAGCATGGCGACGACGTGGCTGCGGCTGGCGGCACTTCCTTTTGCGCTCGCCGGCTTGCTGACGACAACGCAGACACGCATACCCGACGTATTGGTCTCGGAGGACGCACGGCTGGTGGCGCTGCCGATCGGCAGCGGTGAACTCGCGGTCAACCGGGCACGCCCGAATGAGTTCGCCATCGACAATTGGAAACGCGCGCTCACATCAGAGGCTATCGTCGCGCCGGAAACACCTGGAAAGAACGACCCGCAATTCGACATTGCCGATCCGGCCGACCTACCGCCGGGCATGCCGTTCATTTGCACGGACGGCCTCTGCCTTGCCAGGCATCCATCCGGCGCGATCATCGCGCAAGCCAAGGACCGCGATACTGCGCGGCCAGCCTGCGCCTTTGCCAGCTTGATCGTCATCGACGACGCCACCGCCCATAACCCCTGCTACTACGACCGGCTGGTCCTCGTCGTCACCAAACGGCAACTGGCGCGCGCGGGAAGTGCCGCCGTCTACTTCGATCCACAAGCGGCAACGCGCGCCGAAATCCGTTTCGCGGTCGAAAAATCATACCGGCCCTGGCACGTGCAGCGGAAATTTTCACGCGCGGCACGGGGCCTGCCGCCATACCGCAGGGCCGACAACCCCAAAGCCGGCGCCAAGGGCGGAGCTCAGTAGCGGCGGATCAGTCCGACGAGCTTGCCCTGCACCTTGACCCTGTCTGGTCCGAAGATGCGCGTCTCGTAGGCCGGATTGGCGGCTTCCAGGGCGATCGAGGCGCCCTTGCGGCGGAACCGCTTCAGCGTCGCTTCCTCCTCGTCGACCAGTGCCACCACGATCTCACCGGGGCTCGCCGTATCGGCATTGCGGATGATCACCGTGTCGCCGTCGAAAATGCCGGCCTCGATCATCGAATCGCCTTTGACCTCGAGCGCATAATGCTCGCCGCCCATGATCATATCCGGCGGCACCGAAATCGAATGCGTCTGGTGCTGGATGGCATCGATCGGCACACCGGCGGCGATGCGGCCCATCACCGGGATCGAAACGGCGGCGACGACATCGTCGTCATTGCCGGCTGCAGGGACGCGCGACGATGTCGGCTTGCCCTGCCGAGGGGCGCCTTGCCCAAGACTACCCTGGATGACACTCGGCGAGAACTTGCGTGCCGCATTGAGGCCGGGGGCGATCGAGTCAGGCAGGCGCAGCACCTCCAGCGCACGGGCCCGGTTGGGCAAACGGCGAATGAAGCCGCGCTCCTCCAGCGCCGTAATCAGCCGATGGATTCCCGATTTGGAAGCCAGGTCGAGCGCCTCCTTCATCTCGTCGAAGGAGGGCGGAATACCGCTTTCCTTCAACCTTTCGTGGATGAACATAAGCAGTTCGTGTTGTTTGCGTGTCAGCATAGCGACCCCCAACAGAATCAGAAAAACAAACCCAGAACAAACACTATCTGTTCCAGTTGTGTTCCGCAACTGTTTAAAGTTTAATGAATGCGTTAAGGCTTGGGAAACAAACCACGCCCCTACCGGAATGCCGCATTTTCACCGTCGCGAGCGTCATCCCCTTGATTCTGCTTTCGTTTGCGCCTTCTGGCTTCCCAGAAGGCAGCACTGACATCGGCCGTCGGTCGGCAAAAGGCACGGAATTGAACCCGTATCGACTGTGCGGTCTGGTCAATGCACCGTGAACGAAACGAATTCAAAACGCCAACCTCGGGTTAAGTCCCGGTTTCCACCGCCTGGTCAGGCTGCTTCTCGCCGGTGGAGCCTTGCTGCGCGCAACCAGGTAATGGAAGAACAGTCGATGCGTGTCCGGCGTTGCGTTGGATCTTGGGGGAGCAGACAAATCATGACAGGAATTCCCGATCTCGTGGCCATAAAGGCGATGGATGCCGCGGATCCGTTGCGCGCGATGCGCGACCGCTTTGTGTTGCCGCAAGGAGTGATCTATCTCGACGGCAATTCGCTAGGAGCTGCTTCACGTGCCGCTTTCGATGAACTGCACAAGGCCGCGACCGAAGAATGGTCGCATGATCTCATCCGCGCATGGAACACGGCCGGCTGGTTCAACATGCCGCTTGAACTTGGCGACCAGCTCGGGCGCCTGATCGGTGCCGCGGCCGGCCAGACGGTGGTCTGCGACACGACATCGGTCAACATCTACAAGCTGCTGCACGCCGCCATGGCCATGCGACCGGAGCGGCAGGTCATCGTCGCCGAGGGCGATAGTTTTCCGACGGACCTCTACATGGCTGAGGGTGTGGTTTCGACGCGAAAAGATACGCTGCTGCGCCTCTCGGGGGTCGACGCGCCGACCATCGAAGAGCTGATCGACGAACGCACCGCCGTGGTGCTGGTCAACCACGTCAACTATAAGTCGGGCGAACTGCGCGACATGCCGGCGCTGACGCGCAGGGCTCAGGAAGCCGGGGCGATGATCGTCTGGGATCTCTGCCACACCGCTGGCGCGATGCCAGTCGAGCTCGACAAGGCAAACGCCGATTTTGCCGTTGGCTGCACCTACAAATATCTGAATGGCGGCCCGGGCGCGCCTGCCTTCATCTATGCGGCTGAGCGGCATCTTTCCTACATCCAGCAGCCGCTCACCGGCTGGTGGGGCCATGCACGGCCCTTCGCCTTCGAGCCAGGCTATGCGGCCGGCACCGGCATCCGCCGGTTTCTGTGCGGCACCCAGCCGGTCCTGTCGATGCGCACGCTGAAGGGCGCGCTCGACATCTGGAACGATGTCGACATGACGGCGGTGCGCAAGAAGAGCATCGCGCTGGCGGATCTGTTCATCGAGCTTGTCGAGGCAAAGTGCGGCACTTACGGGCTCACGCTCGAAAGCACGCGCGATGGGGAAAAACGCGGCAGCCAGATTTCATTCATGCATGAGCATGGCTACCAGGTCATGCGCGCGCTGATCGAACGTGGCGTGATCGGCGATTTTCGCGCGCCATCGACCATGCGCTTCGGCTTCACCCCGCTCTATGTCGGCTATGCCGATGTCTGGCAGGCCGTCAAAGTGCTTGAGGATATCCTGCGCACCGGTGCGTGGAAGGATGCGCGCTTCGCCATCAAAGCAGCTGTCACTTGAGATTGATGCGAGAGCTGGAATCGTGAGGCTGGCGACGACGTGCCGCGCGATGCTCACGGCTACGTTGCAAGGCCATATTGCCAGGGAGGGCGCAGGGTGTTCGAACGTCACATTGCCGATTGGGACAACGCCTATGCCAACGGCGCCAACATAGCCGGCAGCGATCGCTGGCCGGCGGCCTGGATCGAGCCCGCGCGGGTTTTCCGCGACGTGCTTTCGACCGAGGGCAGGGCGCGGCTCGACATGGCCTATGGCGACAACCCACGCAACCGGCTCGATCTTTTCCTGCCGGCCATCAAGCCCAAGGGACTCGTGGTGTTCGTTCATGGCGGCTACTGGATGGAATTCGACAAGAATTTCTGGTCGCATCTTGCCGCTGGCCCTGTTGATCGCGGCTATGCGGTGGCGATGCCGTCCTACACGCTCTGTCCGCAGATACGCATTGGCGGCATCGTCAAGGAAGTCGGCGCGGCGATCGGCAAGGCGGCGGCGATGGTCCCAGGGCCGCTGATGCTGACCGGGCACTCGGCCGGCGGCCATCTTGTTAGCCGGATGGTTACGGCGACGACGCCGCTGGCGCCCGAAGTCGTCCGGCGCGTTCGTCACGTGGTGTCGATCTCGGGGGTGCATGATTTGCGCCCGATCATGCGCACCGGCATGAACAAGACGATCGCGATCGATGAGGCCGAGGCGCAGGCCGAAAGCCCGGTGCTGCTGCGCCCGATGGACAAGGCCCGCCTGACCTGCTGGGCCGGCGGCGGCGAGCGCGCCGAATTCCTGCGTCAGAGCGCGTTGCTGGCCAACATCTGGATCGGCCTGGGTACCGCGACCAGCTCGGTCGTCGAGCCTGACCGGCATCATTTCAACATCATCGACGGTTTGGCCGATCCAGACCATCCGCTGACCCGGACCTTGATCTCGGAGTGAGGCAGGTTCAGCGTAGCATCAGCACGTCGCAGGGGGAGCCCGCCGCTGCGGCAGGCGCGAACGGCGCGCGAACGATCAGCCCGTTGGCATCGGCCAGCATTTTCAGCATCGAGGAGTCCTGGATGCCGAACGGCGTCGCCACGAGCGTACCGGCGTCATCTATGACAACAGCCCGCACATAATCTTGCCTGAGATCGTTGGCCGGCATGGCGGCACCGAGCCGTGCCCGACGTATATCCTGCTGAAAGGCGCGGCCGCCGAGCCGCGCCAGCAGCGGCTTCAGGAAGAGCTGAGTGCAGACCAGGCTTGCCACCGGATTGCCGGGCAGGCCGATGCAGCGAATGTCTCCCAGCCGCCCGAACATCAGTGGCTTGCCCGGCCGCATGGCGATCTTCCAGAAATCGAGCGTCATGCCTTGCCCGGTCAGCACGTCATGCACGAAGTCGTGGTCACCGACCGAGGCACCGCCCAGCGTGACGATGACGTTCGCGCCAGCCTTCACGGCCTTTTCAACCAGCGCAGCGATCGCCTCCCTGCGGTCCGGCGCGATGCCAAGGTCGAGCGCGCGCGCACCGACCGACTGTGCGGCAGCGGCGACACCATAGGCGTTGGAGGAGATGATCTGGTCGGGGCCAAGATCGCTGCCCGGCGGCAGCAATTCGTCGCCGGTGGCGATGATGGCGACCAGCGGCCGTTTGACCACGCGCACCTCGGGGTGATTGGCCGATGCCGCCAGCGACAAGGCCGCCGGGTCGAGCAGGCGGCCTTTGGGCAGCAGGACATCGCTCTTGGCGAAATCGAGCCCGAGGCGGCGGATGTTGCGCCCCTGCACCGTCGGTTCCGTCACTTCGACGCTGCCGCCACCGAGATCGCGGACGTTCTCCTGGATGACGATAGTGTCGGCGCCTTCGGGAAGCGGCGCGCCGGTAAAGATGCGCACGGCCTGCCGCTGCTGCACCGTTCCGGCAAAGCCGCGTCCGGCCGGCGCCATGCCGACCACCGAAAGCTTTGCCGGTACGGACGCGATATCGGCCGCCCGCACGGCATAGCCGTCCATGGCGGAGGCGTTGAACGGCGGCTGGGTGCGGAGCGCCACAACCGGCTCCACCAGCACGCGGTCGGCGGCATCCAGCAGTGCGACGCGTTCGCCCGGCAGCGCTGCTGCGCCGTCCAGCAGGCGCTCGAGCGCCTCGGCAACTGGGACCAGCGCCATTATCGGCCTGCCTCGGTGGCCCCGTCTCCGGTGATCTTGTAGTCGCCGGATTTGCCGCCGGTCTTTTCAACCAGCCTGATGCCGGAGATGACCATGGCGCGGTCGACCGCCTTGGCCATGTCGTAGATGGTCAGGCAAGCGACCGAGACGGCACTCAGAGCCTCCATCTCAACGCCGGTCTTGCCGGTGACGCGGGTCAATGCTGTCACCTTCAGGCCGGGCAGCGCGGCGTCCGCCTCGATATCGACAGATATCCTGGTCAGCAGCAGCGGATGGCAAAGCGGGATCAGTTCATGCGTCTTCTTGGCCGCCATGATGCCGGCAATGCGCGCGGTGCCCAGCACGTCGCCCTTCTTGGCGTCGCCGGCGAGGATCATGTCCAGCGTCTCGGGCCGCATCGCGACAAAACCTTCTGCGACTGCCGTGCGCACCGTCTCAGCCTTGTCGCCGACATCGACCATGTTGGCTTCGCCCTGCGCGCCAAGATGGGTGAGGGCGGCCGCCATCCTCAAACGACCTCTGCCGGCGCCTTGCCCGTCAACAGCAGGCGCGTTGCCGCGGCCACGTCCTGCTGGCGCATCAGGCTCTCGCCGACCAGGAAAGTCGCAATGCCGCTCTGCTCCAGCCGGCGGCAATCGTCGTGCGAAAAGATACCGCTCTCGCTGACCAGATGGCGGTCGGCCGGCACCATCGCTACCAGCCGCTCCGAGGTCTGTAGGCTGGTTTCGAAGGTCCGGAGATTGCGGTTGTTGATTCCGATCAGCCGCGACGACAGCTGCAGCGCGCGTTCCATTTCAGCCTCGTCATGCACTTCGACCAGCGCGTCCATGCCGAGCCCGAACGCTGTCGCTTCGAGTTCTCTTGCCAACGCGTCGTCGACGCTGGCCATGATGATCAGGATGGCATCGGCGCCCCATGCCCTGGCCTCGTAGACCTGATAGGGGTCGAACAGGAAATCCTTGCGCAATGCAGGCAGCTCGATGGCAGCGCGCGCAGTGGTGAGGAATTCGGGCGCGCCTTGGAAGGAGGGTGCGTCGGTCAGCACCGAAAGGCAGGCGGCACCGCCCTTCGCATAGGCCCTGGCCAGCGTCGGTGGATCGAAATCGGCGCGGATCAGGCCTTTGGATGGGCTAGCCTTCTTGATTTCGGCAATCAGCGCGAACCTGCCGGATTTGCGCTTTGCTTCAAGGGCGGAAAGAAAGCCGCGCGGCGCGTCGGCATCCGTCGCCCGTGCCTTGATCTCGGCGAGCGGCACGCGCGCCTTGGCCGCCGTGATCTCGTCGCGCTTGTAAGCCTCGATCTTGCGCAGGATGTCGGACATGGTTTTAACCGTTCGAAATTTCGATCAGCCTGTCGAGCACTTTCAGCGAGCGGCCGCTGTCGATGGCCTGCGCCGCCGTTACCATGCCGTCGGCGAGGGTCGTCGCTTTGCCGGCCACCACCAGCCCGGCGCCGGCATTCATCAGCACCGTATCGCGAAAGGCGCCGGCTGCGCCGCCCAGCATGTCGCGCAGTGCCTGGGCGTTGTGGGCGGCGTCGCCGCCGCGCAACTCGTCCTTGGTGTGCCGCTTCAGTCCGACGGCTTCCGGGGTCAGCGTAAAGCTGCGGATCTCGCCGCCGGCCAGTTCGGCGACAAGTGTCTCGCCGGTGGTGGTGATCTCGTCATAGCCGTCGCCATGGACGATCCAGGCATGGTCGGCACCAAGTTCCTTCAACGTTTCTGCCACCGGCATGATCCATTCGGGCAGGAACACGCCGACCATCTGCCGTCTGACACTCGCCGGATTGGAAAGCGGGCCCAGCAGGTTGAAGATGGTACGGGTTCCGAGCTCGACCCGGGTCGGGCCGACATGCTTCATCGCCGGGTGATGCGCCGGCGCGAACATGAAGCCAACGCCGGCCTCGTGGATGCAGCGGCCGATCGTCTCCGGAGGGATGTCGATCTTGACGCCCAATGCGATCAGCACATCGGCGGCGCCGGTCAGCGAGGACAGTCCGCGATTGCCGTGCTTGGCGACGGGCACGCCGCTGCCGGCGATGACGAAAGCGGATGCGGTCGAAATGTTGACGCTGTGCGAATTGTCGCCGCCGGTGCCGACAATGTCGATGGCGCCCTCGGGGGCTTCGACACGCAGCATCTTGGCGCGCATGGTGGCGACGGCGCCGGCGATCTCGCTGACGGTCTCACCGCGCACGCGCAATGCCATCAAGAAGCCGCCGATCTGGCCAGGGGTAGCATCGCCGGACATGATGATGTCGAAGGCCTCGCGCGCCTCCTCGAAGGAAAGAGCGCTGCCGGCGGCGACCTTGGCGATGTGGATCTTCAGCGCGCTCATCTGGCCAGGGCTTGGGTTACGGCCGCCTGATCGATGCGGACGTCATATTGCGTCTGCAACTGCGCCACCAACTGGTCGAGCAGGTCGTCGGACATGCCGGAGGTGAAGGACTTCTGTGCGTCCTCGGGTACTGAGCTGGCATCGGCCCCGGCAGGCTCGAACACCTCGGCAACCTTGAACAGGATTTGTCCGTCGCCCGTAGGTGAGGGGATCAGCCCGGTGCCGCCTTCGCCGACGCCGAACATCGCGGCGGCGCCTTCCTTGCCGAAATCGACGTCGTCCGCATCGCGCTTGACGCCGCGCTTGGTCTGCTTTTCGAGCTTGAGCTCACCGGCGATCACCTCGAGCGTGGCGCCAGCCTTGAGACGCTTCTCGAGCTCCTGTGCTTTTGCGGTGAGCCGTTTGGTGGTCTCCGCCGCGGTCCAGTCGGCCACGACCTTCTGGTGGACTTCGTCCAATGTGCGGTCGCGGGCAGGCGTGATCGCGCTCACGTCGTAGAAGACGAAGCCGTTATCGGCGGTGGTGAGGCCTTCATTGTCGGTTCCGGGTTCGGATTCGAACACCGCCTTGATGAGTGCCGGCGATTCCGGCAGGTCTTTGACGATGCTTCCATCCGGCCGTTGGCCGGTGCGGTCGATGGCATCGATGGTGACGACCTTCAGCTTCAATTTGGCGGCTGCCTCGGCGAGCGAACTGCCCGAGGCGCGCGTATCCTCGTAATTGTCGTGCACGTCCAGCAAGATGCGGCTTGCCTCGCCCAGTGCCAGGTCCTTGCGGATCTGCTCGGATACTTCGGCCAGCGGCTTCACCACTTCCGGCTTGATCTCGGTGACGCGCAGCAGAACGGGACCAAATGCGCCTTGTACGACCGGGCTGACCTCATTGACGTTGAGCTTGAAGGCAGCGTCGGCGACCGCCTTGTCGGCGATCTTGTCCTTGGCCAGCGTGCCGAGCAGCGTGTCGGCCGGCGTCTTGCCTTCGGCAGCGACGATCTTGTCGAAGGTCGCGCCGGTCCTGAGCGAATCGAGCGCCGCCTTTGCGGCATCAGGTGTCTTGAACACAAGCTGCTCGATGGTGCGCATCCCCGGCGTGGTGTAGCGCGCCTTGTTCTTATTGTAGTCGTCGCTGACCTGTTGGTCGGTCACCGCGCTCAAATCCATGATGTCTTCCGGTTCGAGCCTGACATAGGAGAACTTACGGTATTCGGGCGCGGCGTAGGTTTTCTTGTTTTCCTCGAAATAGGCCGAAAGCGCGCTGTCGGACGGCGCTTCTATCGGTTCGACCAGCGATTTCGGCAAGGTCAGGTAGTCGATGGTGCGATCTTCGCCGCGATAGAGCGCGACCGCCTTGAAGAATGTATCCGGGGCCTTGAGGCCGTCCGAAACCGCCTCGACGATCTGCTGGCGGACCGCGACCTGGGCGCGGTTCTTCAAATAGTCTTCCGGCCGCATGCCGATCTGCCGAAGCAGGTACTCGAAGGTTCTCCTGTCGAAGCTTCCGGCAGGCCCTTTGAACGCCGGGTCTTCACGCGTCAGTTCGGCGAGCCGGTCCTTTGACAGGCCGAGTCCGAGCTTGCGGGCCTGCTCGTCGAGGACAGCGCCCGACACGAGTTGCGCCAGCACCTGGTTGTCGATGCCGAGCGCCGTCGCTTGCTCACGGCTGATGCGCTGGCCGAATTGCTGCGACATGACGCTGAGCTGGCGATCGTAGGCGAGGCGGTATTCGTTGATCGAGACCTTGGTGCCTCCGGCCGTGATCACGGCATCATGGCCGGCAAGACCGCCCATCAGGCGGCCCGAGATGCCCCAGACGGCGAAGCTCAACACCAACAATGATAGCAGCAGTTTAGCGACCCAGGTCCCCGCCGCGCTTCTCAACATACCAAGCATGAGTACTTCCGATTTTTGCGCATTTCGCATGCGCCGAGTCTGAAACAAGCGCAATAGCGCCCTTCCTGCCCACTGTCGATTGCTTTGTGGCCTGATTTTGATAGTGAGGGCCAGCTGGAAATTGCCCGGAGAAACAAATCCCATGACGCCTGGAATCCGCCCGCTCGTCGCCGGCAACTGGAAAATGAACGGCACTAGCGCCTCGCTCAACGAGCTCAGGATGATCGGCAACGGCTTCATGAGTGGGCTCGACGCCGAGACCGAAGCGGTGGTCTGCGTGCCAGCGACCTTGCTTGCGCACGCCGCCGAGATTCTGTCGCGCACGCCGGTGCGGGCCGGCGGAGAGGATTGCCACACCGAGGAAAGCGGCGCCTATACCGGCTGCATTTCGGCCGAGATGCTGAAGGATGCAGGTGCCAGCCATGTCATCGTCGGCCATTCCGAATGCCGCGCCGATCGCAAGGAGGACGATGCCTTGGTCCAGGCCAAGGCCTCCGCCGCATGGCGCGCCGGGCTGGTGGCCATCATCTGCATTGGTGAGACAAGAGCCGAACGAGAAGCAGGAGCCACGCTCGACGTGCTGTCGCGCCAGGTCGCTGGCTCGGTCCCGCCAAACGCCACGGGTTCCAACACCGTCATTGCCTATGAGCCAATATGGGCGATTGGGACCGGCTTGACCCCGACCGCCGCCGACGTCGCCGAGGCACATGCGCATATCCGCGAAGAACTGGCACGGAAGCTCGGCAATACGGCGGCCAAGATGCGCATTCTCTACGGCGGCTCGGTCAAGCCGTCCAACGCCGTCGAGTTGCTCGGCGTCAGGAATGTCGATGGCGCGCTGGTCGGCGGCGCCAGCCTAAAGGCGGCGGACTTCCTCGGCATCGCGGAAGCCTATCGAAACATCGCTTGATACAAGGGCTGCTTGCTGCATTTGAGCGGACGGCCGGCGCCGAAATCGTTGCAAAGGACGCATTGCTTCCCATATTCCGGCCACGGGCTTGGAAATGCCGTCAAAGCATTGTATTGAGCCGCCTCCAAATCAGCGGCCGCACAAGGCCTTGCCAGGGTAAATTATGGAAACCGTACTGATCGTCGTCCACCTCATGGTCGTGCTCGCGCTTGTCGGCGTGGTGCTGCTGCAGCGCTCCGAAGGCGGCGGCCTCGGCATCGGCGGCGGATCGGGCTTCATGACCGCGCGTGGCGCCGCCAATGCGCTGACGCGGGCGACGGCGATCCTGGCTGCCGCTTTCTTCGTCACTTCGCTGACACTGTCGATCGTTGCGCGCTATGGCGAGAAGCCGATCGACATTCTCGATCGCGTGCCGGCGACCTCGGACGGAGCAGGCAAGGGCGTACTCAACCAATTGCCTGGAACCACGACGCCGACGCCGCCTTCGGGCACCACGGCGCCGACCCCGCCGTCCGGCAATGGCGCGGCAACGACGCCGCCGGCAACCGCTCCGGCGACGCCGCCAGCGACAAACGGCGCCACCGCGCCGGCCACGCCGCAGGTCCCCAACCAGTAATAGGGCAACTTATGCCGCGATCTGTTGTCGTTTGAACACAGTCGCGGGAAATGCCGCATGATCACGAAGATTCGACTGCGCCTCACGCTTGAGGCGCTTCCGGCTAATCGATTATACGTTGCACGCGGCATTCTCGGCGTCCTTGGGGGGCGCCGGGCGACGCCG
This sequence comes from Mesorhizobium sp. M0698, assembly GCF_040320455.1. Taxonomy (NCBI): domain Bacteria; kingdom Pseudomonadati; phylum Pseudomonadota; class Alphaproteobacteria; order Hyphomicrobiales; family Phyllobacteriaceae; genus Mesorhizobium; species Mesorhizobium sp. M0698. Next base: position 162,213 of record NZ_JAMYPQ010000011.1, on the reverse strand, counting down.
TGGGCAACAAGCATTGAACGATCGGATCTTCCCCATGCAGCTTCGCAGCTTCATTTTTGCCGGCCTTTGTGCCGTGCTCAGCCTAGGTGCGCCCGCTTACGCGGCCATGCCGACGGCAAACTCGGCCCACAAAGCCGCAACAACAACCGACGTCGTCAAGGTCGCTGCCAAAAGCGATGCAGCGCAATTGAAGCTTCTCAAGAAGAAGAAAGATCCGACGCCGGACGACCTTGCGCAGATCCGCAAGATCGAAGCCAAGATCGCAGCCGACAAGGAAGCCGCTCGCGCCAAGGCACTCGAAGCCAGGAAGCTGGCGATGCGCGAGGCGGCGAAAACCAAAGCCGATGCGGAACGGCAGGCGTTCCTTGCCAAGAAGAGCCAGCCGCTCGCAACGGCCAAGGTGGCTGACGCCACGCCGGCCAAGAAGAAGACCGTCAACATCATCGAACCGATTACGCCCATTGCGCCGATCCAGTCGGCCGAGCCGATCCCGGCCGAGGCCATGAACGTTGCGCTGACCGGCAACAATGGCGAGTTGCGCAGCGAACCGGTCGGGCAGAAGCCGCAGAGCGTCGGGCTGTTCGCGGGACTGTTCGGCGGCACATCCTCTTCGTCGATGTCGCTGCTTCCGGAAACACGCGCGCTCGACGCCGCGCTCGAAAGGAAGCAGGCCAAGCGGCAGTTCAAGGTCAAGGCGGAATTCGTGCCGCAGGAGGTCGAATTCACCGGCTACAACCCCGGCACCATCGTCATCGATACCAGCGCCCGTCGTCTCTACCTCGTCGAATCATCGTCAACCGCCCGCCGTTATGCCATCGCGGTCGGCCGGGAAGGCCTGCAGTTCAAGGGTACGGTTGCCGTCGGCGACAAGCAGGAATGGCCGCGCTGGATTCCGACGCTGGACATGCAAAAGCGCGAACCCAAGCACTATGGCCAGTACAAGGACGGCATGCCCGGCGGCGGCGACAATCCGCTCGGTGCGCGCGCCATCTATCTTTACGACGGCAAGAAAGATACCCACCTGCGCATTCACGGCACCATCGCGCCGCAGTCGATCGGAACCAGCGCCTCCAATGGCTGCTTCCGCATGATCAACGAGCACGTCATGGACCTTTACCGCCGGGTGAAAGTAGGCACCAAAGTCGTCATCATCTGACGCTTTGACAGATCGTGCCAAAAGGGCCGGCCTCGCCGGCCCTTTTGTTTTGATACGCCAACGACCAGAGCGCCTTCTTGGGAAAAAGCCTTCGCGGCGGTTTTTTCTCTGGCGGAATCAATTCGGCCGCGTTAAGCGATGACTCCCATGGCGCGATATGTATTCATCACAGGCGGCGTGGTTTCCTCACTTGGAAAAGGCATTGCTGCAGCGGCCCTTGGGGCTCTCTTGCAGGCGCGGGGCTATCGCGCACGCATCAAAAAGCTCGATCCCTATCTCAATGTCGATCCCGGCACGATGTCGCCCTATCAGCACGGCGAAGTCTTCGTGACCGATGACGGGGCCGAGACCGATCTCGATCTTGGCCATTATGAGCGCTTCACCGGCCGCTCGGCCAACCAGCAAGACAACATCACCACCGGCCGGATCTATAAGAACATCATCGAGCGCGAGCGGCGCGGCGACTATCTCGGCGCTACCGTGCAGGTCATTCCGCACGTCACCGACGAGATCAAGAATTTCGTCCTCAACGGCAATGACGACTACGATTTCGTGCTGTGCGAGATCGGCGGCACCGTCGGCGACATCGAAGCGATGCCGTTCCTGGAGGCGATCCGCCAGCTCGGCAACGACCTGCCGCGCAACAACGCCGTCTACGTCCACCTGACCTTGATGCCTTACATTCCGACGGCAGGCGAACTGAAGACCAAGCCGACGCAGCATTCGGTCAAGGAGTTGCGCGGCATCGGCATTGCACCCGACATACTGCTGGTCCGCGCTGACCGGCCGATCCCCAAGGAAGAGCGCAGAAAGCTGTCGCTGTTCTGCAATGTCCGCGAAAGCGCCGTCATCCAGGCGCTCGACGTCCCGCATATCTACGACGTGCCGATGGCCTATCACAATGAAGGGCTGGATTCGGAAGTGCTGGCGGCCTTCGGCATCGATCCGGCGCCGAAGCCGCGCATGGAACGGTGGCAAGCGGTGTCCAACCGCATCCACAATCCGGAAGGCGAAGTGACCATTGCCGTCGTCGGCAAATATACCGGCCTCAAGGACGCCTACAAATCGCTGATCGAGGCGCTGTCGCATGGCGGCCTCGCCAACCGGGTCAAGGTCAAGCTCGACTGGATCGAAAGCGAGATATTCGAGAAGGAAGACCCGGCGCCGTGGCTGGAGAAGGTCCATGGCATTCTCGTCCCCGGCGGTTTTGGCGAGCGCGGCTCGGAGGGCAAGATCCTGGCGGCGAAGTTCGCGCGCGAGCGCAAGGTGCCGTATTTCGGCATCTGCTTCGGCATGCAGATGGCCTGCATCGAGGCGGCGCGTTCGCTGGCCGGCGTCGAGCGCGCATCATCGACCGAGTTCGGTCCAACCGAGGAGCCGGTCGTCGGCTTGATGACCGAATGGCTGAAGGGCAACATGCTGGAAAAGCGCAGGGAAACCGGCGACCTTGGTGGTACCATGCGGCTCGGTGCCTACCAGGCCGACCTCGCCAAGGGATCGAAGATCGCCGAGATCTATGGCGATACCCAGATTTCCGAACGCCATCGCCACCGCTACGAGGTCAATGTCGACTACAAGGAGCGGCTCGAGGATTGCGGCCTGGTGTTTGCCGGCATGTCGCCGGACGGCGTGCTGCCGGAAACGGTCGAATATCCCGACCACCCCTGGTTCATCGGCGTGCAGTACCATCCCGAGTTGAAAAGCCGGCCGCTCGATCCGCACCCGCTGTTTGCCAGCTTCATCGAGGCGGCGGTAGAGCAGTCGCGGCTGGTCTAGACTAGCCGCCCATGCAAACTTACGTCGCGCTGCTCTACAGCATTGTCCTGGGCGAGGGGCGGCGGGTCGTCATGTCCGATCTGAAGGCGATGGCCGAAGGCCTGGGTCTGAATAACCCGCGCACGCTGGTAGCGACCGGCAATCTGGTCTTCGAGGCGCAAGAAACAGAACTTGCGGCATTGGAGCAGCGGCTGGAGGCGGCGTTCGCAAACACTTTCGGCCGCCACGTCGACATCATCGTGCGCCGCGCCGACGGCTGGCTAAGGCTGGCGGCCGGCAATCCGTTCCCAGCTGAATCGGCTGAGACCGCGGACCAGGTGGCGGTGCGCGTGATGCGAGCGCCCGTTCCCGCCGAGACCGCGGTGGCGCTTGAGGCATATGCCGGCAAGGACGAGAAGCTGCGGATTGTCGGCGGCGACATCTGGATCGTCTTTTCCCGCGAGATGCCGAGTTCGCGGCTGCTTGCGGCGGTGAGCCACAAACGTCTCGGCATCGGCACCTCGCGCAACTGGAACACAGTGCGCCGCCTGGCCAAGATGGTCGCAGAATAAACGGGGCGGCTCGCGCCGCCCCGAGTCTGTTCAGGCCTTGGCTATCCTGGCTCCGGCACCGAGTGCCATCGTGCGCAGCACGTAGTAGATGACACCGGCAATTGCCACGCCGAAGAACCAGCCATAGACGCCCCACCATGACGGCAGCAAGCTGGTGAAGTTGGGCAGGATCGAGGAGAAGACCGCGCCGATACCGGCGGCGATGAAGGCATTGACATGCCAGCCGCCCTGAAAGCGGAATTCGCCATGCTCCCTGTAGAGCGCCTCGACGTCGACCTCGCCCTTCCGGATCAGGTAATAGTCGACCATCATCACGCCGAAGATAGGCCCCATCGTCGCGCCAATGATGTTGACGAAGGAGGCGGCACTGCCTTCCCAGGGCGCGAATGGATAGAGCACCAGCGCGATCAGCGCCGCGATGTAGCCGCCCTTCTTGAAGTCGATCTGGCGCGGAAAGACATTGGAGAAGTCGAAGGCCGGCGACACGAAGTTCGCCACCACATTGATGCCGAGCGTCGCCACGGCAAAGGTCAGGGCTGCGAGCGCCGCCAGGAACCAGCTGTCGAATTTCGCCGAGATCTGGTCGGGATGCAGCAGCACCTCGCCATAGACGTCGAAGGCGGCGATCGTGGTAACGCCGGCGACCAGCGAGAACAGGATAAGATTGACCGGCAGGCCCCAGATGTTGCCCTTGCGCAGCGATGCCTTGTCCGGGGCGTAGCGCGCGAAATCGCAGAAGTTGAGATAGAGCGCGGAGAAATAGGTCACCCAGATTGCGGCCACCGCAAACAGCGAGGTCCAGGAGCCCGGCGTGCCTGGCACGCCCACGTCCTTTGTCTTTTCGAGCAGCACATCCATAGGGATATCGCTGGTGAAGGCGAAGGTGCCTGCCTTGATGCAGAGATAGATCGCCAGGATCAGCATCATCACCCACACCGCCGGTCCGGCCCAATCCTGGAAGCGGCGCACCGTTTCCATGCCCCTCTGGATGATCAGGAGCTGCAGCGCCCAGATGACGGCGAAGCAGATCACCTCCAGCCCGGAGTGGCCGAGGAAATGGGTGCTCTGGTTGAAGTCGGCGAACCATTGCGAGCGGATCAGCAGGGCTACGATCGCCCCGGAGGCCGCCGCCGTCTGCGCGCCGTACCAGAAGCAGGCGACGATGGCGCGCACCAGCGCCGGTATGTTGGCGCCCCAGATGCCGAAGGAGGCACGCGCCACGACAGGGTAGGGCACCCCGGTCTTCACGCCGGCATAGCCGACCATGTTCATTAACGCATAGATGATCAGCGAGCCGATACCGATGGCGATGATGAAGTTGAGGAAGCCGCCGCAGAACAGGAACAGGCTGGCAGCGAGATAGTAGCCCCATAGGCTGTGGACGTCCGACGTCCAGACGTTGAAGATCGAGAACGGTCCCCAGTTTCGAACCTTCGCCGGTGCGAGATCCTCATTGTACAGGTCCGGTGATGCGCCTTGTATGGTCATTGCTATGTCCTCCCCTTGCGCCTCCACGCATGGCACGCAGGTTAAGCCTGACGCAGGGGAACCGGCAAGCAGACGATTTGCCGGCTTTGGCCTTAAAGTCATTCAATGAGAAACGCGCTTATCGGCGTGGCGTCGTTGAGCTTCTAGCGCCGGCGATTCGTGGGGTGACACCGATCGCTCGACCTAAGCTCCCGAGTCCACCTTGTGCGTGATCAGGGCGGCAAGCTTTTTGGGCGCTTGTGCGCGATAACTCTCATCGAGCCATGACTTCAGTTGTCCGATCGGTGGCAGTTCGTCCGGTGCTGGTTCGAATGTCACCCATCCGCTCTTGCCAAGGCCGTACTCCGTCGGCCACGCATAGTGGAGCTTTCTCGCCTCGTCGCCGCTGTAGGGGAGTTTGAGGGAGATGCTGAACGGTTCGCCTTCCAGGCTCAAATAAGCAAAGGTCTTGCCTTTCACCGCGAGATCGTCGTGACCAGGCCACGGACTCTTTGTCTCGGCGCCTGGATAGGTGAGGCCGAAGGCGCGCAGTTCCTTGAGAACAGCATCGGTCGAAGCACGCGATTTCCTACTCATCAACTCTCCTCCATCGCTGTCAGCGGCTTACGGTCCGGCTTCGAGAAAAGCCCGGGCAAAACCGGGCTGCACGGCTTCTATCGTTCCATCGGGCAACTTCAAAAGCCGGTCGATTGCGATGCCGTAGAGCCGCAATCGGCCCTCGAGCAGCCGCGCTGCTTCGTCGATATTACCCTGTTCGGCCTGTAGCAGGGCGCGGTGCATCACGTCCCGAAAGGTCAGCCGGAGTTGCAGGAACATCTCGGCAAAAGCTTCCGGGTCGGGCACGTCGAGAATGCCTTCCTCGCTTCCCTTCCTGAGCAGATTTGTGATTATCGGCTCGGCCAGTTCCCTGGCCGCCTGGTCGACCCGATGGAAGAGGGCAAGGTTCTCGGGCCGGAACACGACGAAGAACGTTTTTCGCAATTGCGGGGCAAGCTCGATGTTCAGCCGTCGCGAGCCGGCAAAGAGTGCATTGAGCCGGCCAATCCCATCGAGTGACGGGTCGTCGAGGAGAGGTTGCAGCTCGGCAAGGCTGTCACGTGCGAGACGTCTGGCGAGCGCCTCCAGTAGGGCCTCCTTCGACGCGAAATAGTGATAGAACGCACCCTTCGACAAGCCGGCCTCGCGGATGATGTCGTTCACCGTCGTGTTGTCGTAGCCATGCTCGAAGAAAAGCCGCTGGGCACAGTCGAGGAGCTCGGCGGATCGTATCTCCGGCGGCTTTATCACTCGGGGCAAAATCGACCTCACAAAGTACAGGGGGCAAGAGAAGCACGAACCGTTTCTTTATGCAACTTTTATAGACCGACGGTCGGTCTAATGCTATGTCTGCCACCGCTCCGACGTTCGCATTCGATGGTGGAAGGAGAGCTTCTTGCGACGGATACGTTGGACTGTCGGCATCGTTCTTGTCGCGGCGACTGCTGCTTTCGGCACTTGGTATGTGTTGCAGCCGGCCAAGGTTTCGGTCGTGACGCCACAACGCGGCGACGCGGCGGAAATTGTCTATGCGAGCGGCTCCGTCGAGCCGCGAACCTGGGCCAAGGTGGCTCCCGTGGTTCGCGAGCGGATCGTCGAGCAATGCAATTGCGAGGGGTCGCGAGTTAGGCAGGGCGACGTACTCGCCAGGCTTGACGACAGCGAGGCCCGGGCTGTGCTTGGCGAGATCGAAGCGCGTCAATCACTTGCCCAGGAAGAGCTCCGGAGGCTGACCGTGCTTGCCGAAAGGCGTGCGGCAAGCCAGCAGGCGCTCGATCGCGCGCAGAGCGAGCTTGGCCAGATCGAAGCGCTGGTTGCCGGACAGAAAGCGCGGCTCGACACCTACGTCTTACGAGCGCCGAGCGCCGGTATCGTGCTCAGGCAGGACGGCGAGGTGGGTGAGATCGCCGAACTCGGCGCCGTGTTGTTCTGGGTCGGCGAGCCGAAGCCGCTGCTGGTGGTCGCCGAGGTCAACGAGGAGGACATTCCAAGGGTCGAGATCGGCCAGCGCGCGCTGCTTAAATCCGATGCGTTCCCTCGGCAGAATCTGGAAACGGTGGTCGACAGCATCACGCCCAAGGGCGATCCGGTGACGAAGACCTACCGCGTTCGTTTCCGGCTGCCGGACGACACGCCACTTCGGATCGGCATGTCGACCGACGTGAACATCGTCATCCGAGTCTCGAAAAGCGCGCTGCTGATCCCGTCCGTCGCAATCGAAGGGAACAATATATTCGTAGTCGAAGGCGGCAAGGCCCGGCGCCGTGAAATCCGCACGGGCATTCGTGGCACCAATGGCGTCGAGGTACGGTCAGGCATCGACGAGAAGGCCAGCATCGTCTCGCCCTATCCCGCTGACCTCGGCGACGGTGCGCGCGTGAGCATCGCCGCCGCGCAGGAGAGATAGGCAACGATGGCGCTGATCGTCGACATTGCCGTAACGCATATCGCCGGCCGCGGCCGCCAGACGCTGGTCGCCATAGTCGGCGTCGCGGTGGGTGTCGGCTTCTCAATTGCGATGGCGGCGCTGATGCAGGGCGGGCAGGACGATTTCGTCAGGCAGCTCGTCGACACGATGCCGCATGTCGACATCACCGACGAGCAGCGCACCGCCCGCCGGCAGCCGGCCGAGGACTACTTCGAGACCGCCGCCATCTCGGGGCTCCGGCCACGCGACGATCGGCGCGGCATCATCAACCCGACCGCCGCGACCTCCTGGCTGGAGAGCTGGATTCCCGGCCGGTTCGCAGCAAGCCTCAAGACGCAGGGCGTGATCCGCTATTCCAGCCGCGAAGTGGGCGCAGCTATCATCGGGGTCGATCCGCAGCGCGAGACCAGCGTTTCACCGATCGTCGGAGAGTTCGTCGAAGGCAGGTTTTCGGCACTTGCCGCGGGCGGCAACAACGTGCTCATCGGCGACACGATGGCGAACCGGCTCGGCGCCGGGTTCGGCGACACGATAACGGCGGTTTCCTCCGAAGGGCTCACGCGCAACTTCAAGATCGCTGGCCTGTTCCACACCGGCACCACCGCGCGCGACGAAGGTGAGGCCTATGTGCTTCTGAAGAACGCGCAAATCCTCTCCGCGCGTCCGAATGCCATCAACGAGATCCGCATCAAGCTCGACGACCCCAACCGCGCTCCCGCGGTGGCGCATCGAGCCGAGGCCGAACTGGGCTACAAGGCCGTGGCGTGGCAGGAGGCGAATGAATCGATCCTCGAAGCGCTCGTCGTGCGCAACGTCATCATGTACACCGTCGTCGGCGCGATCATGCTGGTTGCTGGCTTCGGCATCTACAACATCATCTCCACCATCACGCACGAGAAGGCGCGCGACATCGCCATCATGAAGTCGCTCGGCTTCCCGGAGTCCGACATGCGCCGGCTCTTTTTGCTGGAAGGCGTGGCGATCGGCGCTGCCGGCTCTGTGCTCGGCGGGGTGCTTGGCTTCTCCATGACCTATGCACTGTCGCTGGTGCGTTTCGAGATCGCCGCGACTGGCCAGGAGATGACCCGGCTGCCGATCGCCTGGAGCCTGACCCACTATATCATCGCCTCGGCCTTCGCACTGGGCTCGGCGGCAGTGGCCGGCTACCTGCCGGCGCGCCGTGCGGCGCGCCTGAACCCCGTCGAGATTATCCGAGGCGCGACATGAGCGCACTCATCGAGACCGAGAGACTGACCCGCATCTTGCCAGAGACGGTCCCCGTTACGCTGGTCAAGGACATCACGCTCACGATCAACGACAACGAATTCGTCGCCGTGACCGGTCCCTCCGGCTCCGGTAAGTCCTCGCTGCTGTATCTGCTTGGGTTGCTCGACCGGCCGACAGGCGGGACCTTGAGGATAGGCGGACGCGACACCGAGCCGATGAATGAAAGGGAGCGCGCGCGGACCAGGCTTTCGATGCTGGGCTTTGTTTTCCAGTTTCACTTTCTGCTGCCGGAGTTCACGGCGCGCGAAAATGTCGAAATCCCGATGCGCAAGCTCGGCCGGCTGACGCGGCCCGACATGCGTGAGCGGGCCGGGGAGCTGCTTTCATCTCTTGGGCTCGGCGAGCATCTCGACAAGCGGCCTGACCAGCTCTCCGGCGGCCAGCGTCAGCGCGTCGCGGTGGCACGTTCGCTCGCCAACGACCCGCCGCTTATCCTCGCCGATGAGCCGACGGGGAGCCTCGACAGCAAGAGCTCCGAGCAGGTCTTCACGATCCTGGAGAATCTGGTGCGCGAGCGCGGCAAGACCGTCGTGGCGGTTACGCACGATCTCGACATGGCGGCGCGCATGGATCGCCGCATTCACATCGTGGACGGCAAGATCGAATAAGGCGTGTTGATATTCAGATGATCAAGAGACCGGCAAGGCCTCGAAATTGGCCTCGAGCCAGGCTATTGCGCCGGTCACGTCGTCGAGGACATAGGTTGCGGCCGTCGGTCCGTCCGGCTTCACGCGGATGGAGATGCCGCCAATTTTATTGATCGCCTCGAAACCGTGTTCGTCCGATGTATCGTCTCCGAGGAATATCGGCCGCCGGCCGACAAAGGGCGGAATGTCCATGAAACGCCGGATGGCAGCACCTTTGACGGCTTCCAAAGGCATGAGCTCGACGCCGGCGTTTCCCGGAAGCACCCGATAACCCTTCGGAAGCCGGGCCAATGCCTGTTCGACGAGCTGGATTGCGGGTGCAAGCAGTTGCGGTGCTGCTCTTGTATGAACGGCAAGGACCGGCCCCTTGCGCTCGACATAGACCTTGCCGCTGCCCAGTTCGGCTTCGATCTCGTCCGCAAGGGCGGCGATGTCGGCCGGCGCGTCGGCGGCATCGATCGGACCGCTCGGCGTCAGCCGGTGCTCCAGCCCATACAGTCCGGCGATCCGCAGCTTCAGCGGATGGAACAGCTTGTCCACGGCGGGAATCGATCGGCCGGTGATGAAGGCGACCGCACCATCCAGCCGCCGCTCGATGCGTTCGAGCAGATTGCGCAATTCCTCGCCGACGAACACCGCGTCGGGATGGGCAGCGTGTTCCAGCAGGGTTCCGTCGATGTCGAGGAAGAGCGCCCATTGCCCTTCCGACAGGTTCAACGCCGGCGGTTGTTCAAAGCTTTTCACGACGCTGCCTTCCGAGCCCGCTCGAACATCGAGATGACGTTGTTGGTGTTCGATGGCGGGCGCTCGCCGGTCCCGGTCACCCTGTCGAGATCGCCGCGTTTGCGCAGGCGCGCGGCGTCCAGCAGCATACTGCCGGCCCAGCGGTAGACATTGTTGTCGCGGACCATCTCGCGCATCGGCCGCAAACGTTCGCGCTGCTCTTCCGGCGTCATCGTCAGCGCCTGCAACAGCGCCTCGCTCATCATGGCCGCATCGTAGGGGTTGACGATCAGCGCTTCCAGCAGTTCGCGCGAGGCACCGGCGAAGGTGCTGAGCAAAAGCACGCCTTGTTCGTCGTCGCGCGCTGCGACGAATTCCTTGGCGACAAGGTTCATGCCGTCATGCAGACTGGTGACCATACAGATGTCGGCGGCGCGATAGACCTCGTAGACCTGCTCCTGCCGATGATGTTCGGCGACCATCAGGATAGGGCTGTATGTCTCGCTGCCATAGCGCCGGTTGAGCTCCTCGGCACAGCGGCGGCATTCGTCGTGGAGTTGCTGGTAGGCGGGCAATGTCCCCCGGCTCGGCGCGGCGATCTGCAGGAAAACCACCTTGCCTATCCATTCGGGATATCTCGTGAACAATTCGTCCAAGGCATGGAAGCGATCGAGAATGCCTTTCGTGTAGTCGAGGCGCTCGACGCCAACGCATAGTTTGGTATCCGCAGACAGGCCGAATCTGTCGCGCACGCTGGCGCGGCACTCCTCCACAGACGGCAGTTTTGCCAGCAATTGGGCCGGCCATTCTATGGAAATGGGATAGGCGTGGACCAATGTGGTCTGCCCACCATAGGAGATTGCCGCGTCTGCCCGTTCGATCCGGCTCTCCAGAAAGCGGTCGACACTTTCGGTGAAGTTGTTGGCATGGAATTGGGTATGAAAGCCGATGATCGAACTGCCGAGCAGTCCTTCCAGGATCCGCTCACGCCACGGACAGATGCTGAACACTTCCGAATTGGGCCAAGGGATGTGCCAGAAGGTAATGACTATCGCGTCCGGCAGGCGCTGGCGAATCATGCGTGGCAGCAGCGCAAAATGGTAGTCCTGCACCAGCACGATCGGCCGTTCGTTGCGGGCTTCGGCAACCACCGTATCGGCGAATTTGCGGTTGACGGCCTCGTAGGCGTCCCAGTCCGAGGCGCGAAACACGGGGCGGGTGAAGGCGATATGGCAAAGCGGCCATAGGCCCTCATTAGCGAAGCCCAGATAATAACCCTGATATTCCTCCTCCGTCAGCCAGACCCTGCGCAGCGTGTAGGACGGATTGCCTGGCGGTACCTGCACCCGGTCGTCCTTGTCGACGGTGAGGCGGTCTGCCGTGCCGCCGCCATAGGCGATCCAGGTGCCGGCACAGGCGCGGGTGATGGGCTCGAGTGCCGAAACCAGGCCGCTGGCCGGCACCAAAAGTTGGACCCCGTCATCCTTGATGTTGTGGATGTAGGGTTCGCGGTTGGACACCACGATAACCTGTGCGTCCGGCAGGTCGTCGGCCAGGATCTTGCGCAAAGTGTCGGGCGACCATGTGACCAGTGCCGCATCGGCCGACTGGCCGTTCTTTTCGAACTCGCGCAGCACCTTGCGTGCCGCTTCCGACGCGACATCCTCGCTCGGCGTGTATGCGGCCGCCGTTGCGCGGCCGCGACGCTGGCGGGATATCGACAGGAGAATGGCAAAAGCGGAAAAGCCAAAACTTGCAATCAGCAAAACCCAGAGCAGGTTTACAGTATAATCTGACATGGAATGTGATCTCGCCTCCGGCCGGCCGATAGCCGTTTTTTTATTTGTTTTCTGGTTCGCCGCCGTATAACAACGGCAGCGTTCCCGCGCCGCCCATTTTTGCAACGCACAAAGAGGCTATCGGTTCCGGACGATTGCAATGCCGCGCGTCATTTTCGACGCGCCGCAGTGCGGCGGCATCAAGTGCGCACGATGAGCGGCACCATCCCCTCATACCGATCGGCGAGAAAGGCGACGACCCGGTCGCCGACACGCTGGAATGTGAGGTCGACCACTGTCGAGCCGACACCTAGATGCCGCAATGTCAGCGTGTCGATGCCGATCGGCAGCCTTGGGCGGGTGACCCGGATTTCGCTGTTCCAGCCGTCGATTTCGAGCCCAAGGCAGGCCTGCATCAGCATGAAGGCCGATCCCGCCGACCAGGCCTGCGGCAGGCACGCGACGGGATAGGCGATGGGCGCTTCGCCCGGCGACCGGGTAAAGCCGCAGAACAGTTCCGGCAGCCGCATGTTGAAATGGACAGCCGATTCGAACGTGCCGCTCATCAGCCTGACCACGCTGTCGCGCACGCCATAACGTGCCAGGCCGGCACCGCACATGGCGGTGTCGTGCGGCCAGATCGAACCATTGTGGTAGGACATCGGATTGAAGAATATCGCATCGTCGGCCAGCGTCCTCACTCCCCAACCAGAGTGGAACGACGCAGAGAGCAGCTGATCGGCGACCATCTGCGCCCGTTCCGGCTCGGGCAGCCCGACAAAGAGAAGATGGCCGGCATTCGACGTCCGTACCTTGCAGAGCTCGCCTGCACCATCGATCGCCAGTGCATAGAAATTGAGATCGTCCATCCAGAAATGGCGTTCCACCGCGGCGCGCATGGTTTCGGCGCGTTCCTCCCAATGATCGGCCTTGTCGTCCTCGCCGCGGCGGCGGGCGAGCGCCGCCAGCCCACGGAACGCGGCAAAGACGTAGCCTTGCACCTCGACCAGGGCGATCGGCCCCTTGGGCATGCGGCCATCGGCATGGAAGACGGAATCGAAACTGTCCTTCCAGCCCTGGTTGGCAAGGCCGGTCTCGGCGCCGCGCTGGTAGGTAACGAAGCCGGTCGCGCGGCTTGTCTCCTCCGTCCATTCGGCCGCTGCACAGAGCGATGGCCACAGGCTGTCGACGAACGCCATGTCGCCGGTACGATCCGCATAGGCGCAAGCGAGATGAATGTAGAGCGGCGTGGTATCGACGCCGCCGTAATAGCGGCCGAACGGGAGCTCCCGCAGTGCCGCCATCTCGCCCTTGCGGGTCTCGTGCATGATCTTGCCCGGCTGCGAATCGCTGAACGGCGACGTTTCGGTCGCCTGATGCTGGGCGAGAAAGGCGAGTACGCCGCGCGCCAGCCCAGGATTCAACCACAGCATCTGCAGTGCGGAAATCACCCCGTCACGGCCAAATGCCGTCGAGAACCAGGGTATGCCGGCATAAGGGTAAGGTCCGGTTGAAAGCTCGGTGGTCAGCAACGCCACGTCCGCGCGCGCGCGTTCGATCCAGTCGTTGAAGACGCGGCCGGAGCTGTGCACCGTCGCGCCGTGGCGGCGTTTGGCGCGCATGCCGAAGCGAGCGCGGGCGGCAGCAGCCCGAAAACGGTCGCGGTCGGGTGTCTCCGCCACTTCCGGGCCGACCTCGATATAGAGGACCTCGCTGCTGCGCTTCGTCACCGCAACCAGGAAATCCGCGCGGCTGGCGGTCAAATTGTCCGGCGCCTGCGAGAACGAGATCGCCGACAGGCGCACGAGCTGGTCCAGCCCGTCATATCGAAGCACCACGGATGTCGGACTGGTCTCGGCGGCGTGGGCTATTCCGCGCTTGAGCCGGGTCGAACCGCGCACCTCGAACATGTCGCGGAAATCTGCTGCGAAATGCAAGGAAACCCGAATGGCCGACGATTCCTGGCTGTAGTTGGAAAGGGTGATGCGCTCGAACAGCCGGTCCTGCCAAAGCAGCCTGACGCGTTCTATGTGGATCGCGCCCTGCGGAATGTCGCGACCACCGACACTCTGGATCGGCAGATTGGTCAGGTTCGAGGTGAAAAGCACATTGTCCTGGCTGAGCGAGGCGCCGAGCAACGACATTTGCCGGCCACCGACCGTCAGCCGGAATTCCGAAAGCACACGCGTGTCGTCTCGGAAAAAGCCATCGCCGGCGCCGCGGATGTCGCCATAGGCGTCGGCCACCGCGAAGCAGTCGGCTTGCTTGAGGGCGAACAGCCGGTGCGGCTCCCGGGGCGCAACCTCGTCGAGGGAGGCAAGGGCTACGGCGGGATCAAGCTTACGCTCGTCGAGTTGATTCATACGTCACAAGCTCTGTCGTTTCGTTCCAACGTCCACAATGACGCCGATCAGGACGCTCTCGCTTCACCGGGAGTACCGATCAGGCGCGCATAGGCAGCCACATAGTCGTGGGCCATTCTCGTGGCAGAAAAACGGTTTTCGAACACGGCTCTCACCTGTCGCCTGTCGAGGCGCAGCAATTCCGGTATCGAGGTGACTGCGGCATCGACCGTATCGACAAGGAAACCGGTCACGCCGTAGTCGATGATCTCCGGCAGGGCACCGCATTTCCAGGCGATTACCGGCGTGCCACAGGCCATAGCCTCTATCGCGGCAAGACCGAACGGCTCCGGCCAATCGATCGGAAACAGCAGGCCGGCCGCCTTGCCGAGGAATTCCGCTTTTCTGTCCTCTTCGATCTCGCCGATATAGTCGACACGGTCGCCGTCGATCAGCGGCTCGACCGTGTCGTGGAAAAAAGGGCGGTCGTCGTCGCCGATCTTTGCTGCAAGCTTCAGTTTCAGCCCGGAGCGCAAGGCGATCTCAATGGCACGCTCCGGGCGCTTGTCGCGCGACAGCCGGCCGAGAAAGGCCAGATACGGCTCGTCCGCATTCGTCTCGAAAGTCGGCTCGTACATATTGATCGGCAGCCCGTGATGGATGGTCGCCAGCCAATTGGCCCTGGGTAGCCCGGTTCTCTGGCTGCGGGAAATGGAGATCATCGGAAAGCGCGGAAAATGTTCGTAGGCCGGGGCTAGGTCGACATAGTCGAGCCTGCCATGCGGTGTCGTCACCGTCCGGTCGGGCATGTGTTCGAAGAAAGGAAAATGCAGGAAGTGGCTGAGATGGAAATGGATGATGTCGAACTGTTGCGCACGGCTCCTCACCTCGGCGAGCATCGAGAGATGCGCCGCGGTTTCGGATTTGTGCGGGCGCGGATCGAGACGGAGCGCGCGCTCGCGACACGCCACCAATTTCGCCGACGTCTTGGTATCGCCACTGGCGAACAGGGTCACGTCATGGCCAAGCTCGACCAATCCTTCGGTCAGATAGGAGACGATGCGCTCCGTCCCTCCATAGAACCGGGGTGGCACGGATTCATGGAGCGGCGCCACATGGGCTATTCTCATGTTTTGGCATTTCCCTCAAAAAGACTGCTCGTGGCATCGAAATGCATCAGCCGCGCTAACGTTCCCGTACAATGGCAAGATGTCACCCAATTGGGGCAAGATGTCACCCAATTGGAGCTGCCGGGCGCGTCCACCGCTGCTCGTCTCGTGCAGCCAACATTTTTCAGGCCAAGCCCTCTTTTGCCGGGAACCAAAGTCGGGTTCGCGAGTTTAGTGGGGTTCGATCGCACGCATCCGGTCGACGGGGAGGAAATGATGGACCGCTTGCAATTCTTTTCGCCCGTGCGGGTTTTGCGCGGACAGGGACAGCCTGTGGAGGAGATCGACAGCGTTGCCGAAGCAATGGCATTCTTGCGAAAATGGCCGGCGGGGCGGCGCGGGCCGGTTTACCAGTGCGCCGTGAATTGCTGCGCTGCGGCCATGGCCGGCCGGATGTCGGCCGAGGAAGCGAGAAAGGCTTTTGCCGGCTTCGCCCGGATCACCCGCCTGCTCGAGGGCGATCGGCCGTTGCCGATGAGCGGCGAGGATCGGCATCGCGATCACGCCTTGAGGCGATAGCGCCGACTGCCGCAGATGGTCCGAGCAAGGGTGGCATTCAGCCGGAGCGCCCGATCGGCGACCGACGAGCAGCGCCGGCAAGGTGTCGTAGAGCGCTGCCCAGTAGGGGGCGTAAAACTCACGCCGGTATTCCGGCACTATCCAGTAGACTGCGGCAATGGTCGTGAGCGTAACGATGAAGCCGATGAGCTTGCGCACGACACGCTCGACTTCAAGCGCTCGCATCGGCTTCGCCTGCAATCCCGTTGAACGCCTTCGAAACGTCTGGAAATAAGCCGTGTCGACCGCGATCATTGCTGCAGTAGTAGCTGCAATGACAGTCATGGCCTGCAAATGCACAGGCCAGCTTCTGTCGGCGAGCATCGCGACGGTGAGCGCAAGACCAAGCAATCCTGCAAGGCCGGTGAGGGGCGCGGTCGCCGATTTCGGTCGGAGCGTCATACTACTACTCCCGTTGTCGTGAGGATCGATCGTCGTTGCCGGCCGCGTGGTCGCCGCCACGGTTCAACTCGAGTGGCGCCGCCACCGGAGCCGCTTGAGCAGCCGCTACACTCCGCCGCTGCCGTTAGACCCGCCGCTGCTTGTTCCGTCGTTGCCGCCACTGGATCCGCTGCTGCCGCTCGAACCGCTGCTGCCGCTCGAACTGGTGGTGCCGCTTGAGCTGCTGGCGCCGCTCGATCCGCTGCTGCTGCTTGAGCCGCCGATGGGCCCCTTGTTGACATTGTGCGGGGAGGGATGGTTGTTAGCGCCCTCGCTTACATTTTCGCAGGTGCATTTGCGCTGATATTTGGCGCCGAAGGCACTGCCTTCATTGCTCGCCTTCTGGCAGACCAACGCATGGCAAATCAAAGTCGCTTCGGTTGTCTCGGGGGTAAGCCCGGTGATGACTATTGCGGTTGTCGTGGCCGCCATGGCCATGATCGAGAACCGGAGTAAATTCCGAAAATTTTGCATAGATACCTCGCTTTCTGACGCCTCGCTTCTCGGGCCCGCGCCCAAGCTTCCTGATTGTCGAGTGGGTGTTTGCAACAAGGCCGCACACGGATCGCTTACGCCTCAGTGATCGGGGCTCAGGGGCGGCATAAAAAGTTGGACGAAGCGCAGACAATGGTGCCGCATTGCGGTATTTCGACCGGAAAAGGCCAAAGATGCACTTTTGGGGGAATGGATAATGTCGAAACGGCTTAGACTGGTGCTGGGAACGGCCGGCGCGATTGCCGTCGCCATTGTCTGGGGGATCATCGCCACGTTAATGGGTGTGCCATCGATTCTGATCACTGTAGGAGCGGTCGCGATCGGCGCGGGCATCTACACCTATGTCGATCGAAGCCGAAGCTGATCCGGTTATCAGGCTACGGGCATAGCGCAAAAATCCCACGGTCGCAGACTGTCTGTGGCAATGCTCAGTGTACGAAAATTACCAACGACAGCGTTCTGTGGAACGAGTGGCCTGCCGAAGCTATTGTGGTGGCGGTCCGAGACACCCCCGCCTCGGGTCATTGGCTCACCCAGCCGAGTGGTCCGCTGCTACCCAATGGCAGCGGACCTTCATCCGGAGGACAGACCCGGAAGACGGACATTGTGCCGAATCGAGGGAGAACGATGGTCGTTGACGAGATTGCCGCGCGGCGCCTGAAAATTCTGCTCGAGCAGTACATGGAGACCAGCAAGAGGCGCCACGATGCGGTTTCCACCGCAGCGGCTGAGATCGCGATCAGGGCCGTCATGCCGAATTGCCCGGCCTCCGGAAAAGCCCTGGACGACATGATTGCGGCATGTGCGTTCGAACACGGGCTGGGGGTACTGTTCGATCGACCTGACGCATGAAGGCCTAAACGCCATGAATCCCAACGCCAAAATCGCACGGTGCTGTCGTGCACAAATCCGACGCTGTTCCTGAGACCGCTTGCGACTAGATAAACCAACCAACCGGAGCAGGCATGCCGAGATATTTTTTTCATTTCCGAAACAATGACGGCCGCTTGACGGAAGATTTCGAGGGGCAGGAGCTGGATGGCCTGTCTGCCGCCCAGGACAACGCCATGGCTTCGGCCAAGGAAATCCTGGCCGAGGGTCTGCTCAGCGGCAGCCCGGTCCTGACAGGTCTTTCCTTCGAAATCTGCGACGAGAACCGGAACCTGCTTTTCCGATTTCCATTCTCGGAAGCTGCCGAAAAGGCTGGCACTCGGCCGTGATTCGCCGAAGGCCCCGCGATGCGGGCGAGCTTTGATCGAGCCTGGCTGAAAAACCGCATGTCGCGGCAAGACGGTCGTTGGTGCAAATCAGCACCATAGGCAAATTAGTAGCATAGCTGCCGGCACAAAGCAAGAACAAATATGGCTTGCCTTGCCGACGGGGGCATTACTTATGTCCCTGCGTGGTGCCGGCCCGGGCTATCGTGCGTTTCAGGAACTCGAGGGCAGGCACGGGTAGGGGGCGCCAAGCGACGTTGCCATTTCCAACCCATATGTCGATTTGTCGGGCCGGGTGTTCGTCAACTTACCGAAACGTCTTCGCAGGATGCTGTGATCAGGAGTTCCTTTCTCCCGCGGTTGCGTTTACAGGACGCTCAGGACAGTGTCGTTTGCGCGCCAGCAACTGGACCGAGTTAGGCCGGGCGCACAGTCCCCCTCCGTCAAGGAAACCAGTCCGGCGCCGTTTTTGGAGAACAATGATTTGTGGTGGTCAAATAAGCAAAAGAGATTCAAGGGAACGTGGGACGACCGACTGGACGGCCTATTCTCAGCAGAGGTCGACTACGCCGGGAAATCCATTCTCGATGTTGGCTGCAACATGGGTGTTGTCGCCTATGAGATATCCAAGCTAGGACCGAGTTCGATCCATGGGATCGACATTCTCAAGCCGCATATCGAGACGGCCAGGATGATCTTCCTGGGTTGTCCGGTCCAAAGCCGGTTCGATTGTCTCGATCTTGGCAGCCGGAAGCTGCAAAATGTTCTCCAACCGCAATACGACATCGTCATGCTGCTGGCAGTCTACCACCACATGCAGTGGAGCCTCGGCGCGGACAAGGCGCGAAGCGTGCTGTGCGATATCGCCGGGCGTGCTCAAACGATCGTTGCCCGCGTCCCTCCTGGCAAGGATAAGGAGATGATCGCGGTGCTTTCGGATGTGGGCTTTTCAATCAAAAGCAATCACACATCGCCTCTTGGAAGCCATCTCATGGTCCTCGCGAAACACTGACCAGGCATAGCGCGGCCGACGACGAATGGCGCAAGAGCCGCGTGGCTGGGGTCCGCTATGCTCGGATGCGAGGAACCGACGGTCATAGGATCCGGTTCGGCATTGACTGCGGTCGGGAACGAAGCCACAGACAGGTGATCGAAACCGTCTCGCGCTTCAAGATAACGCGAAGACCGGACGGGATCGCAACGGGCGGCGACGAGATGATTACAAAGAAACGAGTGTCAACGGCCCCAGCATATCCGCTGATCAAGCGTCTGATTGGCGAAAATCTGCCGCCGCACAAGATGCTGTATGTGACAGGTTTGCTGTGCTCGATCGCCGCTGCTGCGGCGACCGGCGCGGCGGCCTGGATCATGAAAGTCATGATCAACACCATCTATGTCGAGCGAGACGCCGCCGCTGTATCGGGTATCAGCGCCGTCATCATCGGCATTTTCTTGGTCAAGGGCATAGCTGCCTACTGCCAGACCATCACGACGGGAAAGATTCGCCGGGCTATCGTTTCGGACCTGCAAAACCGGCAATTTTCCCGAATGGTGTATTTCGACATCAGCCGTTTCGCGAACCAGCATCCGGCAAAATTCATCTCCAAAATCATGTTCAACGCGCGCGCCGGGGCGACCGTTATTCTCACCCTCACGAGCAGCGCCGTCTCTGATCTGCTGACCCTGATTGCCTTGGCCAGCGTCATGGTCAAGCAGGACCCGGTGATGTCGCTGATATCCGTGGCGGTTCTGCCGATGCTGTTCCTGTCAGTCGGCGCGATAACAAGGAAGCTCAAGGCGCTGGCGAGGGGCGAGACGGAATTGGCGGCACAAGTCCAGTCGATCGGCACGGAAGCCGTCGAAGGCATCCGCACCATCAAGTCCTTCCAGCTCGAGGACAAGGCCGTTGCCAGCTTTGCAAAGGCCGTCCGCAAGATGGAAAGACGTGGCATCCAGATCAACCGGACGTCAGCATTGATGAGCCCATTGATGGAGACCGGCGGCGGCGTGATCATCGGGCTTTTCGTTATGTACGCCAGCTGGCAGACCCTCGGCAACGGCAAGACGCCCGGCGAATTCATGGCCTTCATTACCGCGTTCCTGCTTGCCTATGAGCCTGCCAAGCGGTTGGCCCGGGTCAATGTCGACATCCAGAAGCAAATGGTCGCCGTCGAGCAGATGTATGATTTGATCGACACGCCCGAGCAACGGCGACTCGCGATTGCGGGCGAGCGTCTGACCGACGTCGATGGTGGTATCCGCTTTGAAGATGTGGCCTTTTCCTATGACGGCAACAGCCCCGCGCTCGAGGGTGTTTCCTTCGACGTGCGACCTCGTGAGAAGCTGGCGATCGTCGGCCGCTCCGGCGCCGGCAAGACCACCATCGTCAATCTGATCCTGCGCCTGATGGAGCCGGACAAGGGCAGGATCCTGATCGACGGAAAGGACATTTCGAAGATCAGCCTGGCCGACGTTCGCGATAACATCGCACTGGTATCCCAGGACGTCTTCCTGTTCGAAGGCTCGATCCGCGACAACATTCGCGACGGCCGCCCGAATGCCACGGATCAGGAAATCGAGTCTGCTGCGAACCTCGCCCGGGTCACCAGCTTTGCTTCGGCGCTCGAAAACGGGCTCGACACGCTTGTCGGGCCAAGCGGCACCAACCTGTCCGGCGGCCAGAAACAACGCGTTGCCATCGCGCGCGCCCTGCTCAAGAATGCTGCGGTAATCGTCTATGACGAAGCGACATCCGCGCTTGACGGTGAAAACGAACGGGCGGTTATGGAGGCAGCCTTCGACAACACATTTCAGCGCACGGTGATCTGCATTGCGCACAGGCTGTCTACAATCAAGGCGGCCGATCGTATTCTCGTGTTTGACGCCGGACAGCTCGTCGATGCTGGAACGCATGACCAGCTTGCCAAGCACAGCGAGATATATCGTTCGATATTCCACCTGGAGACGCCCGATCCGATGGTCGAAAGCGGCAAAAAGCTGCGGCAGAGCGTATTGCGCTGACGGCCGATGACCAGCTTTTATCACGGTTCCTATGTCCGGTATGTGATTGGTGGACTGGGCCTTCAGGTGCGCCGGTACAAAAAGGCGGTGCGCAGGTTGTTTTCCGGTCCCAAGCAGCCTCGTTCCATTCTTGAGCTGCAGGCCAAGGTTGAGGCCCTGATCGTGCGCAGGGACTGGAAAGGCCTTGAAGCAGGTACCAATGAGATGGCTGTCACGGCCGATCATAATCGCGACCCGGAGCTGATGCAGAAGGCGGGCCAGGCGTTCGAACGCCTTGGCAACTTTGCGCGGGCAGCTGAGCTTCGGCTTTCCGCTCGCCGGCTGCGGAAAGGGAAGAGCGCCAACGAGTGGACCGGCGAGAATCTCGGATCGGATACACTGCTGATCGATCTTGTGGAGGATGACCCGCGCAGCCTTGGCCGGGTTATCCGCCACGCGCGACTGGCCGGCGCTGCCGCTGCCTATGCCCAAAGCGCAACAATTCGGGTCGAGCCGCGCCTGGTATCAATTCTGCAGCGAACGTTCCCGAAGGCGACCGTGGTCCCGGCGCAGCGGGATGTGGTCGGCGACAAACACGCGACTTTCGAAGATCTCGCCTGGGTGTTCGGACGCGACGCCGAAAAGCTTGCTGCCGACTTCGTACCGCTGCGGGCAGATCCTGAACTCGTCGAGGCATTCCGCAAGCGCTATCGCTCGATGACGGATCTGCCGCTGGTCGGTCTCTCCTGGGGCAGCAAGTCCCACACCAAGGACGTGCCTGATTTTCCTGAATGGGCACGGTTCATCGCCCAGACACAAGCGACATTCGTTTCGCTCCAGTACGGACAGATCAAGCCGGCGTTGCGGCGCCTTCGCAACGGCAACGACGCGCGTCTGATCTTTGACGACAGCGTCGACCAAATGGTCGACATGGACCGTTTCGCCGCACAGGTCGCCGCACTCGATGCTGTCGTGACGATCAGCAATACGGCGGCCCATCTTGCCGGAGCCATTGGCGTGCCGACTGTTTTCCTCATCGACGATAATTTTCAGACGGCATGGCCGGTGACCGGCGACCGGACACCCTGGTATCCGAAGGGCATTGTCATTCGCAAGGAGGGACGCCCTTGGTCGCTGGTGCTCGACGAGGCCGGCCGGCGGCTCTCGTCGATCCTGACGACGCTTTCCGACGCTCCCCGAGGACGATAGAACATCGCCGTGCAGAACAGACGAACCATCCTTCAGAAGGCAAAAACCGCCGATCTGCGCCCGCAAGGCGCCGTCGGCAAGCGGCTGCAGAAGGTTCTCGAGCGGGCAAAGGAACTTCTTAGACGTCCCTCGCGCCACGCCGACGAAAGCGCCGAAAGGCATATGAGGCTGATGGAGGAAAGCGTGCAGCGTGGTGACTGGCAAACTGCTCGCGACCATGCACTGGCGCTTGGCGCGCTTGGTGAGCAGCTTGGCGATATCGGCCTGATCAAGAAAGCGGGGCGCGGACTGAGGCGTCTCGACGGAGGAAATCGCATCTGGCAGTTGATGGCGGCGAGCAAGCAGCGCGGCAGACCCGATTGGGACGGCAGTGATCTTGCGGGTCGCACGCTTCTCGTCGATCGTCGCGAAGGCGACCTGGCGATCTTTTTCCAGTTCGCGTCTTTGCTTGGTCCAGCAGCTGCGGCTGCCGGTCGATGCATCGTCTTCGTCGAGCCGCGACTGGCACCGCTTTATCGCAGAACATATCCTGCGCTCGATGTCAGGATTGAAGGGGAAGAGGACATGGCGGCGGTGGACGCCGATGTCGTTGCCGGTTTCGAGACGCTCGCAAAGCATTTCTGGCCGGACGACCCGGCGGCACGCGCGCCCTTCGTTCCGCTGGAGCCGGACCGCCGACTGGTTGCCGAGCTGCGCGGCACCTATCTCGATGGCGGCCCAGGTCCCCTGATCGGATTTGCTTGGGGAAGCCTCAACAAGAGCAAGGATCTGCCGGCCCTGGACGATTGGCGGACGCTGTTCAGCAGTCTGCCGGGGCGCCTCGTCAGCTTGCAATATGGCGATGTCGGGCCGGCCCTCTCCGAGTTCGAGCGCCACGCGCCGGGGCGCATCATCCATGACGCTTCCGTCGATCAGTTGACGGACATGGACCGCTTTGCCGCCCAAATTGCGGCGCTCGACGCGGTGGTGACGATCAGCAATACCGGCGCCAACCTGGCCGGAGCGCTCGGCGTGCCGACGATTGTCATGCTCGACGACGGGTTTCGACTGTCCTGGCCTGCCTTCGGCGAGACCGTCGCCGCATATCCGAGCGTTCGACTGGCCCGAAAAGGCGGCCGAGCCTGGGCGTCGGCAGTGCAGGAAGCAGGCGGACGGGTCATGCAAATCATCAGCGGAGCTGGCGATGGAAGGTAGCCTACTTCTCGGCCGGTTGCGCCGCGCTGTCGCGCTTGCAGGCTACAAATACAAGGTCTGGTTCCGACGTCACCGCCGACAGCTCTTCCTTCGCTGGCGCGACGGCGACATTGCCGATCAGATGGCGGATTATCGGCGAAGCGTCGAGTCCCGCGATTGGCCGGCGGCCCTGCCGAAAGCCATGGCTCTTGGATCCATTGCGAAGTCGAGGGGCGAGGTCCACCTGATCGACGAGCTCAGCAAGGCGCTGATGCGGATGGGCGCTTATGGCGCAGCCGCCGAACTCAGGATCGCCCGACGCCACATCGTCAACGGCCGCGTCGATGGCGAGTGGCTGGGCCAGGATATTTCTGGCCAGACACTGCTGATTGATCTGATGGAAACCGAAAAGCAGGGTCTGGCCACCGCGATCCATCATGCGAGTTCCGTCGGCTGTGCCCTGGCGCGCGCCGCCCGCTCGATCGTGCTGGTCGAGCGCCGCCTGGTACCGCTCTTTCAGCGCACTTTTCCGACCGCCGATGTGCGGCCGGTCGGCGCTGGCGGCAAGGCCGCCTATGCCGAGGCGCAGGCCTTCGCCGGCGTCCAGCATCTGACAGCCGTTTTCGAAACCGACGAGGCGACGATCCGCGAGCATTTCGTGCCCCTTAAGCCGGATCCGGCCCGGGTCGCTGAACTTCGCGCCCGCTACCGGAAGGAAGGACGGCCGTTGGTCGGTATCGCATGGGGCAGCTCCAATCCCGGCAAAGACCTGCCGCCGCTTGCCGCCTGGCGAAACCTGATCGGCCGACCGGACCTCCGGTTCGTCTCGCTGCAGTACGGCCAGATCGAGACCGATCTGAAGATCCTGACCGACGGTGAGCCGGAGCGCATTCTTCATGACAGATCGGTCGATCAGCTCGTCGACATGGATCTTTTCGCCGCGCAGGTTGCCGCGATGGACGCCGTGGTGACCATCAGCAATACCGGAGCGCATCTGGCCGGCGCGCTCGGCATCCCCTCGGTTTTCATTCTGGGCGACGGCTTCAAGCGCTCCTGGCCGGTCGAGGGCGACCGCACGCCCTACTATCCATCGGCCGTGCTGGTCTCGAAACGGGAACGCCCCTGGTCCGTGGTGATGGGCGAGGCCGAGTCCATTCTGGCGCCATGGCTCACAAAAGTGAGTGGCTAATGCATGTCGTCCAAAAGCGCGTCACTGAGTACGCTTCGACGCGATGCGCATTAAGGAGTTCGGCCGACGGACCGCGGAATGGAGCGCCCGTGTCGAACAGTCGTCGCAACAGGCCAAAAAACATAAGGCATTCCGAACCGGGATATAGTAAAGGCCAATTCGCCCCGCAGAGGATCGCAATTCTTGCTGGCATTTCTGCCTTGTGTTCGAATTAGCCGTAGGCTTAGGCGCCCAGTAATGGGGTTGGTCTGGCCGGCAGCGGTTCGGGCGCCAGCTCTGATAATCTAAAGGAGGTCTCTCCATGTCCTTTCTAAACATGTCCTTTCTAAAATTTTTCCAGGCCAAAGCGCCGCCTCTTCCTCTTATCGTATCCTTTCCAAAATCGGGGCGCACGTGGCTACGTGTCATGCTGGACGATCTCGGAGTTGAAGTTCAATACATTCACGACGGAACCGACCACAAGTTACTTCGACCGATATCGGGCCTCAAGGAGAATAAATCTCGATACAAGAAGAGAAGAACAATAATGCTTGTTCGCGATCCAAGAGATACGGTGGTCTCAGGGTACTTTCAGGTTCAGAAGCGCCACATGCTTCCAGCGGGATCGTTCAGCGATTTTATCAGAAGCGACAATCATGGGATTGAAAAGATCATCAGATTTAATCTGCATTGGTTCGCGGCCATGCCCCGGATGCGCGAAATCCGGTATCTTCAATATGAAGATATGCATCGGGATACGGCTGGTGTCCTTCGCGCCATCCTTGGATTCCTGAACCAGCAGGCTGACGATCGGACGCTTGTCGAGGTGGCGAACAACCGAACGTTCGACAAGATGAAAGTGAGTGAATCGACCGGTGATCTGTCCGATCGATACGGCAAGATATTACAGCCGCGCGATGCGAATGATCCCGAAAGCTTCAAGGTGCGCAAGGGCAAGATAGGCGGTTACGGCGAATATCTTTCCGAGGACGACGTGGCCTATTGTGACGAGCAGTTGGCTAAGTTCGAATATTGGGAGAAGCTGGACAAGGTTTTTAGCACGAACGGCTTGTGCTACGCTCGCGTCGATAACCGCGTCCGGGTCGCCTTGGGTTAGGGAGCATTGCCGACATGGTGATGCGGACCGGATTCATTTGCGGCTGCGGCCATAGCGGGACGACGTTGATTGCGACGATCCTTGCGTCGCATCCCAACGTCTACCTGCCGCTCCAGGAAACCAACATTTTCTTCAAGTGGACGCCACTGGCCATGTTCCGCTTCTGGAAACTGAAGCGGGCGGCGCTCGATGCTGGAAAGAACGTGCTGCTTGAAAAGACACCGCGGCATATCCGCCGTGTCGCCCGCATTCGCCGGCTCGTGCCCGGCGCGCGTTTCGTCATGCCGGTGCGAGATGGGCGCGACGTCGTAGCGTCCCTGATCAAACGACTTGGCGACCCAACGGAGGCTCTCGACCGCTGGATCAACGACAATGCGCTGGTTCTTGCGGAACGGGGAAAGCCGGATGTGCTGATCTATCGCTATGAGGACCTGGTCGAGAATCCGGCCAAAGTCGTCGAGCAGATATGCGGCTTTCTCGATGTAACCTTCAGCCCGGATCTCCTCGACTATCACAAGAACCCGCAGCAGTGGTTCAAGCCGACCGACGCCAGCGGCGAGACGCCGCATGCGGTGCTCCGGAACCAACAGGTCAATCAGCCGATCTATGACGGGAGCGGAAGATGGCGCTCCGAACTTGGAAACGCCGAGCTACAGGACCTGGTCCAAGGACGAGGTGCCCAGCTTATGAAAGCATTCGGTTATGCATGATGTCGGTTCGGCATCTGCTTGAAATGCCGTCTACCAATCAATTTTGTCGATCAAACCCGTTTTGAACAGGCTGTGAGCTCCTTCGTACAGCATTGACTGTTCGCTCATCGCGCTGAGAGCGGCTTTACCGCTCGATACCTCATGATACTGGCGATATTTGGAAGCGCCGTTCCAATACTGACCTTCCGCCACCGCGACCTGCGCCTTGTCGTTGAAATCGGCGAAGAACTTGAAATGAAGCAGGCCAGCCAATCCCTTTATATAGTTTCGCCAGTAGGGCAGCGGTGAGTGAATCGACGTAAAAATCGTCTGGCGATCAACATATATCAGAGGAAACTTGGTCAACTTGTGCTGCCTGGCGAAAAGCCGGGTTCTCGGGCCGCCTGTGATCTTGAGATGCCGGGGGCTCCTCGTCACCTCATAGCCGCTGCCGTCGAAATGGTCCGCAACTTGCCATGGCGGCACGATGGGATCGAAGGGTACGTCCCAGATGTTTCCGCTCGGATACATGTCGATCATCGGCGCCAGCAGGCGTGTCATTCCGCGCCGCTTGAGCCAGTCGGCCATCGCACCGAGCGGATGCTGATCCATACCGTCATAGACAAGATATTCGTCCGCATCCACGGTCAGATACCAGCGAGGCTGACCATAGATCTGCACAATCCGCTGACGCCAAAGGTTTCCCAGGTCCGACTGCGAATAGGTGATCGGCGAGCTGAATAGATCGACATCTGGCTGCTCGGCCAGAAGCTCAGCTGTTCCGTCTGTCGAGCGGTCATCGAGGACGGCGAATCTGGTGACGCCGAGTTCGCGATAGTGCTTCAGGAACGGGCGTAGCCTGTCCGCCTCGTTGCGGATGACGAGGATCAAAGGCAGGTCATTCGCTTTAAGGGGCGTTATCGGCCGCAGCGATGACACTTCTGCCCGTCTTCCGAAGGTGTGTCTCAGCCGATATATGGCGGTGTCGGTAATCGTCCGGCGGACAATGGCGGGCCAGGTTGCTTTGCTCAAGCCATCGATTCCCCTCATGGCGGTCACCGCCCGGCTGGAGCTGGCGCTGATCCGCTGTTTGCAGTTAATTTCTACATGCAGCACCGTTAGGCAAATCGCAAGCAGTTGCGGACAATGGACACAGGCCTGTTCTGAGTTCCGGCGGGTGAGCTTTCCAAGTGTTGCCGATGCGAGCTGGCCTCTATAGACATCGTCAGATGGCAACAAGGCCGGAGCCCAGACCCCATGTACGCCGGCATTCGTGGCACCGAAATTCAATTCGACAGGCCGCTCCTGTTCGTGCGCCAGCGTTATGCGCCTTTCGGTGGCGGCGAGATCATGTTGGAAAACATCATGGCCGCATTCGCAGCGCGTCAGCGGCGGGTGGCCGTGCTGTCCGGCGACTGGCCGCGTTATGAAGGCATCGAGTTCATCCATTGTGCCGGCCGCCGGTTTCCGCGTTCGCTGCGGGCGACGTCCTTTGCTCAAGCTGCCTGCCGCAAGATC
This sequence comes from Mesorhizobium sp. M0698, assembly GCF_040320455.1. NCBI lineage: Bacteria > Pseudomonadati > Pseudomonadota > Alphaproteobacteria > Hyphomicrobiales > Phyllobacteriaceae > Mesorhizobium > Mesorhizobium sp. M0698. The sequence continues at coordinate 134,247 of NZ_JAMYPQ010000011.1, read as the reverse complement.
GCCGAGATGCCGCCGGCGCTGGTGCAGAGCAACGATCGCCTCCCGTGCTGCGATGTCTTCCGGGCCGGGGAGGGCGTTCATGCCGCCTATCTTGCCGAGCGGCGGCGTTTCGAGACGCGGCTTGGCAGGGCGGCAATGGCGCTGAGCCCCTTTCACCGGCAGACGCTGCGCCTTGAACGTGCAACCTACGCCAGCCCGAGGCTCAAAGCTGTCATTGCCATTTCGAAGATGGTGGCAGAGGACATTGTCCGTCACTACGATTATCCGGCGGAAAATGTGCACCATATTCCCAATGGGGTGGATCTCGACCGCTTCAACCCGCAGCTGCGCCAGCAGCATCGGGCGACAATCCGCGCGCGGCTCGACGTCAACGAAAACAGGCCGGTCGTCCTGTTTGTCGGCTCGGGCTTTGCGCGAAAAGGACTTCTTGCACTGATGAAGGCGGTCGCCAGGCTCGATGGCGAGCCTGAATTGTGGGTCATCGGCCATGATTCGCGCGCCAACGCCTTCAGGCAGGCCGGTGACAGGCTCGGTCTCGGCGCACGGCTCAAGATGCCGGGGCCGCAGAAAGACATGCTGCCGTGGTACGGCGCGGCCGATATTGCCGTGCTGCCTTCCATCTATGATCCTTTCGGCACAGTGGTCATCGAAGCGATGGCCAGCGGCTTGCCCGCCGTGGTAAGCACCGGCTGTGGAGCGCGCGAGCTTGTCGAGCGGTTCGAGCCGACGCTCGTTTGCGATGCGGCCAGCGAAAGCGACCTCGCTGCAGCGCTCGCGCACGCGCTGCAGTTGTCGTCACGACCTGAGACCGCAGCCCGGGTGAGAGCGGCGGCCGAACACTATGATTTCAATGTCATGATCAAGCGAATGATGGCGCTGTATGAAAGCCTTGATCTGAGATGATTTTCGACTTTGTTAGATCAAGTTAGTACCCTCAGTGTGCTAACGGGCCGGGAGCCGATGCTGCAGATGCATTCGAATGACAGTGGCAGCTTTGATGCCAGAGCATTCTGACCGTGCCGGCGCTCTCGGTCATTATCATCACCCGCAACGAGGAGGCATCCATCGCGCAATGCCTTCGGTCGGTCCATTTTGCCGATGAGATCGTCGTTCTCGACAACAACAGCAGCGACAGAACCAGGGAGATTGCCGGTGCTCTGGGAGCAAAGGTTCTGATGACCGTTGATTGGCCCGGTTTTGGCGCGCAAAAAAACCGTGCGCTGGCCGCGGCAACGGGGGATTGGATCCTCTCGCTGGATGCCGATGAGTGGGTGGAGGCGCCGCTCGGCGCGGAAATAAGGGCCGCAATCGCCGACCCAAAAGCCAATGACGGCTTCGAAATACCGAGAAGATCGCGCTTTTGCGGGCACATTGTCCGCCATAGCGGCTGGTCGCCCGATCTGGTGCTCAGGCTCTTCCGTCGCCGGTCCGGGCGGTTCAGCGACGACACCGTGCACGAGAAGGTATTGGTGAACGGGAAGGTCAGCCGATTGTCTCAGCCGATCGAGCACGATTCCATTACCGACTTGGCAGATGCCCACGACAAGATCGGCCGGTACGCAGAAGCGTCCGCCGCGCAACTGCTTGCCGAGGGCAAAAAAAGCTCGATAGGCAAGGCGGTTTTGCGCTCGGTCTGGGCCTATGTGCGCAGCTATATTTTCCGGCTGGGATTTCTGGACGGTTCCATTGGTGCGATGGTGGCCGCGTATTCGGCCAGCTACACCTATCAGAAATGGGCCCGTGTCGCATTGGGAATGCGAGGCCCGGTCCACCCAAAAAAGCAACGCTGAGGCCAGGACAAATCTGTGAGAAACCGGCTTGGTTGACCGCAATTGTTGCCGAGCCATCGCCAACTAGTTAGTGTACGACCGTAAAAATCGAAAGCCAGGGTAGTGAATATGACTGATGCGTTTAGGGTATTTATCGGATGGGACAGCCGTGAGCCGATCGCGTACGACGTCGCGCGACACTCGCTGCTCAAACATGCGTCGGCGCCTGTCTCCGTCATTCCGATCAAACAGGACGAGATGCGTGCCCGCGGGCTATATTGGCGGGAAAAAGATCCGCTCGCCTCAACGGAGTTCACCTACACGCGCTTCCTCACGCCCTTTCTCGCCGACTACACGGGTTGGGCCCTGTTTTGCGATTGCGATTTCCTGTGGCTTGGTGATGTCGCAGGCCTGCTGAAATATACGGACTCGGACAAGGCGGTCTATTGCGTCCAGCATGACTATACGCCGAAGGCCACAACCAAGATGGATGGTGTGGTCCAGACGTCCTATCCTCGGAAAAACTGGTCGTCGCTGATGCTGTTCAATTGCGCGCATCCTTCGGTCAGATCGCTCACGCCAGAGGTCGTGAATCAGGAAAGTGGCGCCTATCTTCACCGAATGCAGTGGGTTGCCGACAAAGATTTGGGCTCATTGCCGGTAGAGTGGAATTGGCTCGAAGGTTGGAATGAAAAGCCTGCGGTCGGCACACCTAAGGCGGTCCACTATACCAGCGGCGGCCCGTGGTTTGCCGAATGGCAGAATGTCGACTACGCTGATTTGTGGATAGCAGAACGCGACGAGTTCCTGGCTTCCTATCAAGCGGAATCTTCGCAGAGCGCCGTTCGATAAGAACATCGTGTTGGCAGGTGACCTGGGCGCTTCCGAAAGTGGCATTGATTTTCGTGTCGCCAAGGGCGCAGCAACCAGCCGTCAGGCGCTGGGCGTCGACAACAATGCATGTTGCCGCCTGGGGGCGGGACCGAGGCAGATTGCGCCTACGAATCTGGCGGCTCCGGCCGGGTAAACATGCCGCGCTGAGATAAGGATCAGCTCGCGGCAATATGATCGGTTTTGGGGTCCGTCAGCTCTTTCATCGGCCTAGCCGGCACGCGAAAGTCGACCATGCCGTCACTGCGAAGACGCCTCGATCGTTTCCTGGAGAACCGCGGGCCTAAAATACCGCGGCTGCAGCTGAACCATGTCGAGCGCCTGGCGCTGGTCCGTCGCCACGGTGATTTTTCCCTTGCCTATTCGACCGCCGTGCAGAAGGGGCTTCACTACTTCGGCGATGCCCAGGGCTACATCGCTTACGGCAGCAAAACGCGACATCATTTCGCGCTCGGTGATCCAGTGGCTGCCCCGGCCGATCGGCGCGACTATATCAGACGTTTCATCGAGGTTGCCGGCAGCCCGTGGTTCGTGCAGATCGGCGACCAGACGGCGCGCGTGCTTGCCGGGCTTGGCTATCAGGTCAACCGCCTCGGCGTCGACACCAGGCTTGTCCTGCCCAGACACGACTTTTCCGGAAAGCGCAATGAGACAGTGCGCTATTCCGAACGCTGGCTCTTGAAGAAGGGTTTTTCCTTCGCAGAGGACAACGGGACTGTCTTCCTCGACGAGATTGCCAGGCTCTCCCAGAATTGGCGGGCCGACCGCATCGTCAAGCGCTGGGAGATGAGATTTCTCAACAGGCCCTTTGCCGATCACCTTGGCGTCGATATGCGCCGTTTCGTCCTGCACGGTCCGGATGGGGAGCTCGTGGCCTTGCTGGATTTCGATCCGCTGTTCAGCGACGGCAAGGTCATCGGCTACACCACCTCGTTCAAGCGCAAGCACATCGATGCCTCGGCGCATGCCGAGATCGGCCTGACCAAATTCGCGGTCGACCGCTTTCGCGATGAAGGTGTTTCCGTCGTCACCCTAGGCCTGTCGCCGCTTGTCGAAATCGGACCTAGCGGGTTTGCCGAAAGCGATTTCTGGCGGCACGCCTTCCAGCGTGCCTATGACTCCCTCTGGGTCAATCGCACCCGCTTCAATCTGCAGGGGCAGGCGGCCTTCAAGCGCCGGTTCCATGGTGTCGAAGAGCCGACCTATCTTGCCTTTCGCAAGGGGACCTTTTTCGAAGCGCTTTCTCTGCTCCGGCTGATCAGGGCCGTCTAGTGCCTAGTGGCTGAGCGCTCGTCGTCTCCTAGTATCGTCGACCTCACACCGGTCAGGCTCGTTGTTTAGGTGGGAAAGGAATGCCGCGGCGGGAAGCAAAAGACCGGCTGCGAATCGCCGGCCCATTCTGCGGCGTCCCCCAGTCCCGCCGGGCACGTTTGGCAGCCTGAGAACGGCTTCGCGTCAGCGCCAAGGGGTCGGATTTACGGTTGCTGCAGCGTACCGCCGGGAATAACGAGGGTACCCTGGCCTGGCCTTGAGTATCTGAAGCCTATGAAGAACAAAGCAACGATGATCAAACAAATGACGATGACCGCGACGACGCTGCCAGGATGGTGTCCGGTATCTGGCGGTTGGACCATTGCCTTCCCGTATGGCTATCGCCGCTGACCTTCTTCATCTTCCAACCGAGCATGACGACTGTCAATGGATACGGGAGTTGCGCCCGCCATCCAATCAGCCGACTGCAGCGTCGATCACGTTGCGCGTTGCTGACCGAAGCTGATGATGGACCTAACCACAGCTTGTCCCCAAGCACGCTTCCATCGCTGCGAAGCGTTGAAGGGCGGCGATCCACCGCGGCTTAGTCAGGCCGGAAACAGGAATGCAGCAGCGGGATCGAAAAAGACCTGCCGGCTGCAGGGCCACACATCCTGCGATTGCATGGCGGCGGAGGTCGGCCTGATGTCAACCTCCTGTCCAGCGGCGATGCGCGCGACGATCCGCCGGCGCTCGCCGTAAAATGCGATGTCGACGATCTCGACATTCAGTTCCGCGCTCGCCGGGCTCCGCTCCATGCTAAAGGCTTCGGGCCGGATCATCAGCCTGGTCTTCTGGCCTTTGCCGAACGTGCCGTTGGCCCTGACTCCGGATATCACCGAACCGTCTGTCATGCGGATCGTTGTCGTGCCGTTGGTGGTGCCGAGATGTTCGGCGGCGAGGAAATTCGAATTGCCGATGAAGCCGGCGACGAAATCGGTCGCCGGCCTGAGATAGAGATCCTCGCCGGTGCCGGTCTGCTCGATGCGGCCATCCTTGAACAGGGCGATTCGGTCCGACAGATGCAGCGCCTCTTCCTGATCGTGGGTGACGTAGAGAATGGTGACGCCGGTCTGGCGATGGATGCGGCGGATTTCGCCCTGGATTTCCTCGCGCAGCTTCTTGTCGAGCGCCGACAATGGCTCGTCCATCAAAAGGATCGGAGGATCGTAGGCCAGCGCCCGGGCCAGCGCGACGCGCTGCTGCTGGCCGCCCGACAGCGCACCGGGTAAGCGTCCGGCAAAGCTTTCGAGCCGCACCAGGGCCAGCATGTCGGCGACCTTTTTCTTCACGTCGGCGTCCGGCCGGCGGCGAACCCGCAGCGGAAAAGCGACGTTTTCGGCCACCGTCAGATGCGGAAACAGCGTGTAGCGCTGGAAGACCATGCCGATGTTGCGCTTATGCGAAGGCACTGCAAGCAGTGATTTTCCTTCCAGCAAGACATCGCCGGAAGTCGGGTCCTGAAAGCCGGCGATCGCGTAGAGCGTCGTCGATTTTCCCGAACCGGAGGGCCCGAGGAAGGTCAGGAACTCGCCCCTGGGAATGTCCAGCGTGACGTCGTGCACGGCGACGATCGCCCCGAACGCCTTGCGCAGATTGCGGATGGAGAGGAAAGGGTGGGTCATGTCCGGAACTTTCGGTGCAGCAGCGCCGTCATCACCATCAGGGCAAGCGTCAGCCCGACCAGCAGGCTGGAGGCAGCGGCGATCACCGGACTGAGGTCCGACCGCAGACTGCCCCAGATCTTGACGGGCAAGGTTTGCAAGCTGGGGCTGGCCATGAAGATCGCCACCACGACTTCGTCCCACGAGGCGAGGAAGGAAAAGATCGCGGCGGAGAAGATGCCGATCCGGATCGACGGCAAGGTGATCCTGAGCCTGGCCTCGAGCGGGCTTGCCCCGCAGACGATTGCCGCGTCCTCGATCGACTTGTCGAACCCTTCGAGCGCGGTGGCGATCGGAATGATGGCGAAGGGCAGCGCCAGCACGGTGTGGGCGATGACGAAGCCGATGGTGGTGCCGCCGAGGCCAAGGCGAAGGAAGAAGGCGTAGATGGCGATGGCGAAGACAACGACGGGCAGCACCATCGGCGTCAGCAGCAGGCCGCGCAGGATCTCACGTCCGGCAAACCGTCCGCGAACCAGGGCAAAGGAGGCGAGCAGGCCGATCGCTACTGCCAGGATCGCCGTCATGGTGGCGATTCGGGCGCTGGTCAGCGCGGCGTTGAGCCAAGCCGGATCGGCAAAAAGCTCCTGGTACCATTTGAGCGTCCAGCCGGGCGGCGGAAAAGCCAGCCAGCGCGACGAGCCGAAGGAGAGCAGGACGATGAAAACCACCGGCAACAGAAGAAAGCCGGCGACCAGCGCGGTGAAGCCGAGCAGGGCAACCCGTAGCCAACCCATGCGGTCATAGTCGAGCAGCATCTCAGATGCCTCCGCTCGTGCGCCTGGCACCGACAAGGCGCAGCTGCAGTGCGTAGAGAACCATGGTGACGACAAGCAGGATGAAGGCAGCGGCGCTGCCGAGCCCCCAGTTGAGCAGCGACTGGACCATTTGCGCGATCATTTCGGCAAGCATCATGTTCGACGTGCCGCCGAGCAGTGCCGGCGTTACGAAGTAGCCGAGCGACATGACGAAGACCATCAGGCCGCCGGCCGCGACGCCGGGCAGCGACAGCGGCACGAGGATGCGGCGGAACGCCTGGAAGGGGCTTGCGCCGCACAGCGACGCCGCACGCAGCGTCATCGGATCGATCGCCCGTAACGTGCCGACCAGCGGCAGGATCATGAAGGGCAGCATGATATAGACCATGCCGATGGTGACGCCGGTGAGATTGTTGATGAGCGGCAGCGGGTGGTCGATGACGCCGATGGTCATCAGCGTCCGGTTGATCACGCCGGTACGCTGCAGGAGCACCATCCAGGCATAGGTGCGGGTGAGCAGGTTCGTCCACATCGACAGAATGATGATGCCGAAGATGATCGAGGCCAGTCCCGAAGGCATGATCGCCAGCATCCAGGCGACCGGAAAGGCGACAAGGACCGTGGCGACGGTGACCAACGCCGCGACCAGGAATGTGTTGAAGAACACCCGCGCATAGGTGCCGTCACCAAGCAGGGCAGCATAGTTCTGCAAGCCTGGCTCGGGCTCCGTGACACTGCGCAAAAGCAGCGCCAGCACGGGGATGACGAAGAACAGCATAATCAGAATCAGGGCCGGCAGCAGGCCATTGAGACCTGCCGGCACCCGCACCGTTCCAAAGTTCCGGCGTGTTTCGACCGACATGACAGCGACCCGGCTACGGGACGAGACGGCGCGAACCGTCTCGTCCATTGCGGTTCAAGGGCGGGCTTATTTCGCCTGCCAGGCATACCAGCGCGCGGCGATGGTGTCGCGATTGGCGGCCCAGTAGTTCATGTCGAGATTGATCTGCCCGCCGACATGAGCGTCCGGCAGCGATTTCACGGCATCGGCCGGCATCTCTGCCTTGGCCTTGGTATTGATCGGCGCATAACCGCTGGCTTCGGCAAATTTGGCCTGGCCGGCGGGGCTGCTCGCCGCGGCGAGGAATTTCATCGCCGTATCCTTGTTCTTGGCACCCTTCGGTACCACCAGAACGTCGGCTGCGGTCAGGTTCTGGTTCCAGGAGACGCCGACATCGGCGCCATCCTTGTCCAGTGCGAAGACGCGGCCGTTCCACAGCTGGCCGAACGTTGCTTCGCCGGATGCGATCAATTGCTGCGACTCCGCCCCGCCGCTCCACCAGACGATGTCCGACTTGATGGTGTCGAGTTTCTTGAAGGCGCGATCGAGATCCAGCGGATAGAGCTTGTCCGCCGGAACACCATCGGCCAGCAGCGCGATCTCGATGACACCGGGCGCCGACCATTTGTAGAAGGTCCGCTTGCCCGGGAACTTCGTCAGGTCGAACATGTCGGCCCAGCCGGCCGGTTCACCCGAAACGGCGCCCTTGTTCCAGGCGAGCACGAAGGAATAGTAGAAACTGCCGACGGCGTGATCGGTGGTGAAGCGCGGATCGAGGTCGGCCTTCGGCACGGTCTTGAAGTCGATCGGCTCGAGCAGACCGTCCTTGGCCGCCTTGATGGCGAAATCCATCTCGACGTCGACGACGTCCCAGTTGACACTGCCGCTGTCGATCATCGCCTTCAGCTTGCCGTAGTCGGTCGGGCCGTCCTGCATGACCTTGATGCCGGATGCAGCGGTGAACGGCTCGGCCCAGGATTTGGTCTGCGCTTCCTGGGTCGTCCCGCCCCAGCTGGTGAACACCATGTCCTCGGCCTTTGCGGCCGTCGTTGCCGGAACTGTCGTTGCAATAAATCCGGCAAGGAAGCCGGTGATGATCAGTTTCATTGTCGTTCTCCTCTGTTGTTTTCGTTGTTGTCTGTTCGCGATCGGTCGTTTTCGCCTTGATCGCGCATCTCCGGCCAGCGGCGGCTACCGCATGACAAAAGGATCGGGAATCGGGTCGTCGGAGGTGCGTATCCACACCGATTTCGAACGCGTGTAGTCGCGGATCGCATCGAGGCCGCCCTCGCGGCCGAGCCCGGATTGGCCGTAGCCGCCAAACGGAACCAGCGGCGAGACCGCCCGATAGGTGTTGATCCAGACCACGCCGGCATGGATGCCGCGCGCCATGCGGTGGGCTTTTGCCAGATTGGTGGTGAACACGCCGGACGCCAGGCCGAATTTCGTGTCGTTGGCGAGCGAAAGCGCTTCAGCTTCGCCGTCGAAGGCTAGCACACAGAGCACCGGGCCGAAGAGCTCTTCGCGCACGCAGGCAAGGGTCTGATCAGGCGCGTCGATAATCGTCGGCGCGTAATAGAAGCCGTCCGCCATGCCCGCGGGGCGAATGCCGCCGGTGACCAGTTGCCCGCCCGCGGCCAGGCTTTCAGCAATGATCTTCTCTATCCATTCGCGCTGGCGCGAGGTGGCGAGCGGTCCCATTTCGATCGCGGGATCCTGCGGATCGCCAATCCTGATCGCCTCGGCTTTGCGCTTGAGCCGGGCGAGGAATTCGTCCTTCACGGAGCGCTGGACCAGCAGCCGAGAGCCGGCGACGCAGCTCTGGCCGGTGGCAGCGAAGATGCCGGCAACGACCGCGTTGGCGGCGCTGTCCAGATCGGCATCGGCAAACACCACGACCGGGCTTTTGCCGCCGAGCTCGAGCGTCGTGAAAGCGAGGTTTTCCGCCGTATTCCTGACGATCTGCCGAGCGGTCGAGGGACCGCCGGTGAAGGCGACGCGGGCGACGAGCCGATGACTGGTCAGCCGGTGACCGCAATCGTGGCCGAAGCCGGTCAGGATGTTCACGGTCCCGGCGGGAAATCCCGCCTCATGGACGAGTTCGGCGAAGGCCAGCAACGGGGCAGGGCCGTCTTCCGATGCTTTCAGAACGATGGTGCAGCCGGCCGCCAGCGCCGGCCCGAGCTTGACGGCGGACAGGAAGAGCTGCGAGTTCCACGGCACAATGGCGGCTACGACGCCAATTGGCTCCGGCCGGATGGTCACTTCCATGTCGGCCTTGTCGATGGGGACAAACGAGCCCTCGTGCTTGTCGGCCAGCCCGCCATAATAGCGGTAATAGTCGCCGACATAGGCGATCTGGGCGCGGGTCTCGCGGATGATCTTGCCGGTATCGCGCGTCTCGAGTTCCGCCAGCCGGTCGGCATTGGCGACCACCAGATCGCCGAGCCGCACCAGAAGCTTGCCGCGTGCCGTTGCCGTCATTGCCGGCCACGTGCCGGAGCCAAGCGCCCGGTGAGCAGCTTCGACGGCGCGGTCGACGTCATCAGACGATGCAGCGGGCATCTTCGCCCATGGCGCGCCCGTCGAGGGATCGATGCTGTCGAAGGTCGCCGCCACTTCGACGAAGCTGCCGTCAATATAGTTCCTGAATTGAGTGGTGCTCATCGCAATCCAGCTTTCGGCTCGGAAAAGGCCGGCATCACCCTGTCGATGAAGAGCTGCAGCGATTTCTTCTTGCGCCGATGGGAAAGGCCGCTGTCGATCCAGATCGAATACTGATCGTAGCCGAGCGCTTCGTAGGCCTTCAGCCTGGCGATCACCTCGTCGGCTTCGCCAATGACCAGGTTCTGCTTGATCTTGTCAGGCGCATATTGCGGCATGGCCGCGATCTCGTCTTCGGTCAGCGCTTCCATTATGCCCTGGTGCACCGGCTTCTTGTTCTGGAACCAGGCGCCGAACTGGCAGTAGAACTGCGACAGATCCTGCGCGAGCCGGTCAGCCTCCGCGGCATCCTCGGCGACGAAAGTATGCATCAGCAGCATGATCTCCGGCCTTGGTACGTCGGGGTGGGCATTACACGCCGCGTTGAAACGCTCCATCAGGCTGGCCACTTCGCCATCGCCGGAGGCAAGCGGCGTCACCTGGACGTTGCATTTGCTGGAAACCGCAAAGTCGTGCGAGTTCGGATCGCGTGCGGCCACCCAGATCGGCGGATAAGGCTTTTGCAGCGGCTTGGGCGACGAGGTGGTCGACGGAAACGACCAGAACTCGCCGGCGAGTTCGAAATCACCATCCCAAAGGCCGCGGATCGCCGGCACCATCTCGCGCATACGCTGGCCGGCACCCCAGGCCTCGAGGCCCGGGAAAAGTCGCTGGTATTCGTAAGCGTAGGCGCCGCGCGCAATGCCGATGTCGAGACGGCCGCCGGTGACGACGTCGGCCATCGCTGCTTCGCCGGCAAGCTTGATCGGGTGCCAGAACGGCGCGACGATGGTTCCTGTTCCGAGCCGGATGCGCCTGGTTTTGGCGGCGAGCCAGGCGATGTTGATGAACGGGTTCGGCGAGATGGTGAATTCCATTCCGTGATGCTCGCCGATCCAGGCAGTCTCGAATCCTGCCTCTTCCGCCTGCAAAACCAGCTCCTCCAGCTCGCCGACAAGCTCGGAATGCGGCTTTGCCAGATCCGATCGCTCCATGTGCACGAAAAGCGAAAACTTCATCGGTTTCACCCGCGGCCGGAAAGAGGAATTTGAGAAGGCGCGGGCTTGGCGAGCGGCCGGACTTCGCCTTCGACCTCGTTGCCGACATAGACGCCGAATGCATCTTCCGTACGTTCGCGCGCATAGCGGGCAAGCATCGAACGCACTGCGGGATCGGCGATCTTCAGATCCGCGATCTTCTCGAGGTCGACAAGCCGCATCTGGCGATCGTCGGAATAGGATCCCTCGACCGTTCCGCGATAATAAACATGCGTGCGCCAGGGTTCGGCGGCATCGTCCCACACCGCGAACAGGAAGCCGAGCTGGGCGTCTATGGCCCTGGCGGCAAGGCGCCCTTTGAGGCTGCGCGCATCGTTGGGCGTGCCCAGTCCGCGCCCCGCAGGCAATTCATAAATCCCGTCGGCTGTTTCGACGAACAGCACACGGCCCTCGTTCTCGAGAATGGCGCCGACCTCCGTATCGGGGGGCGCCGCCGCCAGCGCCTCCTGGCTGAGGCCAGGCGTGACGTAGGTGCCTCTGCAATAACCGAGGGGCTGGGCTCCGTTGTGGCTGAAGTCGCGGACGCGGCCGATGAGGATCGAGTGATCGCCAGCATCGACCAGCTGCTCCATGCCGCAATCGAACACCGCAACGGAGCCGTCGATCAGCGGATTGCCGGTCCGGCCCGGTTGCCAGCTCACGGCCGCGAACTTGTCCGCTGCTTTGGAAGCGAAGATGCCGGAATGGGCCTTCTGGTCCTCTGACAGGATGTTGATGGCGAAACCTCTCGACGTCGAAAAAGCACTGTGCCCCAGCGCCCTCTTGGCGATGCAGACAAGCACCAGCGGCGGCTCGAGTGAGACCGAGGTGAAGGAGTTGGCGGTGAAGCCGCGCGGTTCGCCTTCCGCTCCGATCGTTGTGACGATGGTGACACCGGTCAGGAAGGAGCCGAGTGCGCGCCGGAATTCGCCGCTGTCAAAGACTGCATCCGTCTCCGGCCTCACGCCAGCGTCTCCTGCCGTGTCGAGAAATTCCATGATGTGTTTGGTCACTTTTTCAGGTGAAGCCATTGCCATCATGTGCCTTTCTCCATTGAGCACGAGGCATTGGCTGTGCGGCGCAAGCCTCGCCATCGCCGCCGACATGGCCGGGGTCGAATTGCTGTCCTGCGACCCGGTCATGAACAGGGCCGGTGCGGCAAGACCGGGGAGGGCATCGGCATGCTCGGCATCGGCACGGGCAAAGAGGCGATAGGTGCGCGCGTAGCCTTCGGGGTCGACCCTTTCAAGGGCGGCGCGCGCGGTAGAGGCCGCCCCGATAAGGTTCGCCGGCAGCGGGTCGCCGAACCAGCGGGCAAGCGTAGCCGCAATGGCGGAACGGTTGCCATGGGTGCCGAGCGCGGCCGCCCGCTCGCGCACGGCCTGCGTCAAGGCCGCGGGGCGGCGGAACACCGCGTTGAGGCACACGATGGCGCGAACGCGCAAAGGGGCGCGAAGGGCGATTTCCAGTGCGACCAGCGCGCCCATCGAATGGCCGACGATCGACACCGACGCCACGCCAAGATGGTCGAGCAGGCGAACCGCCTGATCGGCGAAATCCGACAGGCTGGCTTCTTCCGGCGGCAGCGGTGAAACGCCGTGGCCGAGCATGTCGATGGCGATCAGGTCATGATGGTCTTTCATCGCCGCGATCTGATCGTGCCAGATCGCGGCGTTCATGCCGACACCGTGAATGAGCAGAACCGGCGCGCCGGAGCCGGCGCGGATGAAGCCGGTGCCGTCCGGAGCCGTGTCCCGGACCCATGCGGTGGCAGCGACGTCAGCCATGCAGGTCTCCGACCTCCTTGAGGTCCTGATAGCGGTCGCCGATACGATGGTGCGGGCGGCCACCAATCGAAGCGCCAAGCGCCACTACCAGCTCATCGGGCGCTGGCGCGTCGCCGATTTGGAAATGTACGGTCAGATAGTGGGAGCGGCGGCCTTCGTCGTTCTTGTCCATCAGCGGGATCATGATCGGGGTGTTCGGCCCTCCGCGCAGATTGGTGAAGGCGAGATAGGTCTTGGCGCCGACCGCGCGACGGTAATGGTTGCCGAAATGCAGCGTATGGATCAGCGCCGATGCATGCTCGATCTCGCCCGCCGTGCCGCAGACCGCGGCCTTGCCATAACCCTCTATCGCCTCGCCGGAACCGGCGACGGCGATGATTTCGCGGGTCAGCAGTTCACCGAGGACGGGAGCAATAGCGCGGATCTCCGGCGACAGGTCGTCGGTGAAACCGCGGCCGGCCCAGGGATTTGTCAGCACAGCCGCGACACCGATCAGACGCAGCGGTTTTGGGGCTTCCTTGCCGCCCTCGATTAACGTGTTCTCGATGTACGTGACGATCTTTCGAATGGCTGGTTTCATGAAAGTCCTCGGTCGCCACGGCGCTGTGCAACGCCGAAATCTTTACATCATCTTATGGTATACCATACTATGGAGCACCAGAAGCCTTGTCAATCGGCTATGGAATCTGTTTTGTGGCCGGATCGGGGTAGGGAGAGAAAATGTCAGGCGATACGCTGCGGATCGACCGCTCTGCCAAGACGCTGAGGACGCTGGCGCTGGAGCGCATGCGTGAGGCGATCATGGGCTTCCATTTCCAGCCTGGTGAAAGGCTGGTCGAGCGGCCGCTATGCGATCAGCTCGGGGTAAGCCGTTCCGTCGTGCGCGAGGTGCTGCGGCAGCTGGAGGCGGAAGGCCTGGTGCAGATGATACCGGGCCACGGACCCGCCGTGGCCAAACCGGATCTCGGCCGCACCGACGAAATCTATGAATTGCGGGCGCTGCTCGAGGGCATCGCGGCGCGGGCTTGCGCCCTGACAGCCACGGACGCGCAGATCGCCTCGCTCGATGCCGCCTTGACGAACCTGCTTGAGGCGTGGGCGTCCGGTGCGCCTGTCGAGGTGATGCGGGCAACGACCAAGTTCTACGAAACGCTGTTCGAGGCGGCGGACAAGCGCATTGCCTGGGAAATCGTGACGGGGCTGAATGTCCGCATCAACCAGCTCCGCTCAATGACGATCGCGTCGGAGAACCGCCGCGAGCCGGCGATCGCCGAAATGACCGAAATCATGGATGCAATCCGGTCGCGCAAGCCGGACGAGGCGGAGGAGGCGGCGCGGCGGCATGTCGAATCCGCGTGGCAGATCGCCCGCAACACGCTTCGCCTTGGCTGACTGGTATGCCGCCGGCGGTCCATCGTTCCACGGCAGGCATCTAACTGGTGCGTACAGTGACATGTGTGACATGCCAATTTGCTTTCAGTTGCGGCGGCAAAATCGTATATCGGGTCAGTTAGGTGTGCATCTCTTGCCAAATTGCTCTGTCATTCGAACGGAGTATCGGACGGACTGAGACAGAAAAAATAGTAAAATGAATATGTTACGCCACAAAGTTGCCGTGGCGCCGATGATGGATTGGACGGACCGGCACTGCCGGTTCTTCCATCGCCAGCTGACGCGCGAGGCGCTGCTCTACACCGAGATGGTGGTGGCCGATGCGGTCATCCACGGCGCACGCGAGCGGCTGCTCGGCTTCGACGACAGCGAACATCCGGTTGCGCTGCAACTCGGCGGCGCCGATCCGGGAAAGCTGGCCGAGGCGGCGCGCATCGGCGAAACCTTCGGCTATGATGAAATCAACCTCAATATCGGCTGCCCGTCCGACCGCGTCCAGTCGGGCACTTTCGGCGCCTGCCTGATGAAGACGCCCGTGCTCGTCGCGGATTGCGTCGCGGCAATGAAGGCGGCGGTGAAAATACCGGTTACCGTCAAGTGCCGCATCGGCGTCGATGAGCAGGATCCGGAACCGGCACTCGATGCGTTGGCCGATGGTGTTTTCGCGGCCGGCGCCGACGCGCTGTGGGTGCACGCCCGCAAGGCCTGGCTGGAAGGACTGAGCCCAAAGGAAAATCGTGACATCCCACCGCTCGACTATGACCGCGTCTATCGGCTGAAAGCCAGAAAACAAAACAAATTCATCGGCATCAACGGTGGCATTCAATCTCTCGCAGAGGCGCTGACGCATCTCGACCATGTCGATGGCGCCATGCTCGGCCGCGCCGCCTATCACACGCCAGGGATACTGACCGGCATCGATGCCGCGTTTTACGGCAGCACAGCTGAGTCGTTCGATTTTGCCGCACTGATCGATGCCATGGCGGATTACGCGTCACGCCATATCGAGCAGGGCGGACGGCTCGGGCATGTCACCCGGCACATGGTCGGGCTGTTTCACGGCCTGCCCGGTGCACGCCGCTATCGGCAGATCCTGTCCACCGAGGCGACAAAGCCCGGTGCCGGACCGGAGGTGATCAAGACGGCTTTCGCAGAGGTCGATTTCGGCCGGACCGCAGAGGCGGCCTGAGGAAAAACTTAATCCCGCAAAATCATGCGATCGCCGCGTACGTCGAAACCCGATAGCGAGCCGATGAAATTCATACCGAGAAGGCTCTGGCCGAGCGTGCCTGGTGCGGCGATCATGATGGGCATGTCCTTGCGCACGATGCCGCCGATCGACAGTTCGTCGGTTCGCACCGCCGCCGCGCGTGTCATGCCGTTGGCGGTAGAGATCGGTATGGTGAAGCGGAGAGCCGCCGAATTGAACCCGACCGCCAGCGCGTCCTCGGCGGTCAGAACGGTGCTGGTCGCGCCGGTATCGACAACCGTCAGGATCGGCGTGCCGTTGATCGTGACGCGCGCTTCGAAATGGCCGCTGCCGGCCTTGTCCAGGGTGACGGTGGCATGGCCTTCTTCCACGCCCAGCGCCAGCGGACTGCCGGGAACAAGGCCGGCGGTGACGCGGCTGGCGAAATCCTGCAACTCATAGCGGTACTGATAGCCGGCGATCAGCGCCAGCACGATGGCACCCCAGGCGCCGAGGCTGCGGGCCATGGTGCCCAACGGCCTGCCCGATCTGACCAGGCCGGCGCCGACGAGTGCCGCTAAGGCGCCAAGCCAGATCAACTGGCTGAAATCGTAATTCTCGATGCCGAACGTACTGCCGGCGGAATCGTTGAGCATGAGCAGGAGCACACCCGCCCCGATCGCGACGATCAGAATCCACAACAGTCGGTTCATCTCTGCGGCCGGTTCACGAGAGGGCGTCGCGTTCGCGTGCCATGCGGCTGCGACGGGTTTCCCGGCGGGGGCGTCGCTCGACCGTTTCCAGCCTTGCCGGCAGCTCGGCCATGACGCTGCGGCGGGTTTGCGGGGTCATGTCGATCCAGGCGGCGATTTCCTCGCGCGTGCGCCCGCAACCGAAACAGAAGCCGGTTTTCATGTCGATCGAGCAGACCAGGATGCACGGGGATTCAATGGCCGTCATAAGGATTTCCTTGGCTAGCCTCCACATGGTGCAACGACAAAGTCAATGCAAGCCCTCCGGGAAGCGCCGCCAACGAATGCTTTCGCGTCAATACCGCCAAGTTGTACCAGGCCTGGAGGTTGTGCCGGCTTGAGGTTGTGCCGGCTGGCCAAGGCGGCTATGCCGCTCACCAATCCACACGGACGATCGCCATCGACATGACCAGCGCGCTGCCTTTCGACGATTTTCGCGACCTCCTGGTGAGCCTGCCGCCGGGAGATATGGCGGCCAAGGCCCGCGTGCGCCAGTTGTTTGCCAAGGCAGACAAGCCCAAAGGCTCGCTTGGCCGCATCGAGGACATCGCCGCCTGGCTTGCCGGGTGGAGCGGCCGCGCGCCGCCGGCGGTGACGCGGCCATTGGTGGCGATCTTTGCCGGCAATCATGGCGTCACCCGTCACGGCATTTCGCCGCGCCCCGCCGCCGCCACGGCAAATGCAGTCGAGCTCTGCGCCGCCGGCGGTGCAGCGATCAACCAGATCTGCATCGCCAACGATCTCGGCTTGAAGGTGTTCGATCTGGCCCTGCACATTCCGACAGCCGACATTACGGAGGATGCGGCACTGGACGAGCGCGGTTGTGCCGCTACCATGGCCTTCGGCATGGAAGCGATTGCCGGCGGTACCGACCTGCTTTGCCTTGGCGACCTCGGCGTCGGCAATTCGACTGTCGCCGCGGCCCTTTGCACGGCACTGTTCGGCGGCACCAGCGCCGACTGGGTCGGCCCTGGATCAGGGGCGGACGCGGCGATGCAGAGGCGCAAGGCGGAGGTGGTCGATGCCGCGGTCGCGTTTCACGGCGCGAGCCTCAAGGACCCGCTGGAAGCGCTGCGCCGGGTCGGCGGGCGGGAATTCGCCGCGATCTGCGGCGCCATTCTGGCGGCGCGGATGCAGAAGATCCCGGTGCTGCTCGATGGGTTTGCGGTGACTGCGGCCGCTGGTGTCCTACATACCGCCAACCCCGCCGCGCTCGATCACTGTCTCCTCGCAAGCCTGTCGCCAGAGTCTGGTCATGCCAAGGCCGCCGAGCGCCTCGGCCTTCGCCCGCTGCTCGATCTGGGCGTCAGTCAAGGCGAGGGGGTAGGGGCGGCGCTTGCCGCCGGCCTGGTCAAGGCGGCCGCGCTGACCAGCTCCGGCATGGCAGCCGCGGTCCGCGGTTAAGCATTCAGCGCCGGCGCGAGGCAACCGCCTTGGTCGGCAGCGCCGGCAGTTCCTCCATCACCCGGCTCAGCGGGAAGATGGCGATCGCCTCGGTGCCTTCGCGCAGCCTGGAATGGAGCTGGAATTCGCCGCCATGCATGGCCAGCAGGCCTTGCACGATCGGCAGGCCAAGCCCGGTGCCCTGTTCGGCGCTCTTGATGGCGATCGAGCCCTGGCCGAAGGCCGAAAGCACGATCGGAATCTCGTCTTCCGGTATGCCCGGCCCATTGTCCTTGACGGAGAGATATTGCCCGCCGCCCGCCGTCCAGCCGACGCGCACGCGGATTTCGCCGCCGGTGGCGGTGAACTTGATGGCATTGGACAACAGGTTGAGCGCAATCTGCCGCACCGCGCGTTCGTCGGCGAACAAGCGCGGCAAGGCGTTTTCGAAATCCTGGACGATGCGGATGTCCTTGTTGCGCGCCTTCAGCTCCATCATGTGGCAGCAATCCTCGACGACGGAGAGCAGCATCATCGGCTCCTCGTTGAGCTGGTAGCGGCCCGCTTCGATGCGCGACAAATCGAGAATTTCGTTGATCAGGTCGAGCAGATGCTGTCCGGAGTCGTGCACGTCACGGGCATAGTCGCGATAGGTCGGGTTGCTCATCGGGCCGAGCACCTCGTTGGCCATCACTTCGGAAAAGCCGAGAATGGCGTTGAGCGGTGTACGCAGTTCGTGGCTCATCGAGGCCAGGAAACGCGATTTCGCCAGATTGGCGTCTTCCGCCCGCCGCCGTGCCTCGTCCGACATCGATTTCGCCGTCTCCAGTTCGGCGATCAGCGCATCCTTTTCGGAGCGGAACGACAGGAGCATCAGCGAGGAACGGTTGAGCTGGCGCGCCACATAGGCGAAGAAAGGCAACGAGGCGATCAGCAAGCCTGCCATGATCACTTCGACCGGCATCCATAATTTCGCACTGGCATAAGCATAGATGGCGACCGGGAGGGCGAAGGTCGCCAACAGCGCACCGCGCAGGGACGAGGCCAGGATCGCGGTTGCCGACATGGCGAGCAGCAGCACCACCGCCTTGGCGACCTGGAACTGATCCATTTGGCAAGTTTCGCAGCCGAGCCATGCGAACCAGGCCCAGCCAAGCCCGCACAGAAAATGGCCGATCAGGAAATCCCTATGCGTTTCCAGCGGGTTGAGCTCGGACGCTTGAGTGACGCGTCTGGCCATGAATGCAACGATGGTATAGCAGATGAATGTGAACAGCGCCCAGACGCCGATCTCCTTGCCGATGCCCGCGAGCAAGCCTGCCGCGGCCGTTGCCAGAACGAGCAGCGGAATGACGATCACGCCGCCGGTCATCGAAAGCGCGTGGAGCTTCAACAGCTCGCGGTCGAAGTCGGGATTTCCGGCTTGCTGCGAAAGACGGTCGCGCGTCTTGCGCACCGCGCGCGCGACATCGCTGTTGCGATGGCGTTTTCTGCGGTCCACAATAAACTTGTCCGCCGTGGTCGAGCGTTGCAGGGGCATGAAGTCTTCAATTTACGCGGGCAGCAATTTCAAATCGTTAAGCTACGTTCGAATGATTAACCAACGGTTTGCCATATGAGCCGTTCGTGGTCGCGATGGCCGCGCCAGCGATACTATGCGCCACGTCCGCGAAGCCTGTGGCGCCGACTAATGGACTATGGGCTGACACTCATCGTGCTCGGCCTGGCGATCCTCCTGGCGGCGCGCCTCGACCGGGTGGAGACGCGCAAGACGGAGGGCGTGGCCATTGTCAATGACGGCGATAGCATCACGCTCGGCGGCGAGCGTATCCGCATGCGTGGCATCGACGCGCCGGAATATTCGCAGATCTGCCGCAAGAACGGTGCCGACTATCCCTGCGGCAAGCTCGCGCGGCAGTCCCTGGTGCGGTTGATAGCCGGCAAAGCGGTCTCCTGCAGCGGCTGGCAGCGCGACCGCTACGGCAGGCTGCTCGGCGACTGCAAGGCCGGCGGCAAGGATCTCAACCGCGCACAGGTCGAGGCCGGCTGGGCGGTCGCCTTTGGCGATTTCGAGACCGAGGAAGCTGCTGCGCGCGCGGGCAAAGCCGGCATCTGGGGCGGAACTTTCGACGAGCCGAAGAACTGGCGCGAGAGCCACGGCCACGAGCTGGTCGAAAGAAAGCACGGCACCTTGGCGTCGATCGGCGATGCCTTGCGTGAAATTTTTCGCTTCTGGTGAGTTGTGCCTATAGTTCGTCGGGACGGACGA
This sequence comes from Mesorhizobium sp. M0698, assembly GCF_040320455.1. Lineage (NCBI taxonomy): Bacteria > Pseudomonadati > Pseudomonadota > Alphaproteobacteria > Hyphomicrobiales > Phyllobacteriaceae > Mesorhizobium > Mesorhizobium sp. M0698. The sequence goes on along the minus strand of NZ_JAMYPQ010000011.1, from coordinate 114,501 downwards.
GGAGGATGGAGATGAAGCTGTTCGACGGCGGGCGCGCGCCCAATCCACGTCGGGTTCGGATTTTTCTGGCCGAAAAGGGACTTCAGGTTCCGTTGGTGCCCGTAGACATGGGCGCGCTGGAGCACAAAGAGCAGCCGGTCAGCTCGCGCAACCCGCTGAAGCGTCTGCCAGTGCTCGAACTCGATGATGGCACCATCATCACCGAGTCCGTCGCAATCTGTCGCTACTTCGAGGAACTGCACCCCGAGCCGGCTTTGTTCGGGCGTGGCGCACTCGGCAAGGCAATCGTCGAGATGTGGCAAAGGCGTGTGGAGTTCAATCTGTTCGGCTGCGTCGCCGCGGCGTTCCGGCATATCCACCCCGCGATGAGGGAATGGGAGATCCCGCAAATCCCCGAATGGGGCGAGGCTAACAAGCCGAAGGCGATCGATTTCCTGAAATTCCTCGATGCTGAGCTCGCCAGCAGGGAATTCGTCGCCGGCGATGCCTATTCGATCGCCGACATCACCGGGCTGGTCGCCATCGACTTCATGAAGCCGGCTCGCATCAAGGTACCTGAAGAGTGCACCAACGTGCTGCGCTGGCATCAGGCAATCTCGAGCCGTCCGAGTGCCGCCGCCTGACAATGAATTCCGAATGAGCGAAGAGTTGGAAGCCTTGACGGCGCGGGTACGCGCCTGCCGCATCTGCGTTGATAAGCCGGCCGGCAGGCCGTTGCCGCACCAGCCGCGTCCGGTGCTCAGGCCATCGTCGAGCGCCCGCATCCTGATCGCCAGCCAGGCGCCGGGTACCAAGGTCCACGTCTCAGGCATGCCGTTCACCGACGCCTCCGGCGACCGGCTGCGAAGCTGGCTGGGCGTCGGCAGCGAGGAATTCTATGACACGGACAAGTTTGCCATCGTGCCGATGGGCTTTTGCTTTCCCGGTCAGGACGCCAGGGGCGCCGACCTGCCGCCGCGCCGCGAATGTGCGCCGGCGTGGCGCGTATCGCTGATGGCACTGATGCCGCAAGTCGATATGGTGCTGACGATCGGCATCTACGCGCAAAGCTGGCATATGGGCGCGGCGCGCCGTCCCTCGCTGACGGAAACGGTCATGGATTGGCGTGCCATCTGGGCGGCGGCAACCGACCCGAAAGTCCTGCCGCTGCCGCACCCGTCCTGGCGCAACACCGGTTGGCTGCAGCGCAATCCATGGTTTGAAATGGATTTGCTGCCCTTTCTGAGATCGGAAATCCGCTATCGCCTCGGCTAGGCATTCAGCAAGAAATCACTCGCTTTCGCACTATGCGGCAGAATTTCTTTCTTGTAATAGGCTCGAGCAAGAGGGATTATGGTAATCCATTCCTCGAAGCGCGCCGCGCATGAGGGGACGCGCGTTAAATTCTTGTTTTTATGCATGTCGTTGTGCCAAGGCCGCTGCGCACTTGGACGACTTGCATCAGGGGAGCACCCAATGGACCGCCTTGATAGAAAAATTCTCCGCCTCCTGCAGGAGGATGCGACGCTTGCAGTCGCCGACGTCGCCAAGAAGGTCGGCCTGTCGACGACGCCGTGCTGGCGGCGCATCCAGAAGCTCGAGGAAGAGGGCGTCATCAAGCGGCGCGTCGCCATCCTCGATCATGAAAAGGTCAATGTGCGGGTCACGGTGTTCGTCTCGATCCGCACCAATTCGCACAGCCATGAATGGCTGCGGCGCTTTTCGGAGGTCATCCAGGAATTCCCGGAAGTGGTCGAATTCTATCGCATGAGCGGCGACGTCGACTATCTCTTGCGCGTCGTGGTGCCCGATATCGCCGCCTACGACGCCTTCTACAAGCGGCTGATCGCCAAGATCGAGATCCGCGACGTGTCGTCTTCCTTCGCCATGGAGCAGATCAAATACACGACCGAAATGCCGCTGGATTACATGATGCTCGACAAGGAGTCCGGCGCGAACGCCGCCTGAAGCCCGATTGATTTGTGAGGTCGGGCGCAACCGGCTCCAGCACCCGCCCAGCCTGCTGCAGAGATGACAGTTGACGGAGCAAACTCTAATATTCGGTTTTCGCAACGAGGGCACCGACAGTGTTCGTTTGATAGTCGAGCCGTGGGCGGAAGAATTTGACATCCCAGGAGAATCGGCGGCTGAAATATCGATATTTTTCACGGCGCCAGGTAGGATAGACAGCCAGCATACTCATGGCACGTTTGTGATATGGCTTTGGGAGGGGTGCCGCGCGATGGTATCCATAGATGGAACGGATTGCACGAACTCCATGCTTATTCCAGTTCCGTCTATTCCTTGAGTTAGCCCCGCTTAGTTCTTCTTTTTGTTGAGGAAACTCCAGGGCGAGTTGACCGGCAGTGTGATCGTGTCCGGCACGGTGTCGACATTGACCACCTCGGCCTTGCGCACGGTGTAGCCCGACTGGATGACGCTGACGCCGTCAAGGATGAAAAGCTGGCTCTTCTCCATGCCCGGCCGTAATGCGCCGGTCACCGAAACCGGCTGGTAGGCCTCGGACATCCTGTAAGGGTGTGCAGGCGTGACGAGGACGATCTGGTTGGGCGGCGGCGTCGGCATGTGGCTGCAGGCTCCCGTCCACGGCACCAGCAGGAATTGGTAGACGAGATCACCATCGCGGTCGACTGGCAGCGCATAGCCTGCGAGTTGCACGGTCTTGTCCTGCAAGTTGAGTGAGAGCGTCTCGCCATGATCCGGCATTTTGGCCGCGATCATTGGCAGTCCGACGCTTTCGGCGGCTGCCTGGGTCGCCGGGCGCAGATCCTTCCAGAAAATATGCATCGTCCCGGCGCAAGCGCTGTCTGCCACAATGGACACGAACACCGCGGCCGCCAGGATCGCTCCTGATTTGAGACGGTTGCTCATTGCTGCTCCATTGTTGAGCCTTGATCAGCGGCCTATGCCAGCAAGTAAAGCTGCCGCTGTCGCCAAGGTCAACGTTCAAGCCGCATCACATGCCGGCGCGAGCCGGTCATGCCGATCTCGCGAAAGCCGCGGGCGACGAACATGTCGCGAAAACCCATGAAGCTGTAGCTCGGCGAAGCCTGGTCGACGGGATAGGCTTCGATCGTCTTGGCGCCTTTGGCAAAGGCGTGATCGATGGCCGCGTCGAGCAATGCGCTTGCCAGCCCGCCGCCGCGCAGCGCTCTCGGTACATAGAAGCAGACGATCGACCAGATGCCCATCTCGCTATCGTCCTGCTGCCGTGACAGCTTGCGGTAGGTCTCGCGCGGCGCAATCGAGCACCAGCCGACGGTCCGGCCATCGATCTGGGCGACAATGCCGACCGGCGTGCCGGCGTCGATCAGCGTCATCATCGCGCGTTTCTTCTCGTCGTTCTCGACATGCTCGCGGCGGTCGAGATTGCGCCAAGCCATACACCAGCAGTATTTCGGCCCGCCGGGTTGCTCGAACAGGTTTTCGAAATCGGCGCGCGTCGATTGCGTCACCTCCGTGAAGCGCACTTCGCTCAGGTCAAGCTTTTCTGGCGGCGAGCCGCTCGAGCGTCTTGGCATCGGAAAGTTCCTTCACGGCATCCTTGCCGATCCAGCGAGCAGTCCTGTCTGTCGAGGCCGCCAATTTTTGCGCCAGGGCAAGGGCAGGGCCGTGCAAATTCATCGATCGCTTGCCGATCGAACGAAGCGCCCAGTTCACGGCCTTCTTCACAAAATTGCGGCCGTCGGTCGCATGCGCCTCGATGATCGACAGGAATTCGAGGAAGGTCGTCTCGGGTTCCTTCTTCCGGTGGACTACCGACCAGGCCATCATCGCAAAAGCCGTGCGTCGAACGAATTCCCGTTCGTCGACCGCGAATTCGGCGATCAATTCCTTCCAGCAATCCGTATCGACAAAGAGATCGGAGACCCCGTCGACGATATCCCACGAGTCGAAAGTCGCCGCCCATCGTCTTGCATCCGCGGCGGAGAACCGCTCCGGATCGGCTGTCACGGAAGCGATGAACTGCGCCTCCACGATGCCTGTCTGCCAAAGCTCAAAGGCACGCTCATGGTTGCGCTTGATTTTCTTGGCAATCTGCCGCTGCACGCCATGCGAGATACCGAGCGCACGTTCGATCTTGATGCCGTAGCGCAGCATGCCAAGTCGATTTTCCTCCGAGGCGATCAAGCGCAGATGAGCGACGATTTCATCGGCGCTGGATTGAGGCGAAAGCTCGGCCACGGTGAAATCCTATTTCTCCAGCCGCGCCAGCAGCGAGGACGTGTCCCAGCGCTTGCCGCCCATCGCCTGCACGTCCTTGTAGAACTGGTCGACAAGTGCCGTCACCGGCAGTTTGGCGCCGTTGCGGTCGGCCTCGGCGAGGCAGATGCCAAGATCCTTGCGCATCCAGTCGACGGCGAAGCCGAAATCATATTTGCCGGCATTCATCGTCTTGTGGCGGTTCTCCATCTGCCAGGAACCGGCCGCACCCTTGGAAATCACCTCGATTACCTTGTCGATGTCGAGCCCAGCCTTCTTGCCGAAATGGATACCCTCCGCCAGGCCCTGAACGAGGCCGGCGATGCAGATCTGGTTGATCATCTTGGTGAGTTGGCCAGCCCCGGCCGGTCCCATCAATCCGACCATGCGGGCATAAGCATCTATGACTGGCTTGGCCCTGTCGAAGGCGTCGGGCTCGCCGCCGACCATCACGGTCAGCATGCCGTTCTCGGCGCCTGCCTGACCGCCGGAGACCGGGGCGTCGAGGAACAAAAACCCGAGCGCTTGCGCCTGCTGCGCCAGTTCGCGCGCGACCTCCGCAGATGCCGTGGTGTTGTCGATGAAGATGGCGCCTTTCTTCATGGAATTGAAGGCGCCTTCGGCACCGGTCGTCACCGAGCGCAGATCGTCGTCATTGCCGACGCAGGAAAAGACGAAGTCCTTGCCCGCGGCCGCCTCTGCTGGTGTCGCGGCGAAGCTGCCGCCATGCTGGGCAACCCACTGCTCGGCCTTCGCCCTGGTGCGGTTGTAGACGGTGACGTCGTGACCGCCCTTGTTCTTGAGATGTCCGGCCATCGGATAGCCCATGACGCCAAGACCAAGAAATGCCACCGAAGCCATGTTTTCGAATCCCTTAGAAGCCTGCTTTGCGGTCTTCTTACCGGATCAGGCAAGGCGATGGGAGTCAGCGGTGTAGATGGATGGTGATGCGCCGTTCGATCCACTCGACGCCGTGGCGCAATGTTTCCACGATGATCAGATAGATGATCGCCGCCCAGATATACGACTGAAAGTCGAAGGTGCGCGCATAGGTGAGCCGGGTGATGCCCATCAAATCGTAGACCGTGATGATGGCGACGATTGCCGAGCCCTTGATCATCAGGATGATCTCGTTGCCATACGGGCGCAACGCGACGATCAGCGCCTGCGGCAGGATGATCTTCCACATCGTCTGCAGTTTGTGCAGGCCGAGCGAGGCGGCACCTTCCCACTGGCCCCTCGGCACGCTCTCGATCGCGCCACGCAAAATCTCGGCCTGGTACGCCGCCGTATTCAGCGAAAAGGCGAAGATCGCGCAGTTGAACGCTTCGCGGAAGAAGCCCCACAGTCCGACCATCTCGAGCTCCGGCCGGAAGGAGCCGACCCCATAGTAGACCAGGAAGGTCTGCGCCAACAGCGGCGTGCCGCGAAAGAAATAGACATAGGCATAGGCGAACCCCGAAAGGATCGGGTTCTTCGACATGCGTGCATAGGCGATCGGCACGGACAGGATCGCGCCAAGCACAATCGAGATGGCAACCAGCAACAGGGTGATGCCGAGGCCGGATATGTAGCCGGGTGCATATTTCTGGAAGAACTCCGGGTTCCACGCAGCGACCAGGTAGACGACCATGCCAATGCCGAGAGCGATCCACAGGCCGACCAGGACATGGCCGAGGATGCGTTGGCGCGACCAGCCGCGTGCGGGCGGCGGCGGCCGGTCGACTTTCAGCGTGTCGGTGGCAAGGCTCATCTCTTGACCTCGCTGCCGCCGACCGCTCGTTCGATCGCGTTGATGCCGAAGGAGGAGACGATCGCCAGCAGGAGATAGATGAGGCCGGCAAAACCGTAAAACAGGAACGCGTGCTTGGTGACGCGAGCGGCAACCCCGCTCTGCCGGAGGATCTCGTTGAGGCCGACGGCCGAGACGAGCGCGGTGTCCTTGAGCAGGATAAGCCAGAGATTGGCAAGTCCGGGCAACGCGATGCGGATCAACTGCGGCAGCACGATCAGCCGCATCGTCTGGCCGCTGGACAGGCCAACCGAATAGCCTCCCTCATATTGCCCTTTTGGAATGGCGCGGAAGGCGGATAAAAACACCTCGCTGGAATAAGAGGAAAAAATGAAGCAGAGCGCGATCATGCCGGCGACGAAGCTGTTGACGTCGGCGGACGTTCCGGGGCTCACCAGCCGGACAATGTACTGCAGGATCAATGGGATGCCGAAGAAGATCAGAAACAGCGTGAGCAGCTCGGGTATTCCGCGAAAAATCGTGGTGTAGATGTTCCCGGCCAGTCTCAGCGACGGCTCTTCCGACTGTTTGGCCAGCGCCACGAAAAAGCCGAGCGTCAGCCCGAAGGGCAGAGTGGCCAGCGCAAGACATACTGTGACAAACACACCCGCGGCGATGTCGTCGAGCCAGCCTTCGGGTCCCCAACTGAGAAGCGTCAGTGCGCTCTGCATCCGCCTGCCTGTTCTCCTTAAGGCTCTTTGAGACCCGTGCCGCGTCACCCCTCGTGCGCGGCATCCTTATAAGAACGGCGGGAATCTCCCGCCGTTCAAGTCCTCGTATGTCGGTCGATCAGGACTCGCCGCCATAAACATCATATTTGAAGTATTTGTCGTTGATTTCCTTGTACTGTCCGTTTGCTCGGATGGCGTCGATCGCCGCATTGAACTGGTTGACCAGATCGGTCTCGCCCTTGCGCACGGCAATGCCGGCGCCCGGACCGTGGATTTCGATGACCGGCTTGATTGTGCCGACCAGCTTGCAGCAGGCGCCGTCCGGCGAATCCAGCCATTGCTGCAGCACGACGATGTCGTCATTGGCGGCATCGAGCCGGCCATTGGCCAGATCGAGCTGGTATTCCTGTGCGGTCGGGTACGGCTTGACGGTGCTGTCGGTATAAGTCTTGGTCGAATAGTTGAAATGCGTGGTGGACGCCTGCACGCCGATCGTCTTGCCGGCCAAATCTTCCTTGGTGACACCCTTGATGTCGGTGTCCTTGGGCGCGGCAATCGCCGGCGGCGTATTGTAATATTTGTGGGTGAAGTCGACCTTCTCGGCGCGTTCCGGCGTGATCGACATCGACGCGACGATGGCGTCGAACTTGCCTGCCTGAAGGGCGGGAATGATGCCGTCCCAGTCCTGCGCGACAAAGGTGCACTTCACCTTCATCTCGTCGCAGAGCGCCTTGGCAATGTCGATATCGAAGCCTACGAGCTGGCCGTCGGCTGTCAGATTGTTGAATGGGGGATAGGCTCCCTCGGTGCCGATCCTCAAGGTCTTTTCCTGGGCCTGGGCAACGCCAAGCGTCAGCAGCGCAGCCGAAGCGGCAAGCGCGATACGCAGTGCAATACGCATAATGGTCCTCTCTGTTGGTCCCGGCCGTCGTTCCCGAACGGCTCTGTGGGCGGTGCTTTTGACCGCCCGCTGATGCGATATTCCCATTCTTTCCCAAGAAAAAGCAACTGCAAAACCGTCGCTTGAGGGAAGGTCATGTTCAGAAAGCGATGATGCTGGGTCAGACGCCTAAATTGGAAAGCAAGTGGGCGGAAACTGTCTTCTGCCGCATTTTCAGCGCGACAGGCTTGTGGCGCGCTCGATGAAGTCAGCTATCGAATTCGTGTCGTCGAGATCGAAGGCCGGCAGGTCTTCGCCGACAATGGGGAAGTCGGAGGCGATGGCGACAATGTGTGGATCGCCTGCCGAGAGCGGTGTCCGGTCCTTGGCCTCGAGCCGTCTCGTCTCGATTTTCTTGTGCGCTTCGCGCTTGTAACCCTCGACCAACACGATGTCGCACGGTGCCAGCCGTGACAGGATCGCGTCTAGCGTCGGCTCGTCCTCGCCGCGCAATTCGTGCATCAGCGCCCAGCGCCTGCCCGACACGACCGCGACCTCCATCGCTCCCGCCTGCCGGTGACGAAAGCTGTCCGCTCCGGGTTTGTCGATGTCGAAATCATGATGGGCGTGTTTTACCGTCGACACTTTCCAGCCGCGCCGGACGAGTTCGGCTACCAGCTTTTCGGTCAATGTCGTCTTGCCGGAGTTCTTCCAGCCGGTGATGCCGAAAATACGTCTTTTCATGGCTCGATGCTCTGCAACAGATGCACGGCCTGGGCAAGGTCGTCGGGAGTGTTGATGTTGAAGAACGGATCGATCTCGGCCCCGCCGGATTTCAGGATGGGAAATTCCACCTCGACAAAACCGTGCCGGTCGATGAACGCCGCAACGCGCCGGTTGTCTTCCTCGACGAGAAATTGTCGCAAGACCTGATCTAACCCTAGCGGCCAGAGTGCAAAGGTCGGATGCCGTTTGCCGCCGGAACAGGCGACCGCAATCGAGCCGGGGCGTTCGTCGGCTGCCGCGAGCAGCCGCTCGACCATATCCCTGGGCAGGAAAGGCGTATCGCCGGCAGCCGTGACCAGCGCCTGGCAGGTCGTGTCGGAAGCCCATTCGAGGCCGGTCAGGATCCCGGCAAGCGGCCCGGCATAACCTTTGACAGTGTCGGCAAGCACCGGAAGCCCCGTCGCGGCAAACCGTGTCGGATCGCCATTGGCGTTTAGCGCGAGCGGTCCGACCTGCGGGCCAAGGCGCGAAACGACACGGTCGAGCAGGGTACCGTCGCCAAGCGCAAGCAGCGTCTTGTCGCCGCCACCCATCCGGCTCGATCGGCCGCCGGCCAGAATGATCCCTGCGATATGTCGGCCCATCGTTTGCTGCCTAGACCCAAAATCCAGTTTTCAAATCAGACAGTCGTCGACAGTCACTCTATATGCCGTCCAGCGCCATGTCCGGTCCAGTGCTTTCGGCGGCTGTTTTTCGCCGTCCGACGATCCGTTCGCGGTAGAGTGCATAGAGGCCTGACGCGATGATGATCGTGGCACCGAGGATCATCGGCAGATCGGGGACATCGCCGAAGATCGTGAAGCCAAGCAAGATCGACCAGAGCAGGGCGGTGTAGCGAAACGGCGCGATGAAGGAGATATCGCCCACCCGCATCGCCGTGATGATGAAGTGATAGCCGATGAGCACGAGCACCGCCGCCAGCGCCAGGAACGCCGTGCTTTGTCCTGTCATCGGTGTCCAGCCGCCCATCGGCGAAAGCAGTGCCGCGCCCAGAACTGTCATGGCAAGTGCGGTGGCGGTCGACACCAGCAATGTTGGAATTGCCTGCGGGATCCGCTTGGTAGCGAGATCGCGCACCGCGCAGCATGCGACGCTGGCCAGCGCCAGCAGAGAAAAGACGCTGAACCCTTCGAAGCCGGGCCGCACGATGATCAGCACGCCGGCAAAACCGGCGGCAATGGCCAGCCAGCGCCGCCAGCCGACGCCCTCGTTGAACACAAGCGCGGCGCCCATCGTCACCGCCAGCGGCAGCGCCTGCAGTACGGCGGAGACATTGGCGATCGGAAGATGTGCCAGAGCAACCAGGAACGACACGGTGGCGCCGGCCTCGCCGGCGACGCGCAGCGCAACGGTCGGCTGCAGCATCGAACCTGGCCGGGCAAGCGCGCCCCGTTGCCACGCAAGCAGGCCAACGAACAGCGAAGCGAAGGCGCCGCGGATCAGCATGACCTGCGCCATGTTCATCGATTCCGATGAGAATTTGGTGATCGCATCGTTGAGAGTGAAACCAGCCATGGCCACCATCATGAACAACGCGCCGCGGAGGTTTGGCGAAAGAGGCAAGGCGATTACCGGGTGAGTCCTGCAGCGAGCGTCTAGCAGGCACCCACAAGACAGCAACGTCAAAGGGCTGGGCCACAGCCTTTCTGTGGCCCGTGACATCTGCCGCGCAAGAGCGGCAGGGCTTATTTGGGCGTCAGTACCTCGGTGCCGTTGCCTTCCTTGCCGGCAATCGTCCACAGGCCATGCAGCGAGCCGTCTTCCTGCACCTTGTAGACGACTAGACCGACCGCCTTGCCCATGACATAGCCGGCGGAGAAGGCATCGTCGTTGCGCATGCAGATACCGTCCGAGGACGAGCCGCCTGTCTCCCAATGGATCGTGCAGGTCGTCTCGCTGGTCAGCGTGATCGTCGCGTCGCCACCATAGGACGACCCATCGAAATTGGTGCCGGCCACGGCATAGGTGCCGCCGATCGACTGAGCCGCCGCGGGCAGGGCCGCGAGGCTGAGCAATGCAAGAGAAAGAATGAGTTTGCGCATATCGTATTCCCCCACTGGGCGAAGAACCGCTCCAGAGCAGAGGCTAGGCCCGAATGGGCTTGCGGTAAATCCGGTGACCGTTTGCGGACAAGACCTTTTCTGGGTGTGACCCCAAAAAAGGTGCCGTTCTAAAGGATGGGTTCGGAGGGCAAATTTGTCACACTGCGGCTCGAGGAGAATTTTTCGACGAGATCAAATTTGCTCGGCAAGATTCACCAAATTGGTCATTGTAAGCTTCTGATCGTGTTGGGGAGATGGTCCATGATGAATGCACGAGGCAATGCGGACTGGCTTGGCACAGGCAGCAGGCGGCATGTTTCGTCGGCTTTCGGGTTCTCCTCTGCCCTGGCGGTTATCCTCATGGCGATAGCGCCTGCGTTCGCCGAGAACGGCGCTTCGGCGTCGGCAGTCGAACGGATGTCCACGCCGGGTCACGAAGCGGATGAGCTCGCTCGCCGCGTCGGGAAATGGTCCGTCGTCAACACGATCTGGCCAACGCCCGGCGCCCAGCCGATCGTGATGACGGGGCTGGTGGCCGAGCGCACGATGATCGGTCCCTTCATGCAGGAGGTGATGCGCCCGGCGCCCGGGTCGAAAATGCCGGACTTCCAGCGGATAGCCTATTTGAGCTATGACCGGGTGGAGGGCCGCTGGAAGTATGTCTCCATGGACACCCGTTTCCCGGCAGGGATCATGCCCGCCTGGAGTTTTGGTGGCGAGGAGGACGGCAAGATTTCACTGCTGTTCCAGCCGCTTGGTTTCGTCGGCTTCGGCCCGGAGGTCGAAGGGCGGTTCACGGCCTCCGATTTCGTCATTTCCAGGGACGGCGACAATCACGAAGTGGCCGAGCAACATTTCCTCCAGGCCAATGGCAGCGGCAAAAAATGGCTTGCCGTACGATATGACTACACGCGCCAACAACCGTGACTCGCTAGCAAAAACAATAGGCTGCCAATAAGTTCTGACGTCGCCGGATGCTCACGGTCCCCTGAGGCTGCCGGCGATCGCATCGACGAGCGGGTCGTATTTCGATTTCAGGGCTGGCGGGTAGTCGATCCAGACCGTGCGGATGACACCGTCTTTTCCGAACAGGCGGCGTTCATAGAAGATGTTCCCGCCTTTGATGCCCGACAGCACCGCCCAGTCCTTGCCGGTCTTGCTGTAGGTGATCCTGTAGCCAGGTTCCTTGCTGGCCCTCTCGGCGGAGACGAAGGCTGTCGGGGTGTCATCATCGATGTTGAGGATACCCGAACAGATCAGGCTGGCGCCATCGGCAGTGAGCCATTGTTGTCCATCGCCATTGTCCGGCTCAGGCTGGCGAAGAGTGAAGATTTCATCCGGAAAGGTGCAGATGGTACCGAAGCGCTCGTTCGTGTAGGTAAATGGCGCGGCAACTGCCGTGGTCCCCGCCATCACTCCGAAAAACGTCAGGACTGCAAAAAACCGCTGCACGCTTTGCCTCGCGCCGATACCAAGGCGATTATTCTTGCACGAAATCGGCGAAAAATCAGCCGCCGGTGACGCTCATATGCCGCGACACCGACGGACGGTTGGTGCGGCGATCGATGATGAAGTCGTGGCCTTTGGGCTTGCGGCCGATTGCTTCGTCGATGGCATCGGCGACCAGCTCGTTGCCTTCCGACGCACGCAGCGGCGCGCGCAGGTCGGCGGCATCTTCCTGGCCGAGGCACATGTAAAGGGTGCCGGTGCAGGTCAGCCGGACCCGGTTGCAGCTTTCGCAGAAATTATGCGTCATCGGCGTGATGAAGCCCAGCCGTCCGCCGGTCTCGGCGACTTGGACATAGCGGGCCGGGCCACCGGTCTTGTAGGGAATGTCGCTTAGCGTGAACTGGCGTTCGAGAGCCGCGCGCAGCAGCGACAGCGGCAAATACTGGTCGGTGCGGTCGGCGTCGATCTCGCCCATCGGCATGGTTTCGATGACCGTCAGATCCATGCCGCGGCCATGCGCCCAGCGCAGCATTTCCGGCAATTCGGCGTCATTGAAGTCCTTCAACGCCACGGCGTTGAGCTTTACCTTCAGCCCGGCCGCCTGCGCGGCGTCGATGCCGTCCATGACCTTGTCCAGATTGCCCCAGCGGGTGATCTGGCGGAATTTGTCGGCATCGAGGGTATCGAGCGAGACGTTAATGCGCTTGACGCCGCAGTCGGCGAGCTCGGTGGCAAAGCGGGAAAGCTGCGATCCGTTGGTGGTCAGCGTCAGCTCTTCCAGTGCACCACTCTCGAGATGCCGCGAAAGCTGGCGTACCAGGTGCATGATGTTCTTGCGCACAAGCGGCTCACCGCCGGTGAGGCGGAGCTTGCGCACACCCTTTTCGATGAAGACCGTGCAGAGCCGGTCGAGCTCTTCCAGCGACAGCAGGTCCTTCTTCGGCAGGAACGTCATGTCCTCGGCCATGCAATAGGTGCAGCGGAAATCGCAGCGGTCGGTGACCGACACGCGCAGGTAGGTGATCGTGCGACCGAAAGGATCGATCATATCCATGCTTGTGCGCTTCCCGTGGGCGTGAACGGCTTCGTTATATATGGCTATGTGATACGAGCCAACTTGGCATTCAAGATAGAAGCTCGCGATCATCGGTAACATTCCGACGCCGACAGATCATGTCGGAAGTTCTGAAACGGCCTGTTCCCTCGACGCGAAGCGGCGTAGGGAAGGGTGGTATTCCGCAGGATCCATCAGCATGACAGCGCCAAAAGAACTCAGGGTCTCGAAGGACCGCAAGCTGCTTTCCGTCACCTTTCCGGGCCATCAGCCGTTCGAATTGTCGGCCGAGCTGCTGCGCGTCGCCTCGCCATCGGCCGAGGTGCAGGGCCATTCGCCCGAACAGCGCGTCACCGTTCCCGGCAAGCGCAATGTAACGATTCTGAAGATCGAGCCGGTCGGCAATTATGCCGTGCGCATCACCTTCGACGATTTCCATGATACCGGCATCTTCACCTGGAATTACCTGCATACGCTGGGTCATGAGAAGGATGCACGCTGGGCCGCCTATCTCGCCGAACTGGAAGAGAAGGGGCTGAGCCGCGACCGTTGAATGGATCCCGCAGGACTCTCAGGTCAACGCAGGATTGCCAGTATCTCGCTGGTGTCGTGATAAAACGGCGTACCTTCGATCAGCCGATCATCCTTGAAGCGCAAGACTTCGGCAAACGGCTGTTTGATGGTTGCACCATTGGCCCGCGATGTCAGCGAAAGCGAGCAGCTCATGAACACCGTGTCATCGTTTTGGGCGACCTGAAGGTCCTCCACCGCCACGTCGCTCCAGATTTCCCGCATTTTGCGGAAAAGGGCGCCAACGCCGTCGAGGCCGTTCCAGTCACCGGCATAGGGCAGGGAGCGCGGCTCATGCACGACAATCTCGGCATGAAATGCGCCGGCAAGCACATCAAGGCTCTCCGACCCTGATTGCAGGAAACGCATTTCAACATTGAACATGTTTTCAATAAGTTCCATGGCGGTGCGTCGCCGGTCGAGCGGTTTATCCATTTTTGACCTCCGTATCCATTGGCACGATCATGCAGGTAAAGCGGTTTGCCCTTGTTTGCGTTGCCTCGACACCCGTTTCCTGATGACCGGCAAACGGGCACTTGTCGTGAAAACGTCATCCATCTGGAGTAGCGCCGGCAAAGCTTTGGAGACGAAAACATGTCCATGATCACCAGCATCGAACAGCTTGAAGCGCTCTATGGCCTGCCCGGCGAGGCGTCGGTGGTCAAGGAACTCGACCAGCTGATTCGCGAATACGCAGCTATCATCGAGGCTTCGCCGTTTGCCGCGCTCGCAACCTGCGGGCCAGAAGGGCTGGACTGCTCGCCGCGCGGCGATCTCGCCGGGTTCGTCCGCATCCATGATCCGAAAACGCTGATGATGCCGGACCGGCGCGGCAACAACCGTGCCGATTCGCTAAGGAACATCCTTCGCGATCCGCGCGTCGCGCTCCTGTTCCTGGTGCCGGGTTCCGGCACGACGCTGCGCGTCAATGGCCGCGCCCACATCACCACCGATACCGGGCTCTGCGCCTCGTTCGCCGTCGAGGGCAAGCCGGCGCGCTCGGTGACGATCATCGAGATCGATGCGGTTTATTTCCAGTGCGCCCGCGCCATCCACCGATCGGAACTGTGGAATCCGGCAAGGCATGTCGACCCGAGATCGCTGCCGACTCCCGGCCAAATCCTGGAAATCACCAGCCGCAAGAACATTGACGGCGAGGTCTACGACAAGGAATGGCCCGAGCGCGCGAAAAAATCGATGTGGTGAAGCATTTGGTGGTGGAGCACTGGGCTGTCAGGCGGTCTTCAAAACCTCGGCAATCCTACGCATCTGTTCGCCGATCATGTCACATTGTTCCGGCGTCGACTGGCTCATCGCCTTCTCGATCAGCGCCATATGGACCTTCAGCGCCTGCATCAGCAGTGCCTCGCCGGCCTTTGTCAACGTCAGCCTCAGCACGCGCTTGTCCTTCTCGTCGCCCTCGCGGCGCAGCAGGCCACGGGCCTCCAGCTGAGGCAAAAGCATAGTGATGTTGGAGCGGCCGACCAGCAGCCGACGAGCAAGGTCGTGCTGCGACATGCCGGGATGACGGTAGAGGTTCATCAGCACGTCGAGCTGCGCCGGCTTCAGGTCGAGCGGCGCAAGCTTCACCGCCAGGGTGCGTTCCACCACATGGCAGGCGCGCGCCACCGCGACCCAGTTGCGAAAACGCGGGTTGTCCCAGGGCAGGTCTTGCTTAATGTTCATGTTTGAACTATTATGTTCATGCTTGAACCAATGAATGGATCGCCACTATGGCATCATTTGGACTGAAGGTCATCCGCGGCACGTTCGGCGTGGCTGAGCATGTGGCACCGCGACTCACCGGGCGTGCTGCATTCGAGCTGTTCTGCCGCACGCCGCACGAGAAGAGCTTGAGCAAAGGCGAGCGCAGCGCAATTGATCGCGCCGCCGATTTCATGACCCAGGCACGCCATCACCGGCTAAAGACCAGAACCGGCTGCGTCATGGTGCATGAATTCCGGCCCGAGCCGGGCAGGGCGACTGCCGGCACCGTGCTCGTCATCCATGGTTGGCGTTCGCGCACCGAATACATGCGCGCGCTGATCGAAGCCTATCGCGATGCCGGCTACAAGGTGGTCTCGCTCGATCTGCCGGGCCACGGCCAGTCGCAGGGCCGCCGGCTTACCCTGGTCAGTGCGGTCGATGCGGCACGGGTTGCCGGCGAATGGTTCGGCCCGTTCGCGGCCATTGTCGGCCATTCCTTTGGTGGTGCCGTTGCCGCCAACGCCGTCGCCGGTTCGATCAGGAACATCCCGCGATTGGCGGCCGGGCGGCTGGTGCTTATCGCCGCGCCGAGCTCGCTGCCGGCGATCTTCGCTGATTTCAGCCGCATGCTGAATGTCGGCTCGCGCTCGCAGGCCGCCATGGCCGACCGGGTCGAGCGCATCGCCGGCCGGCCGTTGCACGAGTTCACCGGTGACCGCCAGCTCGCAAGCACGCCGCTGCCGACGCTGGTGATCCACGCGCCGAACGACCGCGAAGTGTCCGCCGAGCATGCAAGGCTCTACGCGCGCGCCGGCGACCATGTGCGGCTTTACTGGGCCGACGGGCTCGGCCACCGCCGCATTCTCGCCGACAGGGGTGTGGCGGAGCGTGCCGTTGGCTTCGTTGCCGGCAGACTGGAGCCGTCTCTGCAGTGACCTGAATATCGTTCTTGTCAGCCGGTTTCGACCGTCACGCCGCCCCGGTGCTGGCCATCGCTATCCAAGCTGCCATCGCCCCGGCCACCGTCGCCAGAAGAGCCGAGCGCGACGCGCCGTCGCGCGCCTGGATCGACATGCCGTGCTGCACGGTCGCGTAGAAGGTCGCGGCCGTACCGCAGTCGAAATCGGCCGGCAACTCTCCCTCGGCCACGCCACTCTCGAGGCGTCTCAGCAAGGCTTCGCGGTTTTCGGCGCGGCGACGGCGCAGATCATCGCAGATGGCGCCGCGGCTTGAATCCTGGTGCAAAGCGCCGAGCGCGATAAGGCAGCCTTGCGGGCGACCGGTCTGTGAATAGGCCCTGGCCGTCTGCCGCAGGAACCGCTCGACCGCCTGGCGCGCGGTCGGCGCCTTGTCCAGCGCGGACCAGATCTCGGTTCCCTCGACCCGCGTGTAAAGCTCGGTTGCCTCGAGAAACAGCGCTTCCTTGCTGCCGAAGGCGGCATAGAGGCTGGGTGAGTTGATGCCCATTGCAGCGGTCAGGTCGCTTATCGACGCGCCCTCATAACCCTTGGCCCAAAACACTTCCATTGCGCGCCGCAAGGCGGCGGCTCGATCGAAGGTGCGGGGGCGGCCTCGTTCCGGCATGGCATCCTTTCTGTATTGATCGATACATAATTCAGTTGACGTGGTTCAGCAAGGCTGGCAGATATTTATGTATCAATCACTACAAAATGGAGAAGCAGATGTCATCCAGAAGCTTGAACGGCAAGGCCGCCCTCGTCACCGGCGGCAGCCGCGGCATTGGTGCGGCGATCGCAAGAAGGCTCGCGGCCGACGGCGCAGGCGTGGCGATCACCTATGTGAATGGCGAGGAAGGGGCGCGTGCGGTGGTCAGGGAAATCGAGGCGGCCGGCGGCCGGACCTTTGCCATCAAGGCCGACAATCGCGATGCTGGTGCGATCGAGGCGGCAGTCGATGAGGCAGCAAAAGCCTTCGGACGGCTCGACATCCTGGTCAATAGCGCCGGCATCTGGCGCGCTGCGCCGATCGATGTCCTGTCGCTTGCCGATTTCGATGAGACAATGGAGGTCAACCTCAGAGCCCCGTTCGTCGCCGCCAAGGCGGCAGCAGCGCATATGGGCGAGGGTGGCCGGATCATCTCGATCGGCAGCAATCTGGCCGAGCGTGCCACGGACGCCGGCCTGAGCGCCTATTCGGCCAGCAAGGCTGCCTTGGTTGGCCTGACCAAGGCCTTTGCACGCGATCTCGGTCCGCGCGGCATCACCGCCAATGTCGTCCATCCGGGGTCGACCGATACCGACATGAATCCGGCAGGCGGCCCGCACGCCGAGCATCAGCGCCAGAAGATGGCGATGCCTCGCTTCGGCACGGCCGACGAGATCGCCGGCATGGTTGCGTGGCTTGCCGGCCCCGAAGGGCGCTTCGTGACAGGCGCGGCATTGACCATCGACGGCGGCGCCAACGCTTGAGGTTTGGCTCACGGGCACTACCATTGGTCGGGAGCGACGGCGGATTCGCTCCCCCGTCACGACGTTGTGAAACCGTTCTGCAACAGACGTTCCGAAATTTATGAAAGCTTAACGAAATCAGTATGAATCAGTGTAGTCACGCCTTACATCCGCCATGGGGTGGGCGAGACCGTGAAAGCGGTGCGGAACGGGATCCGGTTCAACCGGAGCGGGTGATCCATGAAACTCCTTGGAAACAAAGCAACCGTGCTGCCGTTTGCGGTGGCCGCGGCAATGCTGGCCTTCGGGGCGCCGAAGGCTGAAGCGCAAGGGTTCTTCGACATGCTTTTCGGCGGCGGCGTCAAACACGCACCGCCGAAAGGTAACTTTCCGCCGCCACCGTCAAAATACAAGCCGAAGCCCAAGGCGCCGGCCGCTTCCGGTGGTGGGGGCGGTGGTGGTGCGCAAATCAGCGGCCCGTCCTATTATACCTACAAGAGCGATCCGCTGGTGCGCGTCGATTTTTCGGCACTGTCGGCAGCGCCTGAACCAGCAACGCCTCAGGACGCTGCTTTCGAGCCGGCGGCCACCGGGGCTGCATTCCGCGAAGCCATTGCCGGCCTCGACGGCTATGATCTCTACGCCGAGAAGGACATCGCCAAGGCGCTGATCGCCTATTACTCGGCCAATCCGGATTTCATCTGGGTGACGGGAACCAGTCCCAGCAGCCGTGCCCAGGATGCCGTGCGGGTGCTGGGCGAGGCCGCGAGCTACGGCCTGAAGCCCGCCGACTACACCGTCGAAGTTCCGGCAGCAGGCACATCGGCGGGCAATGTCGATGAACGCCTGAAAGAGCTGGTCCGCTTCGAGATGGCGCTGTCGGCGCGTGTCCTGCGCTACGCCCGTGACGCACAAAGCGGCCGCGTCGATCCCAACCGCATGACCGGCTACTACGATTTTCCGCCGAAGCCGCTCGACATGGAAGGGGTGCTGAAGACGCTGGCTCATACCCAGCAAGTGCGCACTTATCTCGAGTCGCGGCATCCACAGAATTCCGAGTATCAGGCGCTGCGCGTCGAACTGGAAGCGCTCCAGGCCAGCGCCGAAGACGAAATCGCCATCGATCCCAATCTGCTGTTGAAGCCGGGGCAGACCAGCCCCGAGCTGCCGAAGCTTTTGACAAAGATCGCGCGCAATCTCGATGACGAGATGGGCGGCGCCTATGGCGAGGTCCTGGCGAGGCTCGCTACCAGCGAGGTCTACGATCCGGAGCTGGTGCCGGTGATCAAGGCGGTGCAGAAACGGGCCGGCATGAAAGGCGACGGCGTCATCGGCCCGCGTACCGTTGCATCGTTGGCCGGAACGTCCAAGGCCGACAAAATTCAGAAGGTTCGGGTTGCGCTCGAAGAGTTGCGCTGGTTGCCTTCCGACCTTGGCAGCCCGCGCGTCTTCATCAACCAGCCGGCTTTCGCCGCGAGCTATATCGATGATGGCGAGGAGAAGCTGAAGACCCGCGCCGTGGTTGGCAGGCCCACCAACCAGACTGCTTTCTTCTATGACCAGATAGAGCAGGTCGACTTCCATCCCTATTGGGGCGTGCCGCAGTCGATCCTGGTCAACGAGATGCTGCCGCGGCTGCGCCGGGATCCTGGCTATCTCGACCGCGCCGGCTACGAGGTGGTCAATGCCCGCGGCAAGCGCATTCCCTCGTCCTCGGTCAATTGGGGCGCCTACGGCGCAAAGATACCCTACGGCGTGCGCCAGCTGCCGAGCGAGGCCAACGCGCTGGGCGAGCTGAAGATACTGTTCCCCAACAAGCATGCAATCTACATGCACGATACGCCGCAGAAGTCGTTTTTCCAGCGCGACATGCGTGCGCTCAGCCATGGCTGCGTTCGCTTGCAGGATCCGCGCGGCATGGCCGCTGCCGTGCTCGGCACCTCGGTCGACTACATCGAGGACAAACTGAAACACGGACATTCGACCGAGGACGTGACACGCAAGATCCCGGTCTATGTCGCCTATTTCACCGCATGGCCGGACCTGTCCGGCAAGGTAGAATATTTCAATGACGTCTACGGCCGCGATACAAGGCTGCAGCAGGCGCTCGACAGCACGGAAGCGGTGCGTTCGCCGGCAAGCTGACGAATGCGGTTCTAGCGCTGAAACAGTGGACGCCGGAAACCGGCATCGCGTCCGGCGATGAGCCAATAGACCAAGCCCGCGACAACGCCTGCGGCGGCAATGATGCCGATATCGGCCCAGCGCTCCGGGTTCGTGTCATCCGGTACACTGGGCCAGATCAAGGCGAAGCCGCCAACCGCGGCCGCCCCGCCGAAGACCATGTGCAGCCAAAAATTGCGCAGCGAGAAAAACTCGGCAATCAGTGCGAAGATCAGCGTCTGCAAGCCGGTCAGCACGATCGTCAGAAAATAGATGAACATGCCTAGCGGCGGCAACAGCAGCACCGCAACGGGGGTGACACCCATGACGTCGAAATAATTCGGCGCATTTGGCAGCGAACTCAGCCCGCCATAGATCGCCGCCACCGCGATCAGCCCAACCAGTACCGCTATGAAATAACCCGCGAGCATCATCAGAAAGCGTTTCAATACGTGCTTTACCGTCGCCATGCCCACCCCCGCGCGCAATGATAGCACTCAGTCAGCCATCAAAGTCATATCTACGCAAGCGTCTGCCGAAGGCCGGGGGCCTTCGAGGCGCGCCATTTTTTAGAATCTGGACCGTTGGCGCCCAGCTTCATTTCGGCGCGGCTGTCACCGGATCGTAGGTGATTTCGACTTTCGCCTTGTCGCTCGTGTAATAAATGACGGTGTAGCCATCGCTGTCCCAATCGATTTCCTTGATGTAGCGGAAGTCGTCGCGCTGCTCGACCTTGGCGATGATTTCCGACAGCTTCTTGGCATTCTGCGGCGGCACCGGATTTTCGTCCGCGGCAAAGGCCGATCCGCCGACAAGCAGCACGGCGGCCGCCAAAACAAGTCTGGACATGGCTTTCCCTCACATCTCGATCAGCAGAAACTCGTTTCTATGCAGGTTTGTTCCGGGATAGCGGACCGTTGCGCTACAAGGAGGCGCCGTCCGTACCTGATTTATGGCTGCCGAAAGAACACGGCGACTGCTTAAAATCATGATGCGTCGCCTCAACATCGCGGCCGTAATAGTGCCGGTGGTCATTCGGGGTTTTACATGCAAATGCGTCATGCCATCATATTTGTACTTTTCATATTTTCCATTCCGGCCATTTCGATGCCTGTCCAGAAAGCCGAGGCGCTAGAACCTGAACGCTATACGGTCTATTGCGCCGACGACCGCATCGAGGTTTCGTTCTGGGATATCGAGCAGATGAAGGTGCGGGCCGGCTCCAACGTTTGCCAGTTCCAGAGCTATACGAGAGGCAGCGCTTTGAATTTCGCCCAAAAGAATTTTGGCGGCGAGGGGGGCTACCTGCAGCTGCTAGCCGCTCTGGCTTGGCTTGAATTGATTCAGGAAAGCAAATGGTGGGCGATGCAGGGATTGAACCTGCGACCCCACCCGTGTGAAGGGTGTGCTCTCCCGCTGAGCTAATCGCCCGCTCGTTGCCCGAAGGCCAAGCGCGCCGCGATATAAGGGAGGCCGGCCTGCTAAGTCAACCACTTGTCGGTCGGCATTTGGCGGTCCGCCCGATGGGCAGCTTTCAGCCTTCTGCGGCGGCCATCAGTCCTTGTACCAGATCGAGCGTCAGCGAATCGAAATGCGAGATTACCGCCGACGGTTCGAACTCTCGCACATGGCGGTCGGTGTAGCCGAAATCGACTGCCACTACCGGAATCCCGGCGGCTTTCGCCGTGTCGATGTCGGTCTGCGAATCACCGACCATCAGTGCACGGTGCGGGTCGCCGCCGGCGCGCGCGATGGTCTGCGTGAGATGGCGCGGGTCGGGCTTGCGGAACGGAAAACTATCCTGACCGCAGATAGCCGCGAAATGCCTGGTCATGCCGAGCGCCTCGATCAGCGCCACCGAATTGGCCTCGTATTTATTGGTGCAGATGGCCAGCAGGTAACCGGCTGCCTCGAACCGTGCGATCGTCTCGGGGACGCCGGGGTAGGGGCGCGACTTGCCGGGGATGTTAACGGTGTAATGGTCCAGAAACAGCTTGAGCAGGCGGTCGTGCTCCTCGACTGCCAGCGATCTGTGCTGCGCTGCGTGAGCGCGTTCGATCATCACCCGGCCGCCATGGCCGACGAAGCGCTTGAAGCCGGCTTCGTCGACGGCCGCGAGCTGGCTGGCGGCAAGGCTGTGGTTGAGACTGTCGAGCAGGTCCGGCGCCGTGTCGATCAGCGTCCCGTCGAGGTCGAACACGATGATCGGTCGGGTCATGGCCTGTCCTGTGACAATTTGATTGCCGGCAGGCGATAACCGCTGCGGCCCGTTCAGGCAAGACGGCTTATCCAGCGCGGGCAAGGTCCTTTGACCAGCCCGGCAAAAATGCTACGAGCGCTGAAACAAATCTCGGGACCCGGCATGGATGCGAGGCAATTGAAGGTTGAGGCCGCGCGGGCAGCGCTTGCCCATGTCACGGATGGCATGCGGCTCGGCATCGGCACCGGCACCACAGCAGACGAGTTCGTGCGGCTGCTCGCCGACAAGATCGCCACCGGCCTGACTGTCATCGGCGTTCCGACCTCGGAGCGCACCGCCGTCCTTTGCAGCGAGCTTGGTGTGCCGCTATCGACCCTCGAGGAAACCCCCGAGCTCGACCTCACCATCGACGGCGCCGACGAGATCGATCCGGCGCTGACATTGATCAAGGGCGGCGGCGGCGCGCTGCTGCGTGAAAAGATCGTCGCGGCGGCCTCCGCCCGCATGATCGTCATCGCCGACAGCTCCAAGATGGTCGAGATGATCGGCCGTTTTCCGCTGCCCATCGAAGTCAACCGGTTTGGCCTGCGCGCCACCGAAATTGCGGTCGGCGCGGCGGCTGCAAACCTTGGCCTTTCCGGCCCTGTTACATTGAGGATGACGGGGAGCCAGCCATTTGTTACAGACGGCGGCCATTTTATCCTCGATGCATCTTTTGGCCGCATTCCGGATACAAGAGCGCTTTCGAATGCTCTCCACGCCATTCCGGGCGTGGTCGAGCATGGTCTTTTCATCGGGCTGGCATCAACGGCCATCATAGCCGGCGGCGACGGCATCCAAACCGTCCATGCCGCCCGAAAATCAGGGAGTTTTACCGATCATGATGTTGCATAACCGGGTTGGCCGCTTTTTTGCCATTCTGGCGGCCTCGGCCGTTTTCGCGCTGTCGTCGCCGGCGTTTTCGCAGGACGTCACCGATGCCCATCTGAAGGCGGCGCGCGCCGCGGTCGCGGCGATCCATGCGACGGATACGTTCGACAACATCCTGCCGCAAGCGGCGGCGGCGCTCGAGCAGCAGCTGATCCAGAAGAACCCGGACATGCAGGAACTGATCGCCAAGACGATCAACGAGAAGGCAATGGGCTTGGCATCGCGCCGCGCCGACCTGGAAAAGGAAGCAGCGCTCGCCTATGCAAAGGTGTTCTCGGAAAAGGAACTCACTGAAATCGCCGCCTTCTACAATTCCGATGCCGGCAAGAAGCTGCTCGACAACGGCCCGATCGTGACGCGCGAACTGGTGAAGGCTGCCGAGATCTGGCAGAACGGCCTGGCTCGCGATCTCGCCCAGCAGGTCGGCGAGACCCTGGGTGCAGCGGCGAATGCCAAGGCGCCGGCTGCACCTGCCGACGGTACCGCTCCGGCCGATGGCGCAGCTCCCGCGGACGCTACACCGAATTGATTGCGGACTTCCGAGCCGCCTGACCGCCACTGGACCAAAAGCCCGGCAAATCCGGGCTTTTCTTTTGATAGTCGGCAGCCTACCTGTCTCGGGGTTTGAGGGGCAAGGAGTTCAGCCATGGCCGGTTACGACTACGATCTTTTCGTCATCGGCGGCGGCTCCGGCGGGGTGAGGGCGGCGCGCGTCGCGGCCGCACTCGGCAAGCGTGTCGGCATTGCCGAGGAATACCGCTATGGCGGCACATGCGTGATCCGTGGCTGCGTGCCGAAGAAGCTCTATGTCTACGCCTCGCAATTCCCCGAGCATTTCGCCGACGCCGCCGGTTATGGCTGGACGGTGCCTGAGGCGCGTTTCGACTGGCAGACGCTGGTCGCCAACAAGGACCGCGAAATCAGCCGGCTGGAGTCCGTCTACCAGAACAATGTGCAGGGCGCCGGCGGCGAAGTCTTTCACTCGCGCGCGGTGCTGGTCGATCCGCATGTGGTGCATCTTCTCGGTGAGGATCGCACCGTTACCGCCGACCAGATCCTGATCGCTACCGGCGGGCGACCGGCGCCGCATCCGGCATTGCCCGGCCATGAGCACTGCATCTTTTCCAACGAGGCCTTCGACCTCAAGGAACTGCCGAAGGCAATCATGATCGAGGGCGGCGGCTATATCGCCGTCGAATTCGCCAACATCTTTCACGGCCTCGGCGTCGACACGACGCTGGTCTACCGCGGCAAGGAGATCCTCAGCCGTTTCGACATGGACCTCAGACGCATGCTGCACGAAACGATGGAAAAGAAGGGGATAAAAATCCTCTGCCACGCCGTGTCCGAGTGGGTCAGGAAGCGGCCTGACGGCCGGCTCGACGCGCTTGTCACCGGCGGCACGGTGCTGACGGTCGACCAGGTCATGCTCGCCATCGGCCGCATTCCCAATACCGAGAACATGGGCCTGGAAGGCGTCGGCATCGAGATGACCAAAACCGGGGCAATCCACGTCGACGAATACTCCCGCACCAACATCGACAACATCTGGGCAATCGGTGACGTCACCCATCGCGTGCAATTGACGCCGGTGGCAATCCACGAGGCGATGTGCTTCGTCGAGACCGCCTTCAAGGGCAAGCCGACGGCGCCCGACCATGACACGATCGCTACCGCAGTCTTTTCGCAGCCCGAGATCGGTACGGTCGGCCTGTCGGAGGATGAGGCGGCAAAGCACTTTTCGGATGTTGAAATCTACCGCGCCACCTTCCGGCCGATGCGGCACACACTTTCCGGCCGCGACGAAAAGATGCTGATGAAGCTGGTCGTCGACGGCGCCTCGAAAAAGGTCCTCGGCGCCCACATCCTCGGGCCGGATGCCGGCGAAATGGCGCAGCTTCTCGGCATACCGCTGAAGGCCGGCCTGACCAAGGATGATTTCGATCGCACCATGGCGGTGCATCCGACCGCCGCGGAAGAACTCGTCACCATGTACAAACCGGCTTACCGGGTGAGAGATGGTGAGCGCGTCTGACGCGACGACAACCCATCGCGGCAACGAAATTGCCGCGATGGAAGTGCGTGAGTTTTCTTACAGCAACGTTCCGCGCAGGATCACCAGCGCCACAGAAAAATAGATCACCAGCCCGGTGACGTCGACCAGCGTGGCGACGAACGGGGCCGATGCGCTGGCCGGGTCGAAGCCCATGCGCTTCAGGGCGAACGGCAGCATCGATCCAGACAGCGAGCCGAAGGTGACGATGCCAACCAGCGTGGCGCCGATCGTCATTGCGATCAGCGGCCAGTGCGGGCCGTAGTCGTAGAAGCCGAGATACTGCCAGAGCGCGATGCGGCAGACGCCGACCACGCCAAGAATCGAGCCAAGCAGCAGGCCGGTGGGCAGCTCGCGCAATGCCACCCGCCACCAGTCGCCAAGGCCGATCTCGCGCAGCGCTATCGCCCGGATGACGAGCGAGGTCGCCTGCGAGCCGGAATTGCCGCCGGAGCTCATGATCAATGGAATAAATAGCGTCAGCACGATCGCCTTTTCCAGCTCGCCCTCATAACTTTGCATCGCGTTGGCGGTCAGCATCTCGCTGATAAACAGCGCGCACAGCCAGCCGGCGCGTTTCTGGATCATCGCCAGAAAGCCCATCTTCATATAGGGCTCGTCGAGAGCCTCCATGCCGCCGAAACGATGCACATCCTCCGTCGTTTCCTCGATCATCGTGTCGATAATATCGTCGATGGTAACGATGCCGAGCAGTTTGCCGTTGTCCACGACCGGAACGGCGAGCAGATCATATTTCGAGATCAACTGAGCAACCTTTTCACTATCGGTCAGCGGTGAAACGGTGATAGGCGCACGATCCGGCGCGATTGCCATGATCAGCTCGTCGGGCCCGCCAGCGATCAGTCGACGCAGGCTGGTCGAGCGCAACAGGACATGCGTTTGCGGATCGACGATGTAGATCGCGTAGACGGTTTCGCGCGTCCGCTCCACCTTGCGGATATAATCCAGCGTGCGGGCCACGCTCCAGTCCGGCGGCACGCTGACATATTCGGTCGTCATGAGCGAGGCGGCGCTGCCCTCGGGATAGCCGAGAATGGCAAGCAGCGTCGCGCGCAGCGGTGGCGCCAGGCCGCCGAGCAGTTCGGAACGAGCCGGCTCGTTCCGATCGCGCAGTATGTCGGCGGCGCGGTCGACCGACATGGCGGCAAGCAGTCTGCCTGCCTTGATGCGGGGCAGCGCCTCGACCAGTTCGGATGCGCCGTCGAGTTCAGGCTGGTCGAAGATCTCGACCAGCCGCTCGAACGGCACTTCGCAAAGCAGCTCCGATGCCGTCTCGCGGGGCTCCTGGTTCAAGGCCTCGACGATGTCGGCGACGTGTTCGTTGGCAAGTACGCGAGCGATGGCGATGGCATCGCCGCCCGCTGGGGGGGAAAACTCGTTCATGGCTCACTCCTTGCCGTCCGGCAGGACGTGAGCCTGTCAGGTCACGTCAAGCGGACGGCGGTTGCGTTCGACTGTGACTGTCGCCAGGCATGGCGCGGTGACCTTTCTGCTCGCGGGTTCGAGTTGAGATTCTGCAAGCCGGCGCAACATAGGAGCGCGCCTTGCCGAGTCAATCGCGAGAGCGGGTTAAAACGGCGGCAAACCGACTGGATCGCGAGACTGTGATCGGGCTACGTGGCAGGCTGGCTGGACGCTGGCAATGGTGCCGCGGCTATCTCTGCTTCAGCCGGCGGGGAAAGCGCAGCCACTTGTCCTCGGCCGGCCGCGTCGGCTGCGTGAGGATGGTGGTGAGCTCTACCGGCAAGCTCGGAACCAGCGGCTTCTTGGTAGCGACGCCGTCGGCGATCGCAACCACGCTGTGGTAGAATTCGGTGCCCGCGAGCGATCTCGGCGGCGTCGCCTCATGCATGATCGAGATCACAGTTGCATCAGGGCAATTGTCCTTGATCGCCTGGTGGAAGGCGATCCGTCCTTCGGGATCGAGCGCGCCGGTGGCTTCATCGAGGAACAGTAGTCCCGGCTGCTGCAGCACGATGCGGGCGACCACGAGCTTCTGTTTCTGCCCACCCGAAAGAACCTGATCCCAGATCTTTCCTTCACGGCTCTCATCGGCCAGATGTTCGATGAAGTCGCCGAGGCCGGCCTTGTGCAGGGCGGATGCGACCTGCACGTCGGCGTAATCATGCTCGGAACCGGGCAGGCAGACCAGTTGCTTCAGCGAAACCTGCTGCAGCTTGACTTCCTGGGCGGCGTAGAAAGTCCTGACCCCCTCCGGGAAGACGATGGTGCCGCGACCGTAAGGCCACAAGCCGTTGATCGCCTTGATCAGCGAGGTCTTGCCGCAACCGGATTCGCCCTTGAGGAAAGTCCATTCGCCACGCCGGAAGCGCAAATTCGCGGCACTCAGGAAGGGCGTTGCGTCCTCGCCCTGATGCGCAAGCTCTAGTTTCTGGATGGTCAGGCCGAAGACCGGGTTTTGGCGGTCGTAGCGGAAGTCGGACCGGCCGGTCTGCTGATAGAATTCTTGCGGGTGCTGGACGTTTTCGATCGCGTTTGCGAGTTCGGTGACGCGCTGGCTGTTGGCCCGCAGCGCGGCGATGGCAGGCATGACGTGGATGAACCACGAGCATTGACTGATCAGCGAGTTGACCATCTCGGAGCCGGTTATGTAGCCCTTGAGATCGAAGCCGTTATGGATAAAGGGAACCAAGCCTGGCCCGTAGGCGACAATGCGGGCACCGATGAAATTGTAGATCAGTTCGAACGAATTGTAGCCTGTGTTGACGATGTTCAGCCGCGCCCAGGTGCGGTCGATGTCGACATAGCGCTGGGTGTGCACTGCCTTCTGCACGTTCTCGCCTTGCGATGCGGCGACATGAAAACTGCGGCGCAGGAATGTGATCAGCTCGCCGCGATAGCTGCCTTCGGCCTGCTGCATCCTGACATTGAGTCGTTCCAGCAGCCTGCCCAGCTTGACCGCGATCCAGGTGTTCAACGGCACGTAGGTGGCGACCGCCAGAAAGGCGAGGACGGCGCTGCCATAGCTGCCGAGGAACTCCAGCCCTTTGACCTCCGCCGAGTGTGCAAGCAGTTGCTGGCCAACGAAATACAATGAAGTAGCAACGGCCAGAACCCCCATCGCGAGGCCGATGGCTCCGCCCGTCATATCCTTGATCGATTCCTGGATGCGCTGATCGATATTGTCGGGAGCGGCGGCACCTGACGAGCCATGCTGAGCGTGGAAATGGGTGTGATTGGAATCAAGCAGGGCTTCGTTGAACTGGCTGTCCAGCCAGCCGCGCCACTTGCGATGCAACGTTGCGGATACCAGGCTGCGGATACCGGTAAAACCCGCATCCTTAAGCAAGACCAGGAGGACAAGTATCCCGGCATTGGTCAGCAGTGTCTGAAGCGGGGTGGTGTTCGCGGCATCATGGAAAAAGGCGATCGAGTTGACCAGCTCTCCGGATGCTACGGCAAACCACACGCCTGACTTGCTGGAGAGCGCGGTGAGCAGCGCAATCACCAGCGTCAACGTCCAGGCTTCCACCCACCGGTCCGAGAACCAGTAGGCCCGCATCAGTCCCCAGAAGCTGCGCATCGACGATACGGGCGTCAGGGGCGACGGCCTTGCGGCACCGCGGAGCCATTTTTCCGATATTGAATGTCGCGTTGGTCTATCGACCCGAATCACTATCCCGCCCAAACGATTTTTCTTTTGTTACGGACAGTAACACCAATTGATCATTTTCCATTAGCTTTTCACCAGTCGCAGGTGGCTTAGCTCACCGGCCGTTGCAGTGGAGCAACAGAATGAACGATCACGGCGCTATGTCGTCATGCTTCGAGGGGCTGAATACCAACGCAATTTCAACTAGTTAGTTGCTTGCGCCGGAGCAAGTAGAGACCTTCCCCAAGGGAAGGTCTTCACACAGCTTTGTGAACATAGAAGCGCCGTCCAGCGGTCGATCTTCACGGCCTGAATCGCCTTCACGGCCAGTCCGGCTTCGTCGGCGGCCAGAGCGTGACCGTATGATTCGTGGTTGAAGCCGCCTTGTCAGGACCCCGTAGTCGGCCAAGCAATGACTTTGCCGACACAGTCCAGGATGAAGATCAATATCAATTGGCCCGTGCCGTTTTAAGAGCGCGCACAAACCGCGTTTGACAAACACGCGCTTCGGATTGAACCTGGCCGGACGCATCCAGGTTAGAACCAGGGGGAGTTCGCCATGCTTGCACGGACATTTTTTGTCGCGACGCTCGCAACATTTTTCTGGCTGCCGCAAACATATGCCGGCAGCCAGACTGTTCCCGCAAACGCCGAGGGACAGATCGAGTTCAACACGCCGTCCGGCAATATTGGCTGCATCTACACGCCGAAGGGCGGCACCAGCACCTACGAGCCACAGGATGGCGGACCGGAACTGAGCTGTTCGCGCGTCGAGCCCAGCTACGTCACCGTCATCCTCGGTCCGAAAGGTCCGGCGACGCTGATCAAGAATCCGGGCGAGCAAGGCTGCTGCGGCGACGTCACCAGGCTGGCGTACGGCGCCAGCTGGAGTAAGGGCCCGTTTTCCTGCCAGTCATCCACCAAGGGATTGACCTGCACCGGCAAGCATGGCCATGGCTTTTTCGTCAGCAAGGCCAAGGTGACGGTGAAGTAGTCCGACTCAGTTCGCTGTTTCCAGTTCGCCGCGCGCCTTGGCCGCGGCGACCTGGCGGAGCGCATCGGCAAGCGTATCGGCGTCCTGGGCTCCCATCACCGCATATTTGCCTTCAAGCAGAAAGCACGGCACACCCGATATGCCCATGCGCGAAGCGGTGGCGATTTCGGTGCGCACCGCCTCGACATCGGCGTCGGTCGGCAGAAGCGTTTCGACCACGGAGGCATCCATGCCGGCTTCGCGGGCGGCTTCGATCAGCACGGCATGATCGCCGAGATTGGCGCCTTCCTCGAAATTCAGCTGGAACAACCGGCGCACCACCCGGTTCTGAATGGCCTCGCCGGCCGTCCCGGCCCAGCGAATGAGACGGTGCGCATCCAGCGTATTGGGCGCGACCTTGATAGCGTCGAAGGCGAAGGAAATCCCTTCAGCCTCGCCCAGCGGCTCGATCCGGGCATGGATTTCGCGGATGCGTTGCTCGCTGCCGAATTTCGCCACCATATAGTCGCGGCGGTTCTTGCCTTCGGGCGGGATTGTTGGGTCGAGTTGGAAGGGCCGCCAGTGTATGTGAACGTCGATATCGACGGCGGCAATCGCCTTGTCGAGCCGTTTCTGGCCGATAAAGCACCAGGGGCACACGACGTCGGAGACCACATCGACGGTAATCGAGTTCTCGTCGTTCATCTTGATCTCCTGTTCTGAAGAGGTCACTTCGGTTTGCGCCACCAGGTCGGCAACTGATAACCGTATATGGGCGTCTTTTGCGGATGTTCCAGATACTTCCAATAAGCGAGCCATTGCTGGTTGTTGTGCTGCGTCGGCACCATGTAGTTGCCGGAGATCAGCAGCCGGTCGAGAACGCGGACGGCGGCGACGGAGTCCTCCTTCGAACGAGCTCTCAGCATCGCCTCGATCGCCGCATCCACCGCCGGATCGGCGACGCCGGCGAGGTTGAACGATCCTTCGGCCTTGGCGGCAGCGGATCCCCAGCGCCCGGTTTGCTCGATACCGGGCGACAGCGAGTTGTTGAAACCGGTCGAGCCGACCAGCACCTCGAAATCGAAACGCTGCTTGCGCGACTGGATCTGATCACCGTCGAGGCTGCGGATGCCGACATCGATGCCGAGCTTCTCAAGGGTGCGCTGATAGATAGCGGCAAGTCGCTCTTCGTCCTGCGAGGCGGTCAGGATCTCGAAACCGAACGGCTTTCCCTCGGGATCGAGCATCGCGCCGTCCTGCACCGTATAGCCCGCGCTCTTCAGCAGCTCGAATGCCGCCTTCAGCACCTTGCGGTCCTGGCCGGAGCCGTCGGTAACGGGCGGCCTGTAGGTGCCGTCCATGACATCTGCGGGCACGCGGCCGGGGTAGGGGGCCAGCAGGGCCTTTTCCTTTTCGCTGGCCGGGTGGCCGAGCGCGGACAGCTCGGAATTCTGCCAAAAGCTCATCGTGCGCGTGTATTTGCCGCCGAACAGATTCTTGTTGGCCCATTCGAAATCGTAGAGCATGCCGAGCGCGCGCCGCACGACCGGATTGGAAAATTTTGGCAGCCGCGTGTTGAACAGGAAACCGTTGACCACCGGCGGAATGCCGGTATCGAAAGTTTCGGCGATGACCTCGCCCCTGTGGAAGGCCGGAAAATCGAGATCGCGCTCGCGTTTGACCGGGTCGCTGTCGTCGTCGATGGCGCAGATGCCTTTCTTGAACGCTTCCTGCTTGGCGTTGGCGTTGAGGAAATATTCGATGGTGATCTGGTCGTAATTGTCGAAGCCGCGCTTGGACGGCACGTCCTTGCCCCAATAGTCCGGATTGCGCTTGAACACGATGCGCTGACCGGGCACGACTTGCGCCACCGTGTAAGGCCCGCTGCCGATCACCGGCTTTAGCGTCGTCCTGTCGAAGGTGTCCTTGTTGAAGGCGTGTTTCGGGATGATCGGCGTCAGCGCAATGATCAAAGGAAATTCGCGGTCGGCCTTGTCGTTGAAGGTGAAGCGCACACTGCGGTCGCCGGTCTTTTCGAGCTTGGCAATCGCTTTCATTCGCTGGCTGTAAGGTGGGCGGCCCTTCTCGGTGAAGACGTCATAGGTAAACAACACGTCTTCCGGCGTCACCGGCTCGCCGTCCGACCATTTGGCGTTGGGATCGAGGTGGAATTCGATGCTCTTGCGCTCGGGATCCATGTCGGCGGTATCGGCGAGCAGGCCGTAGAGACTGAAGGCCTCGTCGTAGTTGCGCTGCATCAACGGCTCGAAGACAAGATTGCCAAAGGCTTGATCCATCATGCCGCGCGCGGTGGTGCGCAGGCTTCTCAGGATGAACGGATTGAGATTGTCGAAGCTGCCGACGACGCAATAGGTAATGCTGCCGCCTTTCGGCGCGTCGGGATTGACGTAGTTGAAATGATCATAGTCGGCCGGCAGCGCCGGCTCGCCCTGCATGGCAAGCGCGTGCACCGGTTCCGACAGGGCCGGCTGCAGGGAAAGGCCGACAAACAAGATTGCGGCGATCAGCCAAACGACAACGCGGCCCATGACCGTCTCCTTCCCGATTCGATGCGCAGCATACATGAGCCGGTCGTGCACCGGCCAACCCCTTGAGCCTATCCCTCGGCCAAGATTCGCGAGACCCGGGCTGGATTCGGCACCGCTTGCAGTGTAACACGCCGTCCGAAGTCATTCTGTTGCCTCATTTCGGCAACAGGTAGCTGGACCACACGGCATGAAAAAAGCCGGTTCCGGGATCATTTGAGAGGAATGCACGACATGACGAGCCTGAACAGCAACGCGTACCGCCTGTCGGTCATGGCCGCTGGCGTGGTCGGCATTCTGGGCGCCGGGATTCCCGCTGCTTCCGCGCAGCAGCAACAGCAGATTCCGCAAGGCTGGTTCAAGGCCTGCACCAAGCAGGAAGACGTCGACATCTGCAATGTCCAGAACATCACCACCGCCGGCAACGGCCAGCTCATCACCGGCGTCAGCCTGATCGAATTGAAGGGCAAGGTGAACCGCAAGGTGTTCCAGGTGACGGTTCCGACCGGCCGTCTCGTTCCTCCCGGCATCGGCCTCCAGATCGACGGCGGCAAGGCGCAGAAGCTCGACTATGTGATCTGTTTTCCGGATCGCTGCGTGGCGGAAGTGCCGCTGACCGATCAGCTCGTCGCGTCCTTCAAGAAAGGTTCGAACCTGACGCTGACCTCGGTCAATTTCCAGAACCAGCCGAACCCGATCAAGATCGCGCTGACCGGCTTCAGCGGCGCCTTCGACGGCCCGCCGCTGCAGCAGTCGGACATCGAGGACCGACAGAAGAAGCTCCAGGAGTTCGTCGCCAAGAACAATCAGGACTTTGCCAAGAAGCTCAAGGAAGAGCAGGAAAAGGCGAAGGCCGCCAACTGATCGAGGGGTTTCGGACGAATAAAAAAGCGGGGTTCATGCCCCGCTTTTTTCGTTTGGACCGGCTGTTTGTCGGGTCCGGCCATGTCTCAAGCCTGTCCCAGTCCAGCCAGATTCCGACTAAGTCAATGTCTCAATTGGTGCTTCGGCTCGTAGCGCCCGTCCGGCTTCTTGTCGAACATTTCACCAATCTGCGGATGCCGGACCGGTTCGCCCGACCGGTCCTCGAGTAAATTCTGCTCGGACACATAGGCGATGTATTCCGTTTCGGAATTCTCGGCGAGCAGATGATAGAAAGGCTGGTCCTTGCGCGGCCGCACGTCAGCGGGGATCGCCTCGTACCATTCGTCAGTATTGGCGAATTGCGGATCGACGTCGAAAATGACGCCGCGGAACGGAAACAGCCGGTGCCGAACCACCTGTCCGATCGAGAATTTGGCTGTCTTCATCGCACTCACCACTTGAACTTCTTGAACGCCACGCATCCTGGAACACGCAAGGAACGCTCCAGGACTTTAGATTCTTACGCACCGGTCCGGCAAAGATTGGCCCAGACCTTAAGGTCGACATCGTCATTATTTGGCGCAGACGCCGCGTCAATTCAATCCCGATCCCCTTGTTGCCGGGTTGAGCATCGCGAGATGCGGATCAAGGGCGGTGGCCAAGATCGCTATCGCTCAGCCGGTTTTCGCAATCCGCCAAAAAACGCCGCAAAACCGCTGCCGGGTCGAAGACCCTCGCGCATGAAAAACGCCCGTAACGGCGCAAACCCCTCAAGCGCGCCAAGGCCAGCGCTGCGCACCATCTGAGCCGGCAGCATGTCGGAAAGCAACGACATGTTGAGCAGGTTGACCGCGCTGCTGCGCGCCAGAATGTCCGGCCGCCGCTTGAAATCATAGGCTGCAAGCGCCTTGGCGGCGCCCGGGTCCGAGCGGTTTCTGCTTGCGGCACCAATCAGGTCGTCGATGTCCCTGATGCCGAGATTGAGGCCTTGCGCGCCGATTGGAGGAAACACGTGGGCGGCTTCACCGACAAGTGCCACGCGGCGATGCGCAAACCGCCACGGGCTCACCGCTGAAAGTGGGTAGATCTGCCGGCCGGGCTCAACCGACACGCGGCCCAACATCGATTGCATTCGCTGTTCGACCCGCGTCGAAAGCTCGGCGTCGTCGAGTGCTGCAAGGTCCTTGGCGATATCGGGTTCGAGCACCCAGACAAGGCTGGACCGGTTGCCGGGCAGGGGAACCTGTGTGAACGGACCGGTCTCGGTGTGGAATTCGGTCGAGGTGAAGGCATGGTCGCTGCGGTGACCGAAATTGAGCACCAACGCCGCCTGCGGATAGGATCGGATCGAGGTCCGGATGCCGGCTGCCTCGCGGGCCGGCGACTGACGGCCATCGGCGGCAACTGCCAACGATGCCTCAACCTCGCTGCCGTCGGCGAGAACGGCATGGGCATGGTCGGCATCGAGGCGCCATGCCTCCACCATCGACTTTCGCCATTCGATGCCCGAATGCGCGACAGCCTCGGCTAGCGTGCGGTTGAGAACGCTGTTGGGCAAGTTCAGCCCGAATTGCTCTTCGTTGATCTCGCTGGCGCGAAAGGTCACTGTCGGGCTGCGGATCAGCCGGTTGGTTGCGTCAACGATACGCATCACCTTGAGCGGCGCTGCGTGCGGCCTGATTCCGTCGAAGATCCCTAGCCGTTCGAACATCTTCAGGGCAGGGTTCATCAAGGCTGTCGTCCGGCCGTCGGGGCCGGTTGCATCGGGTCCGACGAGCGTCACGGGAAAGCCCGCCTCGGCAAAGCCAAGCGCCGCGATCAGCCCCGCAGGGCCGCTGCCGGCGACCAGTATCCGTGCTGTTTCCCGATGGTTCAAATTCGGCTTCCGAATTGCGAGGTGAGGCCCGTCCGACCTGCTGGTCCATATAGGTCAGGTGATGCGGCTTGATCAACGCGGCGATTCGGCCCATTCGGTTGCCATGACCGGCCAACAAGACGATTTCAGCCACCTCGACGGCACCGGCCGCGCGATGGCGAGCGTTGCGCGCAGCCCTCGACTGACGGTGAGCGTCGTTGCCGGCATGGGCATCGCCCTTGCCTGGCTCCTTCTCGGCGCAATGGCAGTTCGTGGTGCCGTAAGCCGGCTCCCGGGCACCGATGCACCCGGCGACACGATGCTGGGGAACCTGCCGCAACTGCCGCTGCCGGATTTCCTTGCGCGTTTCTTCGCCCTTTGCCTTGCGCCGGCGCCGCTTCGCGCAAGCGTAGGCGCGCAAGGCGGGGCACTCACCGCGATGTGGCTGTTGATGGCCATCGCGACCATGCTGCCCTCCGCGGCGCCGATGATCCGCACGTATTGCGAGATCGCAGATACCGCCAGGATCAAGGGGGAACCTGTTGCCCATCCGCTGATCCTTGTCGCTGGATATTTGAGCGTCTGGCTTGCCGCCTCGGCAATATTCGCTGCCCTGACGCTCGCAGTCCATGCATTCGTGTCATCCGGGCAGATGCTCGATCCGCTGCTTGGAATTGCCGGAGCAGCCGCGCTGTCGATCGCTGGTCTCTATCAGTTCAGCTGGCTGAAGGAAGCCTGTCTGGAGAAGTGCAGAAATCCGTTCTCGGTCCTGTTCGCCAACTGGAGCGCCAGGCCCATTCGCATTTTCCGGCTCGGTATGGAGCAGGGCCTGTGGTGCCTTGGATGCTGCTGGGCGCTGATGCTGGTAATGTTTGCCGTCGGTGTGATGAACGTGTTCTGGATGGCGCTGATCGGCTTGTTCAGCCTGGTCGAAAAACAGACGGCAGGCAATCTGCCGACGCGGTTGGGCGGTGCGATACTTCTTGTCTGGGCAGCCGCGCTACTAGTAGTCTCGGCATGAGGGGGAGAATTCGATGACAGATCAAAACTGGGCAATGAAGGGAGAGCTCATCCTTTCCTGCAATTGCACGGTTTTTTGCCCTTGCGTTCTGTCGCTCGGCAATCATCCGCCTACGGAAGGCTATTGCCAAACCTGGGCGGGGTTCCGGATCGATGCCGGCCATTTCGGAGAGGTCGACCTGTCCGGTCTCAATCTTGGGCTGGTCATGGAAATCCCCGGTTATATGAGCCGCGGCAACTGGACAGCGGGCCTGTTCATCGACAAGCGCGCCTCGGTTTACGCTGTGAAGGGACTGACGAAGATATTCACCGGCAAGGCCGGTGGAACCACATCGCTGCTCTCCATCCTGGTCGGACAGTTCCTCGGCGCCGAGCAGGTGCCGATCACCTACGAGACGCGTGAAAAAACACGCATCTTTCAGATACCGAAGATCATCGATGGTGCGGTGACGCCAATCACCGGCAAGGATCGCGACAAGGATACGGTCATCAGCAATTCGGAATACTGGATTGCGCCGGAAATCATCGTCGCCAAATCCGACAAGAGCAAAATGCGGGCCTTTGGCCGCAACTGGAACTTTGCTGGCCGTTCGGCCGAAATCTGCAAGCTGGACTGGCGGGGCCCGTGAGCAAGAAGACGACGGCCAGGAAAATCGCCGACCGGATTCCGCGGCCGAAGAAGAAAGTCACATGGCCTCAGGCGCGGGCGTTCTCGGTCCATCTCTTGACCGCGTCGGGCTCATTTCTGGCGTTTCTGTCGCTAGTGGCAGCAAGCGAGCAGCGCTGGACGGCGATGTTCTGGTGGCTGGGGCTGGCGCTTTTCGTCGACGGCATCGACGGGCCGATCGCCAGGAAGCTCGATGTCAAGGAAATCCTGCCGACTTGGTCGGGCGAACTGCTCGACAACATCATCGATTACGTGACCTACGTGTTGATTCCGGCCTTCGCGCTCTATCAGCGCGGTTTCATGGGCGAGCGCCTGTCGTTCCTGTCGGCGGCGATCATCGTGGTGTCGAGCGCAATCTACTATGCCGATACCGGCATGAAGACGAAGGAGAATTTCTTCAAGGGCTTTCCGGTCGTCTGGAACATGGTGGTGTTCACGCTGTTCGTCATCGAGCCCGGACAATGGGTTTCTTTCGCCGTGGTCGTGGTGGCCGGCATTCTCACCTTCGTGCCGATCAATTTCATCCATCCGGTGCGGGTGAAGCGGCTGCGGCCAATCAATCTCGGCATGACGCTGCTTTGGTGCGCTTTCGGCGGGCTGGCGCTGGCGCAGGCCGCACTTGCCTCCTTCTACGACCAGATCGGCGTGCTGGGCGAGCAGGTCAGCGATTTCATCAAGTTCGGGATTACGTTCACCGGGCTTTACCTCGCCTGCATCGGCGCTATCATGCAGTTCTTCCCAAATCTCGGCGCCAAGCCGGATAAGAAAGCCTGATCCCAAGAGAGCCAGAAAATGTCCAAAGCGATCCGCATCCATGCCCATGGCGGCCCGGAGGTCCTGACCTATGAGGATGCCGATCCCGGGCAGCCGGGCTCTGGACAGATCCTGGTCAAGCATACCGCGATCGGTCTCAATTTCATCGACGTCTATTATCGCTCTGGCCTTTATCCGCCGCAGGGCGGATTTCCGCTGATCCCTGGCGGCGAGGCGGCCGGCGTGGTCTTGGATGTCGGCTCGGATGTCGACTGGCTCAAACCCGGCGATCGCATCGCCTACGCCGTGACGACCGGCGCCTATGCCGGGCAGCGCGTGATCGCCGCCGACCGCGTGGTGAAGGTGCCGGACGGCATCAGCGACGAACAGGCCGCAGCCATGATGCTAAAGGGCATGACCGCCGAATATCTGTTGCGCCGTACATTCAAGGTGAAAGCCGGCGACACGATCCTGTTTCATGCGGCGGCCGGCGGTGTCGGGCTGATCCTCGGCCAATGGGCCAAGCATCTCGGCGCGACAGTGATCGGCACGGCGAGTTCCACCGACAAGATCGAGCTCGCCAAGGCGCATGGCTTCGACCACGTGATCAACTATCGCGAACAGGATTTCGTGGCCGGCGTTGCCGCTATCACCGGTGGCAAGAAATGCGACGTTGTCTACGATTCAGTCGGCAACGACACATTTCCAGCCTCGCTCGATTGCCTGCGGCCGCTCGGCACTTTCGTCAGCTTCGGTCAATCGTCTGGGCCGATCCCGCCCTTCAGCATCTCGTTGCTGGCGCAGAAGGGCTCGCTGTTCGCAACGCGGCCGACGCTGTTCGTCTATAATGCCAGGCGCGAAGACCTCGAGGTTTCCGCCGCCGCCTTGTTCGACGTGGTGCTCAGCGGCGCCGTCAAGATCAAGATAAACCAGCGTTACGCGCTCAGCGAGGCCGGCAAGGCGCATTCCGATCTCGAAGGGCGCCGGACCACCGGGACAACAATACT
This sequence comes from Mesorhizobium sp. M0698, assembly GCF_040320455.1. NCBI lineage: Bacteria > Pseudomonadati > Pseudomonadota > Alphaproteobacteria > Hyphomicrobiales > Phyllobacteriaceae > Mesorhizobium > Mesorhizobium sp. M0698. The sequence continues at coordinate 76,274 of NZ_JAMYPQ010000011.1, read as the reverse complement.
TATCCCTTAGGCGCGGCAGTTTCGGGCCGCCGACGCCGCCGTTCTTGCGAACTGCTCTTTACCGCTTGAGTTTCCGCTGAAATTCTTGAAGCTCTTTCAAGTCGTGAGGCGCTTACCGTAGAGAGCAGCCCGCGCATACGATGCTTGCGGGAACACAGAACATGTCTGGCAAACCAGATGGAGGCACCGTGAGTGCAGATCAGGACGGCGCAAACCTGCTTGAGGTTCGCGGCCTCACAAAGATATTCGGCACGTTGACGGCGTGCGACCATGTCGATCTCAACATCGCCAAGGGCGAGATCCATGCGTTGCTTGGCGAAAACGGCGCCGGCAAGTCGACCCTGGTGAAAATGCTGTTTGGATCGCTGGAACCGAATTCCGGCGAGATTTTCTGGAATGGCCAGGCGGTCAGGATCACCAGCCCCGGCACCGCAAAAAAGCTCGGCATCGGCATGGTTTTCCAGCATTTTTCCCTGTTCGAAGCGCTGACGGCGGCTGAGAACATCGCGCTGTCGCTGGATGACGGCTCGCCGATCAGCACGATCGCGGCCAAGGCGAGGGCGCTCTCCTACAGTTACGGCCTGCCTCTCGATCCGCTATCGCTGGTCGGTGATCTGTCGGTCGGCGAGCGTCAGCGTATCGAAATCATCCGCTGCCTGCTGCAGACGCCGCAACTTATCATCCTCGACGAACCAACTTCGGTGCTGACGCCGCAGGAGGCCGATAAGTTGTTCGAGACGCTCGAACGGCTGCGTTCGGAAGGAAAGTCCATCCTCTACATTTCGCACCGGCTGGAAGAGGTCAAACGGATCTGCGACCGCGCCACCGTGCTGCGTCACGGCAAGGTGGTCGGCCATTGCAATCCGCGCCAGGAAACCGCGTCTTCGTTGGCGCGGATGATGGTCGGCAACGAGGTGCTGGCCGTGGTGCGGGCGCCGGCCGAGGGTATCGAGACCGCGCCGGTGCTGCTTCAAATCCGCGAACTCACCCGCAAGCCGGCGACCCCGTTCTCGATCCCGCTCAGGAACATCAATCTCGAGGTCCGCGCCGGCGAGGTGATCGGCATTGCCGGTGTGGCCGGCAACGGCCAGGGCGAATTCTTCGAATCCGTTTCCGGCGAGGTGCTGCAGCAGGATGCCGGCTCGGTCCGCATCCGCGGCAAGGATGCCGGCGGCCTCACCATCACCGGCAGGCGTCTGATGGGCGCTGCCTTCGTCCCGGAAGAGCGGCTCGGCCATGGCGCAGCACCGCGCATGAAGCTTTCGGAGAACCTGCTTCTGTCGCGCCACGCCACCGATGGCAAGATGTTTGTCGGCGCCGGTGGAATGGTCAAGGGCGATGCGATCCATACCGCTGCCCAGCGCATCATAAAGGCAATGGACGTGCGCAAGAGCGCGCCGGATCCGGAGGCTGCGGCTCTTTCGGGCGGCAATCTGCAGAAATTCATCGTTGGCCGCGAACTCGACCGCCGGCCTAGCGTCTTGGTGGTCAATCAGCCGACCTGGGGGGTCGACGCGGGTGCGGCGGCCCACATCCGCCAGGCACTGATCGAACTGGCGCGCAGCGGCTCGGCGGTGCTGGTGATCAGCCAAGACCTCGACGAGCTGTTCGAGATTTCCGATGCGATCACGGTCATGCACAATGGCGAACTGTCGAAGCCGCTGCCGATAGCTGAAGCGACATTCGAGAAAATCGGGCTGCTGATGGGCGGCGCCGAACCCGGTCATGCCGAACATACGCTGGAGACGGCCTGATGCGCCTCGAACTTGTAAAACGCCCGCAGCGCTCGATGCTGTTTTCGGCACTCTCGCCTTTCATCGCTTTCGTTTTGACGATCATTGCCGGTGCCATCATGTTCGCGCTGCTCGGCGTCAACCCGTTGACTGCGTTCCGCATCTACTTCATCGAACCGATCAGCCAGGTCTGGCAGCTGCATGAGCTGGCGATCAAGGCCGCCCCCCTGATCCTGATCGCGGTCGGACTGTCGGTCTGCTACAAGGCCAACATCTGGAACATCGGCGCCGAAGGCCAGTTCATCCTGGGCGGCATTGTCGGCTCGATCATCCCCGTGCTGTTTCCGCAGTTCGAAGGCCCATTGGTGCTGCCGCTGACGCTTCTGCTCGGCATGGTCGGTGGGGCCGCCTATGCTGCAATCCCGGCACTGCTGAAGACGCGCTTCAACACCAACGAGATCCTGACCAGCCTGATGCTGGTCTATGTCGCCCAGCTCTTCCTCGATTGGCTCGTACGCGGGCCGTGGCGCGATCCGCAGGGCCACGGTTTCCCGCAGACCATCCAGTTCAACGACTCGGCCATACTGCCGGAACTCCTCCCGGAATCCGGCCGGGCAAACTGGGGATTTGTCTTCGCGCTGATCGCGGCGATACTGATCTGGATCCTGATGAGCCGTATGCTGAAAGGCTTCGAGGTCCGCGTGCTCGGCTCAAGTCCGAGGGCAGGGCGCTTCGCCGGGTTTGGCCTTAACCGCATGGTCTTCTTTGCCTTCCTGCTGTCGGGCGCACTGGCCGGACTTGCAGGGATTTCGGAGGTCTCGGGAGCCATCGGACAATTGCAGCCGGTGATCTCGCCCGGCTACGGATTTACCGCTATCATCGTGGCATTTCTCGGCCGGCTCAATCCGCTCGGCATCGTCGCCGCAGGCCTTGTACTGGCGCTGACCTATCTGGGCGGCGAGGCAGTGCAAAGCGCGCTCGGCATCTCCGACAAGGTGGCGCGCGTGTTCCAGGGCATGCTTTTGTTCTTCGTGCTCGGCTGCGACACGCTCATCCATTACCGCATTCGCCTGACCGGCTTTTCCGCGCCGAAGCTCGAGGCGGGGCCGAAGCTGGAGGAAGCCCGCTGATGGACATCACCGTCAACATCCTCTTGACCATCGCGACGGCGGCGACGCCGCTGCTGATCGCGGCGATCGGCGAACTGGTGGTCGAACGTTCGGGTGTGCTCAATCTCGGCGTCGAAGGAATGATGATCATGGGTGCCGTCGGCGGTTTCGGCGCCGGCTATCTCACCGGCTCGCCTTGGATAGGGCTGTTGGCGGCAGTCACCATGGGGGCAGTGTTCTCACTGCTGTTCGCCGTCATGACGCTGTCGCTGGCCACCAATCAGGTGGCCACCGGCCTGTCGCTGACACTGCTCGGCCTCGGCCTTTCCGGCATGATGGGAACGAATTTTGTCGGCCAGCCCGGCGAAAGGCTGCCAAACCTCGATATTCCCGGCCTGACCGCAATCCCGGTCGTTGGCAGGCTGCTGTTCGGCCAGGATCCAATCTTCTACATCTCGATCGCGCTGACCGCCGCCGTCATGTGGTTCCTGTTCAAGACCCGCACCGGGCTCACGCTGCGCTCGATCGGCGACAGCCATGCCTCCGCCCATGCGCTTGGCATCCACGTCATCCGCTACCGCTATCTCTCAGTGATTTTCGGCGGCGCTTGTGCCGGCCTCGCCGGCGGTCACCTATCGCTGGTCTACACACCGCAATGGGTGGAGAACATGACCGCCGGCCGCGGCTGGATCGCGCTGGCTCTGGTCGTCTTCGCCTCCTGGCGGCCATGGCGGGTGCTGGCCGGCGCCTATATTTTCGGCGCGATCTGGGTTGGCCAGCTTCACGTCCAAGCCATAAATCTGCAGGACTTCGTCGACGCGCCCTGGTTGCTCTACAAGTTAATTGCGTTCTTAAAATCGTTTCCCTCGCAACTGCTTTCTTCGCTGCCCTATCTGGCAACCGTCGTGGTTCTCGTTCTAATCTCGCGCAACAAGCGTTTGACGATGATGAACACGCCGGCCTCCTTGGGCCAGCCATTCGTTCCGGATCGTTGACAGCAAAAAGACGGAAGCTCCAAGGCTTAACTCAGAGAGGTAACACAATGAAAAAACTGCTTATTGCCCTGATGGCGACGACGGCCGCATTGTCGCTGGCGGCCTCAGCCGAGGCGGCGGACAAGCTGAAGGCGTGCTGGGTCTACACCGGCCCGATCGGCGATTTCGGCTACTCCTACCAGCACGACCAAGGCCGCCTCGAGGTGGAAAAGGCACTCGGCGACAAGGTCGAGACCGCCTATCTCGAAAACGTCTCCGAAGGCCCCGATGCCGACCGCGCCTTCGAGCGCCTGGCGCGCGAGGGATGCAAGATCATTTTCGGCACGTCCTTCGGCTTCATGGACCCGGAAGTAAAGATCGCCAAGAAATTCCCCAAGGTGATGTTCGAGCACGCCACCGGCTACAAGACGGCCGAAAATCTCGGCATCTACAATGCGCGTTTCTACGAAGGCCGCTACGTGCTTGGCCAGATCGCCGCCAAGCAATCGAAGTCGGGCGTCGCCGGCTACATCGTTTCCTTCCCGATCCCGGAAGTGGTGATGGGCATAAATTCCTTTATGCTCGGCGCACAGTCGATCAACCCGAACTTCAAGGCGAAGATCGTGTGGGTGAACTCCTGGTTCGATCCGGGCAAGGAGGCCGATGCTGCCAAGGCATTGTTCGACCAGGGCGCCGATATCATCGTCCAGCACACCGACTCGACCGCTGCCTTGCAGGTGGCGGAGGAGCGCAAGCTGCACGGCTTCGGGCAGTCCTCCGACATGATCAAGTTCGCGCCGCACGCGCAGCTGACCGCGCTGACCGACGAGTGGGGTCCCTACTACATCAGCCGGGTCCAGGCGGCGCTCGACGGCACCTGGAAGCCCGACAATGTCTGGCTCGGTATTAAGGACGGCGCCGTCAAGCTGGCGCCGTTCACCAACATGCCCGACGACGTCAAGGCGATGGCCGAAGCCACCACCAAGAAGATCGCCGACGGCTGGAACCCCTTCACCGGGCCGATCGCCAAGCAGGACGGCACACCTTGGCTGAAGGAGGGCGAGGTCGCCGACGACGCCACGTTGCTCGGCATGAATTTCTACGTGAAGGGCGTCGACGACAAGCTGCCGCAGTAGGCGGTCGGAAACATATCGAACGAAAGGGCGCCACGCGGCGCCCTTTTCATTTTGGACGGAATATCAGACTGCTGAGCCGTAAAGGTCGTAAGCGTCGGCGCGCTCGATCTTGACCGTGACGATGTCGCCGGCGCGCAGTGGCCGCCGCGACTGGATATGGACCGAACCGTCGATTTCGGGCGCATCGTATTTGGTCCGGCCCTTGGCCGAATTGCCATGCGCCTCGTCGATCAGGACCGGCAGTCGCTTGCCAATTTTCTTGGTTAGCTGCGTTGCCGAAATCTTCTGCTGGCGCTGCATGAAGCGGTGCCAGCGGGCTTCCTTGATATCCTGCGGCACTTGCTCGAGGCCGAGCTCGTTGGAGCGGGCGCCTCTGACCGGCTCGTATTTGAAACAGCCGGCGCGGTCGATCTTGGCCTCGTCCAGCCAGTCGAGCAGCATCTCGAAATCGTCATCCGTCTCGCCGGGGAAGCCGACGATGAAGGTGGAGCGGATGGCAAGGTCCGGGCAGATGTCGCGCCAGCCGCGAATACGCTCGAGCGTCTTTTCGCCATGAGCGGGCCGGCGCATGTTCTTCAGCACCTGCGGCGAGGCGTGCTGGAACGGAATGTCGAGATAGGGAACGATCTTACCTTCGGCCATCAATGGGATGACGTCTGCGACATGCGGGTAGGGATAGACATAGTGCATGCGCACCCAGACACCGAGCTTGCCCAGTTCTTCCGATAGATCGAGGAATTTCGCCCGCACTTCGCGATCGCCGAACATGCTGGTCTGGTATTTGATATCGATGCCGTAGGCGCTGGTATCCTGCGAGATGACGAGGATCTCCTTGACCCCGGCCTTGGCCAGCTTCTCGGCTTCGCGCAACACGTCGGCCGCCGGCCGCGATACGAGGTCGCCACGCAGCGCCGGGATGATGCAGAAGGTGCAGCGGTTGTTGCAGCCTTCCGAAATCTTGAGATACGCATAGTGGCGCGGTGTGAGCTTGACCCCTTGCGGCGGCAAAAGGTCGATGTGGGGATCATGGCTCGGGGGGGCAGCCTCATGCACCGCCGCCATCACGCTTTCATAAGCTTGTGGTCCGGTGATGGCGAGGACGTTGGGATGTCTTTCACGGATGATGTCCGGCTCGGCGCCGAGGCAGCCGGTGACAATAACTTTGCCATTCTCCGAAAGTGCCGAGCCGATGGCGTTGAGCGATTCGTCGCGAGCCGAATCGAGGAAGCCACAGGTGTTGACGACGACCAGGTCGGCGCCGTCGTGCTTGCGGGCGATCTCGTAGCCTTCGGCGCGCAGGCGCGTGATAATGCGCTCCGAATCCACAAGGGCTTTCGGGCATCCAAGGCTGACGAAACTGACGCGAGGGGCGGACATCAAAGCTTTTCCGGATTTTCAGGATTGGCGGCGCAGTACCACACTTGTCGCGGCATTGGTATGGGCAGCGGCTGCGGCGAAACGCAACCGCCAGCGTCGCCGAAGGCTCGCCGAAGCTGAAAGGCCGGCCGATGAGAATTCGAGTCGGCGTGTCAGCTCACCGCACTGCTGACATGCGGCAAGACTTCCACCGCGCCCCGGTAGATCATATCGAGTGCGACATAGAAGATGATCAAAAGGCCGATATAGGCGATCCAGCGATGGCGGTGCAGCAGCTTGGCGATGAAGCTCGCGGCAAGGCCCATCAGCGCGATCGACAGGACGAGGCCTATCACCAGCACCTGGAAGTGATCGCGCGCCGCGCCGGCGACCGCGAGTACGTTGTCGAGCGACATCGACACGTCGGCGATGACGATCTGCAATGCCGCCTGACCCAAGGTCTTCTTGCGCGCCTTGCCGGCCACCATATCATCGCTGTTGATATCGGAATTTGACAGCGCTTCGGTCGCCTCCACCTCGTCGGCATACGACGTGCGCAGCTCGCGATACATCTTCCAGCACACCCACAGCAGCAAGATGCCGCCGGCAAGCAGCAGGCCGACAATCTGTAACAGGGTGACGGTGATCGCAGCAAAACCGATACGCAGCACCGTCGCCGCCACCACGCCGATGAGAATCGCTCTCTTGCGCTGCTCGACCGGCAAGCCCGCCGCGGCCAAGCCGATGACGATGGCGTTATCGCCTGCAAGCACGAGGTCGATGGCGATGACCTGGAGCAGGGCAGAGAAGCCCGCGGCAGTGAAAATTTCCATCGACTGGAAGTCCCTTGCTGGTTGGCCGACCGTTCGCGTCGAATGCCTGGAGGGCCTAACGTGTATGGTTCCTGCGCGTCAAGGGACTGGTTGGAACAAGGTCGGCAAACCGCCCGTTATTGCGGCAATATACAGAGTTTGCGACGATCGGCCCGAACACCGGCAAAATGCGGCCACAGGTCGCGAATGCCTAGTTATAGAGATTGTATTTGGGCCAGTCGCTTTCCGGAATTTCATCACCGATCCGATAGCGGAGCTGCAGGACTTCCATATGGTCCGGCGCTGTTTCGCATTTGAATTTCAGCCGGTACCACTGTCCCTTGCTGCGAAACGCAGCACCCGGGCTCTTGATCGCATCGGCGCCCATTTCGGGCGTCGCAAAAGCGTAGGCGACGACACGATCGGCTTTGTATTTGTGGTCGTCGCGGGTAATCCGGTCGAGAATTTCGGCGTCGCATCGCTGCTCCAGCCGGGTTTGCGGATCGAGTTTCAGCAGGCCGGCGCGCAATGCGCTGTCCATTGCGCTGGCCGGCCAAGCCACTATCGTCCATGCGAGGACCGCAGAAAATAGTTTATTCATGGGCGGGAGAAGCACCATATTCGGGCGGAGAAATCAACCCGACGAACCGCGGCTGCGCGGCGGGTGACAGTCTTCGCTTTGTGGCAGGTTGTTGATTACGCAATAGTATCACCGGTACTTTGGTATCGTTGCCATGATCAGCACCTGTCGCATTTCAGCGACGCGAGAGGTGGCGCGCGGCATGGGGCAGAGCGGCGGTTCTCCCCTAACCGGACCGGCCTGTTAAACCCAGGCAGTCGAGAATCCGACGAGCGGAAAACTCGACGTCATGCCTGCAGGATTGAAGAAATTGGACGGATATGGCGGAGGGAGTGGGATTCGAACCCACGGTGGGCTTGCACCCACGCCGGTTTTCAAGACCGGTGCCTTAAACCGCTCGGCCATCCCTCCAAGGTGATTTTTCAATCACTTAGGATATCGCGAGAGGAGCGGGTTCGAGCTGTCGGTACCGGATTGGCACCAGGACGTTTCCCGACCGGTTCGCGCTCCATTCCTGTAAAGCCGCATTCAACGCCAAGTCAACCGTGGCGGCCGCACCTTTCGGCGCGATCCAGGACGGTGAGCAGCGTCATGGCGAGCTGTGTTTGTGCTGAGTGTGGAAAATCGTTTTTAAAACCCGCACGGACTATTAATCGTTGAGCGCTGATATGTGGAGCGCATTAGGCACATGTAAGTAAATCGTATTCTGGAGTTGATTTTGGCCGTACTTGGCGCTCTCCCGCCCGGTCTTCGCTGTAGACCAATCCGCGAAACCGACTGGGAGGGAGTGGTTGATTGCCTGTGCAGGGGCTTTCCGGCGCGTAACCGGAGTTACTGGATACACGCTCTGACCCGCTTGTCGCAGCGGCCTGTGGTTGCCGAGTTCCCACAATATGGCTTTGCTTTGGAGCATGCCGGTCGGATCGTCGGCGTTGTGCTCACCCTTTATGCTCGCTATCAGGGGTCGGAGAGCGAGGAAATTCGCTGCAATCTTTCAAGCTGGTCAGTCGATGCAGATTTCCGTCCCTATGGCGCCATGTTGGTTGCGGCGGTTCTCAAGCGGAAGGACGTGACCTACACGAACATTTCGCCTGCACAAGCGACATTGAAAGCCAACCGGGCGCTCGGCTTTCGGCTCTTCTCCAGCGGACAATTTACCTTCTTGCCGGCTTTGAGTTCGGCGCAGCGGTCATGTCGCGTGGTCGAAGGGCGTCCCGATCTTCCGGAATTGGCGATGCTGCCCGAGAGTGAGAGATACATACTCTCGGAACACGCCGCGCTGGGCTGCCTGTCGTTGATCTGCATCTGCGATGGAGCAGCGTTCCCCCTGGTATTGATGCCGCGCCGAATGTTGCACGGTGTTATCCGATGCCATCAGGTCATCTATTGCCGCTCGCTTGCGGATTTGAGCCGCTGCGCCGGTGCGATGGGGCGCTTTCTCTTGCGAAGCGGAATCCTGGTTTGCTTTGTCGACGCCAAGGAGCCGATTCCAGGCTTGGTGGGATGGTACCGCCCCAACAAGGGGCTGAAATACTTCAAAGGTCCCAGACCACCCGCACCTGGAGATCTGACGTTCACCGAACTTGTGATATTCGGTCCCTGAATCTGCGCTCGCAGACACGCCAAGCCAGGGGCAAAGTGCGCCACGAACGGCGTTTCTGATCGATAAGCGATGATTTTCATGCCGATCAGCGAGGCGGTCCGTGCCACAATCTCGCCCGGTTCCGACCACAATCGGTTAATACGGTGATAAACAATTCCTGCGCACAAAAAGGATTGGGGTAGGGCGTCGCCGGCGTTTCTGGAGTGGGTGCTTTGGCATCGCTGACGTTCATGCTGCGGTGCCTTCGTCGATGCTATAGGGGACAATCAAAATATGCAGACCACGGCGCGCCCGCGTCTTCGTCGCGCTTCCGCTTTCGCGCTGTTTGCCTTGTCGGCAGCCTTTCTTGCAGCATGTGCCGGGCCGCAGCAAAAGGCGATGGTCAACAAGAAACCTCGCTCCAAGGAATATTTTTCTGAAGCCGAATACGGCGTGAAAGCCAGCCCGCGCGTCATGTTCAAGACGTCTCGCGGACGCGACCAGCTCGGCAAGCCCTATCAGGTGCGCGGCAAGTGGTATTATCCGAAGGAAGACAAACGTTACGCCAAGGTTGGCCTCGCATCCTGGTACGGTGAGGCCTTCCACGGCCGGTTGACCGCCAACGGCGAAGTCTACGACATGGCAGATCTGACGGCGGCGCATCCGACCATGCCGCTGCCGAGCTATGCGCGGGTCACCAACATGAAGACCGGCAGCTCGGTGATCGTGCGCGTCAACGACCGCGGACCCTATCATGATGGACGCATCATCGATGTATCGAAGCGCGCTGCTGAAATGCTCGATTATGCCAACATCGGTACGGCCGAGGTGAAGGTCGAATATGTCGGCCGTGCGCCGCTCGAAGGCAATGACGGGCAGTATCTTATGGCTTCGTATCGTCCAGGCTACAGGGCGCCGGATCCGTCGGACGGCCTGCCCAGCGGTGTCATGGTCGCGATGAATGGGCCGTCGCCAAGCCTGCCGGTGAGCGCTGCTGCCGTGCCGTTCCCCGGTCAGCTGACGAATTCCGGGCAGGGATCCGATGCAGGGCCTGTCATGGCAGTGCAAGCATCTGTTTTGGGAGACATTGTACTGCCCGATTTCGGCCCGATCGTGCCGGAGCGCCCGGAGATCAACCTGCCGGCGCAATCGCCGTTCACCGTGGCGTCGCTGTCTTACGCGGACGAGCGCGTGCAACGCGCCTCCAACGCGTTTGCCGAGCTGGATGGCGCCGGCATGTCGCCCGCCGAAATTCTTCAATCGTGGAAGCGGCAAGCTCCTCCAACCGGGTCGCCCACGGACTATGTCGCGGCGGGTTCGTTCGAGAATGCCGCCGAAGCGGAGCGTGTGGCGGCCCAGCTTTCCAGCTTCGGCAAGACCGAGATCCAGCGCTCGGAACTTGAAGGCAAGGACTGGTACTCGGTCAACCTCTTTGCCGACGGTCGTGGCAGCCTGGACGAGATGCTGCAGGCAGCGTGGTCGCATGGTGCGCCGGATGCGCTTGCTGTACGCAACTGAGCTCGGGGCTGCCTGGTTTTTTCGCGCGCGATTGATCCGCCAGGCAAAAGCCTGATAGCTTCTGCCAACTTGCAAAAGCGCCGGCTCACTGGTCGAACCTGATGAAATCTTTTCACCCTTTCACCGGGCTTATGGCGCTCGGCCTGCTGCTGCTCTCGCTTGCGCCGGCCTCAGCACAGCTTTTCGAGACCAAGGCCGCGCAGGCCTTCATGATCGATGCCGAAACCGGAACCGTGCTGTTTTCCAAGGACGCCGACAGGTTGATTCCGCCGGCCTCGCTGGCCAAGCTGATGACGATGGAAGTGGTTTTCGACGCCATCAAATCAGGGCGCATGACGCTCGATGATACCTTCGTGGTGAGCGAGAACGCCTGGCGCAAAGGCGGCGCTCCTTCGGGGACATCGACCATGTTCGCCAAGCTCAAGTCGACGATCCGGCTGGAAGACCTGATCCAGGGCGTGACCGTGCAGGCGGCCAATGACGGCTGTATCGTCATTGCTGAAGGGATGGCCGGGTCCGAAGCAAACTTCGCAGCGCAGATGACCGGGCGTGCCCGCCAGATCGGCTTGCAGAAATCGACTTTCGTCAATTCCACCGGTCTGCCGGCCGATGAGCAGCAAACGAGCGTTCGCGAACTTGCGCTTCTGGCGCTGCATATCTGGCGCAACTACCCGGATCTCTACCGCTATTACGGCCAGAAGGATTTTACCTGGAACAAGATTTCCCAGAGGAACCGCAATCCGCTACTGGCCATGGACATAGGCGCCGACGGGCTCGCGGTCGGTGCCAGCGAGCAATCCGGGTTCGGCATTGTCGGCTCGGTCAGCCACAACGGCACAAGGGTGATCGCGGCGATGAGCGGCCTGGCAAACGACCGTGAGCGTGCTGAGGAAGCGCGAAAGCTGCTCGACTGGGGCGTTCGCTCCTTCGAGAAGACTGAAGTATTCGCCAAGGACGAAGTGGTTGGCGAAGCCCAGGTCTTTGGCGGCGCCAAGTCCGGTGTCGCGTTAAAGGCAAAAGGACCGGTGCAGATCTTCCTGCCGATCACCAACCGCGACAAGCTCACCGCCAGGATCGTCTATGACGGACCGGTGGCAGCGCCGGTGGAGGAGGGGCAGCCGGTGGGTACGCTGCGCGTCTGGATCGGCGATACGCTGAGCCAGGAGACGCCGCTGTTTGCCGCCGAGTCGATCGGTGTCGGTTCGCTGCCGCAGCGCGCGCTCGACGCCGCCAAGGAACTGGCCGTCGGCTGGCTACGTTAGCACCGTCGCGGTGGACCTTTTTTCCCGCCGGGACTATACGGTCCCCGAAGTATGGACAAAGGCTTTGGCGCGCGGATTTTTCATCACTTTTGAAGGCGGCGAAGGAGCAGGCAAGTCGACGCAGATCGAGCGGCTGGCAAAGAAGATGCGCGCCAAGAAATACGATGTGCTGGTGACACGTGAGCCGGGTGGCTCGCCGGGCGCGGAGGCGGTCAGGCATGTCCTGCTTTCAGGCGCAGCCGAGCCGTTCGGCCCCAAGATGGAAGCGCTGCTTTTCGCCGCTGCGCGTTCCGACCATGTCGAACAGGTCATCCGGCCGGCAGTCGAGCGCGGTTCGGTCGTGCTTTGCGATCGTTTCATGGATTCCTCGCGCGTCTACCAGGGCGTCACCGGCGGCCTCGACCCGGCATTCATGGACGCATTGGAGAAGGTCGCCATCAACGGCATGGTGCCGGACATGACACTGATCTTCGACATCGACCCCGCCGAGGGCCTGAGGCGCGCTACCGCCCGGCGGGGCAGCAGTGACGGACCGGACCGCTTCGAGAAAGAAACATTGGCCATCCACCAACGCCGGCGCGAGGCGTTTCTCGCGATCGCCTCAGCTGAACCCGAACGCTGCGTTGTCGTCGATGCCTCAGCCGACCTAGATGCGGTGGAGGATGTCGTTACCGCCGCGGTGTTCGCGGCTCTCGAGAGGATGATGCCGGCACAAAGAAGGCAGGCGGCGCCAGCATGATTTTCGAACGCATCGCGCCCGAACAGCACGATACGCTGGACGGGGTGCCCGAGCCATCCGAGACGCCGCGTCTTGTCGGTCACCTGCAGGCGGCCAACATGCTCGCCACCGCTTACCGCTCGGGAAAGCTGCCGCACGCACTGATCTTTGCCGGACCGGTTGGCATCGGCAAGGCGACGCTGGCCTTTCACCTGGCGCATCATCTGTTGAAGCACCCGGCCTTCGAGCAGGCGCCGGAAAGCCTTGCCGTTCCAGATCCGGCTTCGTCGCTGTTTCGACAGATCGCCACCGGCGCGCATCCTTCGGTGCTGCATCTTACACGCCCGGCGAACGACAAGACCAAGAGCTTCAAGACAGTGGTCACGGTCGACGAAATCCGCAAGGTCAGCCGTTTTCTGTCGCTGACCTCGCACGACGGCAGCTACCGGGTGGTTATCGTCGATCCCGCCGACGACATGAACACCAATGCTGCCAATGCCTTGCTGAAGAATCTTGAAGAGCCACCCGCGCGCACCTTGTTCATCCTCATCGTCCATGCGCCGGGCAGTCTGCTGCCGACGATCCGGTCGCGCTGCCAGATGGTGCGGTTGGCGCCGCTCGATGCCGAGAGCTTGATGACGGTTCTGGAAGGCATCGAGCCGCCGCCACCGGAGGATCCTGGCGCGCGCGCGGCGCTGGCGGAGCGGGCAGGGGGCAGCGCGCGCAATGCGATCCTGTTGACGCAGTATGGAGGGCTCGAAATCGCCGCCACCCTCGACGCCCTGGTGATGTCCAAGAAGATAGATGTCGGAGGCGCCTACCGTCTTGCCGAGGCGGTCGCCGGCCGCGACCAGGCGATCCCGTTCGAGATATTCAATCGCCGCGCGCTTGATCTGCTGTCGGCCGGCGCCAGCCAGGCCGCGCTCGCCGGCGATCTCGCGCGGGCCAAAACGCTGTCGGATACTTGGCACGAGGCTTTGAACGCTATATCTGAAACCGAGACCTACAATCTCGACAAAAAGCAGCACGCCCTGACCATGATCGACCGCCTGAATTCTGCAATGCGAATGTGACGGCCGCTGGCGTGGCTTTGAAGCCCCTGAGTATTGATCCCAATCAATCGCAGGAACTTCGAAGCCACCACATTGGCGTCGGATGGCAATTGCCGTTTCGATGCGATATCTCACCGCGACATCTTTCATTCAGACATTCATGACGGCTCATCCATGGCACGCGAAAAATACTACGTCACGACGGCTATTTCCTATCCGAACGGCAAACCGCATATCGGCCATGCCTACGAGTTGATTGCCACCGACGCGCTGGCCCGCTTCCAGCGGCTCGACGGTAAGGACGTGCTCTTTCTCACCGGCACCGACGAGCACGGCATAAAGATGCTGCAGACGGCGAAGAGAGAAGGTATTTCAGCGCGCGAGCTGGCAGACCGCAACTCGGCCGATTTCGAGCGCATGGCCGTCGCGCTCGATGCCTCCAACGACGATTTCATCCGCACCACGGAAAAGCGGCACTACAAGGCCTCGCAGGCGATCTGGAAGGCGATGGCCGCCAATGGCGACGTCTATAAGGGCGGCTATGCCGGCTGGTACTCGGTGCGTGACGAAGCCTATTACGGCGAAGAAGAGACCGAGGTGCGTGCCGACAATGTCCGCTATGGGCCGCAGGGGACGCCGGTCGAATGGGTCGAGGAAGAGAGCTACTTCTTCCGGCTGTCGGCTTATCAGGACAGGCTCCTTGCACTTTACGAAAACCAGCCCGATTTCGTCGGTCCTGCCGAGAGGCGCAATGAGGTGATGAGCTTCGTCAGGTCCGGCCTGAAGGACCTATCGATCTCGCGCACCACGTTCGACTGGGGCATCCCGGTGCCGGGCGACGAGAAGCATGTGATGTATGTCTGGGTCGACGCCTTGACCAACTACATCACCGCCGCCGGCTATCCGGATCCGGCCAATGAGAGATGGTCGTTCTGGCCGGCAAACGCGCACGTCATCGGCAAGGACATCGTCCGCTTCCACGCGGTCTACTGGCCGGCTTTCCTGATGTCGGCTGGCATCGAATTGCCGAAGCGCGTGTTCGCGCATGGTTTTTTGTTCAACCGCGGCGAGAAAATGTCGAAGTCGGTCGGCAACGTCATCGACCCGTTCGCGATGATCGAGCACTACGGCCTCGACCAGGTGCGCTATTTCTTGCTGCGCGAAGTGCCGTTCGGCCAGGACGGCAGCTACAGCCATGATGCGATCGTCAACCGCACCAATGCCGACCTTGCCAATGGCCTCGGCAACCTGGCGCAGCGCTCGCTGAAGATGGTCGCCAAGAACTGCAGCGGCGCGGTGCCAAAGCGCGGCGAACTGACCGAAGCCGACAGCGCCATCCTCGACCAAGCGGTGGGGGCACTCGCCGTCGCGCGAAAGGCGATGGCGGATCAGGGCATCCATTTGGCGCTGGCGGCGATCTTCGGAGTGGTGGCCGAAGCTGACCGCTATTTCGCCTCTCAGCAACCCTGGGCGCTAAGCAAAAGCGATCCAGAGCGTATGAAGACAGTTCTGTGGACGACGATCGAAGTCGTCCGGCGCGTGACGCTGCTCTGCCAGCCCTTTGTTCCGGGGTCGGCTGCTAAGCTGCTCGACCTGCTGGCGGTGCCGGCAGACAACCGTGACTTTGCGCATGTCCACGCCGACTATGCGCTGGTGCCCGGCACGGCATTGCCCGCGCCGGAGGCGGTCTTTCCGCGTTACGAAAAGCAGGACGCGAACGCCTGATGCTGGTCGACAGTCACTGCCACCTCGACTTTCCGGATTTCGCCGAAGAGCGGACAGCCATTGTCGCCCGCGCCCTAGCGGCCGGCATCGGCCGAATGGTGACGATCTCGACGAGGGTGAAGCGATTTAACCAAGTGCTTGAGATTGCAGAGACTTTCGATGAGGTCTATTGCTCGGTCGGCACCCATCCGCATAATGCGGCCGAAGAGCTTGATGTCACTGTCGATGATCTGGTGCGGCTCTCTGCTCATCGCAAAGTGGTGGCGATTGGCGAGGCCGGACTCGACTATTTCTACGATCATGCGCCGCGCGACGCACAGGCGCAGGGCTTTCGCACCCACATCGCCGCGGCGCGCGTGTCCGGTCTGCCGCTGGTCATCCATTCGCGCGACGCCGACGACGACATGGCTGATATCCTCGAAGAAGAAACGGGGAAGGGCGCCTTCCCCTTCATCCTGCACTGTTTTTCGTCGGGGCGCCGGCTGGCCGAGATCGGCGTGGCGCTCGGCGGCTACGTCTCGTTTTCCGGCATCCTGACCTTCAAGAACTCCGCCGAGCTGCGCGCCGTCGCCGCCGATGTGCCGCGCGACCGTCTGCTGGTCGAAACCGACGCGCCATACCTTGCGCCGATCCCGTTTCGCGGCAAGCGTAATGAGCCTGCCTATGTCGCGCATACAGCCAAGGTGCTGGCCGAGACGATCGGCTTCAGCGAGGCCGAGATCGCTAATATCACCACGGATAATTTCTTCCGGCTGTTCAGGAAAATGCCGCGCCCGAGCGCGCCGGGCGCCTGACGCATGAGCGACCGGTTACGTCTTACCGTCCTCGGCTGCGGCTCATCGCCGGGCACGCCACGCATCACCGGCGACTGGGGCAATTGTGATCCCGCGAACCCCCGGAACCGGCGCACGCGCACCGCAGCGCTCGTCGAGCGGATCGCGGCGAGTGGCGCCCGGACCACGGTCGTCATCGACACCGGCCCGGATTTCCGCGAGCAGATGCTGCTGGCATCGGTCAAGCGCATCGATGCGGTGGTCTATACACATCCGCATGCCGACCATATCCACGGCATCGACGATTTGCGCGGCTTCGTGCTCGAGCAGCGCCACCGGATCGACATCCATGCGGATCAGGCTACCATGCTGCGCCTACGCGAGGCGTTCCGCTACTGTTTCGAAACACCGAAAGGCAGTTCGTATCCGCCGATCGTCAACGCCCATATCATCGACCACCACAGGCCGGTGGTGATCGCAGGCGAGGGCGGCGCCCTCACCCTCGAACCGCTGCTGCAGCTCCATGGCGACATCACCTCGCTGGGTTTCCGCATCGGCGGGCTGGCCTATTGCCCTGACGTCAGCGACTTTCCGGAGGCGACCGCCAAGCGTTTGCGCGGGCTGGACATGCTGGTCATCGACGCGCTGCAATACACCGTCCATCCGAGCCATCTGTCGCTTGGCCAGGCGCTTGGCTGGATCGAAAGACTGGCGCCGAAGAACGCGGTGCTGACGCATATGCATGTGCCACTCGACTACGCTACGGTAATGGCCGAGACGCCGGCCAACGTCGAGCCTGCTTATGACGGCATGACGATCGAAATCCCTTACGAATCAGCGTGAAAGACTAAGTTTTTACGGCCTGGGTTCCCGAGTTGGATCTCGCGAGGTGCTATCTTCACGTCACATCCAATCGGCCAAGCTAGTTCCATAATCTATCTTATGCGACTACGCCTATAGCATCCGTTGGCGGCGAGATCAGGCCGGTCACTCTTAGACATTCGCAACAGCGCTGTGGGGCAACGGGCATGCTAGGGTTGCGAATCATGAAGACGCTTCCGCTGCTTGCAAGTCTTGCCCTCACCCTCGCCTGCGCCCTCACTGGCGCGCGAGCGCAGGACTTTGATCGTGCGCCAGGCGAGAACGACCTGGCTTTCGCCAAACGTGTTGTTGGGTTCGCCGACAATGCTGATCCGCACACCACAGCCGTGAGCTGGAACGGCCTCCAGACACTCTTCGTCGATTACCAGACCGCTGAGGACTATCCGGAACGCCCGCTCGTCGCGCTGCAACGGCTAGCTGACAACAGATATCGCGCAATCCAGGTCACGATCGGTGAACAAGAGGGCGACACACCGGACATAGCGCTCGGCCTCGCCAACGCCGACCACGACCCGGCAAAGGAACTGATCGTGATACTTTCCTGGGCTCAGATGCACTACGATGTCGAAGGGACGCTCTACGAAGTTCGCATCTTCGATGGCCCCAAGCCAGGCCAGAAGGCGCTGACCCAATTGAAAGCGAGCCGGAAGTTCGATGCCACATGCGACTGCCATTGGCGCGACGGCCCAACGAAGCACTTCCGCTTCAAGACGATCGCGGCGGTCAAGGCTGAACTGAAGCGCCTGGGCTATTAGCCGCCGGCGAGGGCTCGCTTCCCGGATGTTGCCCTCGCCACCTCGCCTATGCTGACCCGCAATCGTCACCAGCGCCAGCACAGGCACAGGCTGGGTCGCTCGTCAGAACTCCATATCACCGAAGTCACCGCCATTATCGGAGCTGGAATCGCCTGCCTGATCGGCTTCGTCCGGCTTCGGCGTCGGCTGTTCAACTGCCTTCGCTTCGCTGCCGCCAAACACGCCGGCGATCGCGTTGCCGAGCAGCACGCCGCCCGCCACGCCCATCGCGGTCTGCGCGGCGCCGGCAAGAAAACCGCCGCCTGCCCGTTGTGGCGTGTCCTGCGGCCCTTCAGTTGCAACGGAGGCGGTGCGCCCTACCCGCGGAACCGAGCCTGAGCGCCTGCCGCCGCTGCGGCCGAAGAAGCCGCTGAGCGGTCCACCGCCGGCCGGCTGCCGCGCCTGCTCCTCCAGTTCTTCTATGCGCGCCTGAGCTGCGTTCAGGGCCTGCTCCTGCACCACGATCGTCTGGGCCATGTAATATGGCGCCCCAGGCTGCTGGGTGATCTGGTCCTGGATGAAGCGCTCTGCTTCGGCATCGCGCGGCGGCGCCTGGCGCTCGGCGCTTGCCAACTTCTCGAAGAGCTGTCCGATCGCTTGCTGATCGTTTCTGTCCATGATGTCCAACTCCGGTCTTGGTTCAACGCCGGCTATTCGCGCTCGCCGGTGAAGTTCAACAGCAGTTGGAAGATGTTGATGAAGTTCAGATAGAGCGAGAATGCACCGAAGACAGCGAGTTTCTGCTGTGATTCCGCGCCGAAGTTTTCCGCATACTGCTCCTTGATCGTCTGGGTATCCCAGGCGGTGAGGCCGATGAAGACGGCGATGCCGATCACAGAGATCGCGAATTGGAGCGCGGTCGAGCCCAGGAAGATATTGACGATGCTGGCGATCACCACGCCGATCAGGCCCATGATCAGGAACGACGAAAACTGCGTCAGGTCGCGTTTGGTCGTGTACCCGTAAAGGCTGGTCGCGCCGAACATGGTGGCGGCGATGAAGAAGGTGCGTGCGATGCTGGTGCCGGTAAAGACCAGGAACACGGAAGCCAGCGACAGGCCCATGACCGCGCAGAATGCCCAGAACATCGCCTGGGCGGCGGCTGCCGACATCGCCTGCATCCGAAACGAGAACAAGAGCACAAAGGCCAGCGGGGCCAGCATCACCACCCATTTCAGCGGTGTGGAGAAGATCGGCACGTAAAGGGCGGGCGTGGAAGCCACCACGAACGCGATCACGCCCGTAACGACGAGGCCAAGGCCCATATAGTTATAGACGCGCAGCATGTGCCGGCGCAGGCCTTCATCGTAGACGGCTCCGGCTCGGGCTCCGGCCCCGATATATCCGAGATTGTTCATGTGGTTCTCCTTCTTGCAGGTCGATCAGTAAAGCGTTTTGGCGAGCGCTTCGGCCGTGCGATCGAGACCGCCGACATCGCTGCGTCCGACGACCGCGTAGGCGACCTCGCCGATCTGGAAATAAGCCGAGGAAACTTCGCCCGAGGGAACGACGGTCGGCTTGACGACGTCGAATGTTCCGGGCCTGATCGCGAACAACGAGACCAGCCCCATCTCTTTCGTCTCGACAGCCATCTCGACGCTCGGTCCGAATTGCGATGGATAGATCTGCACGTCACGGACCGTCCAGTCCGCTGGCAGCGATGGCATCACGATCGCCGTCGCGGCGCGGATTTCGTCGGCATTGTAGCCGGGTGCTTCGGGTTGCGACGACATCGCCTCGCGCACGAGCGTCGTGCGGTGCGCCCGGACCGCGTCCTCCACATAGGCCGGCGGATGGGTCGAAGCGACGACTTCCGTCACCGATATCGGTCCGATGAGCCCGTTCGCAAGCCAGCCGGCAGCGACGAAGACAGCGACTGCCGCAGCTCGCTGCAAAGCACCAAGGACGCGGCCGCGCGCCAATCCCCGCTCCAGCCGCCGTGCAGCATCGGCCGTCGCGGGCCGCGCCATGCCTTTCGATCCGGCAAGCGCCACGCGCAATTCGTCACGCATCCGCAGGTCGGACATTACCCGCGCGGCCGCGTCCGGGCGAGCCGAAAGGAACGCCTCGACCTCGATGCGACGAGCAACGTCCAGCTGATCGTCGACATAGGCGTCGAGATCGGTGTCGGTGACGGGATCGCGCAGTTGGTTCATGATCCACCTCCGACGATCTTCAGATGGCCTTTCGTACGTGCCGGCACCGCGTCCTCCATCTCGCGCAGGGCCGCACGCGCCCTGCCGATGCGCGACATCAGCGTGCCAAGCGGCACGCCACTCACCTCAGCGGCCTGGCTGTAGCTAAGCCCCTCGATGGCGACGAGATGCAACGCCGAACGCTGCTCCTCCGGCAATTCGAAAAACGCTTCGCGCACCTGCGCCAGACGGACCGAATGTTCCTGCGGAGCCTGGACATTCGCCTCGGCGAGATAGCCGGCCTGTTCGATGCGCATTGCTTCGGATTTGCGGGACCGCAGACCGTCGATGAATGCATTATGGACAATCGACAGCAGCCATACGCGAAGATTTCCGCCGGAGCGGAAGCTGCCGCGTCGCTCATAGGCACGCACCAGCGCATCATGCACCAGATCCTCTGCATCGGCGCTGTCGCGCGTCAGCGAGCGTGCATAGCGGCGCAGCGAACCGAGCTGTCCCAGAATATCGAAGCGTGGCATCGGCCGTTTCATGTCCTGTTTACGGAGCAGGTCGGGATGTTAATCCCGCTCTCCCCGAAATTTTCTTACGGCTCGCCGCGTTCTCGTCCGGGGAGATATCGGGCCCGCTCTCGCCCGCCAGATAGTATCGGCCGCCTTCGAGGCAAACCGGCGCCGAGTTGGCGCATATGAAACTGCTGGCAAAGCACGGCCGGTTTGCGTATCACTCCGCCGCCAACGGAACCTTATCGATGTTCGAAAATCTCCAGCCCGCGCCTGCCGACAAGATCCTGGCCTTGATCGGCCTCTATCGCGCCGACCCGCGTCCCGACAAGGTCGATCTTGGGGTCGGCGTCTATAAGGATCGCGACGGCAAGACGCCGGTGATGCGCGCGGTGCGCGAAGCCGAAAAGCGGCTGCTGCAGGGCCAGGATACCAAGACCTATCTCGGCCTTGCCGGCGATACCGCCTTCAACGCGGCGATGGCCAGGTTGGTGTTCGGCCCAGCCGCCGACATGACGCGCATTCGTGCGGCGCAGGCGCCAGGCGGCTCCGGCGCGCTGCGGCTGGTAGCAGAGCTGCTGAAAAGGACCCGCACCGACGCGATGGTCTGGCTGTCGGATCCGACATGGCCGAACCACATGCCGGTGATGCGCGCCGCTGGCCTGCAGACACGCGAATATCCCTATTTCGACGCTGCTTCTGGTGCGGTTCGCTTCGACGACATGCTGAATGCATTGAGAACCGCGAATCCTGGCGACGTCGTATTGTTGCATGGCTGCTGCCATAACCCGACGGGCGCCAATCTAGACATCTCGCAATGGGCTGCCATTGCCGATCTTGTCGTTGAGCGCGGCCTGCTGCCCTTTGTCGACATCGCCTATCAGGGCTTTGGCGAGGGACTTGATGTGGATGCCGCCGGCTTGCGCCTTCTGGCGGCAAAAGTTCCGGAAATGGTCGTTGCCTCCAGCTGCTCGAAGAACTTTGCCGTCTATCGCGACCGAGTCGGTGCAGCGCTGATCATGGCGAAAGCCGGCGCGCAGGCGGATTTGGCGATGGGCCAGATGCTGTCGGCGGCGCGCGCCATGTATTCGATGCCGCCGGACCACGGCGCGGCGGCGGTGCGCATCGTGCTTGAAGACCCCGCATTGCGTTCCGACTGGGAGGCAGAGCTTGAAGAGATGCGGCTGCGCATGCTGCGGCTGCGCGTCCAGTTCGCCGAGGCGCTGCGGCGGCAGTCCAACTCCGACCGTTTCGATTTCGTCGCCAGCCATCGCGGCATGTTTTCCCGGCTTGGCCTGTCGGAAGCGCAAGTCGAGCGGCTGCGCGCCGAGCATGCCATCTACATGGTCGGCGACAGCCGCATCAACGTTGCCGGCCTGCCCGAGGACGGCATGGATGCGCTCGCCAAGGCGATAGTCTCCGTGCTCGACTGATGCTTTTGCTAACTAGGATCTTCCGGAAACCGGCTTCCACTTTCGTATCATGGTCTGGCGGCCCATCTGTGGACAAGGCGCCCTCACCGGCTGAAGCCGTTGGCCGCACAGCCGTGTACAGGATAGCGTTTCCCAGATGAAACCCTCGAAAGACATTTCCCGACTGATCGAGATCATGGCAGCGCTGCGGGCGCCGGAAACCGGTTGCCCGTGGGATATCGAGCAGGACTTTTCGACAATCGCGCCATACACAATCGAGGAAGCCTACGAAGTGGCGGACGCCATTGCGCGCGGCGACCTCGACGATCTGCGGGATGAACTCGGCGATCTCCTGCTGCAAGTGGTCTACCACGCGCAAATGGCCGAGGAGGCCGGCGAATTTTCATTCGGCGATGTAGTCCAGGCCATCACCACAAAAATGATCCGCCGCCACCCCCATGTCTTCGGCGACAACAAGGCGCGCAGCGCCGGCATGGCCAAGGGCATGTGGGAAAAGATCAAGGCAGAGGAAAAGGCGGAGAAGCGCAGTGCTCGCCTCACCCGTGGGCTCGACCCGGAAGACCATGGCAAGGGCTTTCTCGACAGCGTGCCGGTCGCCCTGCCCGCACTGACCCGAGCGCTCAAACTGCAGGAAAAGGCCGCCCGCGTCGGCTTCGACTGGAGCGAGGCGGCACCGATCCTCGAAAAGATAGAGGAGGAGATCGGCGAATTGCGAGAAGCGCTGGCCAAAGGCGACAGCGCGCCGATCAAGGATGAGTTCGGCGACATGCTGTTTGCGGTCGTCAATCTCGGCCGGCACCTCAAAATTGATTCCGAAGCGGCACTCAGTGGCACCAACGAAAAATTCCGATCGCGCTTCCACTATGTCGAGCGGACGCTGCAAGCGTCGGGAAACAGCCTCGAAGAGGCGACGCTGGACGAGATGGAAGCGCTCTGGCAGCAGGCAAAAAGCGCGAAGTAAACGCCTCTACCCGTTGTTTTGACGGCGCAATCGGCTTTCGATCTCCTGCCGAGCGCTGTGTGTAGCCTTGAGCGCGACGGTCACGCTGCCATCCTCATTGTCGTCGCGCGAGACGATGTCGCCGTTGCGGTAAAGCCAGTCGACGACGCCGAGTTGGTCGCGCTTGAGTGTGACGGTGAACGTCTCCAGTTCGCCCGACATCATCGTCTCAATGATCGCCTTCAGCGCATCGATGCCCTCGCCGGTTACCGCCGATATGGCGATCGGCGGTGCCTTCTTGCCGTCAGCACCATCGGCAAGCAGCCGCGCCCGGTTGCCCTCGTCGAGCCGGTCGATCTTGTTCCATACTTCGATGACGCGCTTGCTATCGCGGGCATCGACGCCGAGATCGGCAAGGATGCGCTCGACATCTTCGGCCTGCGCTGCCGTATCGGGATCGGAGATGTCGCGCAGATGAATGACGAGGCCTGCCTCGACCACTTCCTCCAGCGTCGCCCTGAAGGCCGCGACCAGATGCGTTGGCAGGTCGGAAATGAAGCCGACCGTATCGGAAAGGATGATCGGCGTGCCGTGCGGCAGGCGCACGCGGCGCAGCGTCGGGTCGAGCGTGGCAAACAGCATGTCTTCGGCCAGCACCCCTGCTCCGGTCAGCCGGTTGAACAGAGTCGACTTGCCGGCATTGGTGTAGCCGACGATCGCCACCACCGGAAATGGCACCTTCTTGCGCTTGGCGCGGTGCAGGTCGCGGGTGCGGCGCACAGTTTCGAGCTCGTGCTTCAGCTTGGTGATCTTGTCCTGCAGCACACGCCGATCCGACTCGATCTGGGTCTCGCCAGGGCCGCCGAGAAAGCCGGCGCCGCCACGCTGGCGCTCGAGGTGGGTCCAGCTCCGCACAAGGCGGCCTTTCTGGTAGTTGAGATGGGCAAGATCGACCTGCAGCGTGCCTTCCTTGGTGCGGGCGCGCTCGCCGAAAATCTCCAGGATCAGCCCGGTGCGGTCGAGCACCTTGGCGTTCAACTCTTTTTCGAGGTTGCGCTGCTGTACCGGGGTCAGCGGATGATCGACAATGACCACTTCCGCGTGGCCCTCTTTGACGATCTCAGCGAACTCCGCCACCTTGCCGCTGCCGAGCAAGGTCGCCGGGCGTGGATCGTTGACGGTCACCACCGCCGTGTGGACCAGGTCGAGGTCGATTGCGCTGGCGAGGCCGACGGCCTCGTCGCGACGAGCCTCGGCGGAACGGCTCAGGCGGGGGCGGTTGGTGTCGTCGTCGCCACGAGGCTGCCGGGTAAGCACCGGCACGATAACCACCGCCCGGGTCGGGCCGTTGGCCTCTGTCCCGGTCTGATGTGCTGGTTTTCCGCGAACGCTGCGGTCCGCGTCTTTCTCACGTGCCAATCAGGCGCCCTGGCTTTCCTCACCATCGAACATCTGAACCGGCTGGCTCGGCATGATCGTGGAAATAGCGTGCTTGTAGACAAGCTGGGAATGGCCGTCGCGACGCAGCAGAACGCAGAAATTGTCGAACGAAGTGACCACGCCGGTCAGCTTCACGCCGTTGATGAGAAAGATGGTGAGTGGATTTTTGCTCTTGCGAACTGAATTCAGGAACAGGTCCTGAAGATTTTGCGATCGTTCCGCCATTGTTCTTGTCTTTCGCCGATCCCCTTCGGTTTGCAGGCCAATGCGCCAAATTAGCCGGCACATGTCAAGCACGCAAACACCATCTTGCCGTCAGTAACGACAAGCAGAACGAGATATATTGATGTTCATTCCATCTGTGCGGTTATCAGGCTGGACTTTTTTCCGCAACGTCAAAAAAGGCCTGCCGTAATGAAACTGTTATCGAGCCCGGGTGGCCGTTGGCGACGGGAGCGCCATCGATCGCCACCACCGGCATGGCAATCGTGGTCGCGGAGCTGATGAAAACCTCGCGCGCGGCCTTGGCTTCAGCCACCGAAAAACCGCGCTCCTCGATCTTCAGGCCGAGCTTGGCGGCCACGTCGAACAGCGTCGTACGGGTGATGCCGCGCAGGATGCCGTGCTCGGCCGGCCGCGTCACCAGCACGCCATCCCCGGTGATGATCCAGGCGTTCGACGATCCACCTTCCTTGACGGTGCCGTCGACATCGACGAACCAGGCCTCCTGAGCGCCGGCTTCCTTGGCTTTCTGCTTGGCCAGCACGTTCGGCAGCAGGCCGACCGACTTGATATCGACCCGATCCCACCGGTTCTCCGGCACCGTGATAACCCGGATCCCGCTCTCGGCCCGCTTCGCGGCAGCTGCTGGATCGGCTTTTTTGGCGGTCACCACCAGCGACGGCTTCGTGTCCGCCGGCGGGAAGAAAAACTCGCGGCTGGCGACGCCGCGTGTCACCTGGACATAGACCAGGCCGTCGACGACATGGTTGCGGCGCACCACCTCGCGCATGACGAGCGGCAGCACGCCGCGCGTGATCGGCCAATCGATCGAGAGTTCGGCAAGTGAGCGGTTCAATCGGGCGAGATGGCGCGGCATGTCGACGAGGAAGCCTCGTGCCACCTCGCAGACCTCGTAGACGCCGTCGGCGAATTGATAGCCACGGTCCTCGATATGCACGGAAGCTTCGGCGTGAGCGACGTAGCGCCCGTTCACATACGCAATGCGCGGCATGGCTAATCCCTGAAAGAAGTCCAGCTTTCTTATGCGATTCCAAGACCGCCGTAACCGATAATTGGGTGGGCCACGACTGGTTTGGCTGTCAGACGCCCAGCGACTTCAGCTTGCGGTGCAATGCAGAGCGTTCCATGCCGATAAACTCTGCCGTCTTCGAGATATTGCCGCCAAAACGGTTGATCTGGGCGATCAGATAGTCCTTCTCGAATTGTTCGCGCGCTTCCCGCAGCGGCAGCGCCATTATGTGCTGATCGGATTTGTTTGGAGTGCGCGGCATGACGTCGCCGATCTCGGCAGGCAGGAGATCGGCGGTGATCGGCGCATCGACATCGTCGCCGCGCGCCAGGATCATCAGCCGCTCGACATTGTTGCGCAACTGGCGAACGTTGCCCGGCCAGTTATGCGCCTGCAGCACCGCCAGCGCGTCGTCGCCGATGCGGCGCGGCTTTATGCCGGCCTGGCGAGCGATCTGCTTCATGAAATTGTCGACCAGATAAGGAATGTCCTCGCGACGCTCGGCCAGTCCCGGCACCATGACCGGAACCACGGCCAGGCGATGATAAAGGTCCTCACGGAAACGGCCGTCGGCGATCATGGCTTCCAGGTTCTGCGAGGTCGACGAGACGATGCGCACGTCGACCTTGACCCGCTTGGTGCCCCCTACCCGCTCGAACTGCTGTTCGACCAGCACGCGCAGGATCTTGTTTTGCGTCTCGCGCGGCATGTCGGCCACTTCATCGATGTAGAGAATGCCGCGATGGGCTTCCTCCAGCGCGCCGACCTTGCGTTCGACGCCGTTCGATTCGGTGCCGAACAGCTCGATCTCCATACGCTCTGGGGTGATGTTGGCGGCGCTCAGCGTCACAAACGGTGCACTCTTGCGCGCCGACAGTGCGTGGATGGCGCGCGCCGCCAGTTCCTTGCCCGAGCCGGAGGGGCCGATAATCATGACGCGGCTGTTGGTCGGCGCGACGCGCTCGATGGTCTGGCGCAATTGGCTCATTGCCGATGACATGCCGATGAGGTCGAAAGTCTCGCCGCTGCGCAGCTTGAGATCCGAAACCTCGCGTCTCAATTTGGAGGTTTCGAGCGCCCGTTCGGCAATGAGGATCAGCCTGTCGGCCTTGAATGGCTTTTCGATGAAATCATAGGCGCCGCGGCGAATGGCCGAGACTGCCGTTTCGATATTGCCATGGCCCGAGATCATCACCACCGGCAGGTTCGGGTGCATCGTCTTGATCTCGTCCAGCAAGGCCAGGCCATCGAGCCGCGAGCCCTGCAGCCAGATGTCGAGGAAGACCAGCCTGGGTGCCCGGTCGGCGACCGCCGCCAGCGCGCTGTCGGCATCAAACGCCGTGCGTGTTTCGTGACCTTCGTCGCTCAGGATACCGGCGACGAGTTCGCGGATGTCTTCCTCGTCATCGACGATGAGAATATCAGACGCCATTTCCGACCTTTTCAGTTTCTTTTTCGTGTTCCGTCTTGCCCTCGCCGCGTATCGGAACGGTGGCGGCAACCGGCAGGATGATGCTGATCATTGCACCCCGCCCATCGTGGAAGTCCGCTGGTGCATCGTGCAATTCGAGTCGCCCGCCATGGTCCTCCACGATCTTCTTGACGATAGCGAGGCCAAGCCCGGTGCCTTTCTCGCGTGTCGTCATGTAAGGCTCGAGCAAGCGCTGCCGGTTTTCGCGCGGCAAGCCCCTGCCGTTGTCGATGACGTCGATTCGAATCGCGCCATTCTGACGCCCGGCTTGAATCCGGATTATGCCGTGCGGACGATCCTCTGCATCAAGTCCGTCGATGGCTTCGGCAGCATTCTTGATGACGTTGCCGAACGCCTGCGCCATCAGCCGGCTGTCGAACGTGCCTTTGAGCGGCTCATTGCCGAAGACGCGCTCGAAGGTGATGTCGGCGCGGCTCACTTCGACCAGGAACGAGGCCTCGCGCAACGAATCGCGCAGATCGATGGCCTTCATTTCCGGTTTCGGCATGCGGGCGAACGCCGAGAACTCGTCGACCATGCGGCCGATGTCCTCCACTTGCCGGATGATGGTGTCGGTGCATTGATCGAAAACCTCACGGTCCTCGGTGATGACCTTGCCATAACGGCGCTTGATGCGCTCGGCCGAAAGCTGGATCGGCGTCAACGGGTTCTTGATCTCGTGGGCGATGCGCCGCGCCACGTCGGCCCATGCAGAGGAACGCTGTGCCTGGACCAGATCGGTAATGTCGTCGACTGTCACGACGTAGGATTTATCCTCCGAACCGTCGTCGCCGGCTTCAATCGTGATCTGCACGTTGAAGGTCCGTTCGGTGCCGGCACGATAGAAGGTGACCTGTTCGCGATAGACCGGCTTGCCCGATTTGCGGCCGATCTCGAAGACGCGGCCGACATGCGGCAGCACGGCGGAAAGGTTCTGCCCAAGCGCTGCCGTGGCGGATATGGCCAGCATCGTTTCGGCCGAACGGTTGACGATGGTGACGATGCCATATGGATCGACGCCGATGACCCCGGCGGTGACGCCGGCAAGCACCGCCTCCGAAAAGCGCCGCCGCTCGTCGATCAAATCCTTGGCCGACAGGATCTCGTTGCGCTGCGATTTCAGCTCCATCAGCATCTTGTTGAAGGTGTCGCCGAGCGAGGCGACGTCACCGTCGGAGGGGCGGACAGGCACGGCTACGTCGAGATTGCCGGTAGCGACCTCATCGGCCGCGCCGATGAGCTGACGAATCGGCCGCACCAGGCGGTCGGCCACCGCAATGCCGGTCCAGATGGCGGACAGGATGATGATCAGCGTCAGCGACAGATAGGGAAGCGCGAAAGCCACTTGCGAGGTGCGGCGATTGTCTTCGAGACCGCGATATTCGGCGGTGTTGGATTTGACGATCTGCCGCGCCTTGATCACCTCGGGATCGACGAGGCGGATGGTGTAGAGATAGAGGCCGTCGATCTCGCGCAGCTTGACGATGGCACCCATGATGTTGCGGGTGCGCGGTTCTATCAGCACCGGCTTGCCGTCGGCAGCGCTTGCCACGGCGCCCTCAGGCGGCTCCGGCATGGCAAAGTCCGCGTCGGTCTTGGCGCTCATAACGAAGGAACCATCGGGCTTGATGAGTGCTGCGTGCGCCAGCGAGCGTCCCACCGCCTCCTTGTTCATGAGGTCGAGAAAACCGGTACGATCGAGGCCGTAAAGCGTGCGCGAAGCGTCGAGGTCGTAAGCCATCGACAACGTCGTGCCCTGAAGATTTCGCGCGTTTTCCTGCACATAGGCGTCAGCGATCGACAACGACGAATTGACGATCGTCTTGGTGCGGATCTCGAACCAGCGGTCGAGGCCGATGTCGAGCGTGATCGACGCGATGATCGCCACCATGATCGCGGGGATGGCGGCGACTAGCGCAAACATCGCCACTATGCGCACATGCAGGCGCGACGCAGCCTTGCCATGCCGTCGTGCCATCAGGATGCGATGCACCTCGCGGCCGACCAGCAAGATCAGAAACAGGACGAACGCCGCATTAAGCGCAATCAGCGCCAGCGTCGTCCTCGCGTCGGGCGTGATCGGCGTCGCGCCGACCAGAATGGCGAAGGAGATCGCCGCCGTCACCAGCGCACCGGCAACGGCGATCACGCCCGGCAGCGCAAGCAGCCGGCGACCGTCTCGCGCGCCCGTATTGCTGAAAAGCGATTTGCTCAGTGTCGGTGCGTGCAGGGCCATGTCGCCGTCTAGAGCCATTGATTGCGTCGGATGTATGCAACGCATTGTGGCGATTATGCAACAAAGTGTGGCCGAGACGGAAATCTTTCGGCAATCGATCCCCTGGAAAGCGCTCGTAAAGGGATTCGTCTAGACCTGCCTGGACGATTTGTAGACGTTGACGCCGAGTTCGCGAATCTTTTTGCGCAGCGTGTTGCGGTTGAGCCCCAGCAATTCCGCAGCCTTGATCTGGTTACCGCGCGTTGCGGTCATCGAGGCGAGGACCAGCGGGTATTCGACCTCGGAGAGGATTCGCTGATAGAGCCCGGCCGGGGGCAAGTCGCCGGCAAACGAGGCAAAATAGCGTTGCAGGAAATGCTCCACCGCCTGGCCGATGGAAAGGTCATCGGGAATGAGGTTGCCGCCACCTGGAACGACCGGCCTTTCGCCGGTCTTCAACTCCGCCTCGATGATCTCGGCGGAAATCTCGTCCTGCGAATACAGTGCGGCCAGCCTGCGGATGAGGTTTTCGAGTTCGCGCACATTACCGGGCCATGGGTAGCGCTTCATCAGCTCGATGCCGCCGGTGGAAATGCGCTTGGTCTGCAAGCCTTCACTGGCGCCGAGCTTGAAGAAGTGGCGGACGAGGTCCGGAATGTCCTCCGACCGCTCGCGCAGCGCCGGCAGCCTGAGCGGCACAACGTTCAAGCGGTAGAACAGGTCCTCGCGGAAAAGCCCCTGATTGATCAGCGTGCGCAGGTCCTTGTTGGTGGCAGCGACGATGCGCACGTCAGTCTTGATCGGCGTGCGGCCGCCGACCGTGGTGTATTCGCCCTGCTGCAGCACACGCAGCAGCCGCGTCTGCGCTTCCATCGGCATGTCGCCGATCTCGTCGAGGAACAGCGTGCCGCCTTCGGCCTGCTCGAAACGGCCAGTGGAGCGGTTCTGTGCGCCGGTAAAGGCGCCCTTCTCGTGCCCGAATAGTTCCGATTCGATCAGGTCGCGTGGGATCGCCGCCATGTTGATGGCGACGAAGGGGCCACCACGACGACGGCCATATTCATGCAGCGCGCGCGCCACCAGTTCCTTGCCGGTACCCGATTCGCCCGAGATCATCACCGTCAGGTCGGTCTGCATCATGCGCGCCAGCATGCGGTAGATGTCCTGCATGGCCGCCGAGCGGCCGACCAGCGGCATGGTTTCAGGCGGCTCGTCGGCACGCGTATCGATCTTGGGCCGCCGCGGCTCGGAAAGCGCGCGGTTGACGATGTTGAGCAGCTCCGTCAGGTCGAACGGTTTCGGCAGATATTCATAGGCTCCGGTTTCGGAGGCCCGGATCGCAGTCATGAACGTGTTCTGCGCACTCATGACGATGACCGGCAGTTCCGGTCGCGCCTTCTTGATGCGCGGCAGCATGTCGAAGGCGTTCTCGTCAGGCATGACAACGTCGGTGATGACCAGATCGCCCTCGCCCGCCGCCACCCAGCGCCACAGCGTCGAGGCATTGGAGGTGACGCGCACGTCGTGACCGACGCGCGAAAGCGCCTGGTTGAGGACTGTGCGGATGGCCGCATCGTCGTCAGCGACGAGAATATTGCCGCGAACGGTCATTTGCGGTCTCCTTCACCGTCGTCGTCGGTGCCAAACTGAGTTTCTTTCCACGCCGGCATCAGGATGCGGAAAGTGGTGCCGCGCGGCGTCGATTCGCATTCAATGATGCCGCCATGCTCGCCGACGATCTTTGCGACCAGCGCCAGACCGAGACCGGAGCCGTTCGGCTTGGTGGTGATGAAAGGATCGAACAGGATCGGCAGGATATCTTCGGAGACACCCGAACCGTTGTCACGCACGCAGAATTCCAATGGCAGCGACACGCGGTCCTGCGTTCCGGGCACGGAAACACGGATGCCCGGGCGGAAGGCGGTCGACAGCATGATCTCGCCCTGCGGATCACTGCCGATCGCCTCGGCGGCATTTTTTACCAGATTGAGAAACACCTGGATGAGCTGGTCGCGATTGGCAAAAACCGGAGGCAATGATGGATCATAGTCCTCCAATATCTTGATCCGCTTGGCAAAACCGTTCTTGGCGATTGCCTTGACATGGTCGAGCACGACATGGATGTTGACAGGGTAGCGGTCGATCGGCCGCTCGTCCGAAAACACCTCCATGCGGTCGACCAGCGAGACAATGCGGTCGGTCTCGTCGGTGATCAGCCTGGTCAGTGCGCGATCCTCGTCGGACGCCGACAGTTCAAGCAGCTGCGCGGCACCACGAATGCCGGACAGCGGGTTCTTGATCTCATGGGCAAGCATCGCGGCAAGGCCGGTGACCGAGCGCGCCGCACCGCGATGCGTCATCTGCCGGTCGATCTTGTCGGCCATTGAGCGTTCCTGGAACATTACCACGACGGAGCCTGGAAATTCCGTCACAGGCGCGACGTAGAGATCGACCACCTTCTCGATGCCGAGCCGCGGCGACGACACGTCCACCCGGTATTCGTTGACCGGTGCCCGGCGCTCGCGCACCTGGTCGACAAGCGTCAGCAGCGGGCTGCCGAAAGGAATGAGCTTGTGCAGCGTGTTGCGGGCGAGCATCGTGGCGCTCGAACGGAAAAAATCCTCGGCATCGGCATTGGCGAAGGTGATGAAGCCTTGCGGATCGACCATGATCACCGGCCGACGAATGGTGTTGAGCACAATATGCGCGGCGTCCGCCATGTCCGTGCTCTGTGTGACGGTGGCGTTCATGCCGCACTCCGCAGGTTCGCCGCTTCGGGAGCGCTTGAAAATACGTCGCGCAGCAAGGCAATGACGCGCCCAGGCTCGAAAGACGTGAGTATGGCCTTGCGCCGGTCGTCGCTTGTGGCGGCGTGGCGGTCGAGATACCAGCCGAGATGCTTGCGCGCCTGGCGCAATCCGCTTTCCACGCCGTAGAGCCTCAGCATGTCTTCGTAATGGGCAATGACGTAGTCGGACAGCGCTTGCGGGCTTTCCGGCATGCCAGATACCGGCTCGGCCAGCGCGGTCGCTACAATGCTGCCGGCAGTCCACGGCGCGCCATAGTGCGCGCGGCCGATCATCACCGCGTCGGCGCCGGACTGGTCGAGGATCGACACGGCCTCTGCCGGCGAGCCGACATCGCCGTTGGCAACGACCGGGATCGTGACGGCCTGCCTGACGCGTGCGATGGCACGCCAGTCGGCCTTGCCCTGATAGAACTGGCACCGTGTGCGGCCGTGCACCGTCACCATCTTGACGCCGGCCTGCTCGGCACGCCGCGCCAGCATCGGCGCGTTGAGCGCACCTTCGTCCCAGCCCAGCCGCATTTTGACCGTGACCGGCACTTCGACCGCCCCGACTACCGCTGCGATCAGCGACAGCGCGTGGTCGAGGTCTCGCATCAGTGCCGAACCGGCATAGCCGCCCGTCACCTTCTTGGCCGGACAGCCCATGTTGATGTCGATGATGTCGGCACCCTCGCCGGCCGCGATTCGCGCGCCCTCGGCCATGTGCACCGCCTCGCGGCCGGCAAGCTGGACCATGTGGACAGGCAGCCCGGAATGACGGATGCGCAGGCCCGAGCCAGCCCTGCCCTTTGCAAGCTCCCCGCTCGCCACCATTTCCGAAACAACCAGCCCGGCGCCATGCGCATGGGCGCGCTGCCGGAACGGTTCGTCGGTAATGCCCGACATGGGCGCGAGAAACACGCGGTTGTGGATTCTCACGCCACCCACGTCCAGCGGCGAAGCCAATTTGGTCACATCAGGCATGCACAAAAACCAAGCACCTTCGATTGCTGCACATTCTCTAGCCAGAATGATGGCAATGTGCAACGCGCAATGTCGTGATATTAAGGCGCATTTGGGAAAATACGGATCGCCGGATAGCATCAATCCCAGGTCTTCCGAAAGCGATACCACTTTTCGGGATCATGCGCTAAGCGTCTCGGCATGAGAGATGTGAGCGAAAAGCAAGCTGCGGACGACAAGGTCGCGGTGGTCATCGTTGCCGCCGGCCGCGGCGCGCGCGCCGGACAGGCCAATGGGCCGAAGCAGTACCAGCAGATTGGCGGCGGCGCCGTTATCGCACGCACGCTCGACGCCTTTCTGACGCATCCGAAAATTGGAGCTGTCGTCGTTGCTATACATGCCGAAGACGACGCGCTTTTCCGCCGCGCCGCGGGCGCGAACGCCGACCGTGTCGTCGCTGTGATCGGCGGTACGTCACGGCAGGAGTCCGTCCGGCTTGGACTGCTGGCGTTGAGAAGCCATGCGCCGGGCCGGGTGCTGATCCATGACGCGGCTCGGCCGTTTGTCGATGCGGAACTGATAGACCGTACGATCGCCGCCATTGAAGAGCGCCAGGGAGCGCTGCCTGCTTTGCCCGTTGCTGATACGCTGAAGCGCGAAACGGCCGAAGGCATGATCGGCGAAACAGTGTCCAGGGCCGGGCTCCATGCCGCACAAACACCACAAGGCTTTCCGTTCTGGCCGATCCTGGCTGCGCACGAAAAGGCTCATCATCTGGGCAAGGCGGATTTCACCGACGATGCGGCTATCGCCGAATGGGCGCATATTCCGGTGAAGATCGTTCCCGGCTCGCCGGACAATGTCAAACTGACCTGGGCACGGGATATTGCAATGGCGGATCAGCGGCTTTCCAGCGCCCCACGTTTTCCCGACATCCGAACCGGCAATGGCTATGACGTCCATGCCTTCGAGCCCGGCGACCATGTCACCCTGTGCGGTGTAGCTATTCCGCACGGCAAGAAATTGTCCGGCCATTCGGATGCCGATGTCGGTCTCCACGCCTTGACCGACGCACTGCTGGCCACCTGCGGCGCCGGTGACATCGGCACGCATTTCCCGCCCTCCGACCCGCAGTGGAAAGGGGCCGCTTCACGCATCTTCGTCGAACACGCGGTGAAGCTGGTGCGCGAGGGCGGCGGGCGCATTGCCAACGCCGACATCACCCTGATCTGCGAGGCGCCGCGCGTCGGCCCACATCGCGAGGCAATGACCGAAGCGCTTTCGGCAATGCTGCGAATTTCGCGCAATCGCATCTCGATCAAGGCGACAACCAATGAGAAGCTCGGCTTCGTCGGCCGTGAGGAAGGCATAGCGGCCATCGCGACCGCCAGCGTTGTGTTTCCAGGGGATGTCCCCGAGTGAGCAATAGCGATCTCGCAGATGCCCTGCTTCAGGCCTGCCAGCAGCGCGGCATCATGCTGGCGACGGCGGAGAGCTGCACCGGCGGCATGATCATCGCCGCGCTGACCGACATCGCCGGCTCTTCCGCGGTGATCGATCGCGGCTTCATCACCTATTCCAACCAGGCCAAGACCGAGATGCTCGGCGTCTCGGCCGCTACGCTCGAGGCGCACGGCGCGGTCTCGCGCGAGACTGCGGTGGAGATGGCGGCCGGAGCCTTGGCGCATTCGCCGGCCGGGCTCGCCCTGGCGGTGACTGGCATCGCCGGTCCGGACGGCGGCTCTGCGGAAAAACCTGTCGGCCTGGTCTGGTTCGGCGTTGCCGTGGCTGGCCGGCCGGTGGTCAGCGAATGCCAGCTGTTCGCCGACAAGGGCCGTGATTTCATCCGCCGGGAGACGGTCCGACATGCGCTTGAACTGGGTTTACGCGCGCTCGCCGCGGATCAGGCTGCCGATGGCGCGCCGTAGATGATTTCGGCACGTTTCTCGAACGCCTCGGAGAACATGCGGAAGGCGCGGTCGAACATGGTTCCCATGAGCGCACCCAGAATGCGGCTCTTGAACTCATAATCGATAAAGAAACAGACGTTGCAACCGCCGCCGTCCGCCGGGTCGAAGCGCCAGACATTGCTGAGATATTTGAACGGGCCGTCGATGTATTTGACGTCGATGGCGTTCTCGTCAGGCTTCAGCAGCACCTGCGTGGTGAAAGTCTCGCGGATCGCCTTGTAGCCGATGCTCATGTCCGCGATGAGCAGAGTGCGTCCGTTGCGTTCCTTGCGCGAACGAACCGTAAGTGCCTCGCAAAGCGGCAGGAATTGCGGATAGGATTCGATATCGGCAACCAGAGCGAACATCTGTTCCGGCGTATGCGCAACGCGGCGATGGGCTTCGAATTGTGGCATGAAACCAGTGTGTTAGGCGGACTTCCTGAGAAACGCTTCGCGCGCCGCGCGCAACCTGGCAAAGTCGTCCCCGGCATGGTGCGACGAGCGCGTCAGCGGGCTCGACGCTACCAGCAGGAAGCCCTTGGTCCTGCCGATCGTCTCAAAGGACTTGAATTCCTCCGGCGTGACGAAGCGGATCACCGGATGGTGCTTCTTCGACGGCTGCAGATATTGGCCGATGGTCATGAAATCGACATTGGCCGAACGCAAATCGTCCATCAGCTGCAGGATTTCGTTCCGCTCCTCGCCAAGGCCGACCATGATGCCGGACTTGGTGAAGATCGAGGGGTCGAGTTCCTTGACCCGCTGCAAGAGCCTGATCGAGTGGAAATAGCGCGCACCCGGCCGAACCGTCAGATAGTTAGACGGCACGGTCTCGAGATTATGGTTGAAAACGTCCGGCTTGGCCGCCACGACGATCTCCAGTGCACCGTCCTTGCGCAGGAAATCGGGCGTCAGGATTTCGATCGTCGTCGACGGGGTTGCTGCCCTGATCGCACGGATGACATCGGCAAAATGCTGGGCCCCGCCATCGGCGAGATCGTCGCGATCGACGGAGGTGATGACGACATGGCTCAAGCCCATTTGCTTGACCGCATGCGCGACACGCGCCGGCTCGTCGGGATCGAGTGCGGTCGGGATGCCGGTGGCGACATTGCAAAAGGCGCAGGCCCGCGTGCAGATCTCGCCCATGATCATGAAGGTGGCGTGCTTCTTCTCCCAGCACTCGCCGATATTGGGGCAGCCCGCCTCTTCGCAAACCGTCACCAGTTTGTGAGACTTCACGATTTCGCGCGTCTCGGCATAGCCTTTCGACATCGGCGCCTTGACGCGGATCCAGTCAGGCTTGCGCAGTACGTCCTGATCCGGCTTGTGCGCCTTTTCGGGATGCCGCAGGCGCGGCGCATTGGCAATCGTGTCGAGGACGGTGACCATGTGAAACCCGGCTCATTGGCAAGCGCTTGTCCAGCGCTCGCTCTACCCACGTCATCTAGGACTTTTCGGCGAAAAGAAAAAGGCCGCGATCACGCATGCCGCGGTGGCCTTTTTCGCATAGCAAGTGCCGACAGAGGTTAGCGGCGCACCAGTCGTCCGACCGCAATCAGAATGCAGGCACCGATGAAGCCGGTGATCAGATAGGCTATCCAGCCGACGCCGAAGATGCCGATGTTCAGGGCCTGCAAGATGGCGTTCAACACGATTGCGCCGACAATGCCGAGAACGATGTTCATGAGGATGCCGGTATTGCTCTTCATGACCATCTCGGCGAGCCATCCCGCCAGGCCGCCGATGATGATGGCTGCAACCCAGCCCACGCCGTTCATTTCCATATGCCCTCTCCTTGTATGATGGATGATGCCTGCGAAACGAATTGCTCTGCCGTCGAGTTCCTTTGTGTCTTCCGTGTGAGACTCGCCCAACTAATTTATCATGCATTCAGTGCGCGGCCATAGGCGTCGAGTACACTCTCCTTCATCATCTCCGACAGCGTCGGGTGCGGGAAGATCGTGTGCATCAGCTCTTCCTCGGTGGTCTCCAGATTCATCGCCACGACGAAGCCCTGGATCAGTTCGGTTACTTCTGCGCCGACCATGTGGGCACCCAGCAACTGGCCGGTCTTCTTGTCGAAAATGGTCTTGACGAAGCCTTGGTCCTCGCCGAGCGCAATCGCCTTGCCGTTTGCCGCGAACTGAAAGCGGCCGACGCGGATGTCCTTTCCGTCGGCTTTCGCTTTGGCTTCCGTCAGTCCGACCGAGGCGACTTGCGGATTGCAATAGGTGCAGCCCGGGATCTTCAGCTTGTCGATGGCATGCACGCCGGGGAAAGTGGCGATCTTTTCCACACAGACCACGCCCTCATGCTCGGCCTTGTGGGCGAGCATCGGCGGTCCGGCAACGTCGCCGATGGCGTAGACGCCCGGCACATTGG
This sequence comes from Mesorhizobium sp. M0698, assembly GCF_040320455.1. NCBI lineage: Bacteria > Pseudomonadati > Pseudomonadota > Alphaproteobacteria > Hyphomicrobiales > Phyllobacteriaceae > Mesorhizobium > Mesorhizobium sp. M0698. Next base: position 38,774 of record NZ_JAMYPQ010000011.1, on the reverse strand, counting down.
TCTTGCCGTAGCCGTCGACGACGACGCAACCGCGGTCCGTCTTCACGCCGAGCGTCTCGAGGCCGAGGTTCTCGATATTGCCTTGTACGCCGACGGCCGAGATCATGCGATCGGCGGTGATCTTCTCGACCTTGCCGTCCTTCATCTCGACATGCGCGGTGACCGAGTTAGTGCCCTTCTCGACCTTGGTCACCTTGGCTTCTAGGATGATCTTCATGCCCTGCTTCTCGAACTGCTTCTGCGCGAATTTCGAGACCTCGGCGTCCTCGACCGGCATCACAGCCGGCAGCAGTTCGACCACCGTCACCTCGGCGCCCATGGTGCGGTAGAACGAGGCGAACTCGATGCCGATGGCGCCCGAGCCCATCACCAGCAGCGATTTCGGCATCTCTTTCGGCACCATCGCCTCGAAATAGGTCCAGATCAACTTGCCGTCAGGCTCGATGCCAGGCAGGGCGCGCGGCCTGGCGCCGGTCGCCAGGATGATGTGCTTGGCGCTATAGGTGCCCTCGCCCTTGACGCCCTTGGGCGCCGGCGGCTGCGGCTCCATCGGCTTCTTCGACGATTTCGACACGACGATCTCGCCAGGTTTGGTCAGCTTGGCTTCGCCCCAGATGACGTCGACCTTGTTCTTCTTCATCAGGAAGCCGACGCCGCCGTTGAGCCGCAGCGAGACCTTTCGCGAGCGATCGACGACGGCGGCTGTGTCGACGCCGACCTTGCCATCGATCTTCAGGCCGTAGTCCTTCAGATGATCCGAATAGTGCATGATCTCGGCGGAGCGCAGCAGCGCTTTGGTCGGAATGCAGCCCCAGTTGAGGCAGATGCCGCCCAAGTGCTCGCGCTCGACGATCGCCGTCTTGAAGCCAAGCTGGGCCGAACGCACTGCAGTGACATAGCCGCCGGGGCCGGAGCCGATGATGATGACGTCGTAGTTCTCAGCCACGGCTTTCTCCTTCACAATTCCAACATGAGGCGCACGAGCGGCGCCAGCGCTTGCCCGACGTTCCGCGTGTTTTCCGCGTCCAGGTGGACGCCGTCGAGCGGCGTGGTTTTGGCCACCGTGCCGGCATCGAAGAAGCCGCAGCCGGCCTCGTCGGCAAGGGCGGAATATTGCGGCGCCAGCCTCTTTGACGCGTCATCGCCGCCGGCGAACATTTCCTTGAACTCGGCGTTTTCCGTGCGGCTGACTACGGGCGGCGCGACGATCAGGATCTGCGGCGCCGGCCAATCGAACGGGTAATCATGACCGCGCACGATATCGATCAGGCGTTGCATACCTTGTTTGGCCGCGACCGGATTACCGTGAATCCACGGCTTCATATCGTTGGCGCCGAGCATGATGACGATCAAGTCGATCGGCGCATGCGTCGTCAGGATTGTTGGCAACAGCCTTGCGCCATTGCGGTCCGCTCCGGCCAAGTGATCGTCAAAGGCGGTGGTTCGGCCATTCAGGCCTTCGGCGATGACCTCGACGCCGCTGCCCAATGCCGCCTGCAGCACGCTCGGCCAGCGATCTTCCAGCGGATGCCGGCCGAGGTTTGCCGCGTCATAGCCCCAGGTAAGCGAATCGCCGTAGCAGAGGACCGTCTTCATGTGCCTGCCCCGCCGAAACCTGGTTGCGAGCGCGCCAATCGCCAGCGCACGAAAAGCCACTGGACCAGCACCGTAGCGATGCCTGGCAGGACGAGACCGGCGACGATAGGAAGATCGCCCGACCACTCGCGCTTGCCCGGCGGCTGGGAGAAAGTCCAGCCGATCAGGGAAACTCCAACGAGCACAAAAGATGCTACCCCTATGGTCGCGGTCAGTTTTGTTGCCCGTCGTGGGTCCGACATGAATTGTGCGATGAAGAATGCGAGCGTCGCGAAGATGGTGACGAGAGCCGAGATCATGAATACAAGGATGTACTCCACGTCGGCCTTGGTGGCGACGGCGAGCCACTGCACCACCAATCCGCCGGCCAAACCGGAAAGAAAGAAGGCAAAAAGGCTGGTGAAGAATTTCCGCACCGCCCTGTTTCCCTTCTCTTAAACCAGCATGCCCATTGGATTTTCGATCATACGCTTGAAGGCGACGAGCAGCTCGGCGCCGAGCGCACCGTCGACGGCGCGGTGATCGGTCGACAGCGTCACCGACATGATTGTGGCGATCTTGATCTCGCCGTTCTTGACCACTGCGCGTTGCTCGCCGGCGCCGACCGCCAGGATCGTCGCATGCGGCGGGTTGATGACGGCAGAAAAATCCTTGATGCCGAACATGCCGAGATTGGACACCGCCGTGGTGCCGCCCTGATATTCTTCCGGCTTCAGCTTGCGGCTGCGGGCGCGGCCGGCAAGATCCTTCATCTCGTTGGAGATGACGGACATCGTCTTTTCGTCAGCACGCCGGATGATCGGGGTAATCAGGCCGCCGGGGATCGATACGGCAACGCCGACATCAGCGTGCTTGTGCTTGATCATGGCGTTTTCTGTCCACGACGCATTGGCATCCGGAACCGCCATCAGCGCCATGGCAAGAGCCTTGATGACCATGTCGTTGACCGACAGCTTGTAGGCCGGCGTTTCGCCCTTCTCGGTCTTCTTCACCGGCGCGGCCGCATTGATCTGCGTGCGCAGGGCCAGAAGTGCGTCGAGCTCGCAGTCGAGCGTCAGATAGAAATGCGGGATGGTGGTCTTGGCTTCGACCAGCCGCCGCGCAATGGTCTTGCGCATATTGTCGTGCGGGATCAGCTCGTAGGAGCCTTCGGCAAACAGTTTGAGCACCTGCTCGTCCGACATCGCCTTGGGTGCTGCGGCCGCAGGTGCCGGAGTGCCGGGGGGCGCCGCTTTTGCTGCTGGTGCCGCCTTGGCGCCGCCACTGGAAATTGCGGCATCGACATCGGCCTTTACTACGCGGCCGCGGGGGCCGGAGCCTGTCAGCGCCGCGACATCGACGCCGGCTTCCCTGGCAATGCGCCGGGCCAGCGGCGAGGCGAAGATGCGCTCACCGCTTGCGTGGCCGTTGGCGACCGGCACCGCTTCCGCCTTAGGCGCAGGTGCGGCAGGCTCCTGCTTCGACGCTTCGGGCTTTGATGTTTCAGCTTTAGGGGCTTCCGCTTTCGGAGCCTCAGCCTTGGCCGGCGCAGCGCCATCACCGCTTTTGGCGGCAGAAGCAGCATCCTCGCCCTCGGCAGCCAGCACCGCGATCAGCGCATTGACCTTGACGCCTTCTGTGCCGGCCGGAACCACCAGCTTGGCGACCGTGCCCTCGTCGACGGCTTCGACTTCCATCGTCGCCTTGTCGGTCTCGATCTCGGCAATCACGTCGCCGGGCGAAACCTTATCGCCTTCCTTGACCAGCCACTTGGAAAGATTGCCCTCTTCCATTGTGGGCGACAGCGCCGGCATGGTGATGTTGATCGGCATTTTGTCCTCCCGCCCTGCTCAGCGATACGTGACGGCTTTGACCGCCTCGACGACCTCGCCGACATTGGGCAGCGCCAGCTTTTCGAGGTTCGCCGCATAGGGCATCGGCACGTCCTTGCCGGCAATTGTAATGACCGGTGCATCGAGGAAATCGAAGGCGCGCTGCGAGACCTGATTGGCGATATGGTCGCCGACCGAGTTCTGCGGAAAGCCTTCCTCGACCACCACGAGGCGATTGGTCTTTTTGACCGAGGCGATGATCGTGTCGAAGTCGAGCGGGCGGATGGTGCGCAAGTCGATGATCTCGGCATCGATGCCCATGCCGCGCAACTCCGCCTCCGCCTTGAGCGCGTAGGTCATGCCGATGCCGAACGAGACGATGGTCACGTCCTTGCCGGATTTGTGAATGCGCGCCTTGCCGATCGGCAGCACGAAATCGTCCATCTTCGGCACGTCGAAGGAGTGGCCGTAGAGGATTTCGTTCTCGAGGAAGATGACCGGGTTCGGGTCGCGGATCGCCGCCTTGAGCAGACCCTTGGCGTCGGCGGCGGTATAAGGCATCACCACCTTCAATCCAGGAATATGGCTGTACCAGGCGGCATAGCACTGCGAATGCTGCGCGGCGACGCGGGCAGCAGCGCCGTTCGGGCCGCGAAAGACGATCGGGGCGCCCATCTGGCCGCCGGACATGTAGAGCGTCTTGGCGGCTGAATTGATGATCTGGTCGATCGCCTGCATGGCGAAGTTGAAGGTCATGAATTCGACGATCGGCTTCAGGCCGGCCATCGCCGCGCCAACACCAACGCCGGCAAAGCCGTGCTCGGTGATCGGCGTGTCGACCACGCGTCTCGGACCGAATTCCTGCAACAGGCCTTGTGTGATCTTGTAGGCGCCCTGGTACTCGGCGACTTCCTCGCCCATGACGAAGACGTCGCCGTCGCGGCGCATTTCCTCCGCCATTGCATCGCGCAAGGCTTCACGCACTGTGGTCGAGACCATTTCGGTGCCGGCCGGGATGTCGGGATCGGCGGCAATTTCCAGCTTGGGCGAGGCGGCAACAGGTGCTGCCGCTTCGTTCTTGGCCGGAGCAGCCGCGGGGGGCGGAGCAGCCGCGGGCGCTTCCGCTTGCGACTCAACAGCCTCCTCGCCGATACCTTCGCCTGCCTCGTCGATGTCTTCGCCATCGACGGCCAGCACGGCGATCAGCGTGTTGACTTTGACACCCTCGGTGCCGGCAGGAACCACGATCTTGGCAAGCGTGCCGTCGTCCACGGCTTCGACTTCCATCGTTGCCTTGTCGGTCTCAATCTCGGCAATGGCGTCACCCGCCGCGACCTTGTCGCCCTCTTTCTTCAACCACTTGGAAACATTACCCTCTTCCATGGTCGGCGAGAGGGCGGGCATGAGAATTTCGATCGGCATGTCCTTGCCCTCTCGTTAAAGTACGATGTCGGTCCAGAGCTCGGACGGATCCGGCTCCGCGTCGTTCTGGGCAAATTCTGCGGCGTCGGCGACAACGTCGCGGACTTCCTTGTCGATGGCCTTGAGCTCGTCCTCGCTTGCCCATTTCTTGTCGAGCAGCCGCGCTTTAACCTGCTCGATCGGGTCACGTTCGGAGCGCATTTTCTGCACTTCTTCCTTGGAGCGGTATTTTGCCGGATCCGACATCGAATGGCCGCGGTAACGATAGGTCTGCATTTCGAGAATGAGCGGCCCGTTGCCGGCGCGGCACCATTCGGCGGCCAGGTCGCCGGCTGCCTTTACAGCGCGCACATCCATGCCGTCGACCTGGATGCCTGGAATCTTGAAGGACGCGCCGCGGTGCGAGAAATCCGTCTCGGCCGACGAGCGCGAGACCGAGGTGCCCATGGCGTAGCGGTTGTTCTCGATGATGTAGATCACCGGAAGCTTCCACAGCGAGGCCATGTTGAAGCTTTCGTAGACCTGGCCCTGGTTCGCCGCGCCATCGCCGAAATAGGTCAGCGTCACATTGTTGTTGCCGCGATAGCGGTTGGCGAAGGCAATGCCGGTGCCGAGCGACACTTGCGCGCCGACGATGCCGTGGCCGCCGTAAAAATGCTTCTCCTTGGAGAACATGTGCATGGAGCCGCCCTTGCCTCTCGACAGGCCGCTACGGCGCCCGGTCAGTTCGGCCATGACGCCGCGCGGTGACAACTCCATGGCCAGCATATGACCATGGTCGCGATAGGCGGTGATCATCTGGTCGCCGTCGATCAGCGCCATCTTCATGCCGGTAACGACCGCTTCCTGGCCGATGTAGAGGTGGCAGAAACCGCCGATGAAGCCCATGCCGTAAAGCTGGCCGGCCTTTTCCTCGAAGCGGCGGATGAGCAGCATGTGCCGGTAGGCGGCAAGCTCCTGGTCTTTGGTGAATTCAACAGGCTTCGGGGTGGAAAGGCCCGGCATCTTGCCGTCTGATTTGGATTTGGCAGGCGCTTTTCTGGTGGCGGTGGCCATGCATCACTCCCTGTTGGCGTCTCTTGGCGGACAGCGAGGGAGATCAGTTCTCCCACCGATTTGAGGCAGGCTAACATGCAGGGAAGGCTTTCGCCATGCCGAAAACGCATGGCTGTCATGCATCTAAGCAATTAAAATCATTGCAAATATCGCTGATTAACTGAGATCAGGTTATCTTGCGACCGGCAGCATGATGGTGATCTCGTCGGCGTGGGACAGATTAAGCGCCTTGCGCGCCTGCTCGTCCAGCATGTCCTTCTCCAGCGTGCCCTCATGCATCAGCTGAACGCGGCGCTCGAGATCGATCCGGCGCGCCCTGACGGCATCGAGCCTGCCCTGCAATTCGGCAGTCTCAGCTTCGAGCTGATACTTGGAATAGATGCCGAACTCGCCATGATAGGCATGGAAACCGAAATAAGTCAGGAACACCACGCAGAGCGAGGGGATGATCAGCCGGCCGGTGTTTCTTTGCTTGTGCTGGCGTGTCCACATGGTCCGAATCCTCTACGCCGCCTTTGTCGCCCGATTGTGCTTAATGGACGGTTACAGCCTGTTGGATTCAGAGCCTGGAAGCAAAAAAGGGCGGGAATGTCCCCGCCCTCGTCACGGATTTTCTCTCGAAATCAGCTTTTCACGATCGACTTGCCGGCATATCGCGCCTGCTTGCCGAGCTCCTCCTCAATGCGGATGAGCTGGTTGTACTTGGCCATGCGATCCGAGCGCGACAGCGAGCCCGTCTTGATCTGCCCGCAATTGGTGGCAACGGCGAGGTCGGCGATGGTCGAATCCTCGGTCTCGCCCGAGCGGTGCGACATCACCGCGGTATAGCCGGCCTTGTGGGCGGTCTCGACGGCGTCGAGCGTTTCGGTAAGCGAGCCGATCTGGTTGACCTTGACCAGGATCGAATTGGCGACACCCATGCGGATGCCGTCGCGCAGCCGCGCCGTGTTGGTGACGAACAGATCGTCGCCAACCAGCTGCGTTTGCTTGCCGATGAGATCCGTCAGTATTTTCCAACCGTCCCAGTCATCCTCGGCCAGGCCGTCCTCAATGGTGATGATCGGGTAGTCGGCAGCGAGTTTGGCTAGATATTTGGCCTGCGCCTTCGGGTCGCGGGTTTTCCTCTCGCCTTCATAGACGTAGTTGCCATCCTTGAAGAATTCGGTCGCCGCGCAGTCGAGGCCTAGCGTAACCTCCTCGCCGGGCTTGAAGCCAGCCTGCTCGATCGATTCCATGATGAAGTCGAGCGCGGCCGGCGCGCTCTTCAGGTTGGGGGCAAAGCCGCCCTCGTCGCCGACATTGGTGTTATGGCCGGCGTCCTTCAGCTTCTTTCGCAGCGTATGAAAGATCTCCGAGCCCCAGCGCACGCCGTCGCGCAGCGTCGGCGCGCCGATCGGCAGGATCATGAATTCCTGGAAATCGATCGGGTTGTCGGCATGCGCGCCGCCATTGATGATGTTCATCATAGGCACCGGCAGCACATGGGCCTTGGTGCCGCCGACATAACGATAGAGCGGCAGGTCGGCCGCTTCGGCCGCGGCCTTGGCCACAGCCAGCGACACGCCGAGGATGGCATTGGCGCCGAGCCGGCTCTTGTTGGGCGTACCATCGAGCTCGATCATGGTCTGGTCGATATGGATCTGATTCTCTGCCTCCATGCCGCCGATCGCCTCGAACAGCTCGCCGTTCACCGCCTCGACCGCCGTGAGCACGCCTTTGCCGAGATAGCGGGGGCCGCCATCGCGCAGTTCGACCGCCTCATGCGCGCCGGTAGAGGCACCGGACGGCACCGCGGCGCGACCCATCGAGCCGTCTTCAAGCACGACGTCGACCTCGACGGTCGGATTTCCGCGGCTGTCCAGGATTTCACGCCCGACAATGTCGATGATGGCCGTCATTGCGATGTCCCCGATTGATCGATTGAAGCGTCGCGCACCTCTTAGCCAAAGCGCCGCAAAACGCAATCGGGGCACTTGCAAATATTGCCCGTGCGCTACGGATTCACGAAGCACGAAGCGCTGTCATCATTTGTCATACGCGGCATGCCGGTTTCTGGTTTATGGCTGTTGTCGCGCGGGGCGAAACAGGAGGAGTTTCGCCATGTCCCAGTTGAGCGGTATTGTGAGTTTGTTCCTGATCGCGGCTGCGTTCCTGACGTCGTGCGACAATCAGCAACCCCCGCAGGGATCGTCGCCTTTGCCGGCCCTGCAGATTGCGCAGTAGCATCCCGCCACATCGAAGGCCCCCGATTTCCCGGGGGCCTTTTTGATTCCAGGAGACTTAGTCAGTGCCAGTAAGGTCAGTGCCAGTAAGGCTCGACCTTGTAGTAGTTGTATGAGGCGTCACGCGCGGCCTCGCCGTCGGCGCCGGTCAGCTCGTTGATCGAATAGGAAGGAGCGGCCATCAGCTGGTCTTTGGTGAACGGCACGACATAGCCGCCCTTGTTCTCATCATAGTCAAGGCTCGCCCACGGAATGGCGTGGTATTTCTCGCCGATGCCGAGAAATCCGCCAAAACCGATCACGGCAAACATGATTCCGTTCGACAGTTTGTCGAGCATGACATCCTCGATGTCGCCGATATGAGTGCCTTCCGTATTGTAGACCGATGTGCCGATAACCCGCGAAGCGGCGATGGCTTCGGTGTGTCCCGTCTGGGTCGTCATGGTGTGCTCCTCGTCGTCGTTGACATTAGATTTTGACAATGAGGGCCGCGGGCTAAGGTTCCAGGCGGGTTCGAAATTCTTCAAAGTTTTCTTGGCCGCGCTGCTGTGGCGCAACTGCTGGTTCAACCCACGCTTTTGGCAATGCGATCGAACGCCATCAGCCGTTCAAGCAATGCGGGAAGATCCTTTAGCGGCACCATGTTGGGACCGTCGGAAGGCGCGTTGTCGGGGTCCTGGTGCGTCTCGATGAAGACGCCGGCGACGCCAACCGCGACGGCCGCGCGCGCCAGCGTCTCGACAAAGCGCCGGTCGCCTCCGGACGAACCGCCCTGCCCACCCGGCTGCTGCACGGAATGGGTGGCATCGAAAATCACCGGCGCGCCGATCTCGGCCATGATCGGCAGCGCCCGCATGTCGGACACCAGGGTGTTGTAACCAAAGGATGCGCCGCGCTCGGTGACCAAGACATTGGCGTTGCCGGAGCCGATGATTTTGGCGACGACGTTCTTCATGTCCCACGGCGCGAGGAATTGCCCCTTCTTCACATTCACCACCTTGCCGGTTCTTGCCGCAGCGATCAGCAAATCGGTCTGGCGGCTGAGGAAGGCAGGAATCTGCAGAATGTCGACATGCGGCGCGACGATCGCGCATTGTTCCTCAGTGTGGACGTCGGTCAGGATCGGCAGCGAAAAATTGTTGCGCAAATCGTCGAAGATCGGCATTGCCGCTTCAAGTCCGGCACCGCGCGTGCCGCCGAGCGAGGTGCGATTGGCCTTGTCGTAGCTGGTCTTGTAGACGAGCCCGATTCCGAGCCGTTCCGTCAATTCCTTCAGTGCACCGGCCATGTCGAAAGCGTGCTGCCGCGATTCCAGCTGGCATGGACCGGCGATCAGCGATAGGGGCGCGCTGTTGCCGAAAATGACCTTGCCGATCGCAACGGAAGAATTTGGCATCAGAGGATTGAGCTTGTTCATGCGATCTCCCGGAAAATGAAGGCTGCGCCCTGCCCTGGCGCCGGCGGCACGATGATATCACCGCCGCGTATGTCGTGTTCGACGGAATTGGCTGCAAGCAGCTTTGCGACGGTGTCGCCGTGCCTAACCGAAAAGACGATCCCAGCAAAGCGGAGTTCAGATGGCGCGCCGGCAGGAATGCCGAAGCGTGCCGAATAGGCTGCAGGATCCAGAACGGTCACGACGGCATTCGGCAGCTCATAGACAGTGCCGCCGCCCTGCGCCTTGATCCCAGCCGCGATCGAAATCACATTGCGTTGTTCGAAGGGTTCGCCACTGGCTGCCACGATTTCGACAATGCCGGTTGCGCCATTAGCGTGGGCCTGCAACGCAGTGCGGTCGACGTTCGGCGCATTGATCCGCTCGCAGGCGAAGAGAAAAGCGTCCGTTGCCTTGCCTGTAGCCGCGAAGGCCAGTTTGAACGATGCGGTGTCGCTCTTTCCCGTCGCATCGGTGAAGGCGCGCGAAAAGCTTAGCGCGTCTCCCGCCGACAGACCGGCTTCCATGTAGCGCGCGTGGTCCGCGGCGGCGCTTTCGGTGCCCAGCGCCACGGCAGAAAATCCTTCATCGCCGTTTTCTTCGCGATACGTGCGATCACGCACGACAAAGACATTGCGGTTCGCGATCGCCGTTGCCGCGGCCTGCCGGTCAGCGACCGCGAGCGGTTCGAGATAGGTGCCGTCGGTGAGGAAGACACAGCAGTTTTCGGTTCCGAAAGGGTGGATACCTGTCGGCGCAACGGTAAAGCCGAGCAAGGTCAAGCGCGCCCGCGCAACATCGAGGCTCGCGGTCGGCAGCACCAGGTGATCGAGCGGATGAGGGCTTGCGGGGGTGTTCTCTGTCATGTCCCGCGCGATGTGCCTCATTCCTGAAAATGGTTCAAGGGCTTGGCCGACGCCTCAGCGGAAAGACCACATCAGCGCGTAGGGGACGGCGGCTCGTCAACTTGCCACGATATCGGCCGAATAACGCAATTCGCGCAGAGGTTTGACCCGGCTGGTGGTCTCTGCATAGAGCGGATGCGCCTTGTAGGCGGCGAGCGCCGCTTCGTCCTCGAACTCGGCGTAGACGACCACATCGATCTCATCCGAGAGCGGGTCGACCTTGGTGTTGAGCGTTACCTCGAAATGACGCGAATGAGGTATCTTGCCAAGCGCCAGGAGGCCCGTGCGCACTGCCTCGACGTCCACTTTACGCCGTGCGCTGAAGAAAACGATATGCCGGATCAACCCAGCCTCCTGGACCGTTGGACCGGCGTTCTTTTGTGTCAGCGGGAGCGTGCCGTCAATCGGCAGGATGTCGCGTCGGCGAACCGTGGCGAAAAAGAGAAACTACACCATGCTGGTTACATAGTGCACGACGCGGGTCACCTCCCTGATGGTCCTGTCGAGGTAGCGGCCTTGGTTGTAAATGCCGTCCCAGATCAGGAAAAAGGTGACGGTCGTGATGATGATGACATAACGCATGGCTAAAACTAGCGCATATGGATGCTTGCAACCATAGTGATTCCGGCCCTGCTGGGACCCTCCCCGAATTTTAACGGCCTTTGGTCTGTCGGCTGCGATGCTTGCTGGCCAGAATGGCTCTACCGCTGCAGGGCGCCTTGGAAAGATAACCCCGCTCGGCTTCGACGACCGCTTCCCGCCTCGATCGACCAACTGCCACACGATTATTCCGGTGGGATTTCGACGGACGCGCTGGATCTGGTCATGCCGCCGTCAAGCGGCGTTTCGCACCACCTGCTTGAAGAGGCCCCCTGTCTCAAACGGATTGGCCGTATCGGGACAGTATCTTAACGCTGAGACAGTTTCGAGCCGACGCTCAAATCCTTGCCTCAAAGCGTGATGCGGTACTTGGAAAACCCCGCTTCGCCCTCGCCCGCCGGCTCGATCGTCAGCGACTTCACCTGCGCAATAAACTCTCTCGCCTTGGCGCCGGTCTCGAACACGACGCTGGTTCCCGGTAGTGGCGCAAACGACCAGTTGGCATCCGCCGACGGGTTGATGGTGCCTTCGCTGACGATATAGCGCACGATCACGTCGCGGTTGGTGTCGGGCGCTTCGTAGATGATCTTCGAGGCATTGATCTCCGGGAAATTGCCGCCGCCGCCGGCTCGGTAGTTGTTGGTGGCGACGACGAATTTCCGCTTGGGACCAATTGGTTTGCCGTCGAACATCAAGTCAATGATGCGGGTCGAGCCAGCATTCACCAGCCCGCCCTTCGAATCATATTTCGGTGGCTGCGACAGGTCGATCCGGTAGGTGACGCCGTCGATCACGTCGAAATTATAAGACGGGAAGTCGGTGTTGATGAGCGCCTGGTTTGCTTTGCCCGGTTCGATCCGGTTGAAGATGCCGGCCGACATTTCCAGCCATTCCTTCACCTCTGCCCCGGTGATTTCGACGGCGCGCACCGTGTTTGGATAGAGGTAGAGGTCGGCGACGTTCTTGATGGCGATATCGCCCACCGGCACGTCGGTGTAATAGTCGGCGCCGTTGCGCCCGCCCGCCTTGAACGGTGCCGCCGCCGACAACAGCGGCATATCCTTCCACTCTGTGTTCTTCAGGATGTCCTTCAAGTACCAGGTCTGCGCCTGGCTGACGATCTGCACCGATGGATCGTCGGCGACCAGCGCAAAATAGGAATAGAGCGGCGCCGAGGTTTTGCCGACCGGCCGGCGCACATAGGCAAGCGTCGCCTCGTGGTCCTGTTTGAGCGCGTCGACGATGCGGTGGTCGTCCGCGACGGTCGGCTTGTTCGTCTTGTCGACCCGCTCAAAGATCGGCCTGGCCTCAGAGGTCGTCGAAACGATTTTCCACGTCGATCCGTCGCGCTCCAGCAACAGATCGATCAGCCCCATGTGCGAGCCCCAGAAGCCGGCCATGACGGCGGGCTTGCCTTGCAACGTGCCTTTCGCCGTATCGACGGCGTCCAGCGACTGAAAGTCCTTCTTGCCGGGGAAGACCAGATGCTGGTGGCCGGTGAACACCGCATCGATACCTTCGACACCGGCAACGAAGAAGGAGGCATTCTCCATCATGTCGCTTTGCTTCACATAGATGCCGGAATGGGAGAGCGCAATGACGATGTCGGCGCCTTCTTCCTTCATTTGCGGCACCCACGCCTTGGCCGCCTCGACGATGTCGCGCGTCTTGACACTGCCCTCGAGATTTTTCAGGTCCCAGACCATGATCTGCGGCGGCACGAAGCCGATGATGCCGATCCTGATCGGCTGCTCGGCCCCCGACCCGTCCCTGATCTTCTTGTCGAGGATGACATAGGGCTTGAGATAGAGCTTGTCGTCGCGCGGGTTCGCGGCGAGTTCGGTGCCGCGGATCAGGTTGGCGCAGACGAACGGAAAATTGGCGCCGGCCAGCACCTTGTCCATGAACGACAGGCCATAGTTGAATTCGTGGTTGCCGAGCGTCGAACATTCATAGCCGAGCACGTTCATGCCCTTCATGACCGGATGCAGGTCGCCGTCCTTCATCCCCCTCTCGTAGGCAATATAGTCGCCCATCGGATTGCCCTGCAGAAGGTCGCCATTGTCGATCAGCATCGCGTTGGTGGCTTCCTTGCGCACAGCTTCAATCAACGATGCCGTTCGCGACAGCCCCATCGTGTCGTTAGCTTTGTCGGCGTAGTAGTCGTAAGGCAGCACATTCACGTGGATGTCGGTCGTCTCCATAATCCTCAGATGCGCCTGATTGGCTTGAGCCCGGGCGGAGAACGGGTGCAGCATGATCAGCGCTCCGCTGGCGGCAACGCCGGCGAGGAAATCGCGGCGTGAGACGAGGTGGCGCAATTGGGACATTCGTTTTCTCTTTCTTCCACGACGTGACAAGTCCTGCCCGAAGCAAAGCTTCGCGCCGAAATCCAGCCGAGTCCAGAAGCCGATTCCATCAAGAGGAGGTGACGCGCCGATGAATGTCCGGCAGCGAACAATCAGCCCTTATCGTCGTCGCCCTGCGTGATCAGCCGCGCGCTGCGCTGACCGGTGAAGTATATCCATAGCCAACTCAGGGAAACCGCAAGCCGGTTACGAAGGCCGATCAGGAAGTAAATATGCGCAAAGCCCCATAGCCACCAGGCAAGCCGGCCGGTGAGCTTGATCCAGCCGAAATCGATCGCGGCGGCGCGCTTGCCTATCGTCGCCAAATCGCCGTCATGCCTGTAGCTGAAAGGACGCGGTGTCGCGTCACCGGCAAGCCTTGCCTTGATCGCCGTGGCGACGTGCCGTCCCTGCTGCTTGGCGGCGGGCGCGACGCCCGGCACCAGCCGGCCATCCGGCCGCAGGACGTGCGCTGCGTCACCGATGACGAAAATCTCCGGGTTTCCCGGTACAGTGAGGTCGGGCTCGACAAGCACTCTGCCCGCGCGGTCCGCTGCCGCGCCGAGCCATTCGGCGGCTGGCGAAGCGGCTACGCCCGCCGCCCACAGAATTGTCCTGGCCGGCAAATGCCTGTCGCCGAAGACGACACCCTCAGCATCGCAGCGCGTAACCGCGCGGCCGAGTTCGACGGTCACGCCGAGCCGTTCGAGCGCCTTCATTGCATAATCAGAGAGTTCCGGCGCGAAATTGGCAAGAACGCGGTCGCCGGCCTCAATCAGCACCACACGCGTCTGCCGCGTGTCGATGTTGCGGAACTCGCCGCGCAGCGTGTCGTGCGCCAGTTCGGCAATGGTGCCGGCCAATTCCACGCCGGTCGGCCCGCCGCCGACGATCGCCAGCGTCAGCAATGCCTGGCGCTGGGCGGGATCGGTTTCCCGCTCGGCCTGCTCGAAAGCCAAAAGAATACGCCGTCGAATGGTCGTGGCGTCCTCCAGCGTCTTCAGGCCCGGGGCGAATGGCTCCCATTCGTCATGGCCGAAATAGGCGTGCCGCGCGCCGGTGGCCAGCACCAGCGTGTCGTAAGCGACCGTGCCGCCGTCCTGCAGCAGCACCCGCTTGCCGGTGCGGTCGATGCCAGTCACAGTGGCAAGCAGCGTCGTCACGTCCTTGCGCCTGCGCAGGAGATGGCGGATCGGCCAAGCCACTTCGGAGGTGGCCAGGGCCGTCGTCGCCACCTGGTAGAGCAGCGGCTGAAAGAGGTGATGATTGCGCCTATCGATCATGGTGATGCGCACCGGCGCGCCGGCAAGTGCGCGGGTGAATTCGAGGCCGCCGAAACCGGCGCCTACGACGACGACGTGATGGTTGGCTATGTTCATCTCACTCATCCCTCTCGCCAAGGCTGATGTAAGTATCCTTGTGCAGTGCAGCAATGCCTGCGCTGCAACTGCCTGGGACTCGTCTCTTGATGTCGTGAATACGCATGCTGCAGACTCATTCCCGGATATAGCTTACGTCCCGGATACGACTTGGTCGGAACAGTATATTGCAGGTGAAGCATGGCTAGGAATGAAGATGAAGACTCAGCGCAGTACGCCTCGCCGCCTTGTTTTATGCACGAGCTTGATCCGGAGTTCCAAGCGCCGCTATCCGACTGGACCGACGTAAGGCGCTGGCGCAAGGCCGAGCGCGAGCGGTTGATCGTATCCCGCCTTGCCGTTTCGGCCGACACGCGCGCAGCTATGTCGCAGCGCATTGCCGAAGGGCTCGACGCGGTGATCGGCGACATCGCCGGCCGCATGGTCAGCCTCTACTGGCCGTTTCGCGGCGAGCCGGACCTGCGCCCGTGGATGGAAACCGTTAACGCGCGGGGCGGGCGCACGGCGTTGCCCGTCGTCGTCGAGAAAGACCGGCCGCTTGTCTTTCGCGCCTATACCCACGGAGACCGGCTGGAGAAGGGCGTCTGGAATATCCCGATACCGGCCGAGGGTGATCCGGTGTTGCCCGACATCGTCATTTCGCCGATCGTCGGCATCGATCCCGGGCAGTTTCGCCTGGGTTATGGCGGCGGCTTCTTCGATCGCACGCTTGCCGCGATGCCCTTCAAACCGCTGGTCATCGGCGTCGGCTACGAACTGCAGCGCATCGTCACCATCTACCCGCAGCCGCACGACATTCGGATGGACCGTGTGGTGACCGAGGCAGTCAACACCTAGGCGAGTTCGGGGCCTAGGCGAGTTCAGGCTTCATTCCCACGGCCGTGCGATCGACGATTTCGCGCAAGGCAAAAGACGAATTGATCTTCGTCACATGCGGCATTGCCGACAGCCACTCCTTGTGGATGCGTTCGTAGTCGACGAGATCCTTTGCCGCGATGCGCAGGATGTAGTCATATTCGCCCGACATCAAATGGCAGGACAGGACGTTCGGGCAGCGCTTTATCGCTGCCTCGAAATCCGACAACGTCTTCTCGAATTGCCCGGACAGCGATATATGTACGATCGCCGTCATCTGGTGCCCAAGTGCAGCGTTGGACAGCCGTGCGTGATAGCCGCGGATGGTTCCGGATTTCTCCAGATTGTCCAGCCGCCGCGAACAGGCCGACTGCGACAGGCCAACCTTCTCGGCGAGCGCTGCGTTGGGTATCCGCCCGTCTTTCTGCAGCGTCTCGAGAATGGCGATATCAATCCTGTCGAGCGGCATTTTTGCGGGTTCCTGCGATAATTCTAATGTTTTGCGCAACGATTATCGAACAGTGGCCTCTCTGGCAAGCGCATTCGCAAACACTTACCGAACGATTCGTGGTTCACTATCTCTAGACAGGGAACGAGCCCCAAAGGGCCGGATCAGGAGAAAAAGATGCGCGTCGGTTGCCCCCGGGAAATCAAGAACCATGAATACCGCGTCGGCCTGACACCGGGTTCGGTCCGTGAATATGTCGCGCATGGCCATGAAGTGCTGATCGAGACCGGCGCCGGCGCCGGCATCGGCGCCGATGACAACGCGTATCGCGCCGCCGGCGCCACGATTGCCAAAACGGCCGCCGACGTTTTTGCCAAGTCTGACATGATCGTGAAGGTCAAGGAGCCGCAGCCCAACGAATGGGTTCAGCTCCGCGACGGCCAGATCCTCTATACCTATCTGCATCTTGCCCCGGATCCGGAGCAGACCAAGGGCCTGCTGGCCTCCGGCGTGACCGCGATAGCCTACGAGACGGTCACCGACGAGCGCGGCGGTCTGCCGCTGCTAGCACCGATGTCGGAAGTCGCCGGCCGCCTGTCGATCCAGGCGGGCGCAACGGCGCTGCAAAAGGCCAATGGTGGCCGCGGCGTGCTACTTGGCGGCGTGCCCGGCGTGCTCCCCGGCAAGGTCACTGTGCTCGGCGGCGGCGTCGTCGGCCTGCATGCTGCACGGATGGCCGCCGGCCTTGGCGCCGACGTCACCATCATTGACCGCTCGATCCCGCGCCTGCGTCAGCTCGACGACATCTTTGGCGGCCGCGTCCACACCCGCTACTCGACCGTCGAGGCGCTGGAGGAAGAATGTTTTTCGGCTGACATCGTCGTCGGCGCCGTGCTGATCCCGGGGGCAGCAGCGCCCAAGCTGGTGACGCGCGAAATGCTGTCGGGCATGAAGAAAGGCGCCGTGCTGGTCGACGTCGCCATCGACCAGGGCGGCTGCTTCGAGACCTCGCACGCCACCACCCATGCCGAGCCGACCTATGAGGTCGATGGCGTCATCCACTATTGCGTCGCCAACATGCCGGGTGCGGTGCCGGTCACCTCGGCCCACGCGCTCAATAATGCGACGCTGCATTATGGCCTGCAGCTCGCCGACAAGGGCCTCAAGGCGCTGGTAGACGACCACCATCTGCGCAACGGGCTGAACGTCCACAAGGGCAAGATCACGAATCGCGCAGTGGCCGAAGCGCTCGGTTACGACCTGGTCGAGCCGAAGGCCGTTCTCGCCGCCTGAGCTGTCCGAATCTGCCTCTCCAGTGCCCGTCGGATTCGTCCGACGGGTTTTTTCTTATGTCGAAAAACTGAAAAGTGTCGGGCGCGCGGAATAACCGGACAACAAAAAAGCGGAGCCAAAGCCCCGCTTCCTCGGTTGTCGAAAATTCCCGCCGGTTCATCCGCGGTCGGCAAATCGATCGACAGTGTGTTTCTACCGCTTGTATGCGACGGGAGTACGACAGCCCCAAGCCGGTGCAGCCTGTCCGGTTACGCGCGGTCGATCCGGCACTGATAGCAATTGTTGCGCGCCGAGCGGATGTGGACGTAAGCGATGTCGTCGCGTTCGAACAACGTCTCTGCCCGTGCGGCAATTGCGTCGGTCGGAATGACGCCGCCGCTGCCGTAAACGATGCGGTCGTCCTTGCCATAACCGCGCACAATGTAATCGCTGCTTTCGAGCATTTCGGGAAGCATTTTCCCCTCGGCGGCGCGTTCGCATTCTTTCGCATGCAGAAAGATCGGCCCCGTTTCGGCATAAGGCTGCAGCTCCGGAAAAGGCCGATAGGCCAAAACAAGATAGGCTTCTCCCACAGCAATATTTTTCAAGCAATGACGGCAAGGCACGCCGTCGCCATCCGAAAGTTGCCGCTCTGGCTTCAAGCCATAAGCATCCGGCCCGCCGCGCTGAAGTGCCCGGACAGCATTGGTTGGCAAGGCTTTGAATTTTAGCGTCATGGCAAAATCTCCGGTGTCGTCGACCGGAAATTATGCTCGCAAGGCAGAGCTTCCCACCCGATTCCTGCCGAAATGGATCAATCCATCAGCGCCTCGAGACCACGAACCAGACCTTTGATCTGCTGTACCCGTCTGATGGCGAGCAGCGTGCCCGCCACGTAAGGCGCCGCGGACGAGCCGGCGTCGTGGCGTATGGTCAGCCGCTCGTCTGGCAGACCGAACAGCGCCTCGCAGGACAGGATGTAGGACGGCAGGCGAAGCGCGTGCACTTGCACCCCCTCGCCTGCGCCGACCGCACCACCGCGTGTGGCCGGCACGCCGGAGACCTCGGAGACCGGCTTTGCCGTTGAGGCCTTGCGGATGTCGGCCAGCGCTTCAGCAAGCTCTCGTGCGGTTCCGGAGGGCGCGTCGGGCTTCTTTGCACTAGCATAATCGATGACCTCGACGTCCGGCACGTATTTTGCCGCCATAAGTGCAAACCGCTTCATCAGCGTGGCGGTGATGGAAAAGTTGCCAGCGGCAACAACGCCGACGCCATTGGCGCGCGCCGCGGCGTCGATCTCGGCATAGTCGGCAGCTCCCAGTCCCGACGTGCCGATCACCGTGTGCCGCCCGTTGTCGATGGCGAGCAGCACATGGTCTTTCACGACATGCGGCTTGGTGAAGTCGACCAGCACGTCCGACGGCGCCTCCAGCGCCTCGGCCAGCGAGGCCGAAACGGCAATACCATTAGCCGGCATACCAACCAGCAGACCGGAATCCTGCCCCGCGCCGCTGCGTGATACAGCCCCGGCCAGCGCCATGTCGCCTTGCGCCCCGATCGCCGGAACCAGCGCTTTGCCGACCCAGCCGGTCGCGCCGGCCATTACCACGCGTATTGCCATCGTGCGATCCTCCATCACCCATCGGTTTTTAGACGATAGCGATATGGAAAGAGCCAAGCTCATTCAAGTCGGGCTCACCTTTGAGTGTTGATCCAGAGACTCTGGGACGTTGCAAAGACAAGCTGAAGCTCGGATGAACGGGCCTGAAAATCAGGGCCGCATGACGCTGGCCGCGCGCTCGGCAAAAGACATCGGATGTACGACCTCCTTTTTTTGCGCCACTGGCGTAAAGCCGAGTTTTTGATAGAGCGGCAGTGCTGCTGGGTGATCGAGGGTGCAGGTCTGCACGGTTATCCGCCTTGGCCCGTGCGACCATGCCGCGGCGATTGCCGCACCGAGGAACCAGCGGCCGATGCCTTGCCCGGTCGCGTGCTCCATCATTCCGAAATAAGCGAGTTCCACTTCCTCCGGCAAATGCGGCTTGAGGTCGAAGAAGCCCGCCGGCGCACCATCCAGATAAAGCACCCTGATGTCGCGGTCCTCGCGGTGGATGCCCGCCGCAAGCTCCTCGTCGCTCAGCCTCAACACATTGACCCAGTGCCATTTGCGGCCGACCCGATCCATCAAATAGCGGTAGAAATGCAGGGGAATGTCTTTGGTCTTGAGCAGCGCGATCTGGCGGTTGTACGGCAGCGGCGGCGAATAGGCAGGCGGCACATGCATTTCGAGAAACGTCACGGTGACATCGATGTCTTCCAGCGATCCGTCTTCCATCACCGTCAGTCCTTGCCCGTCACGACAGGCGTGTCGGAAAGCCCGCCCCATTCGGTCCATGAACCGTCATAAAGCCTGTTGTCGGCATGGCCAAGCGTCTCCAAAGCTAGCGTGACGGCTGCCGCGGTGACGCCCGACCCGCAGGAGGTGACGACCGGCTTCGACAGGTCGATGCCGGCTCCTTCGATCACTTTGCCCAGCCTGTCCTTCGGCAACAATTCGCCGTTTTCCGAAAGCGCCGAAAACGGCACGTTGTGCGCGCCCGGCATATGGCCGGAGCGGATGCCGGGGCGCGGCTCCGGCTCGGTGCCGGCAAAACGGCCAGGCGAGCGCGCGTCGGCGATCTGGCTCTCCCCCGTCTCGACGATCCGGCGCATGTCGGCAAGGCTGGCGACGCGGGCGGCATCGAAGTTGGCATAAAACACGCAAGGCGCGATCTTCGTCGGCTCCGCCGTCACCGGCCGTCCGGCGGCTTTCCAACGATCGAAGCCGCCGTCGAGTATATAGACCTGGAACACGCCCATGACGCGAAACAACCACCAGGCGCGCGGTGCAGAAAAGAACCCTGGCCCGTCATAGACAACAATCGTGTCATCGGCCGAAATACCCATCGCGCCGACATATTGCGCGAAATGCTGCGGCGACGGCAGCGTGTGCGGCAGAGCCGCGTCGGGGTCCGAAACCGCATCCTGGTCGAGGAAGCGGGCGCCTGGAATATGCGCTACGTCGTACTCGGCGCGCGCGTCACGCTTTTGCGCCGGCAGGTACCAGGACGCGTCGACAATCGTCAGGCGGGGTTCGCCGAGCCGCTTCTGTAACCAATCGGCATCGATGGTGAAAGGACTGTCGTCGGCCATCTTTTCTCTCCTGTCCCGCCCGTCGCAGTCCTATATCAGGCTGGCGGCATAGGACCAAAGCGAATGCGGAAGCGCCGGTTCTCGCGGCCCTTCTTCTCGATCTTGCCGATATGGATCTCGCCGATTTCGCTGGTGCTCTTTACATGGGTGCCGCCGCAAGGCTGGCTGTCGATCGAAGCGTTCTCGCCGATGCAGACCAATCGGATCCTTCCCGTGCCGGCCGGGGGCCGCACATTCTTGGATTTCACCAAGCCCGGATTGGATGCCAGTTCCTCGTCGGAAATGAGCCGGGTGAAGATCGGGTGGTCGGCTCGCACCAGCTCCATCAGTCTGGCCGTCACGTCTTCCTTGGTAAAGCCGGCGTCCGGGATGTCGAAATCGATACGGCTGTCGTCCTCGGAAACCGCGGCGCCGGTGATCGGGAACGGACAGACGACGGTAAGCAGGTGGCAGGCAGAATGCATGCGCATCAGCAACTGCCGCCGCGGCCAGTCGATGGCGAGCCTCATGCGCTCGCCCACCTTTGGAACTGCCTGCTCCGGCGCCGGCACATGGATGATCTCGTCCTTGGTTTCGCCGGTGATCGTAGCGGCAATCGCTATGCCGGTGCCGTCGGCGCGTTCGAGGCTGCCGGTGTCGCCCGGCTGCCCGCCCGATGTGGCGTAAAACACCGTCCGGTCCAGAATGATGCCGCCGCGATCATTGACTGCGACGACGGTGGCGTCGGCCGTCCCCAGATAGGCGTCGTCACGAAACAGCGCTTCGGTCTTGTGCGCCATCACGCAACCCTTTCGAACGGTACCGAAATCGTGCTCTGTTGCTCCATCCATCCCGGCACCGGCAGCTTCTTTTCGCGCAGGAATTCAGGATTGAACAGCTTCGACTGGTAGCGCGTGCCGTAGTCGCAAAGCATGGTCACGATGGTGTGGCCGGGGCCTAGCTCGCGCGCCAGGCGAATGGCGCCGGCAATGTTGATGCCCGTCGAACCGCCAACGCAAAGCCCCTCCTCCTGGATCAGGTCGAATACGATCGGCAGCGCGTCCTCGTCGGGGATCTGGAAGGCAAAATCGGGTGTAAAGCCTTGGAGGTTGGCGGTGATCCGCCCCTGCCCGATGCCTTCGGTGATCGAACTGCCCTCGGATTTCAGCTCGCCGCTGGTGTAGAAGGAATAGAGCGCTGCCCCCAGCGGATCGGCCAGCGCGATCTTGACCTGGTTGTTTTTGGCCTTCAGCCCGAAACCGACGCCTGCCAGAGTGCCGCCGGAACCGACCGCCGACACGAAACCATCCACCTTGCCGTCGGTCTGGTTCCAGATTTCTTCGGCCGTGGTGCGGATATGGCCGTCACGGTTGGCGACATTGTCGAACTGGTTGGCCCAGATCGCGCCGTTCGGCTCACTCTTCGCCATCTGCTCGGCCAGCCGGCCCGACAGCTTCACGTAGTTGTTCGGGTTCTTGTAAGGCACGGCGGGCACTTCGATCAGCTCGGCGCCGAGCAGTTTGATTGTATCCTTCTTCTCCTGGCTCTGGGTGTCGGGAATGACGATCACCGTGCGGTAGCCGAGCGCCTTGGCAACCAGTGTCAATCCGATGCCGGTATTTCCGGCCGTCCCCTCGACGATGACGCCGCCGGGCCGCAGCAGCCCGCGCTGCTCCGCATCGCGGATGATAAACAGGCCGGCGCGGTCCTTTACCGACTGCCCGGGATTCATGAATTCGGCCTTGCCCAGGATCTCGCAGCCGGTTGCTTCCGAGGCCTTGTTGAGGCGGATCAGGGGCGTGTTGCCGATCACGTCGATCACAGAACGGGGCATGGAGATTCCTTTGTGGGTGCGGCGAAACCCTAGAAACCCGAAGCTTCGGTTTCAAGGCAAGAATTTGCCTGGTCCAGTCGCATTTCGCACACTGCAATTCCTACAGCCAGGAGCGCCCGACCGGTATTCATTTCAACCATGTACCGAAAAGCACTCTTTTCATTCGATTTCTTCACCGGTAGAGCACAGGCTAAGAAGAGCCGGCGGGGCGCAACATGACACTCTATCGGGCCAATCCGAAGCATGGCGTCGCCTGGATTACGGGCGGCAGCAGCGGTATCGGCCGTTCGCTGGCCAAGGATCTTGCCGCTCGGGGCTATGTCGTCGCGGTGACTGCGCCAGATGACCATCCGATCGATACGCTCATCGTCGAAACGGCGCAGATGGCGGGCCGTGTCGCAGCCTATCCTTGCGACGTGACCGACGAAAAACGCATGGCGAAGACGGTTGCAGCGATCGAGAAAGATCTCGGTCCGATCGTGTTGGCAGTGTTCAACGCTGGAAGCTATATCGCAACGCCGGGCGAGGATCTTGTGGCGCGCAATTTCCGTCGGTCTTTCGAAGTCAATTATTTCGGCATCATCAACGGCCTGCTGCCAGTCATCGAACGCATGCGCGTGCGCTCGCGCGGCCATGTCGTGCTGATCGGTTCGGTTACCGCCTATTTCGGCTGGCCCACCACCGCCGCCTATGGCGGCACCAAGGCGGCGGTCAATATCCTGGCCGAGTCGCTGAAATACGATTTCGACAAGAT
This sequence comes from Mesorhizobium sp. M0698, assembly GCF_040320455.1. NCBI lineage: Bacteria > Pseudomonadati > Pseudomonadota > Alphaproteobacteria > Hyphomicrobiales > Phyllobacteriaceae > Mesorhizobium > Mesorhizobium sp. M0698. Next base: position 15,666 of record NZ_JAMYPQ010000011.1, on the reverse strand, counting down.
GAACGTCCGCATCCAGGTGATTAATCCGGGCTTTGTCGACACGCGGCTGACCGAAAAGAACTTCCTGCCGATGCCGGGCTTGATGCCGGTCAATCTGGCCTCGCGCCGCATCGCGCAAGGCATCGAATACGGCGGCTTCGAAGTCACTTTCCCACGCCGCCTGAGTTGGACGCTGAAGCTGCTCAGGATGCTGCCGAGGCCGTTCTGCCGATGGGTGATCAGCACGGTCACCCGCTGGAATGCGCGGCCGCTGAATTTCGACCGCAAGCCGCCAGTCGAGTAGGATCGGTGATGGGCGAGCGATCGTACTTGCGGGTCGCTGGGGCGCCGCACATGAATTGATGCCGGCCGACGATACCGGCGACCCGGACAACCACGTCATTGCCGGCGACGCGCTGTCGCCATCGACCACGGCTTTCCTCGCGCAGCGGATCGTCGTGTGGATCGAGGCGGTGGTAAAGTGAACCAAAGGCCCCCAAGCAAGAGGGCGACCGAAGCATCGCTCCGGTCGCCCTCTTCAATCGTGTGTGACCAAGCCAGGCTTGGCCGACCGCAACACGGTCAGATTATGCGGCCCGCGCTGCTGGCCGCTTGCCGCCGAAGCGGCGCTTGTTATTGCCCTTGAAGGGCTTGGCGCCTTCCGGCTTGCGCTCGCCCGCAAAGGCCGGCTTGTCGCCGAACCGCTTCTTGCCGAAGCCATTGTTTGCGCCGCCGGGCCGCCTGCCGTCGCGACGGCCATTGCGGTCGTTGCGATCATTGGCCGGTTCGAAGCTGCGCTCGTTCTTCTCGGCGGGATTGCGCTGCGGATCGGGGCTGCCGAGATGGTCGGCAACGATCGGCAGCTTGGTGCGGATGATGCGCTCGACCTGACGCAGCTTGCTGTTTTCAGACGGGTCGCAGAGTGTGATGGCGATGCCGTCCATGCCGTTGCGGCCGGTGCGGCCGATGCGGTGGACATAGCTCTCCGCCTCGTCCGGCAGGTCGAAATTCACCACATGGCTGATGCCGGGCACGTCGATGCCGCGTGCCGCAATGTCGGTCGCCACGAGAATGCGCACCGAACCCTCACGGAAATCGTTGAGTGCCTTCTGACGGGCATTCTGCGACTTGTTGCCGTGGATGACGGCGGCCTTGAAGCCGTCGCGCTCGAGATCCTTGGTCACCCTGTCGGCGCCATGCTTGGTGCGCGAGAAGATGATGACGGACTTCATCGCCTCATCGGCAAGCATGTTGGCCAGCACCTGGCGCTTCTGCTTGGTGCGGGCAAAGACGACACCCTGCACGATCTCGGCTGCCGCGGTGCTGTGAGGAGCGACTTCGACGCGGATCGGGTTCTTCAGCAGGCCTTTCGCCAGTTCGGCGATCTCGGCCGGCATAGTCGCCGAGAACAGCACCGTCTGACGGTCCGGCGCCGTCGCCTTGGCGATGCGCTTCACGTCGTTGATGAAGCCCATGTCGAGCATGCGGTCGCCTTCGTCGAGCACCAACCATTTGGTGTCGGCAAGCATCAGGTCGCCTTCACGCACAAGGTCGGTCAGCCGACCGGGCGTTGCGATCAGGATGTCGACGCCGGGCGCAACCTTCTTCACCTGGCTGAAGCGCGAGACGCCGCCCAGCACGAGCGCGGTCGATACATGCGCGCCCTTGGCGAGCAGCTTGATCATCTCCTCGATCTGCACCGCGAGTTCACGTGTCGGCGCCAGGATCAGCGCGCGGGCCGTCTTCGGCCGGCGCTTGGTGCCAAGTGCGATGATCTTCGACAGGATCGGCAGCGCGAACGCCGCCGTCTTGCCCGAGCCGGTCTGGGCGATGCCGAAAATGTCGCGGCCTTCGAGCTGCGGCGGGATCGCCTGGGCCTGGATCGGCTTCGGATCGGTAAAGCCGGCGGCATTGGTGGCCTTGAGCAGTGCGCCGGTAATTCCAAGTGCGGCGAAACCGTTCAGTTCCCCAGTGTCCTTACCGATCAAAATGTTCTCATTGGTCAAAATATTCTTCTTTCATGCGGCTTCTGGCCGCAAACATCGATGGCGGCAGGGCGCAACCTGCCGTCGAAAATTGTCATGAAACGACAAGGCGGGCGGACGTCATCGTCCACACGGCTGCGCTGTCGTGCCCGCAGGCTTCATGCCACGGGGCTTTTTCGCCACCTTGCCGATCTGTCGGGAAGAGGGAAAACAGACGCAACCAGTCTCATTCGTCGAGAAGGCCGGATTATCCCGGCCCAAGCGCCTATACGGCCGCATATGGCCCAGTTCGCTTCGGAATGCAAGGGGTCCGATGTTGCAGCGCAACAAAAGCCATGAGGAAGCGGCGCTTGCGCTCTCCCCCAGGCATGATTACCACAATCCAGCTTTCTGTTTCGGGGACCGGTCATGAAGGACGTGCTGAAGGAACTCGAGCGCCGCCGCGAGATCGCCCGCATGGGCGGCGGCCAGGCCCGCATCGACGCCCAGCACAAGAAGGGCAAGCTGACCGCCCGCGAACGCATAGACGTCTTTCTCGACGAGGGCTCGTTCGAGGAGTTCGACATGTATGTCGAGCACCGCTCGACCGATTTCGGCATGGAGAAAACCAAGATCGCCGGCGACGGCGTCGTTACCGGCTGGGGCACCGTCAACGGTCGCCCGGTCTATCTTTTCGCCAAGGATTTCACCGTGTTCGGCGGCTCGCTGTCCGAGGCGCATGCCGAAAAGGTGGTCAAGGTGCAGGAGATGGCGCTGCGCAACCGCGCGCCGATCATCGGCCTCTACGACGCCGGCGGCGCCCGCATCCAGGAAGGCGTGGCAGCCCTCGGCGGCTATGCCGAGATCTTCCAGCGCAATGTACTGGCCTCTGGCGTCATCCCGCAGATTTCACTGATCATGGGCCCCTGCGCCGGCGGCGATGTCTATTCGCCGGCGATGACTGACTTCATCTTCATGGTTCGCGAAACCTCCTACATGTTCGTCACCGGGCCGGATGTGGTGAAGACCGTCACCAACGAGACGGTCACCGCCGAAAGCCTCGGCGGCGCTTCTATCCACACGACGAAGTCCTCGATCGCCGACGGAGCCTACGACAATGACGTCGAGGCGCTGCTGCAGATGCGCCGGCTGGTCGATCTGCTGCCGGCTTCCAACACGGCGGAAATTCCCGAGATCGAATGCTACCAGTCGGTCACCGAACACGATCTGTCGCTCGACAGGCTGATCCCCGACAATGCCAACAAACCCTACGACATCAAAGAGTTGATCCTTAAAGTTGCCGACGAGGGTGACTTCTTCGAGATCCAGCAGAATTTTGCGAAAAACATCGTCACCGGCTTCGGCCGTATCGAGGGCCGCACCGTCGGCTTCGTCGCCAACCAGCCGATGGTGCTGGCCGGCGTGCTCGATTCGGATGCCAGCCGCAAGGCGGCTCGTTTCGTGCGATTCTGCGACTGCTTCTCGATCCCGATCGTCACCTTCGTCGACGTGCCGGGCTTCCTGCCCGGCACCGCGCAGGAATATGGTGGGTTGATCAAGCACGGCGCCAAGCTTCTGTTCGCCTATGCCGAAGCGACCGTGCCAAAGATCACCGTCATCACCAGAAAGGCCTATGGCGGCGCCTATGATGTGATGGCCTCGAAGCATCTGCGCGGCGACATGAACTATGCCTGGCCGACGGCGCAGATCGCGGTGATGGGCGCCAGGGGCGCGGTCGAGATCATCTACCGCAAGGACATCGGCGACGCGGAAAAGATCGCGGCACATACAAAAGCTTACGAGGATCGCTTCCTGTCCCCCTTCGTTGCCGCCGAGCGTGGCTATGTCGACGAGGTGATCATGCCGCATTCGACCCGCCGCCGCATCGCCCGCGCGCTCAGGATGCTGCGCAACAAGGATATGCAAAACCCCTGGAAGAAGCACGACAACATTCCGCTGTGAGGGGTTGATGTCGCGCCTGGTCCTCTATGTAGGAGCGCGTTTCGGCAGGTTTGCCATCCTGCTCTTCGCCATGCCGCTGTTTTGCCCAATACTCCTGTGGTTCTGGTTCCTCGATTGCTATCCGCTCGCTGTTCGCGGCGGGCGGAAATTTACGCAGATCGTCATGCAGCGATGTCCGGCGATGCATATGAAACGGCGCGCGCCATGCTGCTGATCGGTGCTGCCAGTGCGTTCTTCGATGACCAAGTGTATATTCCGCTTAAACGTGAACTGCTTGGCACCATGGTACCGCCTCGTCCACCACTTGAAAGAGTTCTGGCGGCCGCCAGTCACCTGTCGAGGCTTCCCATCCTGCAAGAATATGCGCAAAAGGCCTGGGACGCGCCAGATAACGAAAGCGCGGATCATCCGCCCTGGTCCGAACGTTTGACTGCTCTTGGATTTAGCTCGGCTCCAGAGATAGAACCAGTTCTGGTTTCCGCCTTGTCGAGCCTGCTGAGCGATGAGATCGTCGCCGAACATGTCCGCCATTTCGACGGCGAATGGACATCGAAGATCGCCGACTATCTCGATCGATAGCTATCCACCTGAAACTATAGCGGCTAATGCCCAGTCGGCGCAGGCTATTCCGCTTCCGCCGCTCCGAACCCGGCCCCCCTCGTCGCGCGGACAGCGCCCGACCATGGCGTGGCGTGATTGTCGATGCGCATCTGGAAGATAAAATAAGTCGGCGAGCAGAAGCCGATGCCTTTCACCTTGCCGATACCGGGAATGTCGGGCGGCAGCGACTGGCACATGTAATCCTCGCGGCAGAAATGGTCGGCCGAGCAGGCAGGACGATTGCCGCGATTGACGGCGCCGCCCAGGCACTGGTCGAAATTATTGGTCGCCACGCAGGTGTCGAATTTCTTGCCGCCAACCAGCCCGCAAATCTCGTTCGGCATCGGCTTGCCCGTCTTGAAGGCGGCAAAGCTGCGATCCCGGTCGTCGCAGCCGCGATAGGCGATACCCGCCGGCACACCGATCTTCGGCGGTCGGCAGGTGTAGGCGACGCGCGAAATGCCTGGCGCGAACGCCGCGAACTGACCGGTGATGGTATACCGGTCATTGAAAGGCTGTGCCGGGTTGCTGGCGATGGATCCCGTTAAACAAGGGTGGCCGGAAAACATGTCTTCGCTGTCCTTGGGCAACAGGCATTGCGCCAGCTTGGTGCGCACGCCGGACGCGGTGGTCAACGGCGTGCAGACGGTGCCGGCACCGCATTGCCATGTCGCGCCGAAGCGGGCCGCATCCTGTGGCATCAGGCAAGGCATCGCCATCTCGGCCGGCGAATAGGCGATTTCGCCGGCATCGTTCCATGTCGCCGGCGGCGCGAACGATAACGGGCGAAAGCGGTTCGGTTCCTTGCCGTCGGCAGTCGCGCGCAGCCAGGCGACGCGGCGCGGGATGTCGGCGTGGAGATGCGGGGAGATGCCGACCTCGATGCGGTTGAGCGGCGAGGTCGTCTTGTCGTCCAGGCCGATGAAATGGAAGCCGGCGGTCGAGCCCGCCTGATGGCAGCCCTGGCAGGCGCCGTTGTCCAGCCGCTCGACCAGTGCCTCCGGCGTGCGCACCAGCTTCAGCGCAGAGAAATCGACACCAGCGAAATCCGCGGACTGGAACAGTGGCGTGAACAGGTGGTTGGCCTGCCTCGCACTGCCGAAGGTCGACCACGAAATGACCTTCCTTGCCAAGAATTCATCGGGGATTTGGTAGACGCCGAGATCGACCGCCGCGACACTGGTGCGGACATAGTCCGCAAGTCTTGCTTTCAGCGCGACGTCTTCGGCAAGGCGTGCCGCATCGGGCGTGTTTTCCAACGGCTTTTCGCTGGCAGCCGCGCCATCGATGCCGAAGATACGCATGAGATAGGCAGCCTGCCCGCCGAATTCGGTCTCTTGGCCGGAGGGGAAGCGCACCACTTGCGCATTGAGCTCAAGCTGCTTGAAGGTGAGCGCCGCCCTGTCCAGCGGCCCACCGATCAGCCAGCCGGCATCGACGTTCTCGTCGAGCTGTGGTGCCCAGCGTCCGGCGACGCCGACACAGCCGCCGTCGGCATCCGGCGCGGCATTGTAGACGGCACTGAAATTGAACGGCAGGCGCGAGGCCAGAACCTTGCCGTTTTTCTTGAAACTATAGGATAAGCGATAGACGAAGCGCACTTCGCCGCAACTCGTATCGCCTTGCAGCGCGGCGAAGTCGCGCCGGTCGAGCCGGTTGACGATGCCGACGAGGCGAAAGCGCGCGGCATCGGTCCTCAGCCAGCGCATGTCCATGACACGGCCAACATTGCCGTCGGTCACCTCGTAGAGCGGCCGACCGCCGGCCTTCATCTCGGCCCGCAATGCTGCGACGTCGCTTGCAATCGTTTCGATGATCGCGTGATAGGCCGGCGCCTTGTCGTAAAGCGTCTTCAAATCGCCCTTGCCATCGACGCCGAAAATGCCGGCGAGGCCAAAGCCCTTGGCATCGAGAGCAGCAAGCACCGCTGGATCATCGACGATGGTCACCGGCTGCTCAGCGGCATTCGCCGACAGTGTCGTCAAAGCGGCCATGACAAGCGTGGTGAGAAGGAGAGCAAGGCGTCTCATAGAAGGTCCGGTTGGCTCTCGACCAATTCGCGCAACACCGGCACCAGAGCCAGCGGCAAATCCTCAGCGATCAACCCTGGACCGAAGCGCCTGCCGGCCTCGGCATGGATCCAGACCGCGGCGCAGGCGGCCTGGAAAGCCCTCATCCCCTGCGCCAGCAGCGCGGCAACGATGCCCGCCAGAACATCGCCTGACCCGGCTGTTGCCAGCCAGGGCGCGCCGTTGGCGTTGATCGCCGCCCGGCCGTCCGGCGCCGCGATCACCGAGTCGGCGCCCTTGTAGACAATGACTGCATTGGCACGCGCTGCGGCGGCGCGGGCCTTGGCGAGCTTTGACTGCTTCTTCGATTTGGCAATGTCGGGAAAAAGCCTGGCGAATTCGCCTTCATGCGGCGTCAGCACCAGACTTGGTGCGAAGGTTCGATGTGCTGCTTCAAAGAGAACATCTGGAGCGTCGCGAAACGAAGTCAGGCCATCGGCATCAAGCACAATGCCTCCAAACAGGCCCATGCGTTTGAAATCATAGACCTCGTCCTGCTCGAGCAACCGCAAGGCGAAGTCGCGGGCTTTTTCGCCGACTCCGAATCCGGGGCCGAGAACGAACGCAGTATGCTGCCTTTCGTTGATGAACTCGCCTGCGTCCGCCACCGTATCTACCGCACGCAGCATGATCGAGGTCAGATGCGCGGCGTTCACCTGCATGGCATCGCTAGGCGAAAGCACGGTCACTGCCCCTGCTCCGCTTCTGGCCGCGGCCATCGCTGACAATCTTGCCGCACCAGTCGCATTCGGCCCGCCCGAAAAAACGCCGACTTGGCCGCGTTTGTATTTGTGCGTATCGGCAGACGTTCTCGGAAACTCCCATCGTAGCCAGAGGTCCGGCGTGTTCTCGAACGTCTTGATCTTGAGTTGGTCGACGATCCCATCCGGAATCCCGATATCAGCGACAATGATTTCGCCGCACATACTGCGTCCTGGCATCAGTAGATGGCCTGGCTTTTTCCGCACGAAGGTCACAGTCACCGCAGCGTCGAAATAGGCATTGGTCAATCCGCTCTCGCCCGACACGCCGGATGGCAGGTCGATTGAGACGACTGGCACTTTCTCCGCTGCGCTGCGGCCCGAGACGGCTGACGCATGTAGGGAAATATCCTTCGACAGACCTGCACCGTAGAGCGCGTCCACGACCACTTCACCCGCTTCTGGATAACAATGGGCAATATGGTTCACCGGCAGGTCGCAAGCTTCGGCCGCCAACGCCGCATCGCTCCCCGCTTTCTGCTTGCCTTCGGCCCAAACGGCGACCTTCATCCCGGCCTCTGCCAACAACCGCGCCACGACATAGCCGTCGCCGCCATTGTTGCCGGGGCCGCAAAGCACGTGGACGCGCGTTGCGTTCGGGTAGCGCTTGAGTACTACGGCAGCAACCGCAGCACCGGCATTGCGCATCAGGCCGATGCCGTCGAATGGACCAGCGGCAATCGCCAGCCGGTCGGCCTCGGCCATGTCGGACGGAGACAGAAGCTCATTGCTCATGCGGGCGACATGCACATCATTTCCCCAAGCATTGTCCAGTTTTTGATCCGACGCAAACAACGAAGGTCCCCAAGCAATTTGGCGGCGTACATCGTTCGGGACGACGGCGCGCAGCTGCCCATGAAATAGCCGATCTGCCCAATTTTTGTGCGGACGGCAGGACCGGCGGTGTGTAGGCTCGCGGCATTCATGGCGCATCCAACGCTGCGAATGACGCGAATGTACATTCCCGCGTGGCATGGTATCCAAATCATGTGAGGCCGTTCGGCGCCCCATCAATTGGCACAGTTCGTGCTTGATTGAGGCGCAAGCGGGGCTCACAAGACCCGTCTTTTTTGGCAGTGGAGGCCACTTTTTACATGAAAAAGATCGAAGCGATCATCAAGCCGTTCAAGCTAGACGAAGTGAAGGAAGCGCTTCAGGAGGCCGGCCTGCAAGGTATCACCGTTACCGAGGCCAAAGGGTTTGGCCGCCAGAAGGGCCATACCGAGCTTTATCGCGGCGCCGAATATGTCGTCGACTTCCTGCCGAAGGTGAAAATCGAAGTCGTGCTCGGCGACGATGCGGTCGAAGCCGCGATCGAAGCCATCCGCAAGGCGGCCCAGACCGGCCGCATCGGCGACGGTAAGATCTTCGTCTCCAATATCGAGGAAGTGGTGCGCATTCGCACCGGCGAAACCGGCATGGACGCCGTCTGAATTTTCCCGTTAAAAGGCCATGTTCAAAACGTCATCACATAGGGAAGCAGGGACATGACGACAGCCAAAGACATCATGAAGCAGATCAAGGACAACGACGTTAAGTTCGTCGATCTGCGCTTCACCGATCCGAAGGGCAAACTGCAGCACGTTACGATGGATGTCGTCGAGGTCGAGGAAGACATGTTTGCCGATGGCGTCATGTTCGATGGTTCCTCGATCGCCGGCTGGAAGGCGATCAACGAGTCCGACATGGTGCTGATGCCGGATTCCGATACGGTGCATATGGACCCGTTCTTCGCGCAGTCGACCATGGTCATCCTGTGCGACATCCTCGATCCGATCTCGGGGGAATCCTACAACCGCGATCCGCGCGGCACCGCCAAGAAAGCCGAGGCCTACATGAAGGCCGAAGGCATCGGCGACCAGATCTTCGTCGGCCCGGAAGCCGAGTTCTTCGTCTTCGACGATGTCAAGTATAAGGCCGACCCCTACAACACCGGCTTCAGGCTGGATTCGACCGAACTGCCGTCCAATGACGATACCGACTACGAGACCGGCAACCTCGGTCACCGGCCGCGCATCAAGGGCGGTTATTTCCCGGTGCCGCCGGTCGATTCGGCGCAGGACATGCGCTCGGAAATGCTCACCGTGCTCGCCGAGATGGGCGTGCGCGTTGAAAAGCACCATCACGAAGTGGCCGCCGCCCAGCACGAGCTCGGCATCAAGTTCGACACGCTGGTCCGCAACGCCGACAAGATGCTGATCTATAAATATGTCGTGCACCAGGTCGCCAACGCCTACGGCAAGACGGCCACTTTCATGCCGAAGCCGGTGTTCGGCGACAATGGCTCGGGCATGCATGTCCACCAGTCGATTTGGAAGGAAGGCAAGCCGACCTTCGCCGGCAACGAATATGCCGGCCTGTCCGAGAGCTGCCTGTTCTACATCGGTGGTATCATCAAGCATGCCAAGGCGATCAACGCCTTTACCAACCCGCTGACCAATTCCTACAAGCGCCTGGTGCCGGGCTATGAAGCGCCGGTGCTGCTCGCCTATTCGGCACGCAACCGCTCGGCCTCGTGCCGCATTCCGTTCGGCTCGTCGCCGAAGGCCAAGCGCGTCGAGGTCCGCTTCCCCGATCCGGGCGCGAACCCCTATCTCGCCTTCGCCGCCATGCTGATGGCCGGCCTTGACGGCATCAAGAACAAGATCCACCCGGGACAGCCGATGGACAAGGATCTCTACGACCTGCCGCCGAAGGAATTGAAGAAAATCCCGACCGTCTGCGGCTCGCTGCGCGAGGCTTTGCAGAGCCTCGACAAGGACCGCGGCTTCCTGAAGGCCGGCGGCGTATTCGACGACGACCAGATCGACAGCTATATCGAGCTCAAGATGGCCGAGGTAATGCGCTTCGAAATGACCCCGCATCCGGTCGAATACGATATGTACTATTCGGTCTGATCCAGATCGTTGCAGCCAACAAAAAAACCCCGGAGGAGACGCCGGGGTTTTTTATTGCGATGCGATCGGAGAGAAAGTCACGGCGCAGACCTGAGGTCCACGCCATGACGAATGCTCAAGCCGCGGCCGACACTTCGGCGCTGGTAGGGACGGAGGCGATCGTCTTCAATATCTGCGAGGCGATCTGGTAGGGGTCACCCTGCGAGTTCGGGCGGCGATCCTCGAGATAGCCCTTGTAGCCGTTATTGATAAAGGAATGCGGCACGCGGATCGAGGCGCCGCGGTCGGCGATGCCGTAGCTGAACCTGTTCCAGGGCGCGGTCTCGTGCTTGCCGGTCAAACGCTTGTCGTTGTCCGGCCCATAGACGGCGATGTGATCCATCAGGTTTTTGTCGAAGGCTGCCATCAGCGCCTCGAAATAGCCCTTGCCGCCGACTTCGCGCATATAGGCGGTCGAGAAGTTGGCATGCATGCCGGAGCCGTTCCAATCGGTGTCGCCGAGCGGCTTGCAGTGATATTCGATATCGATGCCGTACTTCTCGGTCAGGCGCTGCAACAAATAGCGCGCCATCCACATCTGGTCGGCGGCCTTCTTGGAGCCCTTGCCGAAGATCTGGAATTCCCACTGGCCTTTGGCCACTTCGGCGTTGATGCCTTCATGGTTGATGCCGGCGGCAAGGCAAAGATCGAGATGCTCCTCGACGATCTGCCTGGCGACGGAGCCGACATTGCTGTAGCCGACGCCGGTATAGTACGGGCCTTGCGGCGCCGGATAGCCACTCTCGGGGAAGCCGAGCGGGCGGCCGTCCTTGTAGAAGAAATATTCCTGCTCGAAGCCGAACCAGGCGCCCTCGTCGTCGAGAATGGTGGCGCGCTTGTTGGACGCATGCGGCGTCACTCCGTCCGGCATCATGACCTCGCACATGACGAGAGCGCCATTGGTGCGGGCGGGATCGGGATAAACGGCGACCGGCTTCAAAACGCAGTCGGAGCTGTGGCCCTCGGCCTGCATGGTCGAAGAACCGTCGAAGCCCCACAGCGGAAGCTGGTCGAGCGTCGGAAACTCGGCGTAGTCCTTGACCTGCGTCTTTCCGCGGAGATTGGGAACCGGGGTGTATCCATCGAGCCAAATGTACTCGAGCTTGTATTTCGTCATTCTAGCCTCTCGTTGCTTGATCACCGAACCCTGGATGGCGCCGGGGCGAGCCGGCCTATCCAGCAGCCGACCTGCCGGATTACTAAAATGCAATTCGTGTGCCATTCTCGCCGGCGACGGATGCGGCAAAAGTGAGGTTGTATCCGCCCAAAATCGCTGGTCCGCCGTCATGCTGCGTTCGGATCATCCACAAGCACATTTTGCACATATAATGTGCAAGTACTGATCTTTTCGTAATCATGTTGCCTATTTCCGTTGCTGAACCTATGTTGGGGAAAGGTTGAATCGGCAAGGTTCTGTCGAAGAAAGGAAACCGACAATGGAAATCACTTCCACTCGTCAGTCGGCCAAAATCCTGATGTTCCCGGTGGCAGCGCGCGCTTCTGCCTCAAATTTAAGCGGAAAGGCTAAGTTCGCGGCAGAACTTGCTTCGTTGCGCAACCGCACGGATTTCGGAAGTGCCTGGTATCATGAGGCAGCGATCGAGGAAGCGAATCAGGATCGGAAGAGCTAAGCCCTTCCCCTCCATGTAGTCGATAGATTGGAAAAGCCCGGCGCGATCGCTCGCGCCGGGCTTTGCTTTGAACCGGACAGGCCGGCTACTGTTTGGTGTGCAGGTCCGTTCCGAGCGTATCCCTGACAAAGATCATGCCGATGATCAGCGACATCGCCGCGATCACCACTGGGTACCAGAGTCCGTAGTAGATATCGCCCTTGTAGGCGCTGAGCGCGAACACCGTCGCCGGCAGCAGCCCGCCGAACCAGCCGTTGCCGATATGGTAGGGCAGCGACATGCCGGTGTAGCGGATGCGGGTCGGGAACATCTCGACCAGGATCGCGGCAATCGGCCCGTAGACCATCGTGACGAAGATCACGAGGATGAGCAGGATGCCGATCGTCATCGGCCAGTTGACCGCCGCCGGGTCGGCGAACATGGCAAAGGGACCGCCGCCTGGTACGGTGTAGACGGTGACCTCGGGAGCTCCCGCAGCCTCATCGGCAGTCAGCAGCTTGTCCTTGATCGCCTGGTCGGCCGGAACCATGGCCTTCTCGCCGGCGCGGATCGCGGCCGCATCGAGCTTCAGTTCGGGATTGGCCGCGATGAAGGCTTCGAGCTTCTGATCCGGCACCTTCGCCGCTGCCCGTTTCAGCGGATAGCCGCCGTCCTGAAGCGCCGTGTTTACCGCCTTGGCGAAAACAGCGTCCTTGGCCTTGGCTTGATCGCCGGCTGCGGTGGCGTCATACGACTCAACCGTCTCGTTGCCGATTTTGACCGACGCAGCAGTGCCGGGCGCTGCCGTGGCCACTACGTCATAAGGCACCGAGTTCTTGGTCAGAAACGAGGTGGCGATATCGCAGGACGTGGTGAACTTCGCCGTGCCCACCGGGTTGAACTGGAACTTGCAGTCTCCCGGTGCCGCGGTCACCGTCGCACGGGTGTTCTGCTGCGCGGTGGCGAGCGCCGGGTTGGCTGCCCAGGTCAGCGCCTTGAACAACGGGAAGGTGCAGACGATCGCCAGTGCAAGGCCGGCCATGATAATCGGCTTGCGGCCGATCTTGTCGGAGAGCCAGCCGAACACGACGAAGAAGATCGAGCCAACAGCCAGAGCAATCGCGATCATGATGTTGACCGATTGCGGATCGACCTTGAGCACGTTCTGCAAGAAGAACAGCGCGTAGAACTGGCCATTGTACCAAACTACGGCCTGACCGGCTGTGAGGCCGAGCAGCGCCAGCAGCGCGATCTTGGCGTTCTTCCACTGACCGAAGGCTTCTGACAGCGGCGCCTTGGAGCCTTTGCCTTCGTCCTTCATGCGCTGGAAGGTCGGCGATTCAGAAAGCGACAGCCGGATCCAGATCGAAATGCCGAGGAGGAGGAAGGAAACGATGAACGGAATGCGCCAGCCCCAGGCGGCGTAGGTTTCCTTGGTCATCGACCCCTGGACGATCAGGATGACGATCAGCGACAGGAACAGGCCGAGCGTTGCCGTCGTCTGTATCCACGACGTGTAGTAGCCGCGGCGATCGTCGGGTGCATGCTCGGCGACATAGGTGGCGGCACCGCCATACTCGCCGCCGAGCGCCAGGCCCTGCAACATGCGCAAGATGATCAGGATCACGGGAGCGGCGATGCCCAAAGTCGCATAGCCAGGCAGCAAGCCGACCAGGAAGGTCGACAGGCCCATGATCGTCATGGTGACAAGGAAAGTGTATTTACGGCCGACAAGGTCGCCGATGCGGCCGAACAGCAATGCGCCGAACGGGCGCACGAGGAAGCCAGCGGCAAACGCCAGCAGCGCGAAAATATTGCGCGTCGCTTCCGGAATGGTTGGACTGAAAAAAGTCGAACCAATGAATACTGCCAGCGAGCCGTAGAGATAAAAATCGTACCATTCAAAAACGGTGCCGAGCGAGGAAGCGAAGATGACCTTCTTCTCCTCGCGCGTCATGCCGCGGCTTGTTTTGCCGGCGGTCGATGCCATTGCCATGAGTGTATCCTCCCGTGTGATTCCGTCAGTCCTCGATGCTGCGCGTCATCGTCCGCGTTTCCTCGCAACGCAGACTCAGTGCAGCCACCAGTGCAAAAAATGACAGAAAGCGCCGTCCAGAGGCAGACCGTCTTTGGGATTATGACTTTGGTCTAATGTGCAGTGCGAAATAGAAACGACGGTGCGGTCAGCCTTTGAGAGCTTCGAGCAGCGTAACTGCCGCCATCATGTCGCGCTTCCGGGCCGCGCGGTGCGCGACGGCCTCGGCATCATGGCCCCATTGCTCGGCCTGCCAGTCCTCGTCGACATGACCGGCAGCCCAGGCCGCCTCGCCGTCGAGCTCGCCGAAGTCGACGGCCAGCGCCAGCAGCGCCGATCCGGTCAGCGACGTCATGACGTGGATGGCGGCAAGGCGCAGCGGATCGGCACGTTGGGCAAGATGCTGGCCAAGCAGCGCGATACTCTCGCGCGGCTGTTCGACATGGATCACGCCTTCGGCAAGATGGAACCGGGCGCCGAGCGCGCTGCGCACCCAGTTGATGACCGGATCCCAATGCTCGTTCTGCCGGTCGACGAGTCCTTGGGGCGCATCGGCGCGGTAGCAGAGCAGGTCGGACGAGGCAAAGCGCAGGATATCCTCCAGCACCGCCTGGGGATCACTGGCGACGCCATCGATTGCCGTATTGACCAGACGCATCACCGGCATCGTCACCGGGTCGATGGTCTCCTCCTGTGCGGCGAATTCCTCGGCGACGAGAGCAGCCGCCTTTTCGGTCGGCAGCGCCAGCAGCGCCTTGGCCGGCGTGCGGACGGGCTTGCCATCGAGATGGACGGCAAAACCGTCTTCGACCGGTGCTACCGCGACGGTCTTGTAGAAGCGCTTCGGCAGCGGCGTCTTCATCTGGATCTGGGCGCGACGCACCGGGTCCGGATCGGAGAGCTGCTTTCCAGCTTCGAGGTCGTTCAATATATCGCGCATGCTCATCCGGGACTTTGTTTTCGGGCCGGCCGGTTGACGATGATGAGTCCGGCGGCGATCAGGGCGAGTGCCAGGAAGATACGAACGGTCAGCGGCTCGTTCAAGAACACGGCGCCGCACAGCACACCAAACACCGGCGACAGGAAGGTGAAGCTCGACAGTCCAGATGCAGGGTAGCGCCGCAGCAGCCAGAACCACAGCACATAGGTGAAGGCGACAACGTACACGGCCTGGAACAGCAGAGCCAAGGTTGGCAAGACGGTAAAGTTGCGGACGGGCGGCCCGGCAAAAGGCATCACCAAAATGCCGACGACGGCGGCCCCGGCCAGCTGATAGAGCAGCAGCTTTTCGGCGCTGGCCGTCACCAGCTTCGACCGCTTGATGACGATATTGGTCACTGCCCACAGAATGCCGGCACCGACGCTGAGCAAATCGCCGCTCAGCGTCGCGCCGCCACTGGCGCTAAGCTTGTCTGAAAACACCGCAACCAGCCCGGCGAAAGCGAGCAGCAGGCCAACGAGCTTGCGCGCCGTGATGCTTTCGCCCAGCAGGAAATGGCCGCCGACCAGCATCCAGAACGGCATGGTGTTGACCAGCAAGGTATTGCGCACAACCGTCGTGTGCTCGAGTCCGACGTAGAGAAACAGGAACTCGAGACCAAAAAGCGCACCCGCCAGAATGCCAGCGACGAGGGTTTTGTCGGGCGTGAACAGCGCAATGCCGCGCCAGCGGCACCAGCCGAAAACACACAGGCCGCCGATCGCCGAGCGGGCGATGGACAGGAAAACAGGGTCGTAGCCGGCATACGAG
>NZ_JAMYPQ010000010.1:0-199554 GCF_040320455.1 Mesorhizobium sp. M0698 | reverse complement strand
CGATGGGCTGTTCCGAAATTTTTTGCGGCGGGCGGCAGAATTCCCCCTCACCCGGATTGCCAACCGAATTGCGAAGGGCAATTCGGGGCAATCCGACCTCTCCCCGAGGGGAGAGGAGGTCGTCGGCGTTGATGCCAGCCTCTTCTCCCCGGCGGGGAGAAGGTGGCCGCGAAGCGGCCGGATGAGGGGGACCCCCATATGCGATTGCCAATCGGCAGACGCTACTGCGCCGGCACCGGGCAGCTGACCTCGCCTTCCGGGCAATTGAGATAGTTCTCGAAATCCTTCACCCGATCATTGGTGAGCGCCCGTTGGCAATCGTAGACGACCATCGGATACATGCTGCCGGCGCCCTCGCGCGGGCCGCCCTGGAAAGCGCATTCGGCGTCGCGGAAAGCGACCCAGTGGCGCTGCGCATCGACCAGCAGCTTCTTGGTCTCCGCATCGCCCTTCAGCCGCCCCTCTATCTGCTTGTAGGCATCATTGAGGTTCTTGTCGGCCTCATCGAACGATTTGCCGGCGCATTCGTTCAAGGTCGCCTGGTCCTGCGCATTGGCGCAATCGTCGGCCCGCGCCACGCCCGCGAAGAGCGGAACGGCGAGGATCAAGGTGGCGAGGGTGGAAAGCAAAAGCCGCATCATGTTTCTCCGGTTTCGTCAAAGCTCCCGCGCGAATTGCAACATCGCAGCTTGACGCCCGGACCGGCAAGACGCGACCTGCCGCCTGGTGGACATTTCCCTTCCGGATCCTGCGCTCGGTCCCTGCCCTCCACCATGGCTCCGGGCGTTCGTCGGCTTGTCGACCGCGCCTCACCCCGCCCAATCCACCTCGATCATCCCCAGCCGCTGATAGAGCCTGACCGCAGCCGCGTTCTCGACAGTATTGGTCTTGAGGTCGACATGTGCCGCGCCCCTTGCCTGAAACACCGCAAACGCGTGCCGCATCAGTGCCTCGGCAATGCCGTTGCCGCGCGCCTCGGGGTGGACGGCAAGATCCTTGACGAACGCCCGTGTCCAGCAGAGCGCCGCGCCCGCCAGCCGGCCCTTGCCGTCGATGACCAGGAAACACAAAGCTGGGTCGAATTCCGCGTCCGCCGAAATGCGCGGCCACCATTCGTCGAACGGTCCGTCGGCGCCGTCGTCAAACACCGCGGTCAACAGCGTATGCAAAGCGAGTGCATCCGCGGCTTCGAAGCCGCGCATGAAAAAACCTTCGGGCCAGCGCGGCGCCAGAAGCGTGTCGTCGAGTATCTTGCGCAGGCGGAGGTCGTTTGGCGCCGGTGGGCGCGGCTCAGGCATCGGGCTGCATGCGGCGGCGCAGGCTATCGCTGCCGAGGCCGGTTTCGCCGAGCAGCCCCTTGCGCTTGGCGTCGTAATAATAGCCGCTCTGGTAGAGCCGGTCGGCGCGCTTGGAGTTGCCGCCTGAGACCAGCCAGGCGCCGCGCAGATATTTCACTGCATATTTCAAATTGGTCTCGGCATCGAACAGGCCGCTTGCCGGCCCGTCATAGCCCATGCCGCGCGCCGTCGCGTGCTTGATCTGCATCAACCCCCAATGGCCGTGATTGTAGGCTTTCGGGTTGAAGGTGCTCTCGCGGTTGACGACGCTGCGCACCAGATCGACCGGCACCTGGTAAAGCGCGGAATATTTCTCGATCAGCCGCTCGATCTCGCTGCGGCCGCCGGCGTTCGACTGGCCTTCAGTGGGATCGATCGCGGCCAGAGCGGCCGGGTTCTGCGGCACCGTGTAGGAAACCGGCTGAACGCCGGGCATGACGGCGGTCTGTTGGCTGACCGGCATGGCGACAGCGGCCGTCGCGATGGCTGGCTGGGCATTGGTGGTCATGACGGCGGGGGTGGTTGCCGCCAGTGGCGTCGGCCCGGCAAACGCGGCGGCCGGCTCGACCGGCAGCGCCGCTGTCTGGGCGACGCCGGACGGTTCCGGCAGCACCGAAACCGTGTCGGGCAGCGCCAGCGTAAAGCCGGCATCGGTATTGGCCGTATTTTCGGTGAAGGCCGGCGCCGGGGTCACCGGCGAAGTCGAGGTGCAACCGCTGAGAGCGGCCACGGCCAACACCGCCGCAAGGACGGGAAAGAGGAATTTTGCTGGCAAGCGGCGCTCGGGTCCGGTTCGTCGGGTGTTAAGAAGTCCTTACACCAGCATCTTTCCTCGGGCAATCCGCGGTAGCCGGTGGTTTTCGGGTGGCGAGCCGGGCCGCGAAATGCGATATTGTTCTGGATTTGTACTTCGAAGGATTCCGGAAAGGAGCACGCCATGGACGCCTCTCATGCCACCGCCGGCCACGCGGTCTTCGAAACCGTGCTCGGCTTCATGGGCATCGCCTGGAGCGATGCCGGACTGACCCGGCTCTGCCTGCCGCAGCGCAATCGCGACGCGGTCGAGCGCCGGCTGCTGCGCCATGCCGCCGCCGACCAAGCAGCGAAGCCCGAGCCGCAATGGGTTGCCGAGCTGATCGCGTCGATCAAGGCCTATGCCGCCGGCGAGGATATCGATTTCTCCAACGTGCCGGTCGATCTCAGCGGCGTCGACGAGTTCCGCCTGGCGATCTATGACGCGGCACGAAAACTCGCCTTCGGCGAAACCACCACCTATGGCGAACTGGCCAAACGAGCCGGCCATGCCGGGCTGGCGCGTGAGACGGGCGCCGCACTCGGCGCCAACCCGGTGCCGCTGGTCATCCCTTGCCATCGCATCCTTGCCGCCGGCGGCAAGATCGGTGGATTTTCCGCGCCCGGCGGCTCGGCTACCAAGGAAAAGATGCTGGCCATGGAAGGCGTACGCGTCGGTCCGCCGCCGCCGGCGCAGGTGTCGTTCGGGTTTTAGGTACGTCGATATTCAGGCGAGGCCGGCACCCGGCGCACCATTTCGTCCCACTCTAATCCGGAAGCAGGCGCCGGCGAAAACGCCGGTCGATCTCCACCCGCTTGCATTTGTAGACGGTGCAGGAATTCGTGTCGGTGCTCGGCACCGAGGCCCGCGCCCTGACCTCGCCGATGTCGCAGAATTGCTGGCTCCGCACGTAGCGGTCGTAGAGCGCCAGCCCCGGCACGCGCGTCGATCGATAGCGCAGGATGACCGCACCCTCGCGCGCGATCGTCGCCTGCACCTTGCCGCAGCTCATGCGGGTCGGGTCGTAGCGCGAGACCGCCTGCGCCTCGGCGGCCACCAGCGTCAGGCAAGCGGCAAGCAGAACGATTTTCATGGCCCCTCTCCCCAAAACCCGGTCGCGCCCGAAGCCGACGCGATCCTCCCGGGTCAGGCGCGCAACAACGACGCTCTCACGCGATTGGGGCGGCCGTTGGGCAGCGTTGCCGCCGCGCCATTTTCCGCCCCGTCTTGTTTTTTGCGCGAAAGCATATTATATGCGGTCCATTGATATTTCGGCCGATCGATCCGGGCCTCGCGATCTTCGCGTTTGCTGACGTTCTATCTCCAAAATCTCGATACAAACCGGCTGGGTTTCGGTCCAGTCAAACTAAAGCAAACGTAAAGGACTATCGAAATGGCAACAGGTACGGTCAAGTGGTTTAATTCCACCAAGGGTTTCGGCTTCATTCAGCCTGACAGCGGCGGCGCGGACGTTTTCGTTCACATCTCCGCAGTCGAGCGTGCTGGACTGTCGACCCTGGTTGAAGGCCAGAAGATCAACTTCGAGATCGAGCAGGACCGCCGCACTGGCAAGTCGTCCGCTGGCTCTCTGAGCAAGGCAGCCTGATTTTGCGAATGGCGCGCGCCGGGCGATAGACCGGGGCGGGCGGCCAGTCACGGATGTACTGGCGGTCGCGCGAGAAGCGCGCCGGAGCGGAAGACCCCGACAAGCCGAAGCAGCAGATTGCTGCCGGCCCGGCCAAAACGCTCCCGATCAGGCTACCAAGCATGGGAAGGCGGGATTTTGTCCCGCCTTTTTGCTGTCTGGATTTTAAACGCCGACAATTGGCGAAACCGGCGATACAGCTCCTTCTCCCCGTCTCTATACGGGGAGAAGTGCCCGGCAGGGCGATGAGGGGCAGCGCGACGCATCAGGACTGCCCTTCGCCAGGCCAAGCACGACATCACAACAAAGGCTGGCGCCGCCCCTCATCTGGCTGCCGCCATCTTCTCCCCGTACAGTGACGGGGAGAAGGACGCTTTCGCCGAAGCTTTCGCCAATTGTCAACGTTGCTCAGCAAAGTCGGCGAGTTGCACTCAACCCACCCACTCCAGCGGCACATGCCCCGGGTCGGCCTCGACCCTTTTCAGCCAGGCGGCCACCGCCGGATAGGCGTCGAGCTGGAAGCCACCCGTCTCGGCGGTATGCGTATAGGCATAGAGCGCGATGTCGGCGACGCTGAGCGCATTGCCAGCGAAGAAGCTGCTCCCGGCCAGGTGCTTGTCCATGACGCCGAGCGCCTTGTTGCCGCGCTCCAGCGTCACCGCCAGCCGCTCGGGCGTTGCGTCCTTGGCTCTTTCAGGGAAGGTCAGCAGCGCCCTGCGCACGGCGATATAAGGCTCATGGCTGTATTGCTCGAAGAACAGCCACTGATAGGCCAGCGCGCGTTCGTATCTGTCCGCCGGCAGGAACCGCGTGCCTTCGGCGAGATAGAGCAGGATGGCATTGGATTCGGCCAGCCGCCGGCCGTCGTCGAGTTCGAGCAGCGGCACCATGGCGTTCGGGTTTTTCGCGACATAGTCGGGCTTGCGCGTGTCGCCGGTGTGCGAGCTGACCTCGACATTGATGAAAGCGATGCCGAGCTTGGCCATCAACAGGCGCGGCTTGTAGCAATTGCCGCTGTCGATCATTCCATAGAGTATCATCGGTGCTCCCCCTTGCTCGCAACCACCCGTCTCAGGGTTTGATCCAGCCTCTATCGCGGCAGCGGCGGCTTCATCCAGTGATTTGTTTTGGCGTAACCATCAGCGCCGCTGATGCATTCATCCGAACAAGGGGATGACGTTGTTATCCCTGCCAAGCAGCCTGTCGATCGACAGCGGCTCCTCGTCGAACAGCGTACCGGCCAGCGCCGGCCGGGCAAGGTAAAAGCCCTGCAGCAGGTCGACGCCGCCATCCAGCGCGACGCGCAGATGCGTGGCGTTCTCGACGCCTTCGACCAGCACCTTGGCGCCACGGTCGTGCAGCGTCGAAACCAGCGGCCGGAAAAACCGCTCGGCGGCGGCATGGCGGCAGAATTCTGCGAACCAGGTGCCGTCGATCTTGACGATGTCGGGCTGCACCAGGGCTACCCTTTCTTCGGTCGAATGCCCGGTGCCGAAATCGTCGATGGCTATGCGGACGCCGTCGCGCCGCATCTCGCGCGCCAGGCTGACAAGCACCTTGTCGCCGGCCGCCTGCTCGGTGATCTCGCAGACCAGCATGCCGGGATGCAGGCCGAAATCCGCCAGATGCCTGGTCATCAGCCTGATTTCGGCCAGCGCCCGTGCGGGGTCATCGTTGATCAGCGGATTGTAATTGAAGAACAGGTCGAGCCCGTCGACGCCGATGTTGCGGAAGTTGCGCAAATGCAGCACCCGGCACATGGTTTCGACCAACAGCCGATCCGCTGCCGGCACACCTTCGAAGAAGATTTGCGGCGCCACCGGCCTGCCTGCGCGATGCGGCTCGATCAGTCCCTCGACCGCGACGGCGGCGAGAAACCTGCCGCGAGCCGCGAAGACCGGCTGGTAGGCGCTCCTCAGCCGGAATGCGCCATAGACGCCATATTCGATGCCGACCTCGTCGGCAAAGATCGCTTCGCCGACCTTGCGCCGCATGTCGGCCCGCCCGGTCACGATGCCACCCTGCGCCCGAAAGCCCGCATCGGTCGCCGCGAGGTCGAAACGGCCGTGGGCACTTTGTCCTTATCGGGCGACACCGCTGATGCCTGCCCGGCCTTGTCGAAGACGTGAAAGCTGGTCGGTGCAAGCTCCGGGCGTGCCAGCACGAAGCCTTGCACCATCGAGGCGCCCGACTTTTCGGCGAGCTCGAGCTGCCAGCCCGTCTCGATGCCCTCGAATACCGTCCGGATGCCTTGCTCTTCGAAGCTTGTCACCATAGCGGTCAGCAAGGCGAAGCCGGCACCGGACTCCATCAGCGTCATGATCCAGTCGGCGTCGAACTTGACGATGTCTGGCCTGAGTTCCTTGATGCGATTGATGTCGGACTCCTCGGCGCCGTAATCGTCGACGGCAATGCGCAAACCATTGCCCCTGAGCGCCTCGACGAAATTGTAGAGCGTTTCCTGCGACGCCGATTTCTGCTCGGTGACCTCGCAGACGACGCGGCGCGGATCGATGTCGGCCTCGTGCAGCACCAGCCGCATGTCGCGCAGCGCCTTGTCGGCGATGCTGCGGTCGGTGAACACCGATGGATCGAAATTGATGAAGATGGAGGCGTCTCGCGGCAGGCAGGCGCCGGCGTTCAGAAGGTGCAGCGTCCGTGTCAGCGCCTCGATATGCAGGCGGTCGACCGCCGGACAGCTGTTGAAGAAACTCATTGGCGGCTGCGGCTCGCCTTCGCGGAACGGCCGGATCAGCCCCTCGAACGCGACGACGGAAAGCTTGCCCTTGTTGAAGGCGAAGATCGGCTGGAACGCGCTTTGCAGCGTATAGACCCCCCAGACACCGCTGGCGGTGCCGTCATCATGGCGGATGATATGGGCAAGCCCGATGCTGCGCGTCACGGTTCCTCGCTATGCGAGACTGGCGGACCGGCCACGGTCCTGCCGTTCAAGCTTTTACCGATCGTTGATGAATTTATTGTTGCCAGCATTGCGCGCTGGCTCATTCGACAATGCCTGCGCTGGGCTTGCGCTTGAGAAGACGATGCGACATGAGAGGCGCCGCGGCGCCTTCGCCCGCCGGTCTTTTCTGGAGATATCTGTCATGGCCTTTCTTGCCGACGTCCTTTCCCGCGTAAAGCCTTCCGCGACCATCGCGGTGACGCAGAAGGCGCGCGAGCTGAAAAACGCCGGCCGCGATGTGATCGGGCTGGGCGCCGGCGAGCCGGACTTCGACACCCCCGACAACATCAAGCACGCCGCGATCGAGGCGATCCGCCGCGGTGAGACGAAATATCCGCCGGTATCCGGCATTGTGCCGCTGCGCGATGCGATCGCAAAAAAATTCAAGCGCGAGAACAATCTCGACTACCGGCCGGAGCAGACCATCGTCGGCACCGGCGGCAAGCAGATCCTGTTCAACGCCTTCATGGCGACGCTGAACCCCGGCGACGAGGTGATCATCCCGCGCCCCTATTGGGTCAGTTATCCCGAAATGGTGGCGATCTGCGGCGGCACCTCGGCCTTTGCCGACACCTCCATCGACAACGGCTTCAAGCTGACGGCGGCCGTGCTGGAAAAGGCGATCACGCCGCGCACCAAATGGCTGTTGATGAACTCGCCGTCGAACCCCTCGGGCGCAGCCTACACCGAAGCGGAACTCAAGAGCCTGGCCGACGTGCTGTTGAAGCACCCGCATGTCTGGGTGCTGACCGACGACATGTACGAGCACCTGACTTATGGCGACTTCGTCTTCAAGACCATCGCCGAGGTCGAGCCTAAGCTCTATGAGCGCACGTTGACGATGAACGGCGTGTCGAAGGCCTATGCCATGACCGGCTGGCGCATCGGCTACGCGGCAGGCCCGGTGCCGCTGATCAAGGCGATGGACATGATCCAGGGCCAGCAGACCTCCGGCGCCTGCACCATCGCCCAATGGGCGGCGGTCGAAGCGCTGAACGGCCCGCAGGATTTCATCCCGAAGAACAAGGCGATCTTCCAGGGCCGGCGCGATCTCGTCGTCTCGATGCTCAACCAGGCGCGCGGCATCACCTGTCCGTCGCCGGAGGGTGCGTTCTACGTCTATCCCTCCTGTGCCCAGCTGATCGGCAGGAAGACCAAGAGCGGCAAGGTGATCGACAGCGACGAAACCTTCTGCTCGGAACTGCTCGAGGCCGAGGGCGTGGCGGTTGTTTTCGGCTCGGCCTTTGGCCTCGGCCCGAACTTCCGCATCTCCTACGCCACGTCGGAGGCTCTGCTCGAAGAGGCCTGCACGCGCATCCAGCGCTTTACCGCCGCGCTGGTCTGAGACGTTTCAGCCGCCATACTGCTCGTCGTTCACCTTCTCCAGCCAATCGACATGCACACCCTCGAGCGCCTCCTGCATGGCGATGTGGGTCATCGCCGATTTGGGCGCGGCGCCGTGCCAGTGCTTTTCGCCGGCCGCAAAGGAGATGACGTCGCCGGCCCTGATCTCCTGCAGCGGCCCGCCCCAGCTTTGCACGAGACCGGCACCGGATGTGACATAGAGCGTCTGGCCGAGCGGATGCGTGTGCCAGTGGGTGCGAGCGCCGGGCTCGAAGCTGACCAGCGTGGCTCTGAGCCGCGCCGGCGCCTCTTTCTCGATGATCGGCGTCTGCAAAACCCGGCCAGTGAAGTATTTTTCCGGCGCAACAATCGTCGGCACGCTGCCGCAGGCAATAATCTTCATCGTCGCAAGTCCTCGATTCAATCCAGTGTCTTAGACCCTACCACTTTCGTCCGATGCCGGCTGCATCTCCTGCCGGCTGCGGGCAAAACGCGGCCAGAACAGACCGGTCCGCGTGCGGTAAGCGTCGTAGGCATCGGCCAACCTTGTCCGCGAAAATTTTCGCTCTTCGTCCAAGGCTGCGATCACGTAGATCGTAACGATGCCGGCGACCGGAACCACCGCCCAGACCGACCAGGTCGCGATACCCCATCCGATCCAGAAGATGATGTAGGACGTGTAGAACGGATGCCGGACATGGAGATAAGGGCCTTCGGTCACCAGGCTGTCGGGATTGTCAGGATCGAATGCGAACCGCAGCCGCGCCTTGCGGGAGACCGAGATCGCCCACCAGAACAGCGCCGAGCTTGCCAGTTCGATGGCGAGCCCGCCGATCTTCGCCGCCACCGGCTGCCGCTCGATCCACAGCAGCGCAAGAAAGAACAGCGCCGTGCCGACCACGACGGCCGAAATGATCATCGCGCCTTGAGACATGGTCTGCGACTGGAAATGCGCGCGCATCGACCAGGCATATTGCCCGAGCGTCGCGATGCTGCTGATCGAGAGGAGAAGGTCGAGCGTGGATTCCATCATCAGGGTCCCGGGGTTAGCTGTGGTGGATTCGTTCATCATACCCGGCGCAAGCCGAGAAATCATTTCTTAACCACCGTTCTAAACAACATGGTGACCTCGGCATGCGATGTTGACCTGGAGACAATCCCAAGGTCCAAACCAGATATGGCCGTTTCCCACCGCACGATCCGCACGCCGCAAGCGGATTTGCGCCTCAGCCAGTCGTCGGGACCCGGCATCCCGCTTGTCCTGATCCACGGCTCGGGCAGTTCGCGCGCCGTATTCGCCCGTCAGTTCGACAGCCCGTTGGCCGCTGCCCATCGGTTGATTGCTTTCGACCTGCCCGGCCATGGCGAATCGTCGGACGCCCGCGATCCGGCGACGGACTACACCATCGCCGGCCTTGCCCAATCGGCGGCTCAGCTCCTCGATGTTTTGGGGATCGGCCGCGCCGTCGTCTTCGGCTGGTCGCTTGGCGGGCACGTGGCAATCGAACTCGCAAGTTTTCACCGCGCCGTCGGCGGGCTGATGCTGACCGGCGCGCCGCCGGTATCGAAGGGTCCTTTCGGCATGCTGCGCGGCTTCCACGCGCATTGGGACATGCTGCTGGCGTCCAAAAAGACGTATTCCGAACGCGATGCCGAGCGCTTCGAGACGCTGTGCTTCGGCGACACCGCCGATCCGTCCTTTCGCCAAGCCATCCTGCGCACCGACGGCCGGCTGCGCGCCGCGGTGACGCGCGGCATGCTCACCGGCAAGGGCGCCGACCAGAGACAGGTGGTCGAGCAAGCCGCGTTTCCGGTCGCTATCGTCAATGGCGAGAACGATCCGTTCGTCCGGCTCGGCTATTTTGAGACACTCGCATACGGCTCGCTGTGGGAGCATTGCCACATCATCTCTAGCGCCGGGCATGCGCCTTTCTGGGAGCGTGCGGACCTGTTCAATCCGTTGCTCGCGCGCTTTGCCGAGACGGTGGCGGTGCAGCGCGTCGACGCACCCTCGCTGGCGTCGCGCCTAACCGGCACCGGCTGAACCGGCCCCAACTTCAAATCCCTTCAACCTCAAATCCCTTGCCCTCCCGGCCTGCCCGTGGGACGATGCCCTTTGGGTAGGTGGCAAATTGAAAAAAGCCTCGCCCGCGACGGCCGACAGGCCGGCCGCCGCTCACAGGGAAACGCCTGAGTGGAGGTCAGCCATGGGTACTCGCGCCGGAGGACGACGCACGGGACCGAAATGCATTGCCATAGTCGGTCCCTTCGCAAGCGGTAAGACGACACTTCTCGAAGCCATACTCGCCCGTACAGGCGCCATTCCCCGCCAGAATCCCGTTTCGTCCGGAAATACCGTTTCCGATCATTCGCCCGAGGCGCGCGCTCACGGCATGAGCGTCGAGGCGACCTTCGCCACCACCGATTTCATGGGCGAGCCGTTCACCTTCGTCGATTGTCCCGGCTCCATCGAATTCTCCTTCGAAGCCGAGCCGGTGCTGGCCGCCTGCGACGTCGCCGTGGTCGTTGCCGAGGCCGACGAGAAGAAGATCCCTGCCCTGCAGCTGATCATGCGCAAGCTCGACGATCTCGGCGTGCCGCGCATGCTGTTCCTGAACAAGGTCGACAAGGCGATAGCAGGTGTGCGCGACACGCTGAAGATGCTGCAGCC
Organism: Mesorhizobium sp. M0698; assembly: GCF_040320455.1. Taxonomy (NCBI): domain Bacteria; kingdom Pseudomonadati; phylum Pseudomonadota; class Alphaproteobacteria; order Hyphomicrobiales; family Phyllobacteriaceae; genus Mesorhizobium; species Mesorhizobium sp. M0698. The sequence continues at coordinate 188,802 of NZ_JAMYPQ010000010.1, read as the reverse complement.
GGCAAGCTCGGTGCCATTGCTGCTGCGCCAGATCCCGCTGCGCAAGGACGGCGTCGTCATCGGCTCGATCGACCTCGCTCTGGAGCGTGCCTACATCTACCGCGAATATGCCGAGAGCGAGGTCGCCCAGATCCCGAGCGACGACAAGGCGCGCGAGCTCGAGGCGCGCTTTTCCATGCTGGAGACGCTCGCCGACCATGACGACCGGCTGATGGAGCAATTGCTGGACGAGATCGAACCGCCGAAGGATGCGATCTTCGACGATCTTGCCGCCGACCTGCGCGACGGCATGGTGACGCCGGTGCTGATCGGCACCGCCGAGAAGGGCAATGGCGTGCTGCGCCTGTTGAAGGCGATCCGTCACGACGCACCCGACATCGAGGCGACGCGCCAGCGCCTCGGCGCTCTCGATGGCAATGCCACCGTGGTCCAGGTGATGAAGACCATCCACACCGCGCATGGCGGCAAGCTGTCTGTGTCGCGCATCCTGTCCGGCCAGGTCGCCGACGCCGCCGAGCTGTTCCTTTCCAATGGCGAAACGGCAAAGGTCTCCGGCATCTACAAGATGCTCGGCAAGGACCAGGTCAAGCTGACTTCGGCCAAGGCCGGCGACACGGTCGCGCTCGGCAAGCTGGACGCCGTCAGGACCGGCCAGACGCTGAGCTCGACCAAGGGCGGCATCCAGCCGCTGGTCACGCTGGCGCCGCCGCAACCGGTCTTCGCCTTCGCGCTGCGGCCGAAAGAGCGCAAGGACGAGGTCAAGATGTCGGCGGCCATCCAGCGCCTGGCCGAGGAAGATCCCTCGCTCAACCTGCATCACAACCAGGATTCGGCCGAAACCGTGCTGTCCGGCCATGGCGAGATGCATCTGCGCGTCGTGCGCGAGCGGCTGGAAGGCAAGAACCAGATCCCGGTCGAAGGCCATGTGCCGGCCGTGCCCTACCGCGAGACGATCCGCAAAGCGACGCAGCAGCGCGGCCGCCACAAGAAACAATCAGGCGGCCACGGCCAGTTCGGCGACGTCGTGATTGAGATCAAACCGCTGCCGCGCGGGTCAGGCTTCCAGTTCACCGATACGATCACCGGCGGCGTCGTGCCGAAGACCTACATCCAGTCGGTCGAGACCGGCGTGCGCGATTACCTGAAATCCGGCCCGCTCGGCTTCCCGGTCGTCGATGTTGCCGTCAACCTTTCCGACGGCTCCTACCATGCGGTCGATTCCTCCGACATGGCCTTCCAGATGGCAGCGAAGCTGGCGATGAAGGAAGGCATGGCCGCGTGCTCGCCGGTGCTGCTCGAGCCGGTGATGAAGGTCGAGATCGTCACGCCGTCGGATGCGACGTCGAAGATCATCGCTCTGATCCCGCAGCGGCGCGGCCAGATCCTCGGCTACGACGCGCGGCCCGACTGGCCCGGATGGGACGTCGTCGAGGCGACCATGCCGCAAGCCGAGATCGGCGACCTCATCATCGAGCTGCGCTCGGCCACGGCGGGTGTCGCCAGCTACCGGGCCGTCTTCGACCACATGGCCGAACTCACCGGCCGGTTGGCCGACGAAGCGCTGAACGCCAACGGCAAGGCCGCCTGATCTGCCTTTGCGGCCCAACAGGAAACGGCGCCCCGATGCTACGGGCGCCGTTTCTTGCGGACCGTCTTCGTGGGAGGCGAAACGGCAGGTCCGCCGCATGCTTGCCGCCGGTGCCTGGCGGCGGAGGAAGGTTCGGACGCGGTAGCTGCCTGAGCCCGGGTCGTCCGAGTGATGCCCCCATCCCCCGGACGAGCCACACCGCGTCCTGTGCTCTGCTTAATCGATTTGGCGCGCCCGCGGCATGTTACCCGAGGTTACATGTCACTGTTACGCGACCGCTCCGGCCGATTTTCTGGCGATGTGTTGGTTTCGGGCAACAAAAAAGCCGGATCAATGAAGACCCGGCTGAGTTTGATTGGAAGTGCCTGTTAAGGCTAACCTCCAGAGGGGAACACTCGAGAGCGCTAATGGGAGGAGAACGCGCTCAGGAGATGATCTATATATGTGCTCTTCATGCCCAAGAAACAAGCATCTATTTTGCAACACTCACATGCAAAAAGGCGCCGGCTGTGGTCTAATCCGTCCCGAAGCGCAATAGGACCAGTTGAATCGCTGAAATACAGCCTACGGCAAGGCAAAAATCGATCCGCGGCCGCGAATCAGCAGCGATTCCTGCTCGGAAAGTCGAAAAACGCAGGATGACGTGGAATCGTGCAGCACGCGTTTGTTTTTTCGGCAGCCAGACCTTGCTGGTGCATGCCGCCCAAAAGCCCGCCATCGAGCTTGACCTGAGGGTGCAGCGGTTTGGGTTACATGCCGGACAAGACCTGAAGCGCGTTGCAGGAGACCGTTCAAGGCCGCGCCCGTAAGGAGAGCTATATGCGAGCCACTTCGGCGATCGCCGGCAGCGTCATCTTCCTTGCTGTAGCGCCCGGCGTGGTCGCCGGGCTGTTGCCTTGGCTGCTGACCGATCGCTATCGCCTGCCCTGGTCGAGACTGCCCGGTTTCGTTCCTGTGGGCTGGCTGCTGGTTGTCGCCGGCACAGCCATACTGCTGCACGCCTTTGCCCGGTTTGCCCTAGAGGGCCTGGGTACCCCCGCCCCGGTCGCGCCGACCGAAAGGCTGGTCGTCGGCGGCATCTACCGCCATGTGCGCAATCCGATGTACGTCGCCGTGCTGTCGATCGTCCTCGGCCAGGCACTGCTGTTTTCGAGCTGGACGGTCGCCGCCTATCTAGTCATCGCCGCGGCCGCCATGATCTCCTTCGTGAGACTATATGAGGAACCGACGCTTGCCCGCCGCTACGGCGACGAATACGAGGCCTACCGCCGTGCCGTACCAGGCTGGCTGCCCCGCCTGACACCTTGGCGCGGCTGAAGCAGGCTCCAACGCTACGTCACCACGGCAGCGGGCCGTCCTCGTTCGAGAACGTGCCCGTCGGACCGCTCGCGTCGAGAAGCGCGAGGCGCACGGGCTCCCGCGCGGCCTGTTCGACGGTGCGCGGACCTTCGAAGTTGTTCAGCTCCGTCGCGGTGTAGCCCGGGCACGCAGCGTTGACCTTGATGCCGGTCTCCTCGAGCTCGATGGCGAAGGCGAGCGTCATCGCGTTGACGGCCGTCTTCGACGGGTTGTAAACGGCGCCAAACGAAGTGCGGTACGGAAAGGCCGGATCCGCGTTCAATGTCAGCGAGCCGGCGCCGCTCGATACGTTGACGATACGCGCCGCCGGCGCCTCACGAAGGAGCCGCAGCATCGCTTGCGTGACGGCGACGATGCCAAACACGTTCGTCTCGAACACCGCGCGTACGTCGTCGAGAGAGGCAACACTCGGGCGGCCCGAGTTGATGATCTCCTCGAACAACGTGCCGGGCTTTCCCGCGTGGGAGATGCCGGCATTGTTCACCAGCACATCGAGGCGGCCGATTTCGATGCGGATGCGCTCTGCCGCGGCGGCGATCGAGGCCTGGTCGGTGACGTCGAGCTGCAGGGCGTGGGCATCCTCTCCGATGCTCTTTGCGGCTGCCTCGGCATGCTCGAGCCTGCGCGATCCTACGAGCACGGTAAGGCCGTTCGCCGCGAGGTCCTTGGCGATCTGAAGACCGATGCCCTTGTTGGCCCCGGTGACCAGGGCGACGGGTTTGTCCTGCATGGTAATCTCCTTTTGTGCACCGATGTGTGGCCAACACCGCCTTGCCGTGCTAGATACAAGTCAAACGGAACCACGTTCCACATATATCCGGAACAAGGTTCCGTTTGCAAGAGGTAATTTGATGGGCGAAAAAACGCCGAACGGCAAAACGGATCAAGGCGATAGTCTGGAACCCCGCGACCGCGCGGATCGGCACGTGCGCGCCGACGCACGGCGCAACATCGACGCGTTGCTCCGGGCGGCCATGGCGGTGTTCGCGACCTCCGGCGTGGAGGCTCCGGTGCGAGAGATCGCGGAAAAGGCTGGCGTCGGCGTCGGCACCGTCTACCGCCACTTTCCACAGCGCTCGGACTTGATCGTGGCCGTCTTCCGCAACGAGGTTGACGCCTGTGCGGACGCCGCGCCGATCCTGGCCGGAAAGCATGAGCCCGGTGAAGCGCTGGCCCTGTGGATGCAGCGCTATGTGGATTTCATCACGGCAAAACGCGGCCTCGCGGCAGCCTTGTACTCAGGCAATCCGGCCTTCGACACTTTGCCTGCCTATTTCAACCAACGGCTCCGGCCCGCGCTCCAAACATTGCTGGAGGCAGCGGCCGCGGCCGGCGAGGTGCGCGCCGATATCGAGCCGGGCGATCTGTTGGGGGCGGCCGCCAGCCTTGCCATGCCGGCACATGGCGGCGGCCCTGCCCAGGCGCGGCGCATGGTTGCCCTGCTGGTCGACGGTTTGCGCTACGGCGCCAGCACGCTGGCGGATACGCGTTCCTAAAGCGCGTTGCGTTCGACCGACCTGATGCGACGCGCTTTAGGTTCTTATTTGATGCATGTCCTTATCGCAAAACCGCTGCACGCTTTTGCGCGACATGCATTAGCAATCGCAGACCAAGTACGACATCAGACAAAAAGGCTGGTGCTGCCCCTTCTGGCTGCCGCTATCTTCTCCGTTATAGTGACGGGGAGAAGGACGCTTTCGCCGATCGCTGTTTGCAGTGTTGTAGGGTCGACATAAATGAGCTTTTCAGAATTTCAGCCACGCCATGTGCTCTGCATGCTGGGAAGGCAGGGTGGATATTCTGAGCTGTGTCGCTCAGTTCAGTCGGCAATCGACAATTTCGCCCGGGGGTTTGAAATTGATACGCACTTTTCGCAGGACGCGCCGGATGATCGCATGGTTGAGTCGTTCGATGTGTCTTGGGATCGGGTACATAAGGGGGGACGGACTAAAGAGGACGAAGCGGCCGTCCATGAGCACGGTTGCGTGATTTATGTACTTGGTCCCCATATGGATATCGAAAGTACCGTTGGGACGTCGGCAATCGCCCTTCGCTTAATCGTGCATGCGCTGAACAGTGATGCTATTGCCGCAAAAGGCGAGAGTGCTGGCATTGCGCACGGTGCGGCTCGATGGAAACAACTTGGCCGTGATGCGGAAAACGCCGAGGACGGCCCGAGTTTAGCACGTACTTGCCGCCTTGCCTTCAGCAAGCGGCCGTTAAGTGACGGAAAGTTCCTCTGTAGCGTCGGTTTCCATCTCGTCGGTCTGCCAGAGGTCTTCGCGCCAAGGAGTCTTTCCGACGATGAGCTGGTGCTCAGCTCGATAATCGACCGTGTTGCCGATGAGATGTTTACCGAAGGCGTCGGGCTGAGTTTAGTCCGTAACAATGGGATACTGCTACCCATCGAAGCGTACGAAGAAGACGACTTCAAATTCAACCCGTATGGTGCCGTCTACTTGGGCGATCACGGCAAAAAGGATACCTTGTCGACAGAATCTAGAAACTAAAACGACCAGCTGCGCGCCTTGGCGATGATGAAATCGCGGAAGACATGCAGCTTCGCCTGGTTCTTCATCGCGTCGGGATAGGCGAAATAGGTATCGAAGGACGGCACTTCGGTCTCGGGCAGCAACTGCACCAGCCCGGAATCCTTGCTGACCACGTAATCGGGCAGCATGGCGATGCCGGCGCCGCCCTGCACCGCCCGCTTGATCGACAATATGTCGTTGATCTGCAGCGTCGGCACCCTTTGCCCGCCTTCGAAATCGCCGACCGTCTCCAGCCAGTTCAGTTCCGACAGATGCGCCGGCACCGGCACGCCGAAGGTGACGATGCGATGGGTTTTCAGCTCGGCGATCGAATTCGGCTTGCCGTATTTGTTCACATAGGAGGGCGCCGCGTAGAGATGGAAATGCACGGTGAACAGGCGGCGCTGGATGAGGTCGGGCTGCTGCGGCTGGCGCAGCCGGATGGCGCAGTCGGCCTGGCGCATGGTGAGGTCGAGCTCCTCATTGGCCAGGATGAGCTGCAGGCTGACCTCGGGATAGAGCTCGATGAACTCTTGCACGCGCTCGGTCAGCCAGCCTGCGCCGAGGCCGACCGTCGTCGTCACCCTGAGCACGCCGGAGGGCCGGTCCTTGGTTTCGGTCAGTCGCGATTTGATGGTTTCGAGCTTCATCAGCACGTCGTGTGCCGTGCGGAACAGCATCTCGCCCTGCTCGGTCAGCACCAGGCCGCGGGCATGGCGATTGAACAGCGGCACGCCGACGTCATGCTCGAGCGCGCTGACCTGCCGCGAGATCGCGGATTGCGACAAATGCAGTGTTTCCGCGGCATGGGTGAACGACCCCGCTTCCGCCGCGGCGTGAAACACGCGTAGCTTGTCCCAATCCAACGCCATGATTTCCCCTCGTCCTGTTTTCTGGCGTCCGCCTGTTTTCGGCGTCTGAATGAAAAATCAGGCTTTTGCGCGGCTTTTCTCAGCCGCTTATCGAACAATCACTCCGCCGCTTCGCGGTGAACCTCGATCCCCGCCAGATATTTTTCCGCCTCGAGCGCGGCCATGCAGCCGAGCCCGGCCGCCGTCACCGCCTGGCGGTAGATATCGTCGGTCACGTCGCCGGCGGCGAACACGCCCGGCATGTCGGTGCGGGTCGAATCCGGCGCCGTCCACAGATAGCCGTTCGGCTTCTGCTTCAGCTTGCCGGCAAACAGCTCGACCGCCGGCGCGTGGCCGATCGCCACGAACACGCCGTCGACCACCAGATGCATCTCCTGCCCGGTCACCACGTTGCGCAGCTTCAGCCCTTCGACCGAAGGCGGCAGCGGCGCCTTGCCGGGCCTGCCGCTGATCTCGTCGACCACCGTGTCCCAGATGACGCGGACATTATCTTTCCGCAGCAGCCGCTCGCGCAGGATGCGCTCGGCGCGGAAATCGCTGCGCCTGTGGATGACGGTGACGCTCTTGGCCAGGTTGGAGAGATAGAGCGCTTCCTCCACCGCCGAATTGCCGCCGCCGATCACCGCGACATCCTTGCCGCGATAGAAGAAGCCGTCGCAGGTGGCGCAGGCCGAAACGCCAAATCCCATGAAGGTGTGTTCGCTCGGGATGCCCAGCCATTTGGCCTGCGCGCCGGTGGCGATGATCAGCGCGTCGGCGGTATAGATCGTGCCGGTATCGCCCTTGGCGCGGAACGGCCGCACGTTGAGGTCGACTTCGGTGATGATGTCGTTGACGATATCGGTGCCGACATGCTCGGCCTGCCTGAGCATTTCGCTCATCAGCCATGGACCCTGGATCGGTTCGGCGAAGCCCGGATAGTTTTCGACGTCGGTGGTGATCATCAGTTGCCCGCCCTGCTGCAGACCGGCGACCAGCATCGGCTTGAGCATGGCGCGGGCGGCATAGATTGCCGCCGTATAGCCGGCGGGGCCGGAGCCGATGATGAGAACAGGCGCGTGCTTGGTGATCATAAAAAACCTCTGCGGGGAGCAGCCATGGATTGTGGCATGAACTCTCGTCGATTGTTGCGCGTAATGTAAGTGTTGCCTGCGACGCCAGCAAGGCAAGTTGCCGTTCGTCCCCGGAAAGCTTCGGCGCCGGCGACGGCGACAAGCAACCCGCAGCAAGATGATGCGAAAATCCTCGATCCAGCGGATGGAATAGACAGCAAAGTCGTTTAATTACAAAGTCGCGAAAGATTCTTTCGCGTCACCACGGAAGCCACCATGCCGATCAAGGCCGATCTCGATGCCATCGACTGGAAGATCCTGCGCGAGCTTCAGCAGGACGGACGCATGACCAATGTCGAACTGTCGAGCCGCGTCGGCATTTCGGCGCCGCCGTGCCTGCGCCGCGTCAGGCGGCTGGAAGAGGCCGGCATCATCCGCGGCTACCGCGCTTTGCTCAACGCTCCGGCGCTCGGCCTCGACGTCGTCGCCTTCTGTCTGATCGGCCTGCATCACCAGGCCGACGCCGAACTCAAGACCTTCGCCGAGCGCACCCGCGGCTGGCCGATCGTGCGCGACGCCTGGATGGTGTCGGGCGAGTCCGATTTCCTGCTACATTGCGTGGCGAGCGATCTCGGCACCTTCCAGACCTTCGTCATCGAGGAACTGGCCTCGGCCCCCAATGTCGATACGGTGCGAACCGCGCTGACCATCCGCCGGGTCAAAGACGAAGGGCTGGTGGCGTTTTCGGCTTAAGAGAGCAGGCAAAGCGGCTGCGAAACAAAAACCCGGAAACAAAAAACCCGCCTCGGCGGGCGGGATCGTTGGTGGAAATCATCACCATCCCCAAATTAGTAGCATAGCTGCCGGCACAAAGCAAGAACAAAATGTGGCTATGCGTCAAATAATAATCACTACAGGCTAGCGCTGCCCCTCACCCTTACCCTCTCCCGTGAAGGACGGGGAGAGGGGTCGCCAGCGTTGCGGCTAGTCCCTTCTCCCCGTTGACATTTGATGGCCTCTACCCGGCCTGGCGCAATCACCCTGCGTCGCAGAGGCGCGTTTCGACCATTTCGCACAAATGGTGGTAGAGGCACAAATGCCCCTGCTGGATGATCGGCGTCGAGGTCGAGGGTACGTTGAGCAGGATGTCGGATAGCGGCTTCAGCTTGCCGCCGGTGTCGCCGGTCAGGCTGATCACCGTCATGCCCATCATGCGCGCCTGTTGGGCGGCGGCGAGGATGCTTGGCGAATTGCCGCTGGTCGAGATGGCGAGCAGCACGGCGCCCGCCGAACCATGCGCCTCGACCTGGCGCGCAAACACCGTGTCGAAGCCGTAATCATTGCCCCAGGCGGTCAGCACCGCCGCGTTGGCCGGCAGCGCGATGACGTTGTAGGCCTTGCGCTCCCTGAGGAAGCGGCCGACCAGCTCGCCGGCGATGTGGATGGCGTCGCTGGCCGAGCCGCCATTGCCGGCTATCAGCAGCGCCTTGCCCTGCGAAAGCGCGGCGACGACGGCGCTGACCGCCCGCTCCATCTCGCTGGTCAGGTCGCGCTCGACCATCGCCGAAATCGCGGCCGCCGAGCGGGCCAGGTAATCGTTCAGTTCGGACATGAAACCCTCAGTTCCCGGCGCGCAATCTGCCGATAGTGCCGGTCGTGCTCTTGCCGGCGACGAGGTCGACCAGCACGACGCGCCCGCCGGCCTTCTGCACGACATCGGCGCCAACCACCTGATCGACCGTATAGTCGGCGCCCTTGACCAGTATGTCGGGGCTCAGCGCCTCGATCAGCGAAAGCGGCGTATCCTCCTCGAAGATGACGACGGCGTCGACCGAGGCAAGTGCTGCCAGCACGCAGGCCCGGTCATGCTGGTCGTTGACCGGGCGCCCCGGCCCTTTCAGCCGGCGCACCGAGGCATCGCTGTTGAGGCCGAGCACCAGCCGGTCGCACTGGCTGCGCGCCGCATGCAACAGGCTGACATGGCCGGCATGCAGGATATCGAAACAGCCATTGGTGAAGCCGACGCTCAAGCCCTCGTCTTTCCAGCCCGCCACCAGCCGCGCGGCGGCGGCGGCATCGAGGATCGCATCCAAGTGGGCGACCGGACCATGCGAGCGAAACAGCGCACCCGTGAGTTCCTCGATCGTCAGCCGCGCCGTGCCGCGCTTGCCGACGACAACACCGCCGGCGGCGTTGGCGATTGATCCTGCCATGACGCGGTCGGCGCCTGCTGCAAGTCCCAGTGCAAACGTCGCGATCACCGTGTCGCCGGCGCCCGAAACGTCGAACACTTCGCGCGCCTGCGTGGCGATATGGCGGGCGTCGTCCGCACCGACGACGCTCATGCCCTTTTCGCTGCGCGTCGCGACGACGAAATCGAAACCGTGCGCCGAAATCAGCTGGCGTGCCGCCGCCTCGATTTCGTCGTCGGCAAACACTGCACGGCCGACCGCCTCGCCGAGTTCCTTGCGGTTGGGCGTGATTGCCGTCGCGCCGGCATAACGCGCATAGTCGCGGCCCTTCGGATCGACCAGCACCGGCTTGCCCGCTTGCCGGCAGATCGAGATCAGTTCGCCGGCGACACCGTCGAGCAGCACGCCCTTGCCATAGTCGGACAGGATGACGATGTCGGCGCGCGCCAGCGCTTCGCGAAAATGCCCGACCAATGTCGCGCGCTCGGCATCGCCCAGCGGCTTGATTTCCTCTTCGTCGAAACGCAGCACCTGCTGGTTGAGCGCGCTGAAGCGGCTCTTGGACGACGTCATGCGATCGGCATCCTGCGCCAGCCCGCCGGTGTCGACGCCAAATTCGCCGAGCATGCGCATGAGGTTCTTGCCGGCCTCGTCAGCGCCGATCACCGAGACCGGTATCACGGCAGCGCCGAGCGAAACGATGTTGGCGACGACATTGCCGGCGCCGCCCATCGCCAGCGTTTCGCCGCGCCCGTGCAGCACGGGGATCGGCGCTTCCGGCGAAATGCGCTCGATCACGCCATTGACGAAACGGTCGAGGATGAAATCGCCGACCACCAGCACGGTGGCGCCGCCGAAGCGCGAAATGGCGCGGTGAAGAGGTTCGGGAGAGGGCAGCTTGATCATGTCAACGCGTGGGAGGGCCGATTTTCGGTGACGGGAAATTCGATTGGCAGGGCCGGTCGTTCATGGCGATGCCGATATACCGCAATTTCAGCCGACGCAACGGCGGGCCTTCGACCGATCGCGGCGGCGAGACAGTGCGTCAGCTTTTCTGCAACGCGACATGCACGCCCAGTCCGACAAGCACCGCACCGCCGGCGCGCCGCATCAGGCGCTGCGCCCGGCTCGACTGCCGCAGCCTGGCGATCACCGCGCCGGCCAGTATCACGCAAACAATGTCGGCCGACGAGAACATCAAATTGACGATCGTTCCAAGCACGACGAACTGCAGCCAGACCGGAAACGCTGCCGAGGCATCGATGAATTGCGGCAGGAACGCCATGAAGAAAATCGCCGTTTTCGGGTTGAGCACCTCGACGGCAACGCTCTCCAAAAACGCGCGGCGGGCGGATTTCGGCTGAATTCCCGGCAAGACAACGTCGCCTTGCGCCTTGGCGCGAAACAAAGAAACACCGAGCCAGACCAGATACAGCGCACCGACCAGCTTGACCGCCATGTAAAGCACCGGCACGGCATGGAAAAGCACCGACAGGCCGACAGCGGCGGCGAAGACATGAACGTAGCCGCCGAGATGGATGCCGAGCGCCGCCATCAGCCCGGACCAGCGGCCGCGCGCCATGGTTTGCGCGGCGGCATAGAGCATGGCGGGACCGGGGATATAGGCGAAGATCGCCGTGGTGGCGAAAAAGGCGACAAGCAGTTCGGTTGACGGCATTACCTTGCTCCTGTCACGCTTCGCCGGTGGTCACCGACTGAAGCGAGAGCTTTGCGGCGGCACTGTGGCGCTCATCCGGCCGCCCCGCCACCTGCTTTGTCGACAGCCCGGCCCGCCTCCCCTATAAGGCCAGAATCCCACAAGGGCTACAACCGGCACAAGGTACCAGAGGCTTTCATGATCATCGTCACGGGCGGCGCCGGCATGATCGGTTCCAACATCGTCGCCGCGCTCAACGCCGACGGTTTCAGCGACATCCTCGTCGTCGACGACCTCACCGACGGCCACAAGATCGCCAACCTCGCCGATCTCGAGATCGCCGATTATCTCGACAAGGACGATTTTCTGGCGCGGATGGAGGCCGGCGACCTCGGCCGCATCGAGGCGGTTTTCCACCAGGGTGCCTGCTCGACCACCACCGAATGGAACGGCAAGTTCATGATGGAGGTCAACTACACCTATTCGAAGCGCCTGCTGCACGCCTGCCTGGCCCTGCGCGTGCCGTTTCTCTATGCCTCCTCCGCTTCCGTCTATGGCGGCGGCGCCGAGTTCCGCGAGGAGCCGCAATACGAACGCCCGCTCAACGTCTATGCCTATTCGAAAAAGCTGTTCGACGACTATGTCCGCCGTACCGTGTTCGATACCGACCATTCGCCGGTGGCGGGCCTGCGTTATTTCAACGTCTACGGACCGCGCGAGGCGCATAAGGGCGCCATGGCCTCTGTCGCCTTCCATCTGTTCAACCAGGTCGAGCAAGGGCAGAACCCGAAGCTGTTCGGCGCCTATGGTGGTTTCGGGCCCGGCGAGCAGAGCCGCGACTTCATCCATGTCGGCGATGTCGCCGACGTCAATCTGTGGCTGTGGAAACGCGGCTCGAGCGGCATCTTCAACTGCGGCACAGGCAAGGCTCAGCCGTTCCGCGCCATTGCCGAAACGGTGATCGATACGCTCGGCCAAGGCCAGATCGAGTTCATCGAGTTTCCCGACCACCTCAAGGGCAGCTACCAGAGCTTTACGCAAGCTGATATGTCCCGCTTGCGCGCAGCCGGTTACAATGGCCAGTTCCGCACAGTGGAAACCGGCGTCAGAGACTATGTCGAATGGCTGAAAGCCCAACGATCCTCGTGATCGGCCCACGCTGGGTGGGCGACATGGTGATGGCGCAGTGCCTGTTCCAGGCGCTGAGGGAGCTTCATCCGAACGCCGCCATCGACGTGCTGGCGCCGGCGTGGGCAGCACCGCTGGTCAAGCGCATGCCCGAAATCCGCCAGCAGATCGACCTGCCGCTGCAATCCGGCACGTTCGAATTCCGCACCCGAAGGCGCTTCGGCCGCCTGCTGCGCGGCCGCTACGACATGGCCTTTGTCCTGCCGGGAAGCTGGAAGTCGGCGCTGATCCCGTTCTTTGCCGGCATTCCGCGCCGTGTCGGCCATCTCAAGGAAATGCGCTACGGGCTACTGACCGACATCGTGCCCTTGCCCGATCGCCTGAAACGGCGCACCGCGCAGGCCTATTTCAGCCTTGCCCGTGGTGGCGCCTTCCAGGCGCCGAAGCTCGCCGTCGATCAAGCCAGCCAGGCGGCACTGCTCAGCCGTTTCGGGCTGACAGCGGGGAAATTCGTGGCAGTCATGCCCGGCGCAGAATTCGGCCCGGCCAAGCGCTGGCCGAGCGAACACTATGCCGGCCTTGCCCGTGAGATGATGGCGAAAGGGTTTGGCGTCGCGCTGTTCGGGTCGAAGAACGACGCTGGGGTGACGGCTGAAATCGCCGCGCTGGCTCCGGGCGCCGTCGATCTTGCCGGCCAGACGCGGCTCGAGGATGCCATCGACCTGATCGCGGCGGCGAGGCTCGCCGTCTCCAACGACAGCGGGCTGATGCATGTCGCCGCCGCCGTCGGCACGCCGGTAGTCGCCGTTTACGGCTCGACCTCGCCGCAGAACACGCCGCCGCTCGCCGAGCGCCGCGAACTGCTCTGGCTCGGCCTGTCCTGTTCGCCCTGCCACAAAAAAATCTGCCCGCTCGGTCATCTCAACTGCCTGAACACGCTGGAGGTCGAACGCGTCGTGGCGGCGGCGGAGCGGCTGCTGGAAATGCCGGCCGCCGCATGAAAGTGCTGATCGTCAAGACATCGTCCATGGGCGACGTCATCCACACCTTCCCGGCGATCGAGGACGCGCGCCGCGCTCGGCCGGATATCTCCTTCGACTGGTGTGTCGAAGAGGCATTTGCCGGCATCGTGGCGCTGCATCCAGCCATCCAAACCATCCACAGCGTGGCGATCCGGCGCTGGCGCAGGAAGCTGCTCGAGCCCGGCACATGGCGGGAAGTGGTCGGCTTGCGCCGCGCCTTGCGCGATTGCCGCTACGACCTCGTCCTCGATGCACAAGGCTTGCTGAAATCGGCGCTGGTGGCGCGGCTGGCGGCAGCCCCGGTCGCCGGGTTCGATCGGTCGAGCGCCCGCGAGCCTTCGGCAAGCCTGTTTCATGGCCATCGCTATGCCGTGCCGCGCGGCCTGCATGCCATCGAGCGCACGAAACGCCTGTTCGGGCTGGCGCTCGGCTACGAGCCGGATTTTTCCGGGCTTGAATCGGGTATCGCGCCGCCAGCCGGAAGATCGACTTTTGCCGGTGAAAAGACCGCCTTCCTGCTGCACGGCACCAGCCGCGAGGACAAGAAATGGCCGGTCGCGGACTGGATCGAAACCGCCCGCCTGCTGGTGAACATGGGAATGACGCCGGTCACCACCTGGTCGAACGACCGGGAACAGGCGGTTGCCGAGGCGATCGCCCGCGCCATTTCGCAAACCGTGGTGGTTCCCAGGTCGCCGCTAGCCGAGATCGCCGCCGTCATCGGCGGCTCGGCGCTGGTCATCGGCGCCGACACCGGCCTGACCCATCTCGCCAGCGCTTTCGGCCTGCCGACGGTGGCGATATTCCTCGCTACCGAGCCTGGCCTGACCGGTCCGCGCGGGCCATTCTCATCGACGCTGCTAGCCAGGCCCGGCCACAGCGTCACGCCGCCGGAGGTGATGGCGGAAGCCGAAAGGCTTGTGGAGCGCCAGACGCTTGGTCAGGCCGGTGGCCGCTGATTTGCTCAATCAATTCAATCGGAAAGGTCAGCGTTGCCCCTTCCCTTCTCCCCTTGTGGGAGAAGGTGGATTGGCGCGCAGCGCCAAGACGGATGAGGGGTGTTGGACGGAGTGCGGAGGGAGCCAAGCTGGAACACCCCTCATCCGACCTCGCTTCGCGAGGCCACCTTCTCCCACAAGGGGAGAAGGCAGAGCAGCGCCAATCCCCTAGATGAACTGCACCTGGACGATCTCGTAGCCCCTGGCGCCGCCTGGCGCATTGACCTCAATGGCGTCGCCGACTTCCTTGCCGATCAGGGCGCGCGCGATCGGCGAGGAGATCGAGATGCGGCCGGACTTCACGTCGGCTTCCTGGTCACCGACGATCTGGTAGGTCTTTTTCTCCTCGGTATCCTCGTCGACCAGCACCACGGTGGCGCCGAACTTGACCTTGTCGCCGCTGAGCTTGGTGACGTCGATCACCTCGGCCCGCGCGATCAGGTCCTCGAGTTCGTTGACCCGGCCCTCATTGAGGCTCTGTGCCTCTTTTGCCGCGTGATATTCGGCATTTTCGGATAGGTCGCCATGCGAGCGCGCTTCGGAAATCGCCTCGATGATACGCGGCCGCTCCTGTTGCTGGCGCCAGCGCAGTTCTTCCTTCAATGACGCGAACCCCTCGCCTGTCATCGGGACCTTGTTCATAATGCCTGACCTTTCCTGCCGCCGCCCCCGCAATCGGGAGCGACCTTGTCGATGGTACAAAAAGAAAACGGTCCGGCAGCCTCGGGCTAACGGAACCGTCTCACCACAATTTCGCAAGATATAGCAATCTTCGCGGGTTTTTCACGTCCAAAAAGTCGGTTTTTGAAAAATCATCCACCGATTGCACGGCTGACCCCACGTCAAGCGGGGTTTCCAAGATCGTATCGTGTACCGTGATGCCAAATCTCGGTTGTGGCCAACATGTGCAGCACAGCAAAAAACCGGCTGCGATCGCTCACAGCCGGTTATGAGGAGCGTTCCGGAGGATCAGCTCCTCATGAAATGATCGATCTGCTCCGACAGCATGCCGTATTCGCGAGACCCCTTGCCCGTGCGCTTCTCGATCTCGCGAAGCTGTTCCTGGGCGCCCGCAAGATCGCCGATCTGCAAGTGCGCCTCGCCGAGATATTCGCGCACCAGCGTGTAGTTCGGGTCGATGCGCAGCGCTTCCTCGTAATAGCCGAGGCCGACGGTGACGCGGCCGGAATGGCGGTGCGAATAGCCGAGATAGTTGAGGATGCGCGGATCCTGCTTGTTGGCGGCGAGGCTGAGCACGGCGATCGCCTCGTCGTAGCGTCCATCCATCGCCAGCGCGCGACCGGCATCGTAGATGCTGTCGTCGTCCAGCATGCCTTGCTTCGGGGAGACGCATTTCTTCTGTTTCTTGTCCCACGCCTCCCCCTTCTTGCACTGGGACTGGCCGCCGCCATTGCCGCCGCCACCGCCACCGCCACCTCCCCCGCCTTCACCAGCCGAAAACGCCGGAGCCGCAATCAGCGGCAGGGCGGCGATGGCCATGGCGTAAATCAGCAATCGTCTGCGCATCGAATTCTCCTTTGAACCTGACAATGCAACACTAACGCCGGCCCAACGCCGTTTCGTCCCGGAAAATGTCATCCTATCTCAAAACCGCGATCTCTCCCAGCAAGGCCATCTTATCCGGGAAGAGAGGGCATCGGAAATCATGCTTCACGATCAACGCCGCCGCGCAAGATAATGTGACGAGCGCTGCAAATCCGCTATCATCGGGCCGACCGAGCACGAAGCAGGGAGACGGCCGGTGCAGCAACGCGTTGAACGAGACTGGGAGCTTTCGATCGGTCCCGACACCGTGCGCCTGTTCATCCTGAAGGCGAAGGCGCTCAGCGCCGCCGTCAACGAAGACTATGCCGACGGCGCCGAGCACGAGGTAGAGCTCGACGGCAACGCGCACGACAACCACCATCATGACGGCCTTGCCGAGGAAAGCTCCGAAGATCTCACCGAAGAAGAACTGCGCGAGCTGATCGACGATCTCAATGTCGACGAAGCGGCCGAACTGATTGCGTTGGCCTGGGTCGGCCGCGGCGACTATGACGCGACGGAATGGACGGACGCGCTGTCCGCCGCCCGCGAGCGCGCCAACAAGCGCACGGCAAAATATCTGCTCGGCATGCCGCTGCTGGCGGACTGGCTCGAGGAAGGCTTGGAAGCGATCGGCGCGTGACGGCGCGGTTACCGATTGTGATCGGCCGCCCCCCTCGCTCAAGGCAACTTCCCTGCATTCTGGCCGTTGCGACGTAATGGCGGCGTTTGGCTTTTTCAGATTGGGCAGATTGCTGCTGGCCGTTGCGGCTACGCCGCTGGCGGGACCCGTTTTAGCCAAGGCACCCGACCTACCGCAAACTGCACCAGTTCCGCAGCTCAACCAGCAAGTCACTCCGCCGCCACCAACCGAGATCCCGGTCCCCGAACCGCGCCCGGAGGATGCTCCGGAGCCGCCGGCGATTGCACCGCAGCCGCCCGAAAAGCCGGCACGGGCTGAGCCGCCGGCAGGCCCACCAGGCGCGCCACCAAACCCGGCCGAGGCAGACGAGAAGGCGGAGCAAAAAATCCTTCCTGATCCTCGATCGGCCGCCATTGCCGGGAGAGAAATGCCGGCCGAGGAATTGGCCTGCCGCAGGCGGCTGAAGTCGATGGGCGTCGATTTCGAGGAGCGCAAGCCAGAGCATGATACGTCAGTCGGTTGCTCGATCCCCTACCCGATCGCGCTGAAGACGCTCGGCAAATCCATCGCCATCGGCCCGGAGCCCGAGCTGAATTGCCAGATGGCGGAAGCGGCCGCCCGCTTTGCTGCGTCCGTCATCCAGCCTGCCGCAAAGGCCGAGTTCGGCGCGGATATTAAATCGATCGGCCAGGCCTCCGCCTTTGTCTGCCGGTCGCGCAATGGCGGCGGCAAATTGTCGGAGCACGCCTTCGGCAACGCGCTCGACATCGCCAGCTTCAAGCTTTCGGACGGGAAGGAGATCGATGTCGGCCCGGCGCCGCCGGAAAAGGACGCGAAATTCCTGAACGCAGTGCGCAAGGCAGCCTGCGGACCGTTCAAGACCGTGCTTGGCCCCGGCAGCGACGCCGATCATTCGCAGCATCTCCACTTCGACCTCGAACCGCGCCGCAACGGTGGTACGTTTTGCCAGTGACCTTAGCCTATGGGGGCGCCGCAATTTGGCCGCAGGCGTGAACGGCGCCGCTGATTTTTCCTTTACTCTTCAGGTTTAGAGTCTGTGCCATCTGGGGACAGGAACCCTTCCGATGGCCGGGCTATTTCGCGCTGCGCTTGCCGCTGTGCGGCACACAGAATGCGCGCGCATAGCCGGCAGGCTTGCCGCCCTGCTTGCCATTGCGGCGGTCTCGGCCTGCAATACCGGCAGCGTGCTGTCGCTGCAGCCGGCCGTCGATGTCGGCAGCCAGACCGCTGCCGTCCCGCCCAATTCCGACCCGCAATATTCCGGCGCGCAAGATTCCGGGCCGCAATATTCGGGTATGCAGCGCCTCGTCCCGTCCAATCCCTTTATGACGGCCGCCTATCCGCGCCTGGACAACCCGATGTCGCCGGCCGAACAGATGCCGGCCACAGAGATCGATTGCCGCAAGGAATTGAAACGCCTCGGCGTCGTCTACACCGACGTTGCGCCGATCCATGAAGGCCAGTGCGGGATCGACTATCCGGTCAAGGTCTCGGCCATCGGCAGTGTCGAGATGAAGCCGGCCGCGACGCTGACCTGCGACATGGCCGCCACCTTTGCCGGCTGGACCAGGAACGAACTCGTGCCGTCGGCCCGCTGGCGCTATTTCTCAGGCGTCAAGACCATCCACCAGGGCTCGAGCTATTCCTGCCGCAGGATTGCCGGCGAAGGTGTTTTGTCGGAACACGGCAAGGGCAATGCGCTCGACGTGATGAGCATCGAACTCAACAATGGCGACGATATCGACGTCCGCAAGCCCGGCCTGTTCGCCTTCCGCACCCGCGGCTTCCTCAACAATGTCCGCGCCGACGGCTGCCAGTATTTCACCACCGTGCTCGGCCCCGGCTACAATTACGATCACCGCAACCATTTCCATTTCGACATCAAGAACCGCAAGAACGGCTATCGCGCCTGCCGCTGATTGCAGCCCCTGCCCAAGACTTGCTGCGCCGGTTAAGATGGTGCGCAGACGCTTGGGTGGTGCCTCTTGAGCCAACGAAGCCTGCGACGACGTGCAACGACCTGGCTGGTGGCATGCTGTGCCGCCTATCTTTCGCTCGCCTATTTCGCCGCGCCTGAGTTCTGGACGTTGCGGGACCGCAATTTTCGCAATCAGCAATTCGAGATGGTGACGCACACGCCGCAAGGCATTCCGGGCGATCCGATCAATGTCGGCCTTGTCGGCACCAAGAAGGAGCTTGTCCATGCTTTTGCCGTCGCCGGCTGGGATACGGCAGACGCCATCACGCTGAAGACGGCCATCGAAATCGGCGAAAGCGTGCTGTTTGACCGCCCCTATCCCGACGCGCCGGTCAGCCGGCTGCTGTTCGAAGGCCGCGCCCAGGACCTCGCCTTCGAAAAGCCGGTCGGTGACAGCGCCGACCGGCGCCACCATGTCCGCTTCTGGCAGACCGATGCGACCGGAGACGACGGCCGGCCGCTCTGGCTCGGCTCGGCAAGCTTCGACCGCGGCGTCGGCCTCAGCCATGACACCGGCGCGATCACTCATCACATCGGCCCCGACATCGACGCCGAGCGCGATGGGCTGATGCGCGACCTCTCCGCCGCCGGCATGCTGATCTCGACCAGCGAGATACCAGGCGTCGGCGCCACGAAGACCGGGCGCAACGGCGAAGGCGATCCCTATTTCACCGACGGCAAGGCCATCATCGGCGTCCTGCTGCAACTGCCGTAGGCGCGCGATCGGCCTTCCCGTCTGACCCATTTCGTCCCGACGGGCTCAGGGCACGGTGATCACGATCTTGCCGAACGGTCCCGTCTCCAGACGCTCGAATGCCTGCGGCACCTCGTCGAAGCCAAACACCTTGTCGATCACCGGCTTGATCGCGAGCGTCTCGATCGCCTGGTTCATTCGCTCGAAAGCGCGGCGGTGGCCGATCGATATGCCCTGGACGACGATCCGGTTGCGCAGGAACGGAATGATCGGGAAACTGAGCTCCATGCTGCCGAGAAGGCCGATGAGCGACAGCCTGCCGTCGGCGCCCAGCGCATTGAGCGAGCGCCGCGCATTGTCGCCGCCGACCATTTCCAGCACATGCCTGACGCCGGCCCCGTTTGTCAGTTCGCGCGCAGCCTCGTCCCATGCCGGCTGGCTGCGATAATTGATCGCCTTCCAGGCGCCGAGCGCCTTCGCCCGCTCGACCTTCTCGTCGCTGCTCGAGGTGACGATGGCGCGCAGGCCGAAGGCGGCGGCAAATTGCAGCGCAAACAGCGACACGCCGCCGGTGCCCTGGATGAGAACGGTTTCCCCCGGGATCGGCTTGGCCGCCTCGACCAGCGCGAACCACGCCGTCAGCGCCGCGATCGGCAGCGTCGATGCCTCGACGTCGCTGAGCGACGGCGGCGCCGCCACGGCGGCATCCTCATGAAAAAGCACATGCTCGGACAGCATGCCGGGCAGTGACGAACCAAGCGTATGCTTGTGCAGCACCGGCGGGGCGTCGCCGTCCGGCCAGTCGGCGATCACCTGGCCGAGCACGCGCTGCCCGATGCCGAAGCGGCTGACTTCGCTGCCGGTGGCGACTACTTCGCCTACCGCGTCCGATGTCGGCACGAACGGAAAGCTGAGGTCCGGTATCAGCACGCCATCGACGATCATCCTGTCCTTGTAATTCAGCGATACCGCTGTGACGCGTACCAGAAGATCATGCGGCCCGGGTTGGGGCAGCTTTCCATCAGCCGGCTTCAACCTGGACAGGCCGAAACCGTTCATCTGCCAGGATCTGTTTTCGGTGCTCATTCGGTTCGCGCTCCGTGGTTGATGATTGCGCGAGACATTTACGCCGTTTCACTATGGAGAAAAGTGCTTCCATGTGGCATGTTCTGCAACAGATTAAGGAGCAAAACTCTACAATAGGAGCGCTTCATTGGAATCGGCCAATTTGCAAGGCATCGTCGCATTCGTTCACGCGGTGGAGGCCGGCAGCTTCACCGGCGCTGGCGCACGGCTGCATGTCACCAAATCGGCGGTCGGCAAGTCGATCGCGCAGCTGGAACAGCGATTGGGCGTCCGCCTGCTCAACCGCACCACCCGCAGCCTCAGCCCGACCAGCGAGGGCCTGAGCTATTACGAAGCCTGCGTCAGGGCACTGGCCGAGATCGAAGCCGCCCGGTCGCTGTTGGCTTCCCGCAAGCAGGTGCCTTCCGGGCGGCTGCGCGTCGACCTGCCTTTGGCCTTCGGCCGGCGGTGCGTCGCCCCGCTGCTGTTCGACATTTCCAAAAAATTCCCGGACCTGACGATGGAAATCTCGTTCAACGACCGGCGCGTCGACCTGATCGAGGAAGGCATCGACCTGGCGGTGCGTATGGGCGACCTCGACGACAGCTTGTCGATCGCCGCGCGCCGCATCTATGCCCAAAGTTCGGCCATCTGCGCCGCCCCCGCCTATCTCGACGCCCATGGCAGGCCGCTATCGATCGAGGACCTGGCCAGGCACAGCCTCATCGGCTACGGCCGCGACGGCACGGTCCATCCCTGGACCGTCAGGCATGTCGACGGCCGTCTCGAAAAATTCGCGCCCAAGGCGCGGCTGGTGCTCGGCCATGGCGAACCGATGCTCGATGCGGTACTGGCCGGCTGCGGCATCGTCTATCTGCCGACATGGCTGACGGCCGACCGCATCAGGCGCGGCGAGCTCGAAATGGTTCTGTCGGACTGTCTTGTCGAAAACACCGTGGTGCATGCCATCTGGCCGGTAACACGCAATCTCGCGCCAAAGGTGCGCGTCGTCATCGACGCCCTGATCGAGCATTTTGCCGCGCCGCCCTGGGATGCGGCATGGGTGCCGCCTGATTGCCGGGCTCGCTAAATTTAAAAAGCGCGACCGTCCTATTTTCGAAAACCGCGCGGCAATGCTATGGACCCGGCATGCTTTATGCTGAAATTGCCATCGTGGTCGTCCTCATCTGCGTGAACGGCCTTCTGTCGATGTCCGAGCTCGCCATCGTCTCGTCGCGGCCGGCGCGCCTCAAGACGATGATCGACCGCAACGTCAAGGGCGCCGGCCGGGCCCTGGCGCTCGGCGCCAATCCGGGAAAATTCCTGTCCTCGGTGCAGATCGGCATCACTTTGGTCGGCGTCTTGTCCGGTGCCTTTTCCGGCGCCACGCTCGGCGAGCGGCTGGCCACCTCCCTGGCGTCGGCCGGCATCCGCGAAAGCCTCGCCGATCCGCTCGGCGTCGGCATCGTCGTCGCCCTCATCACCTATGGCTCGCTGATCATCGGCGAACTGGTGCCCAAGCAGATCGCATTGCGCGACCCCGAACGGGTAGCCGTCAGGGTCGCCCCGGCAATGACCATCCTCGCCAGCGTCTCGGCGCCGCTGGTCTTCCTGCTCGATTTTTCCGGCCGCGCCCTCCTGTGGCTGCTTGGCCAGCGCGGCCAGAGCGAGGATAAGGTCACCGACGAGGAGATCAAGATGCTGGTCGCCGAAGCCGAGCACCACGGCACCATCGAATCCGACGAACGGCGGATGATCGCCGGCGTCATGCGGCTCGGCGACCGTGCCGTGCGCGCGGTGATGACGCCGCGCACCGAGGTCGACTGGATCAATCTGCAATCCGACGAGGCGGCCATCAGGAAGCTGCTGATGGACACCCAGCATTCGCGCCTGCCGGCCGGCGACGGCGGCGTCGACGCCATGATCGGCGTCGTCCAGACCCGCGACGTGCTGGCCGCAATGCTCGGCGGCCGCGCTCTCGACCCGCGCCGGCACGTGCGCGCCGCGCCAATCGTGCATGACCAGGCCGACGCGCTGGACGTGCTTGCGACGCTGAAGGAATCCGACGTCCCGATGGCGCTGGTGCATGACGAATACGGCCATTTCGAAGGCATCGTCACCCCGGCCGACATACTGGAAGCGATCACCGGCGTCTTCCGTTCGGATCTCGACGCCGGCGACGAGGAAAACGCCGTCAAGCGCGAGGACGGCTCATGGCTGCTCGCCGGCTACATGCAGGCCGACGAGATGGCAGAGGTCCTCGGCATCGACCTGCCTGAGAGCCGCGACTACGAAACCGTCGCCGGCTATGTGCTGTCGCATTTGCACCATCTGCCGGCGACCGGCGAATGTGTCGACGCGCAAGGCTGGCGCTTCGAGGTCGTCGACCTCGACGGCCGCCGCATCGACAAGCTCATCGCCACCCGCCTGCCCGGCCGCCACCGCGAGGTCGTGCGGTAACGATCGACGCGACTTATGGGCTATATGCTCGCGGCGACACCGCTCGCACAGTCAAAGTTGATTGGGAATACCGCCTATGGTCGACCACCTTTTCGCCGACCCATATCTCGCTGCCGTCTACGATGCCTGGCACCCGAGATCTGCGCGCGACGACTATGATTTCTACCTGCCCCGCATTCTAACAGCAGACGCGGTGCTTGATGTCGGATGTGGAACGGGCACCCTCCTTCACGAGGCACGCCTGGCCGGACATTCAGGGCGGCTCTGCGGCATCGACCCAGCACCCGGCGTGTTGAATCGCGCACGAACGCGCGCGGATATCGAATGGGTTCTCGGCGATCTCCAATCGGCCGGCTGGACAGCCGAGTTTGATCTCATTGTGATGACGGGGCACGCATTCCAGGCCCTTGTCAGCGACGAAGACCTGAGGGATTTCATGGCGGCTGTCCGACACGCCCTTGTGCCAGGCGGATGCTTCGCGTTCGAAACGCGGAACCCTTCGGTGCGGGCGTGGGAGCACTGGACACCCGAAAATGCGGTCGTCGTTGAGCTGCCTGACGGGTCGCTGGTGCAGATCACAACAGAGGTGATCATGCCGTTCGATGGACAGACGGTGACATTCACCCACAGGTTCGGCGGAAAGCATCCGAGCCTTCCGCAAGTTAGTCGCAGCACCTTGCGATTCCTCGAGACGGACGCCTTATCGAGCCTGCTGGGGAACGCGGGGCTACGGATCGAACAGCAATTCGGCGGCTTTGACGGCAGCCCACTTGGCCCTTCGAGCCCAGAGATCATCACGTTCGCGACGAGATGAAAAGGAGCATCCGCTCTCCAGCCCTGCAAGCAACGACAACTCGCGGACCCATTGCGGACGTGGAGCCGTATTTCGCGGGGACTGCCGCCGACCGTAGGTCAGAGCCAAGCTTGGCAATCGCAGGACTCAGCGATCAATCGCGATTGCCTCGATGCCTTGTGCCTTCAGCCGTTCGAGATGGTCCTTCATCTCTTTCAGCCGCCCGGGGGAGTGGCCCTGCCACTCGGTGACCTCGTCCGTGATCCTGAGGGGCTCGCGGCAGCGATAGGACTGCGTCGGATTGCCGGGAAATTTCTTGTCCGTAAGATTGGGGTCGTCCATGATCGGGCCGGTTGGTTCCACGATGTAGATCCTTTCGCGTCCGTCACCGGCGGCCAGTTCTGCACCCCAGATAGCCGCATCCAGAGTGCCGGTTAGATAGACCCAGGCTGCCTGCTTTCGCGCCCCGTAATTGGAGCTGTAACCGGCTTCGATCAGGTCTCCCGGTTTAAGGTCGGCCCGGGTGCCGTGGTAGAATTGGCGCGGGTCGTCGGTGGCTGTCATCGGCTCGCTACTCATCCTCGTTGTCTCAGGCATCATGGTGTCGTGGCGCGCACTATTTCATGCACGTCATCGAATCAAGCCTCCGGCCACGCGGTTATCGGACGTCTGCGCTCAGCGCTCCCGACACCCATTCCGGTCATACCGCCCGATGCGCGCTAGCGGTCGGCTGGCGGCGCGGTTATTATCGGCGCCTGCACCGTCGCTAAGGTGGAAAATGGATCTGCAAGCCTTCAGGGAATCGATTGCGAAACCACAGCCGCCAGCCGGCTTGAGCCCTGCCCTGCAGGCGCTGTGGTGGGATGCAAAGGGCGATTGGGCTAAGGCGCACGAGTGCGCGCAGCAGCGCGACGATACGGCGGGCATGCACGTGCATGCCTATCTCCACCGCAAGGAAGGCGACCAGTCGAATGCGGAATATTGGTATCGCCGCAGCAACGCGGCGCCGTCGACCTTAACGCTTGACGAGGAATGGCAAGAGTTGGCACGTACACTTTTGCAGCAAAGCTGACGCTTGCTCAGTCATTGTAAAATAGCCGGTCCTGCATCCACTCTCCGGGGTTTCAGCTGGCGCCCTGTGGCTTGTCCCTGCGGTTCCATTCCGCATTGCGCGCCTGCGCCTCTTCGGCGATCAGCTTGAACTCCCGCATCTTCGCAGCTTCGATGGCGAATGCGCGGCTTGGCAGGACGCCAGGGTCCTCCTGACTGTTCTGAAACTGAAAACGGGCCTCCAGTTCGGCCCATATTCGCTCGGGTGCCGTATCCTTGCTGGCAAGCAGCGCAACGACCAGCGCCAGAGTCTCGCGCTGGGCGTTCAGCCGCCCTTCGATCTCTTCATTCGGCAATTCGGACATGCGGGTCGCTTCCAGTTTCTGGCTCAACGGCAAAATCGCACCCTTGTTCCGGAACTCGGGGCTGGCGCGGTCCGGCTGGGCAGCAGATGCTCGCAATCGCAATCGAGATGATCTCTCCTCCTCGATCCTGTTGACTCGGGCCGATGGCACTTCTCGCGCCGCTTGCGTCCAGCCTCTTCGAATGCAGCATGCGGACAAATCTTGAGAGCCTGAAGCGAATTCTCGAGACCGCAGCAGGTGATGCTTTGTTGCAGACTGACCCGCAGCCGACGCTCGGCGGTCTGCCCCGCAACGATCAAAGCCTGTCATCGAGAACGACCATAGGCTGCTGCGAGCACCGGAACAGCTGAGAAGCCTTGGCGTTGTTGGCATCTGGGATCTCGAGCGGACGCTATGAAACCTTCTGATTTTTAAGCCGTTATCGCCGGATGCCCGAGGCTAAATTTAAGCTGAAATCGGTTGACGGCGCCCAATCGCGCGATGCCGAGAAGTCGCGCCGCGAGAAACAGTCGACTGTCGAAGTCGCGTCCGAGGTCGTCGGCGAGCCCGCGCCGCCGCCGGATGTCACCGAACCCGATCCTGAGCTGACACCTGAAGAGGCCGAGCGGGCGCGCAAGAGATACCTGCTTAAGCGCTTCTGGATCAGCGCGCGCGGTTACTGGAGCGGCAGTGGCGACAGGGTCGCCTGGCCGTTGACGATCGGGCTGTTGGTCCTGATCGTCGCCAATGTCGGCTTCCAGTATGGGATCAATGTCTGGAATCGCGCAATTTTCGACGCCATTGAGCAACGCAATGCCCACACCGTATATTGGCTGAGCGCCGTATTCCTGCCACTCGTGATCGGAAGCGCCAGCCTTGTGGTGGCACAAGTCTTCTTTCGCATGAGGATACAGCGCCGCTGGCGGTCCTGGCTCACCACCGCGGTCATCGCGCGCTGGCTCGCAAGCGGCCGCTACTATCAGCTGAACCTCGTCGGCGGCGATCATAGCAACCCCGAAGCCCGCATCGCCGAGGATTTGCGGATTGCCACCGAATCGCCCGTCGATTTCATCGCCGGTGTCATCGTCGCATTTCTGTCGGCCTCGACCTTCATCGTGGTGCTGTGGACGATCGGCGGCGCCCTGACCCTGACGATTGCAGGTTCGACGGTCACCATTCCCGGCTTCCTGGTCATCACCGCAGTGCTCTATTCCGCGATCACGTCCACTTCGATGGCGGTCATTGGCCGCCATTTCGTCCACCTCTCCGAGGGAAAAAATCAGGCGGAAGCCGAGTTCCGCTACACGCTGACGCGCGTGCGGGAAAACGGCGAGAGCATCGCATTGCTCGGCGGCGAGGAGGAGGAGCGCAGCGGCATGGACAAGACATTTGCCCATGTGCTCAGGCAATGGGCGCTCCTTGCAGGCCAGCACATGCGCACGGCGCTGGTGTCTCAGGGGTCGAGCCTGTTTGCGCCTGTCGTGCCGGTCTTGCTTTGCGCTCCAAAGTTCCTCGAAGGCAGCATGACACTTGGACAGGTCATGCAGGCTGCCTCGGCCTTTGCCATCGTGCAGGGCGCGTTCGGATGGCTGGTCGACAACTATCCCCGTCTCGCCGATTGGAACGCCTGTGCACGGCGCATCGCCTCGCTGATGATGTCGCTCGACGGGCTCGAGCGCGCGGAACAGAGCAACACGCTGGGACGCATAAAGCGCGGCGAGACCGGCGGCGATGCGATGCTCAGCCTGAACAATCTCTCCGTGTCGCTCGACGACGGCACCGCCGTGGTCAAGGAAACCGAGGTCGTGATCGAACCAGGCGAGCGGGTGCTCGTCGCCGGCGAATCCGGCTCGGGCAAGAGTACGTTGGTGCGGGCCGTCGCGGGTCTGTGGCCATGGGGTAGCGGCAGCGTCAACATCCGCGCCGACAGACGGTTGTTCATGTTGCCGCAACGGCCCTACATCCCGACCGGGACGCTTCGCCGCGCTGTCGCCTATCCAGGCGCCGCCGACAACTGGACGCTGGATAAGATCAAGGCTGCCCTCGACAAGGTGGGACTCGACTACCTCAACGACCGGATCGAGGAGGACGCGCCATGGGACCAGACCTTGTCGGGTGGCGAAAAGCAGCGCCTCGCCTTCGCGCGTCTTCTGCTGCACCGCCCCGATATCATCGTGCTGGACGAGGCAACGTCGGCACTCGACGAGAAGAGCCAGGACAAGATGATGGAGATGATTATTCGCGAATTGCCGAAGGTCACCATCATAAGCGTAGCGCACCGCGCCGAGCTGGAGGCCTTCCACAGCCGCAAGATCACATTGGAGCGGCACAAGGGCGGCGCAAAACTTGTCAGCGATATCGAACTCGTCCCGCGCAAGGACAGACGGAACTTGCTCATGCGCCTTCTGAGGCAACGGCGCGCCAACGGAAAGCCAGCGCGACCTTGAGCAAAGCGGCGCTGCCCTACGCAAAGAGTGAGGCCGCCGGTCGGAGCAGGCGGACCATCGCCGATTCGAGTCACTGCCCGCATCTGGTCCTGAAAGCACCAGCCGTGGTACCTTGATTCCGGGCAGCTGCTGCTGCCGGAACGTCGATGGCACGAGCGCATTTCCATGTCCGGTGCAACGCCGAGGCCAGCTGTGAAAAACCCGGGTTGATTTCAAAAGCCCCGATTGATTTCGAAAGCAAAGGGACCAGCAATGACAATCGCCAAGAACACGATCTGCCTTTGGTACGACAAGGACGCCGAGGCTGCGGCCCGCTTCTATTCCGAGATTTTTCCCGACAGTTCGGTGAAATCCGTCCACCGCGCTCCCAGCGACTACCCGTCCGGCAAGGCAGGCGACGTGCTGACGGTCGAGTTCACGGTCGCCGGCATCCCCTGTCTCGGCCTCAATGGCGGGCCCGCGTTTAAACACAACGAAGCCTTCTCCTTCCAGATCGCCACCGACGATCAGCAGGAGACCGACCGCTATTGGAACGCCATCGTCGGCAATGGCGGCCAGGAAAGTGCCTGCGGCTGGTGCAAGGACAAATGGGGCATCTCCTGGCAAATCACGCCGCGCGTGCTGACCGAAGCGATGGCCGCCGGCGGCGATGAAGCAAAGCGCGCATTCGAGGCGATGATGGAGATGAAGAAAATCGACGTTGCAGCGATCGAGGCGGCGCGGCGCGGCTGACAGTTCGGGGGTGGCCCGACGCGAAAAGATCAGGGCAGAGCGGCCGGAAATGCTGCCGGCCCATCATCTCCAGGCAGGCGTGCGATGGTGCTGAACTGCGCTGCGTTTTACGACGCCGAACTGCGACGGCACAACGAGGTCTTCAGGGCTGCGGTCAAGGTGGGAACGCGCGATCGCGTGCTCGATATCGGATGCGGTTCGGGACAATCCTCTCGTGATGCTGCCCGTGTCGCGGTGGAAGGCAGCGTGCTCGGCGTGGACGTATCGGCCGAGATGCTCGAGATCGCCCGGAAGTGTAGCGCGAAAGAGGGATTGCGAAACCTCGCCTTTGAGCGCGGCGATGCGCAATTGCTGGTATTTCCGCCTGCCGGCTTCGATCTGTGCATTAGTCGATTTGGAGTGATGTTCTTTGCCGATCCGGCGGCGGCGTTCGCCAATATCGCCCGGGCGATGCGACCAGGGGCACGTCTTGTGTGGATGGTATGGCGATGCCAGGACCGTAACGAGTGGGCAACTGCCATTCAGCGGGCAATTGCGCCGGGGACCGCCATATCGGGGGGCGCCGCCACCCCGTTTTCGCTTGGCGACCCCGCCATCACCGCGGAGATCTTGCGTGCATCCGGTTTTGTTTCGGTCGACTTTGCCGAAGTGCATGAGCCGGTCTTCTACGGCCAGGACGTCGATGTGGCCTATGACGCTTTGCTTGGCCTGCAACTGGTCAAGGATCCGCTCGCCCGCGCAGATGTGGATGTCGACGCGGCGCTGCGGCGGTTGCGCGATCTGCTCGCCGCGCATTTGACCGCGGACGGTGTGCTTTTCGACTCGCGTGCCTGGATCGTCACCGCGTTTCGGGCGAGCCGATGGTGACTGCGCGATGTAGACGATCCTGTTCTCTCGGCCTTCCCGTCAGTCCATTTGCGGCGCGACTTCTGAGAGCAGCCAATCCCGAAAAGCCTTGACTTTGCGCTGACGGATCGCCTCTGGCGGGTAGACGAAATAGAAGCTGGAGGGGGATTTCAGGGCGTGGCCGAAGGGGCGGACAAGTCGCCCGGCGGCAAGGTCGGCCGCAACCAGCATGGTCCGGCCGAGCACCACCCCCTCGCCTTGTGCGGCCGACTCCATGGCAAAGGTGGCAGAGTCAAAGGTAATCCCGCTCTGCGGGTCCACGCCCTCGACCCCGGCGCTTGCTAGCCAGGTCGCCCAGTCGATCGGAAAGCTGTCACGGATCAGCGTGTGGTGTTTGAGGTCCTGAGGCGTGCGGAGCGGATGTGCACCCTCAAGAAGCTTTGGGCTGCACACTGGAAACACCTCCTCGCCTGTGAGGAACTCCGACGTGAGCCCCGGATAGTTTCCGTTGCCATAACGGACGGCGACATCGATGCCGTCGCCGAGGAAGTTGGTCAGCTTCCCGCTTGTCGAAACCCGCACATCGACGTCGCCATGCGCACGGTGAAAGCGATAGAGGCGGGGCACCAGCCATCTCCCCGCGAAGCCATCGGAGGTGCTGACGTTCAATGTCGAACTCGAATAGCGGGCTGTTGCTGCAGCGGTGGCGGTGGCCAACTGGGCGAGCGCCTCGCGCACCGCCCGCGCATAGGGCTCGCCAACGGCTGTCAGACTCACCGAACGCGTACCGCGCTCGAACAGCTGCACACCGAGCTGATCCTCAAGATTCTTGATCGCCCGGCTGATCGCACCGTGGGTGACATGAAGTTCCTCTGCCGCCTTGGAGAAACTCAACAGGCGCGCCGCGGCCTCGAAACTTGGCAAGGTGGTGAGGGGAGGCAGCTTCCGGGGCATGGATCGATACCTGTACGTGTGAGTGATGCTCACAAATTGTCGCCGATAAGTCGTTTGTCGTCCAGGCCAGAAGCCGGCATATTTGCTCGCGTAATCAGTCATTCACCGCCGCTGCAAAAAGGAGAGTTTGATGTGACTGATACTCTCGCTGACGAAAGTCGCGGGGCAACTGCTGAAACCAAAACTGCCGCCACTCTGGGAGAGCACCATGAACGCCAAACGAGTTGAACCCATCGTCGACGTACTGACCGGCATGGCCGGCCGCATCCTCGCCTCGAGCAGCCGGCGCCGGACCGGGCGGCAGATTGCACGCTTCTCGACCCGCCGGCTCGAAGACCTCGGATTTGCCCGCGACTGGGACGGCTCGGTCTATCGGCCGTCGGACTACCGCTAGCCTGAACGAAAGCAACAGCGGACAGGCTCTTCGCAAAAGATCGCTGTCGCAAGGAATTAATGGAGAACGGACATGGCCACCATCCACCCATTCCTCTGGTTCAACACCGATGCGGAGCAAGCTCGCGATTTCTATCTCTCGGTCTTCAAGAACAGCAAAGCGCTCCAGACCATCGAATACACCGACTGGGTGTCCGGAACCAACAAGACGGTCCCGCATGCCACCTTCGATTTCGAGCTCGAAGGACTGCACCTTACAGCGCTCAACGCCGGGCCGCAGCCGCCTTTCAACGAGCGGCTCTCGCTCTACATCGAGACCAGGGACCAGGCCGAGACCGACTACTACTATGAGGCGCTCACCGCCGGCGGCGGCAGGGCACAACCCTGCGGCTGGCTCACCGACAGATACGGCGTCTACTGGCAGGTCATCCCGGAAATCCTGCCGCGGCTCAGTGCCGATCCGGACCGCGAAAAGGCCAACCGCGTCCGGCAGGCGATGTATGGGATGCGCAAGATCATCATCGCCGAGCTCGAAGCCGCCTACGCCGGCAAGGCCTGACCCTCACCGCAATCGCAACGAACGGAGAACCCTCATGACATCGCTCGTGGACAGGAAAGTCATCGTCGTCGGCGGTAGTTCCGGCATCGGTCTCGGCGTCGCGGAAGCTGCTCTCAACGGCGGAGCGAAGGTCGTGATCGTCGGACGCTCGCCCGAGAAACTGCTGGCTGCCGAACGGACGCTCAATGCGGGCCGCGTGACAAGCGTGGTCGCCGACATGACCGACGAAGCGGACGTCGCTCGCCTGTTCGACGAGGTCGGTCCCTTCGATCACCTCGTATCGACCGCCGGAACACTGCCGCCCGGCGATCCCATCGGCAGTACCGACATGGAGGCTGTGCGAGGCTTCGTCGATAACAAGCTGATCGGCGCCGTCTTGCTCTCCAAGCACGCTGTGCGCACCCTGAAAGCCGGCGGCTCGATGACCTTCACCTCGGGAATAAATAAGGATCGGCCGCCGGTGCCGGGAGGCTCGGTCGTCTCCGCGATTGCCGGTTCATTCAGCTACTTCGCCCGCGCCCTGGCGCTCGAACTGGCCCCGACGCGCGTCAATGTCGTGTCGCCCGGATGGGTCGACACACCGATGTGGGACATTGTTGGAGAAGCCAAATCCAGCTTCTTTGCCGACATGGCTGCCCGGTTGCCATCGAGAAAAATTCCGACCGCTGCGGACGTCGCCGCCGCCTACCTCTACCTCATGGAAAGCGACTTCACCACCGGCGAGACGATCCGCATCGATGGCGGCCATAACCTGATCTAGCCGCCATTTGCACGCCGCCTGAATGGGTTGAGCCGGCATGACTGCTAGTCCGGTGCACTGCTGCCGAAGGCGACGAACGCCGGCGGGTCATGCCGGCGTCGCTCAATCGGGGTTTACATCGGCAGCCAGGTCCCTAGTTTTAGCGTTTCGCGCCGCGCACCTAAGTGTGTGGATGATCGAGGACGGGACCGTGAGCTCTGGCCGGCCCCTCGAAACTTTCAAAGGATGGCTATCATGACACAGGCCAAGAATGGCGACACCGTGCGCATCAATTACAATGGCCGCCTGGCTGACGGCACTCAGTTCGATTCTTCCGGCAACGAACCGCTGCAATTCACGTTGGGTGAAGGACAAGTGATCGCCGGTCTCGAAACCCATGTCGAAGGTATGGAGGTGGGCGCGAAAAGCACCGTCACCATTCCCGCCGAGGCCGCCTATGGCCCCCACCGCCCCGAAGCGGTCATGACCGTCGAACGCGCCCGCGTACCAGACAACATCAATGTCGATATCGGCGCTCGATTGCAGGTCAGAACCCCGGAAGGGCGCCCGATGCCGGTAACAGTCGTCGGCGTGGACGACACCAGCGTCAAGCTCGACGGCAATCATCCGTTGGCCGGACGCGATCTCGTGTTCGACGTTGAACTGGTCGAGATCGTTCAGGCGGCGTAGGGCACGGCAAAGCGCGTAACGGCCATGATTTTCGGGTGACGCATTTCGACCGGTGGTTCCGGCGGTGCGTCACCTGTCGGAGGGAAAGACCGCGACGGCGGAAATCGTGTTGCACCACCCATAGAGACATTCGGCATCTGGAATGTCCAATTCAGCGTCGCAGTCTCGAGGACCTGTGGAAGGGTAGTGTCTCAGTTTGAAATTAAGACGACGGTCCATCGTAGTCAGGCGGTGGCGGCGTGCCTGGCCACCGAAGCACGACTTCCTCGCAGGAGTCTTGCATGCGCATGACGCAGACGGCGTTGCCGATCACATCGGCGGGGCGCTTCTGGCCTTTAGGTCCGGTGGGCAATTGCTGCCTCCTGAATTGGCCAGCGCTTATACGCGACGACCCAGAGAATGATTATCATTCCCAACGGGACCACAGAGAGAAGCACCCACGCCCGAGACATTCTTAGTCGCCCAAACAGCACCCACGCGGGGATGGCTGTGAGGACTGTCAACAAGGCGAATGGTAGCAACTGAATCGGATCTGACATTGGGTGCCTTCCATGCTTTCCGCTGAGCACATAGGCGGTTTCGCCTAGGCTAGCAAACCGGGATAGGCGCTTTCGCATATTTCAAATTTCAAACTGAGACACTACCTGTGGAAGACCTCGCTTGACAGCCGACTTCTCGTGACAGCAAAGTCTCGTGATGCGGGCGATTGGTTGGAATAGAATTGCGCGTGCCGGTGCAATCGTGCTGATGATCGGCACAAATGTTCCTCGGCCGGCGCGTTCCGACTCGCTCCTTCTCACAAGCCCGTCCCAGCCAGCCAATGTCGGCGATGCGATGCTGGCGGCTGCCAATTATCATGATTCCGGCGACTATGACCGCGACCTGGCCACTGTGGCGAATCAGGCAGGCGACTGGGTCATCAAGCGCGCAATGGAGGTGCCTCGCCCCGCACTGGTGCTCGATATCGACGAGACGGCTTTGGCCAACTGGGAGGTGATCACACGTGACAATTTCGGCCGCCCGATCGGCGGCGCCTGCGACATCGCAATCGATGGTCCCTGTGGCTGGGCCGCCTGGGATCAGCTTGCGAAGGATCCGGCCATCGACGCCGTGCTGGAGGTCTTCCGGCAGGCACGAGCGGCGAAAGTCGCGGTGTTCTTCATCACCGGACGTCCGGAGGACCAGCGTCAGGCAACCGAACAGAACCTGCAGTCGGCCGGCTATGCCGGCTACGAGCACCTTTACATGGTCCAGCCTGGGGCCAAATACGGCTCCGCCGCAGATTTCAAGGCACCCATAAGGGCCGAAATCGAAAAGGCCGGCTACACGATAATTGCCAATGTCGGTGACCAGCCATCCGACCTGTTCGGTGGGCATGCCGAGAAGCTGTTCCTGCTGCCTAATCCGTTCTACCGGGTTCGCTGACGGCCGGAACGGCACAAGCCCGGATCCTCGGCTCCTTGCCGAGCACCTACTAAGGTATCAGGACAACTTTGCCGGTCGCGCCGCGCTCGTCCAGCAGGCGATGTGCGTGGCTGGCCTGGTCGAGCGGGAAGCGGCCACCTTTGGTCACCATAAGCTGACCACCAGCGGCCAGATCGAAAAGCTCCAAAAGGCAGTCACGGAGACCGTCCGTAGACAGCAACGGCAGCAGGGCAAAACCCTTCAGCGACTGGTTGCGACCGATCATCGCCTCCATCTCCGGGGCGCCGAGCGCGTATCTGCCAAGTGCTGCAAACACCAACTCTCCGCGAGGTGCCAGAGCCTCCAGCGCAACCGCCGTCAGCGGGCCGCCGACAATGTCGTAGATGATGTCGACGCCAGCGCCACCTGTCGCTGCCCGGACGTGCACCGGCCAATCCGTGTTGCTGTAGTCGACGGCAGCATCGGATCCCAGCGACAAAGCAAGGTCGAGCTTGGCCTTGCTGCCGGCTGCCGCGATGACACGGCTAGCGCCGGCGCGCTTGGCAAGCTGGACGAGCAACGAACCGACGCCGCCCGCGGCAGCGGCGACCAGCACCGATCTGCCGGCCGGCGGGCTTTGCCGCGATAGATACAATGCCGTCAGTCCTTGCACCATCAATGCCGTCGCGTTTTCGAACGAGAGCGAATCCGGCAAGGGCACGGTCAGGCTTGCGTCGATCGTCACATACTCGGCATAGCCGCCAAACGGGCGGCTCGAGGCGAACAACGGTGCGGCGACGCGCGTGCCGAGCAAGGAAGCGTCCGCCCCCTGGCCAAGCGCCTCCACGATCCCGGCGGCCTCGACGCCAGGGATCATCGGCAGTTGCGGCGTCACCGCATAGCGATCCGCGCGCATCAGCACTTCGAAGAAATTCACCCCGGCCGCATGAACGCGGACCAAGACTTCGCCGGCTTGCGGCTCAGGCTTCGGCACCGCGACTATGTCGAGAACGTCGGGCCCGCCGAAGCGGCTCAGTTGAATGGCTCTCATCGCATGCACCGATCGCTGTTGGCATCGGCCGCTGTTTGCCACTATCTGCCTGGCTTCGACTACACACCGATTTGTCCGCTGCTGACCGGGAGGTGACCATGGCCAAGCTGATCAAGAGACTGCCGACGCTGCCGGCGGAGCGCGCGCTGAAAGTGATTTCGGGCCGCTGGAAGGCGGTCATCCTGTACCATCTCTTCGACGGCCCCCGGCGGCTGTCGGCGCTGCAGGCGCTGATGCCCGATATCACCCAGAAAGTGCTGATCCAGCAACTTCGCGAAATGGAAGAGCACGGCCTCGTCCGCCGCGAGATCTTTGCCGAGATACCTTCGCGCGTCGAATATTCGGCGACGCGGCTCGGCCTCAGCCTCGAGCCGATCCTGCTGGCACTTTGCCAGTGGGGCCAGCATCACGCCGACGAGCTGAATGAGATGGACCGCCTTGCCGATTGCATCATCAGACCACGGCAAGCGCAGGACGCCCATGCCGTGTGAACAAAAAGGGCGGCGCATGCGCCGCCCCAATGCTTGGGAGAATTAATCCTTGGGAGGACTGCTCGAACCTGTGCTCAGGCCGCCTTGACTTCCTCGGCGACGGCATCGGCCTGACGCGCCGTCTTCAGCACCCTGGCCCACCATGCAATGTCGTTGACCAGCGCGGTTGCCGCCTGGTTGAGGTGCTCGAACTCATCGAGCTTCTTGTCGCCTTGCTTGACGGCAAGGAAATCGGCCCAGGCGATGTGTACGGCGGACTTCACCGGCGCCATCTGCAACTCGACCGCATGCAGCCTCAGCTGCTCGACCGCGCGCGCGCCACCGACGCTGCCATAGCCGACGAAGCCGGCCGGCTTCTTGTTCCACTCGTTGGCGGCGTAGTCGATGGCGTTCTTCAGCACGGCCGTCGGGCCATGATTGTATTCCGCGGCGGTGAAGATGAAGCCGTCGAATCCGGCGACCTTCTTTTGCCAGCGCTGCGCCACTTCGTTCTGCGACGGCACCCAGGCGGAGGATGCGACCTCATCGAAGAACGGCAGCGGGAAATCGCGCAGGTCGACGACTTCAACGTCGATGTCGGCGTGCGACTTGGCTATCTTGGCAATCCATTGGGTCGGGACGTCGGCAAAGCGGGCCGCGCGGGTTGAACCAATGATGATGGCGATTTTGGGTTTTGACATAGAGGGGGCTCTCCTTACGGGAATACTGGTATCGTTTGGATACCTGAGCTATATGAGTAACTGGCCGCTCAATGTGCAAGGAGGCACTTTTTTGTTACCAAGGCACCCGCACCGCACCGAGGACTGCCGCGCCATCTCGGAAATCCTGCAGCGCGTCGGCGACAAATGGACGGTGCTCGTGGTCGGCAAGCTTGGCAACGGGCCGCTGCGTTTCAACGAGTTGCGCAGCGCCGTCGGCGGCATTTCGCAAAAGATGCTGACCACGACCTTGCGCGGGCTCGAGCGCGACGGCTTCGTTACGCGCACCGTGTTCCCGACCATCCCGCCGCGGGTCGACTACGAATTGACCGATCTTGGCTACGAACTGCTGGTGCCGGTCGATGCGCTCGGCGAATGGGCACGCAAGAACACCGAGCGCGTCAAGGCGGCGCGCGAGAAGTTCGACGCCATGCACAGCTGAACCCTTGTGCTGCAAGGGTTTGAACCTGTCGGGGAGCCTCGGATGAGCGCTACTGCTGTAACTGCATCTTGCTCTTCGGCAGCTTCTCGATCCGGTTCCATTTCGGGTTGGGACTGACCACCCTGCCGCCAATCGTGCAGGTCGTGGTCGTCTCCTTGCGGCAATTGCTCACCGTCGTGCCGCTGGTGTCGCATTTCGTCGCCGAGCAGATCTCGCACTTGGCCGCTTGCCCGTTGATGGTGCGGTTTTCCGACGTGCAGGTGGCGCCTGGATCGCCTTTTTTGACCTCGGCCAAAGCGCTTGCTGACGACAGGCAGAGCAAGGCTGCAAAGGCACCCGCCAGGGCAGCGTTCAGCATGTGTTGACGCATTGTCTTTCCTCCCAAGATCCCGTCGGTCGCGCTGCAGGCGCGCATGCGGGAACCCGTTAGCCAAAGACCACGCGGGATCGCTGTCCGCATCCCCCGCGCGGGAGAGACGGCTGTTTAAATCCGTCTTCTGGAATCAGGCCGGGTCAGCCTTCGGCCGGAACCGCCTTCGGCTTGCCTTCGCCGTCCAGCGCCACCATGACGAAGTCGGCATGGGTGACCTTCTCCATCAGGTCGGAGAGATAGCGCTGCGCCCAGGCCTCGACCTTGAGCGTCATCGAGGTGCGGCCGACGCGTTCGACATGCGTATAGATGCACAGCGTGTCGCCGATCTTCATCGGTTTGGCGAAGGACATTTCCTTCACCGCCGCCGTCACCACGCGGCCCTTGGCGCGCTCGGCGGCGCGGATGCCGCAGGCGAGATCCATCTGCGCCATCACCCAGCCGCCAAAAATGTCGCCTGCCGCATTGGCGTCGGAAGGCATGGCCAGCGTCCTGAGCGTCAGATCGCCGATCGGCCGCCCGTCCGCGTAATGCACCATTTGGCCAATCCTCTCGAAGCCGATTGTCCCGATCCCGTATCGTCATGGCACGGACAGGTCAACGCGCCACTGAACAGGTCGCGGCCTGAGGTTCGGCTATCGGTCGACAGTGTTGAAAAGATGCTGTGCGGAGCTAGACGAGCGCACCAGCAGGATTGCATTCCATGGCCGAGGTAAGAAAGCTTACCAATAGGCGTGCTTCACAAAGCGGGCCAGGGCGTTGGGACGTAGGCGTAGGCGTTGCCCTCGCGAATAACATGACCGATGCCTGGAAAGGGCAGGTGCATGCCTGCGACGAGCAGGCCATCCGCCGACACCATGTCGAGCACCTTCTTGCGTGTGGCGATTGCGGCCTGCTGGTCCACGTCGAAGGCGATTGCCCATTCCGGATGCGCAAATTGCAGCGCGGAGGCGTGGATTACGTCAGTGAAGAGCAGCAGGTTGGCGTCACCAGAGCCAATTCGAAGCGCGAGATGCCCCGGCGTGTGTCCGGGCGCAGGCAATGCCCTGATCCCGGGCGCGATCTCGACCTCGCCTTCGATCTTCCGGACCTTGCCATGGTAAGGCACCAGCGATTTGCGCGCTATTTCGAAGTACGGTTTCATCTGGTCGGGCGCCTTGGACCGGATCCCGTCATCGTGCCAGAAAGCGAATTCCGGCGCGGCAACCACGACCTCCGCTGCCGGGAAGGCGGCCTTGCCTCCAATACCGACAAGGCCGTTGGCATGGTCGGGATGGAGGTGGGTGATGATTACCGTGTCGATTTCTTCCGGCCTGACGCCAGCGGCGGCGAGCGCCTCGGGTATATGTCCCAGTATAGGCCCCATCGCCGATGCCGTGCCGGTATCGATCAGCACCCGTCTGTCGCCTTTGGTGACAAGGTAAGCATTGACCGAGGTCGGGAGTGGTTTTGGCAGGAATGCCTTTGCCAGCAGCGCTTCGGCGGCAGCCGTATCTGCGGAAGGGAAGAGTTCGAGGCCGAGATTGAGGTAGCCGTCGCTCAGTGCTGTGATCTCGAGGTCGCCGAGCATGAACCTGTGGGCGCTCGCAAGCGAAGCCGGAGACCGGGCGGCGATAGCCGCAGCGTTGCTCCCAAAGAGGCTGATCGGGGAAAGTAGCAGGGCACCGGCACTAAAGGTGCCGATGCCGAAGGTTCGACGGTCGATATTCATGGTCTTGTCCTTCGAATTGCAGATGAAGCTAGTCCCAGACTACGTCGTCGCTGCCGGGGCGGATGCCGACCGCTCGGACCGCTCTTGGGCGGGGGTCGGCGCGGTTCATGGCCAACTCCTTGCGACATCAATAATCCGCCTCACAAACTGCGGGAATAGCGATGGGATGCAGTTCACTGCTGCAGATTATGCAGCAGTGAACTTAAGCGAGTAAGGCCGCTGGTTCGGCCCTCCGAACGGCCTCGCTGAGCCCCGGCTTCACCTACTGGACAGGTTGCCGGGGCTCGAGCGCTCGGCGCAACGTCGGCGCCTCTTGCTCGATATAATCCCACAGACGGTTCGAGATCGGCCCGTGCGGCCGGTCGCGGCGGCGCGCCACCACCAACTCCTCGGTACGGCCTGGCAGATGACGGCCGGCCATGGATTGCAGGCGTCCGTCGCGCAGTTCCTCCTCGATCAGGAAGCGGGGCATGTGGCCCCATCCGAGGCCCTGCAGGATGATTTCCTTCTTCATGCCCTGATCGGCCACCATGCATTGAGGCGCACCCTCGATCATGAAGTAGTCTTGTTGCGGTGAATGGCGGGCCGTGTCGCGCATGACACATTGGGTGAACGCGTGCATCTGATCCGGCGTGATGGGGTGCTTGATGCGCTCCGGCAGAAAGCCCGACGCCACTACTGGGACGAAGGGCACCTTGCACAGATCGATCCATTCCACCCGCGGATCGCTCTTGTCGATCCAGTGCAGGATCAAATCGGCTTCGTCGTCGAAGAGGCGCTCCCACGGGCCGCCCACCGCCTCGAAATGCAGATGCAGGCGTGTGCCCGGACACTGGGCGAAGAACCGTCCGAGCATGCCCAGTGCCTGTGGGCGCGGGCACAGGTCGCCGATCACCACATGGATCTCGCTTTCTTCGCCCATTG
The DNA here is from genome assembly GCF_040320455.1 of Mesorhizobium sp. M0698. Classification (NCBI taxonomy): domain Bacteria; kingdom Pseudomonadati; phylum Pseudomonadota; class Alphaproteobacteria; order Hyphomicrobiales; family Phyllobacteriaceae; genus Mesorhizobium; species Mesorhizobium sp. M0698. The sequence goes on along the minus strand of NZ_JAMYPQ010000010.1, from coordinate 149,359 downwards.
ACAGCTGAGCAGCATGAAGCCGCAAGCCTTCCAGCTCGCGCAGCAGCGATTGTGCCCTGTGATGGAACGACAGCCCTGCCTCGGTGGGGCGCACGCGATAGCCGCTGCGATCCAAGAGAACGAGGTCGAGTTGCCGCTCCAGCTTTGCAACGGCTGCGAACACAGCCGGGTGCGAGCGATGCAGCATGGCCGCCGCAGGCTGAAAGCCGCCGCAGCGGACCACGGCATCGAAGCATTGCAGGTCGTGCAGGGTGAATTCGGCCATGTCAGCTTACATTACAGAGATAGTCCTATCTTTGTAATATCATCAAAAGCGCGCCGCAGCTAGGCTTTGCCACATTCAACGCTCCAGAAGGAAGGTGTATTCACCATGAATGAGCTGGATTTCGTGACCGTCGGCGATGGCACACGCATCGCCTACCGCATCGACGGCGACGCCGGGAACCCCGTGCTGATGCTGTCGAATTCCATCGCCACCACACTGCGGATGTGGGACATGCAGGTCAATGAGCTGTCGAAGCATTTCCGTGTTCTGCGCTATGACTTTCGCGGCCACGGAGGGTCAAGCGTTCCGGCCGGCGCTTATTCGCTCGACCGGCTTGGCCGCGACGTGATCGAGTTGCTCGATGCCCTGGGCATTGAACGCGTACACTTCCTCGGTCTGTCGTTGGGCGGCTTCGTCGGGCAGTGGCTCGGCATCCACGCGCGCGAGCGGATCGAGCGCTTGATCCTGAGCAACACCTCATCCTACCTCGGACCGGCAAAGCAGTTTGACGAGCGGATTGCCGCCGTGCTGCAGGCGCCAGACATGGCGGAAACCGCCGAGATGTTCCTGGGCAACTGGTTTCCTGCGCGTATGCTGGCGGCCAACGAGCCCGTCATCGAAGAATTTCGCACCATGCTGCTGGCCATCGACCGGCAAGGCTTGGCTGGCTTGTTCGCGGCGGTTCGCGATGCGGACCTTCGCCGAACCGTAGCGCTGATTTCCAGGCCAACGCTGGTGATCGCCGGCCGGCACGACACTGTGACAGCCGCCAGCCATAGCGAGCTGATCGCGGCGACGGTGCCCGGCGCGAAACTGGTTGTCCTGCCCGCGGTCCACTTGTCGAATGTCGAGTATCCTGCCGAGTTCATGCAGGCCGTGCTCGGTTTTCTGCGCTGAGCGGAGCACGACGGGTTTGCTGAGTGAATGCTGTTTCGAACATCACCCGCATGGACCGAAACCTATGATGCGCTAGCGCGCAGTGCAGGCTAGACTGGGCAATATCGATAGCGGATGACGGCTGACATGGAACTTGGCTTTCGCCCACTAACGCCCGATCTGTGGCCGGCGCTCGAGGACCTGTTCGGTGACAGCGCCGTATGCAGTCGCTGTTGGTGTATGTACGGACGGATCGGCAGTTCTTATCGAAAGCGACCCGGCGAGGAAAACAAGGCCGCGTTCCGGCAGGCCGTCCAGCATGGTCCGCCTCCGGGCATCCTCGCCTTCGACGGCGATACCGCTGTCAGCTGGTGCCAGTTGACGCCGCGAGATGCCCTGCCCTGGCTCGATCGGCTATGGCAGCTCAAGCGCGTGGACGACAGGCCGGTCTGGTCCCTGTCCTGCCTCTACGTGCGAAAACGATACCGCAGGCGGGGCGTAACATTCCAGCTGATTGCGGAAGCACTGGAAGTCGCAAGGCGCGCAAATGCTCCGGCACTCGAAGCCTATCCTTTCGAGGCCGACGTATCGCCGAGTGCTTCCGGCAGCGGATATGCCTCCACCTTCGCGCGCGCCGGGTTCCGGGTCGTCGCTCGCAGAACGCCGGCCCGCCCGATCATGCGCTATGATTTCAAGCAGATTGCCGATCATCGCCTGTAATGCTTGGATCGCTTGTCGAGGAAGCGCAGGCACTTCGAAATGAAGCCGGATCGTTTTCAACTTTTGGTCAGAGGCACAACGTGGATTGGTTCACACGACGCAAGCCGTTCTCGGGCGCTGCGAAGTCAGCTTTCCCATTCAGCATGTTGACCACCATGGCAGAGGAGGAGCTGACGCCCTTTGTCGACGACACTTACCGAACGACGTCCCGACATCTCATTTCTGATGGAGCGGTCATCTATATTCCTTATCGGTTACATTTTCTGCCAAGCGTGCGAGAGCATCACCTTGGCTTTTCATTTCCGTCGCATTGCCTGCTGACACGATCGACAGATGGCTTTTTGCGGCAGAAATCAGCCAAGGTGATCCTGTCGCTGAACGAAAGTTGGAGCATCGCCTTCGTCGTTCTGCTGTTGGGCGAATATGTCGTCGAAATCGCCGAAGACATCTACGCCGCAGTACCTGGTCTGGACGCTTCAGCCTATGCCAGTTTTGTCCGACAGAACCGAGACGTAATGCGTGCAATGCGCAGCAAGGCCACAAGCTATTGGAATGCCTATTACAGGCGTGCTTATCCCAACCGGAAATCCTATCCAGCCATTGCTGTCCTCAATCAACTCGATGCGTGGGCAAGTTAGGTCTTCATCAATCTTCTTGGCGCTGAAAGTCGAAATTCAAACGAAGTTGCCAGTCGCTTTTTTCACATCGGATGCCGGAAGACCCGGCGACGCCGCGCCGCGCTCAAGTCTAGGCTAGAGCTGAATTCCGGAGCCAGCCGCAGCCACAATGCAGACCTATGATTTCATCATCGTTGGCTCCGGTTCGGCCGGCTTGGTCCTGGCCGAAAGATTGTCGGCTTCCGGCCGGTCGCTAGAGCCACTTGGTAAAGTTTTCGATGCGATGGATGCGTTCGACAGGTTAGACCTTACGAACCCGTCGAACTGGGTAAATGGAGCCTATTAAGGAAATGCCTGGGCAGGAAGAATGGTCAAGCGAAGAAGACGCTCGTGCCTACCGAGAGCTCCGAACCTTGGTCGATAAATGGAAACGCCTCGGATACAAGACCTATCCGGATGGAACCGAGTGGATTGGCCATACCCCGCATCGAGCGCCTCAAGCGTATTTGCATCAGCTGTACGCACCACTTGGCGCCATCGGAATTGGGCAGATGGAGTCTGAAATTTCGCGTCGACTCCCAGATAATTTCCGTTGCTTTCTCATGCTCCACAACGGGATAGGTCTGTTTGCGAATTATATAAGCGTCTATGGGCTGCGACGTAGCTGGTCACGCACGAATTTGGTGGAGGCGGGTCAACAACCCTTCTCCATACTGGAACCAAATATAAAGAGACGACCAGGCAATGCACCAGACGATGTTCTCTTTATTGGTGCGCTAGGGGACAATGACGATTTAATTGGCATGAATCCGGACGGGGGGGTCTTTCGCTGGGAGAGTGATGATCCTCTGTCCGGTTCGACCAAGTCCTACTCAAGCGTGTTCACCTTCCTGCTGGAAGAAGCCAATGAGGCGGCGGCCCTGTTCGACCCGGATGGGCGCGAACACGACTGAACTCGGGCAGCAGGCGACAGGCTGACATTCAGACTGAATATCCCCGGTCGCTTTTTTCACAACGGATGCCGGAAGACCCGGCGACGCCGCGTCGCGCCCAAGCCTAGGTTAGAGCCGAATTCCGGAGCCAGCCGCAGCCACCATGCAGACCTATGATTTCATCATCGTTGGCTCCGGTTCGGCCGGCTCGGTCCTGGCCGAAAGATTGTCGGCTTCCGGCCGCTTCTCGGTGCTGGTGCTGGAAGCCGGCGGCAGCGACCGTCGCTTCTACGTGCAGATGCCGCTCGGCTACGGCAAGACCTTCTTCGACCCGGCGGTCAACTGGAACTACAAGGCCGAGCCGGATCCCGGCCTGGCCGGCAATGCCGACCACTGGCCGCGCGGCAAGCTGCTCGGCGGCTCGAGTTCGATCAACGCCATGGTCTGGATCAGGGGCGCGCGTGAGGATTTCGACGCTTGGGCAGCGGCCGGCAATCCCGGCTGGGGCTTCGATGACCTGCTGGCCGCCTTCAAGGCGCTGGAGGATAACCAGGCCGGCGCCGACCAATGGCGCGGCGTCGGCGGGCCGCTGCATGTCACCGACTGCTCGACCTCCGTCCATCCGCTCACCAAGCGCTATCTCGCCGCCGCCAATCAAGCCGGCCTGCCGCTCAACCCGGATTTCAACGGCGCCTTCCAGGAAGGCGTCGGCGTCTACCAGATCACTACCAGGAACGGCCGCCGCATGTCGGCGGCGCGCGCCTTCCTGCACCCGGCGATGAAGCGCAAAAACGTCCGCGTCGAGATCAACGCGCTGGCAACAAAAATCCTGTTCGAGGGCAAGCGCGCCGTCGGCATCGAATATCTCCAGAATGGCGAGACAAAGACCGCCCGCGCCGGCCGCGAGGTCATCCTGTCGGGCGGCTCGGTCAATTCGCCCCAACTTCTCCAGCTCTCCGGTGTCGGCCCGTCGGCGCTTCTTGGCGCGCTCGGCATTCCCGTCGTTCACGCCAACGAGAATGTCGGGGCAAACCTGCAGGACCATGTCGGCATCAACTACACGTTCAAGGGCAGGCTGCCGACGCTCAACCAGATCCTGCGCCCGTGGTGGGGCAAGCTGCTGGTCGGCATGCAATACGTGTTTTTGCGCTCAGGCCCGCTGTCGCTGTCGATGAACAATGCCGGCGGCTTCTTCCGCACCGACTCGGCCGCGGCACGGCCCAACATGCAGCTCTATTTCCAGGCGTTTTCGACCGTCATTCCGAAGAGCGGCGAACGCCCGATCCTGACGCCCGATCCATGGCCGGGCTTTTCCATCGGGCTCTCCAACTGCCGTCCGTCAAGCCGCGGCGAAATCATGATCCGCTCCGCCAATCCGCGCGATTATCCCAAAATCGTCGCCAATGCCTTTTCGACCGAGGCGGACGTCGCTGAAATGCTGGCGGCGGTGAAATTCGTCCGGAAGATCGCCTCGATGCCGGCAATGGCCGAGATCATCGAGGAAGAGGTTTTGCCTGGTCCCTCGATCACCTCCGACGCCGATCTCATTCAGGATTTCAGGAAGCGCTCGGGCACCGTCTATCACCCGGTCTCGACCTGCCGCATGGGGCCGGACGCGGCGCACGCCGTCGTCGATCCGCGCCTCAAGGTACACGGCATCGAGGCGTTGCGCGTCATCGATGCCTCGATCTTTCCCGACAACATAACCGGCAACACCAACGCCGCCGCGATCATGACCGGGTGGAAGGGCGCCGAACTGGTTCTGGAGGATCAGAAATGAAAATCACCGACGTCAAGACCTGGGTGGTCGGCAATCCGCCGCCCGGCATCGGCGGCAAGTATTTCATCTTCGTCAAGCTCACCACCGATGGCGGCGTCGTCGGCTATGGCGAGGCCTACAACGCCACCTTTTCGGCTCATGTCACGGCGAAAATGGTTGAGGACATGGCCGAACGCTATCTGATCGGCCGCGATCCGCACGACGTCGAGAATTTCTTCCGCCGCGCCTATTCGTCCGGCTTCACCCAGCGCCCCGACGTGTCCGGGATGGGATGCTTTTCGGCGCTCGAAATCGCCTGCTGGGACATTATCGGCAAGGAGGCCGGCAAGCCGGTCTATAAGCTGCTCGGCGGCCAGGTTCACGAAACGCTGCGTTCCTATACCTACCTCTACCCGCACAGCGGCAGCGTCCATTCGGAGGACGCCCGCGGCAAGAACGTCTACAACGACCCCGATCTGGCCGCCGCCTGCGCGCTCGAATATGTCGAGCAGGGTTTTAACGCGGTCAAGCTCGACCCAGCCGGCCCCTACACCGCCTTCGACGGCCACCAGCCGCGCCTCGTCGACATCGACCTCTCCGCCCGCATGGTCAAGGCGATCCGCGAGGCGGTCGGCACAAGAGCCGACATCCTGTTCGGTACGCACGGCCAGTTCACCGCATCGGGCGCGCTGCGCCTGGCTCGCGCCATCGAGCCCTATGATCCGCTGTGGTTCGAGGAGCCGGTGCCGCCCGACATGCCCGAGGTGATGGCGCAGGTCGCCCGCGCGACCTCGATCCCGATTGCCACCGGCGAGCGGCTGACGACCAAGTTCGAATTCGCCCGCGTCATCGAGAACCGTGCGGCGACCATTCTTCAGCCCGACCTTGGCCGCTCCGGCGGCATTCTCGAAACCAAGAAGATCGCCGCCATGGCCGAGGCCTATCACATCCAGGTCGCGCCGCACTGCTATTGCGGACCGATCGTCGGCGCCGCCAACATCCAGCTCGCGGTAACGCTGCCCAACTTCCTCATTCTGGAATCGCTGAAACAGTGGGACGGTTTTCACGCGAAGCTGCTCAAGAAGAAGATCGAATGGCAGGACGGCAACGTCATCCCGTCGAAGGAGCCAGGCCTCGGTGTCGAACTCGACGAAGCCGTCTGCGAGGCGCATCCCTGGACCGGCAAGGACCTGCATTTGCAGATGCTGCAGACGCCGCTGATGCCGTGAGCGCGCGTCAGAGCTATGCCTTCGTCGGTCTTGGCCATCTCGGCGGCCAGCTCGCCGCCAACCTGATCCACAACGGCTTTGCCGTCACCGTATTCGACCGCGACCCGGCGGCCGTCGAGCGGCTGGTGATGCTTGGTGCCGATGCCGCCAACAGCCCGGCTGATGCCGCTGGCCGCGCCGGCAATGCCATCACCTGCCTGCCCTCGCCAAAAGTCAGCGAGGCGGTGCTGGCCGGCCCCGGCGGATTGCTCGAAGGCCTGCCCGCAGGCGGCAGTTGGATCGAGATGTCGACCAATGGCCAAGACGAGATCGTGCGCCTTGCATCCCTCGCCTCGGCAAGAGGCGTCGAGACGCTCGAATGCCCGGTCACCGGCGGCGTGCATCTGGCAGCCGTCGGACAGATCACCGCGCTGGTCGGCGGCGACGCAGCGCTTTATGCGCGCCACCGCCCTGCCGTCGAGGCGATGTGCGCGCGCTCGTTCCTGATGGGTCCGATCGGCTCGGCGGCGGTGATCAAGGTCATCACCAACATGCTGGCCTTCATCCATCTGGTCGCCGCCGGCGAAGCGCTGATGCTGGCCAAAAAGGGCGGGCTCGACCTTGCCCAGTCCTATCACGCCATCGTCGCCTCCTCCGGCAACAGCTTCGTCCATGAGACCGAAAGCCAGCTGGTGCTGAACGGCTCCTACGACATCGGCTTCACCATGGACTTGGCGTTGAAGGATCTCGGCTTCGCGCTCGGCATGGGTGAAAAATTCGGCGTGCCGCTCGAGCTTGCCTCGCGCGTCGACGCAATCTTCAGGCAAGGCAAGCAGGACTATGGCGGCAGCGCCTGGTCGACGATGATCGTGAAACTGCTCGAGGATGCCGTCGGCACCGACCTGCGCGCACCCGGTTTCCCGGCTAAACTCGCAAGTTGATATTGGCCGGATTATCAATCGATTTCAGTCGATTGGAGAGATCGCCGGAACCAGAGCTGCAGTCAACTGAATCAAAGTCTCAACGCCTTGATTCAATATCTCAGCGTCAATGCGCCGGGCAGGATCTCGAAGGTCGCCGGTATGCGACCCGGCGATTCGCCGTCTATGTCGATCAGCGCGGCGTTCTTTTGCACATCGCCGAGCGGCTCGACAACCACTTTCTTGCCGCGCAGGATGGTGATCGCCGGATGGTTGCGGTGCCGCCCGCCATAGAGCAGGCGGATGTCCCAGATCAGCTTCAGCTTGCCGGCGGCGCGCAGGATGACGATGTCGAACTCGCCGTCGTTAAGCTCGGCGTCGGGCGCAATCATCATGCCGCCGCCGAAGAATTTCCCGTTGGCCACCGCCACCAGCGCCATTCGCGCCTCGACCGGGGCACCGTCGTCGATGGTGATCGCAACGTCCTGGAAGCGGTAGCGAAGGAATTCCCAGACCGTGCGCCAGTAGAACAGCGCCTTGGCCGAAACCTTGCCCTTGCGCTTGTCGGCGTTGACCGCGCGGTCGGTAGCGCCGGAAAGCCCGAGGCTGGCGATGTTGATGAAATGGCGGCTGGCCAGCGCGCCGTGGTCGTCGACATAGCTGATGCAGCCGGCATCGACCTTGCGCGGCTTGGCCTCGGCAATCCGCTTCAGCGTCAGATCGACATTGTTCGACAGGCCGAGCCCGCGGGCGAAGTCGATGCCGGTGCCGCAAGGCAGCAGCCCAAGTTCGGCCGTCCGGCCGCTTTCCCGGAAAGCCTTCAGCAGCCCGTCGGCAACCTCGCTGGCGGTGCCGTCGCCGCCGGCCGCGATCACCAGCTCGAAGCCGATGGCGGCAAGGTCGAGCGCCAGCCGTTCGGCATCCCCCTCGGCCTGCGTTTCACGCAGCTCGAAATCGCCGAAATGTCTTTTCAGCGAAGCCGCAACCTCGGGCCAATGCCGCTTGAGCCTGCCGCCGCCGGCGATCGGATTGAGAACCACCGCGACCTTCAAGCCCGCCTCCCCAAGGCCATCGAACACGCCTTCCACTCATTTGCCGGCATTGAAGCCCGCGCCGGGCCGCGGGGCAAGATCGAATGTCTGACAATGCGGCTTCGGCATCGAGGCGGCAAATCCCGGCTGGCGGCGGCAGAGATTGGAAAGTCGCTATTTTGGCAGGGTCAGTCCCCGATAATCCCGCTATCCACAGGCATGCGGCAGTTCCGCCAAACGCTTATCCGACGTACGTTAAAACCCATCTCAGGCGGCTACCGATCGCCACGCCGAAAGGCAAAGCGGAACGGCGGATTTCCTGAGGCCCGTACGGCCCTGAACGAGAACAGGCTTGCTTGTTGGAGGGATGGACGCCGAGACCTACGGGGCCGCGGAAAGCGTGCGAACGCCGACGGCGGACCGATGCTGCCATGAAGGACGGCAAAAACCTTCGATGGCGCGCTGGGCAAAGCTCGCAAGAGTGGAGACCGGCGTGGTCCGGAACGGACGCTGCCTTCGGGCGGCGACTGGCAGGACCGTCAAAATCAAGGCCGGCATGGCGCGACATCTTTCGGGAGTTGCTGCCGCGACCGTGTCCTGATCTGACAGGGAGGCGCTGGGAGAAATCCCGGCGCCGACTGTCTTTGTGGCCCCGCCTGACGATTTTGCCGGCGACGCTTCACGCTGCGCCAAAATCAGCTACTATCCATTTGTCGTCGGGGGCCGTTTAAAGGGGCTGACGGCAGGGGGACATTTCATGACGCTCATCCAGAGGCTTGCCGTTGCCTATGCTTTCCTGTTCTTCGGCGTTGTTGCCATCGGCTATGTGCCGGCCTTCAACGATGCCGGCGGCAATCTGTTCGGCCTGTTCTCGCTGCAATGGTATGATGATTTGCTGCACGCCTTCTCCGGCGTCTGGGCGCTGGCCGCCGCTTTCATCTCGCACCGCCAGGCGGTGTTCTATTTCAAGCTGTTCGGCTCGGTCTATCTGTTCGACGGCGTGCTCGGCCTGGTCACCGGTTCCGGCTGCCTCGATGGCGGCATCTTCATCAACGGCTTCCGCTCCCTGAACGACATCGAATTCCCGGCCCGCTTCTTCGCCAACCTGCCGCACATCGTCATCGGCGGCTTCGCCGTCTACGTCGGGTTCTGGCTGTCGAAACGTGTGTACGACCATTTCGCCACGGCCTGACCAGCCATGTTCCTGTTCCGCTGGCTGAAGCGCATCATCAAGGCGATCCTCTGGCTCGTCGTCATTGTCGTGTTGATCCCGATCGCCGGGCTGGCCTACGGCTTTCTCACCACGCCGTCGCTGGACACAACACCATTGCCGGGCATCGCCGAGGGTGCTCCGCCAAAGGCGCTGGCCGACAAGGTCCGTGCCGAGATCCCCGGCTACCAACGGCCGGAGGAATCGACCTTTCTCACCTATCCGGAATGGGCCATCGTCTACGCCGCCCGCGAATATGCCGGCTTTGTCGACAAGAACCAGCCGAGCGGTTTTCCCTATCTCTCCTATATCGGCCGCTTCTGGCAGGACTATGCGATGGTCATCCGCGCCAGCTCCACCTACAAGTTCAACCTCGACAACCACCAGATGCTGGTGGTCATCGGCACCAGCCACACGATCGAGCACGCCATCCAGTGGGCCTATGAAAATACGATCGGCCGCGTCACCGAAGCGACAGCCGGCAAGCGCACCGCCGTCGACATCTACCAGGCCAAGGTCGCGGCCGATTATGCCGGTTTTCTCGACCAGGTGCCGTGGTACCAGTTTCCCTATGCCGAAAAACGTGCCGGCCTGTTAGCCGTCCAGCCGGCGCCGGACGACAGCGCCTTCCGTACCGGCGAACGCAAGCTCGCCTTCGGCCTCGCCGACACGATCAAGCAGGGCTACGCCGATCTGATCAAGTCGGCGCTCGCCGCCACCACCGACCCGGCCCTGCTCGACATTCATGTCTGGGCCAAGGGTCCGGTCGGGGAAGTGACGCGCAACGAACCCGACACCTTGCTGGAGCGCGATCTCGGCGCCGACGGCACGGTCTTCGTCACCAGGCGCTATCAGGTGTTCACCGACATGATCCCGCGCCTGATCGACAAGGGCGTCTCCTTCGTCGAGATCGGCGGCAATGACGAGATCATGGTCACCATGCTTTCCAATGACGAGATCAATGTTCCCGAAGGTGCACGCACCTTGTTCAGCTACCCGCTTCCGGCGGAACCTTCGACGCGCCGCACCGGGCTGACTGTCGCCGTGCGCAAGCTGCACATCGTGCTGCCGGCGCTGATGACGGCGGGCGCCAGGCTCGAGCATGTCTACGATTACTGAGGCCTTTCGGTCACAGCCGGCCTCGGCAAGACGTTGCGTGATGCTCCGCCACGCTCATTCCACAATCGCGGCCAAATCCCGCCTTGTTCCGCAACGATTGATGATGCCGTAGACACGTTGTCTTGCGCACATGTGCCAGGCAACTCGGAGGGACAAGACCGTGATCAAGACCGCCCTTGTCGCCATGACCATCGTCGGCTGCGACTGCGACGCCAGGCTTTGCGAATATATCGGCGAGACGCCCGCCAAATGGTCGACCATCGCCGAATGCGAAGCGGCGATGAAAAGCCAGATGCTGCACGAGCGCAATTTCGACTATCCGCTGGTCTCCGGCATCTGCCGGACACAGAACTCGTCTTCGTCATCGCAGCTCGCTGTGACCGCTTCCGAGCCTGAATTGACGACGGCCAGCACCGCAGCGACAGACCCGCTGCCACCGGAACTGAGCCATCGGCCCAGTGCTGCGGTCGGAACGCAGGCCACGGCGACGGAAACGGAAGCCGTCCGGCCGGTCGCCTATGAAGCGGCGGTCGATGGCGGCAGCGCCCTGCTCTACCGCACGAAGGCCGGCTACGCCGTAGTCAAGACCGATCTCGGCCGCGCCGCATCGGCAACGATCGGCATCGCCAGGCGTTCGGCGAACTGGCTGGCGGCGAAGCTGCCTGACGGTCTGTAGCCGCCGCTTCAGGCCGTGCCGATCAGTGCCTTGACGGCGCGATAAAAAATCGACGAAAACAGCTCGCCCGGATCGTATTGCAGCTTCTTCGCCAGGAAGGACGGCAGTTCCGGATAGGAGGCAAGCAGTTCCTTGCCTGTGTAGTGGAGCTGGTAGGGCAGGAAAAAACGCCCGCCATGCTTGATCGTCACGTCGATCAGCGCCCTTGTCAGCGCCCGCATCCTGGCATTTCCGTCGGCGTCTGTCGGCTGATTGATGTAGAGCACCAGCGAATAGGCCGGCTCCGGCGCATAATTCAGCGCCACATCCTCCTTGTGGACGATGCGCACCGACGCGTTGAGCACCGGCAGGCTCTGGTTGCGCAGGATCTCGCGCGCTTCCGCGATGAACGGGTTATAGGCCGCCCGCGGGATGAAATACTCGTGCAGGATGTCGGTCTCGTCGAGCAGATCGTTGAACAGATAGGGCACTGAATCGTGCATCGGATTGTTGCGCGTGACGAGGCAGGCCTCGCCCTCGGCCATTGCCGTCGTCCGCGCCACCGTGCAGCTCTCGAATTGCGGCTCCAGCGTCTTTTCGGTGAACCATTTCAGCTCCTGGAACAGGCTGCCCCATTTCGCCAGGTTGATGATCACCCGCTTGAGCCCGACCGAACCCGGTTCACCGATTGCCGGCTGGTCGGCCGGCGGCTGGTCGGCCACCTTGTCATAGCGGTAGACGATCATATCCTCGAGGAAATTGCCCGGCGCAGTCGACAGATGCCCATAAAACAGACCGATCGCCCTGTTTGGCTCCAGCACCTCGGCGAAGAACGTCGGGAAATCGTCCGATTTAATGATCTCGCGCGAGGTCCGGTAGACGGCGTTGTCGACGATGTCGAGCGTCGCCTCCAGCACCACGCCGAACAGGCCGTAGCCGCCGACGACGTGGCGGAACAACTCGGTATTTTCGGCCGGTGAGCAGGTCGTCACGGAACCGTCCGCCAGCATCACCCGCATCGATCGGATCGAGCCGGCGACCGAGCCGGCCTGGTGGTCCATGCCATGCGCGTTGACCGACAGCGAGCCGCCGACCGAAAAGATGTCGGTCGACTGCATCGCCTTCACCGCGAAGCGCGGGTGCAAAAGGTTCTGGATGTCGTGCCAGCGCGCGCCCGGCTGCAAGGTGATCGTCTTCGCCGTCGGGTCGACACTGACCTTGTTGAATTTGCGCATGTCGAGGACCAGCGCGTTGTCGTCGAAGGCGTGGCCGCCCATCGAATGGCGCACCGCCGCGACCGAGACCTTCAGGCTATTGGCGCGGGCAAGGGCCAGCGCGCTCGCGATGTGGTCTTCCTCGCTGACTTCGATAACGCCGTAGACCGGTGTCATCGACAGGCCGCTGGCATCGTTGATGTTGCCGCCCTTGGTCAGCCATGGCAGCGCCGGATCGTAGGCTGGCGGGCCCTCCAGCGGCTTCTGCGCCAGGTCGATCCCGTCAATGTCGGCGATGCGCCCGGAATTCTTCTGCCCCGACGGACCGCGCGCCAGCCGCGCCACGGTCGTCCCGCCCCAGAGCATCGCGCCGCCGACCACCGCCGCACCCAGCAGCAGCCGCCGCGACAGGCGAAACCCCTTGCGTTCCTCGACCATAGCCCCACCCCACTGTCCCAGGAATAGCGCCAGATGGAGACAAAAACCAGTTGCCATCAGACGTTCGGCAAATGATGATCACAGTCGTTCTGGCGAAAGCGTCGAAAGCAGCCGCACCATGAAGCTTGCCGTCCGTGCCACGATTGCCCTGCTACTCGCGTTTGCTCCGGTCTCAGCCGACGCCCAAAGCGGTGAGAAGGGAGTCCTCGGTGTGGCAAGGGACGATCCGGAGATGGCGGCGGCGATTGAGCAGGCCCGCGCCAGCCTGGATGACTTCCTGATCCTGTCCGAGGCGCCGCCGTCCGGAACAGCCACGTTCAAATTGAAGGTAAGGATCGAAGACGGAACCGCGACGGAACATTTCTGGATCATTCCCTTTCACCGAACGGCGAGCGGATTTGCCGGAATTTTAGCAAACGAGCCGCAGGCAGTGCACAACGTCGTCGCCGGCCAGGAGATCGAATTCACCCGGGACGAAATTTCGGACTGGGGATACACCAAGAACGGCCATCAGGTGGGCAGCTTTACCGTCTGTGTGATGCTCAAGAAGATGTCGAAGGAAGACGCGGACTATCTCCGCGACAATTACGGCTTCGACTGCTGATGTCCGAGCGCGAGGCGCTTTAGCCGCTACCCCGCGTCCTCGTCCTGCGCCCCAATCTTGCGCACCAGCGCCGCGGTCGCCAGGATCGTGCCCATGTCGGCGATCATCGGCGCAACATGCTTGACATAGTCGAGCGGCACAGAGATGTCCGGCAGCTCGAAGAAGTTCTTCGTCTGCGGAAGCAGCAGAAAGCCGTCGCTGCCGTTGAGCGCGACGCGTGCCGGTTCCTTCGGCCATGTTTCGCCAAGCCATTCGAGCGCCTGCGCCAGCCGGCCGGTTACCAGCGGCCGCGCCGCCTCGATATTGTCGGTGCGGAACTCGTAGGCGGCATCGAGCTCCGGCACGCCGCTGGATAGTTCCTGCATCTTGCTGCCGAAGATGCCGCGGAAGAAGCCGAGGACTTTGTTGGTCCGGCGCGCGGCCACCAATGTGCCGGGGAACGGCACGATCGTCTCGAAGGCGACGATGACGCCCTTGAATACCACCGTCGTGCTCTTGCCCGTTCCTTCCCGGAGATTTGCCTCGTAAAGCTCGAACGGAAATCCTTCGTACCGGCCGGAAAAAACATCGTCGAAAGACTGCTGGTTGAACGGACCAACCGTCTCGCGCGGCAGCCGGTCGAACGAATTCGGCTTGACGTTGTGCCGGTACTGCATGTCCTCGATGAAGCCGAAGATGATCGGCAACAGCGTGCTGCGGAACGACTGCTGCAATTTGCGCGCTGGCTTGATCGCCTGGAAATAGAGCAGGATCGCAGCCAGGAATCCGCCGATATAGAGGAACACATGCGGGGTCGAGAACCACTGCTCGTTGGGGTCGGCAACGCCGTTGAAGAGCCAGGCCACAAACGCCACGAACACCAGCACCAGCCCGATGAAAAGTGGCACCCGCCAGCGTGTCCGGCGATGGGCCGAAGCTCGTTGCGCCTCATAGGCCTCGATGTTCTTCCTGAGGCCGGCGATCACCGCTTCGTTCGGCATGAAATCCGCAGTTTCCATCACCCACCCGCCGCCACAAGCCTGCCCGCGCTGGGCATGATAGCCGGTTTGGTGGACTGCGTCAGCGCACGGCACCGAAGACCGCATCGAGGCGGGCTAGAACCCTTTGCCTGGATTTTCCCGCCAGCGTTTCAAGCGGGACCAGCCGCTCGTGATCGCCGGCGCGCAACCGCATGAAGGCATGCAGCCGGTAGGCGGCGATGGCCCCGCGCGTGCCGGGATCGTCGCTGATCTCGACGACGAGAATGGCGCCGATGCGGCCGGGCCATGGCTGCCGCGCGAAGGCGGTGCCGATGAAATCGCCGAGCCCATAGGCAACGAGCGTCTTGCCGATCCGCTCGATCGGCTGCACGACATGGGCATGATGTCCGGCGATCAGGCCGACGCCATGTTCGGCCAGAAGTCGCGCCATTGCCCGCGTCTTCGCACGTGGAAAATGCCGGAATTCCCAATCCCAATGCGGCACCGCGCAGAGGAGGTCGACACCCAAAGCGGCAGCGTGCGGCCATTGCGTCGGATCGGCTTGCATCGAGACTCGGCCCGCGAACTGAGCCTCGTCGGTATTGCGCCACAAGGTAAAGGCGGCAAGGCCTATGGTCAGCGAACCAACTGCAAACCGCTCGACCGGAGCCGCAGTGCCGATCGTGCGGATGCCTAATTGCTCCAGCGCGGCGACGGTCTCGTCGAAGCCGGCAATACCCTGGTCGAGCACATGGTTGTTGGCCAGCGACAGCACCAGTTTTTCACGCGAAATGCCGGCGGCGGCCAGCGCCTCAGCAAGGAACCGCTCGCTCATCGCGTGGTGCGTGCCAAGCCTGGTGCCCAAAACAGCGCTCGGCCGCTCCACCACCGGGCTTTCGCAATTGCCGACCACCAGATCGGCCGAGGCAAGCAGTGCCGCAATCGCCGGATCGCAGTCCGGCGCGCGGCGATTGGCCACCGCCGAGATATCGCCGACGAAAGCCAACCGCACCACCCGTGCCGGCGGCGGCTCGATCAGGGTCGCTGCCGCAGGCGCAAAGCCGCGCGCGTCGCCGTCGAGCGAAGGCCGGAGGAAGCGCGGCAGCCACGACAGTTTGTACGAAAGCGGATAGTTCGACACGCGACGCCCAATGGTTTGCCCTGTGTAGACCGTCTGCCGGATTGATTGAAGCTTCGACTGTTAGCATAAATGAAATGATGACCGGCCCGTCCGAAGGTAACAGGCGCCGTGAGCCAAATGCGTGTATGGTTCGTGCGGAGCGACAAAGAGGGGCGACCAAGATGACGCGTTTTTTCAGGCTGATGGCAGGCGCCATCGTTCTTGTCCTGCCGCTGTCCTCAGCCGGCGCCGCGGCTCCCGAACCGGCGGCCCTGTTCGAGGCAAAAACCGTGACTGAGCGCGACAGCGCTCTTGCCGCTCTGGAAGCCGCCGCGCCAGGCGATCCGGCAGCCGCCTATGCCGCCGGCGCCGGCGAATTCTTCACAGCGCTGGAGATCCTGGCCGGCGGTCTGCACCGCCACGGTTTCGACAGCCCGCAATCCTTCATGCTGCCGCTGATGCGGCTGCCGGTGCCGGACAATGCCAATCCCGAGCCGCTGACCTACGAACAATTCCGCGCCATTCTCGTCGCCTTCCGCGACCGGCTGGAGAAATCCGCAGCCACGCTGAGTTCGGTACCCGCCGACGCGGACATCGGCATGGTCATCGACCTCACCCGCCTCGGCATCGACCTCAACGAGGACGGTACGATCGCGCCGGACGAAAGCGCCGCGGCGATCATGGCGTCTCTGTCACGCGGCGGCGGTGCGCCAGACGCGGCCGCACCCGCCCTCATCTTCCGCTTCGACCGCGCCGACGGCTATTGGCTGCAGGGCTATGCCGAGTTCCTGATGGCGCAGGCCGACTTCTGGTTGGCGCATGACTTCAGCAACACCTTCGACGGTTCGTTCCATATGCTGTTCCCGCGCGCCAAACTACCGCTGCAGGACACGCTCGTTCCGCCGGACGGCGGCATGAGCGGCGGCATTCTGTCGTCCGAATGGCGCATCGCCGATTTCATCTCGCTGGTCCATCTCATCAACTGGCAAGTGGTCGAGCCGGAGCGCCGGCAAGCGGCACGCCGCCATCTCATGGAAATGATCCGGCTGTCGCGCGAGGACTGGAAAGCCATCCGCGCCGAAACCGACAATGACCGCGAATGGCTGCCTGGGCCGCAGCAGAAAGGCGCCAGCCCGCTGACCGGTCTCGAAGTTGGTGAGCAGCAGATACAGGCCTGGCTCGCCGCCCTGGCCATGGCCGAGGATCTGCTGGAGGGACGCACCTTGCTGCCGCATTTCCGCATCGCCGACAAAGGCATCAACATGAAGCGCTTCTTTGATGAGCCAAAAACCTTCGACCTGGTGCTGTCGATCACCGGCCCGGCCATCGCGCCCTATCTCGAGCGCGGGAAGATTCTCACCAGCGAGGAGTTCAACCAGATCCAGCGCCAGTTCGGCGGCGCCGGGTTTCTGACGTTCGCGCTTTGGTTTAATTGAGCGGGAAACGTGGAGGGTGCTCCTGACACCCTTCTGTCAGCAGCTGGATTGCGCCTCGCGCCACCCGCCACTCCGCTCTTTCCATTTTGGCCGATACCTCCCATATTCGGGCCATGGCCAGACTGTCCGACAAGAAAACGCCTCCGCCGGCGAATGACGAGCGCGCTTCGCCGCCCAAGCGGCGCAGTCCGCTGACCGATTTCCTCGATGCGTCGGAGCCCTTGTACAAGGGCGGCTTTGCCGAGGCGCCGCAGGCCGAGTTCACCGGCGCGCCGCTGACCGGCTCGATCGCCGACTGGGCCGAGCAGATAGAGCAGGAAGCCGAGAAGGAAGGGCGCGTTTCCGGCAAAGACGGCGGCAAATCGCCGAAGCCGGCGAAGAAAATCCCCGAGCGCTCCTCTTCCCCCGGCCGTACGGCACGCGGCACCTCGATGGGCGGCGCGGCTTCGGCGCGGGAGCGCACTGCGGCCGGTCTCAACCCTGTCGCCGGCCTCGATGTCTCACTGGAAGAGGCCGAGACAATGGCCTCGGGCGGCGTCACCGCCACCGTCGCGGCGCTGTCGGCGCTGATCGAATCCGGCAATCCGTTGCATAAGGACGGCGTGCTGTGGACGCCGCACCGTCCCGCCCGGCCGGAAAAATCCGAAGGCGGCATCGCCATCAAGATGGTCTCGGATTTCGAGCCCGCCGGCGACCAGCCGACCGCGATCAAGGATCTCGTCGAGGGCGTCAACAGCAACGACCGCACCCAGGTTCTGCTCGGCGTCACCGGCTCGGGCAAGACCTTTACCATGGCCAAGGTGATCGAAGAGACGCAGCGCCCCGCTCTGATCCTGGCGCCCAACAAGACGCTTGCCGCGCAGCTCTATTCCGAGTTCAAGAAATTCTTCCCGGAAAACGCCGTCGAGTATTTCGTCAGCTACTACGACTATTACCAGCCTGAGGCCTATGTGCCCCGGACCGACACCTACATCGAGAAGGAATCCTCGATCAACGAGCAGATCGACCGCATGCGCCATTCGGCGACGCGCTCGCTGCTCGAGCGCGACGACGTCATCATCGTCGCCTCGGTGTCCTGCATCTACGGTATCGGCTCGGTCGAGACCTATACGGCGATGACCTTCCAGATGCAGATCGGCGACCGGCTCGACCAGCGCGCGCTGCTCGCCGACCTCGTCGCCCAGCAATACAAGCGCCAAGACATCAATTTCGTCCGCGGCTCGTTCCGGGTGCGAGGCGACACGATCGAGATCTTCCCGGCTCACCTCGAGGACCGCGCCTGGCGCATCTCGCTGTTCGGCGACGAGATCGAGGCGATCACCGAATTCGACCCGCTGACCGGCCAGAAGACCGGCGAGTTGAAGAGCGTCAAGATCTACGCCAATTCGCACTATGTGACGCCGCGTCCGACCCTCAATCAGGCCATCAAGTCGATCAAGGAAGAACTCAAGCACCGGCTGGTCGAACTGGAACGGGCGGGTCGGTTGCTCGAGGCGCAGCGGCTTGAGCAGCGCACCCGCTTCGACCTGGAGATGCTGGAAGCGACGGGCTCCTGCGCCGGCATCGAGAATTACTCGCGCTATCTGACCGGCCGCCAGCCGGGCGATCCGCCGCCGACCTTGTTCGAATACATCCCCGACAATGCGTTGGTCTTTGTCGACGAAAGTCACGTCACCATACCGCAGATCGGCGGCATGTATCGCGGCGACTTTCGCCGCAAGGCGACGCTGGCCGAGTATGGGTTCCGCCTGCCGTCCTGCATGGACAACCGGCCGCTGCGCTTCGAGGAGTGGGACGCCATGCGCCCGCTTTCCGTTGCGGTTTCGGCAACGCCCGGCGGTTGGGAGATGGAGCAGTCCGGCGGTGTCTTCGCCGAACAGGTCATCCGCCCGACCGGCCTGATCGATCCGCCGGTCGAGGTGCGCCCGGCCAAGACGCAGGTCGACGATGTCGTGGGCGAAATCCGCGAGACCACCAGGGCCGGCTACCGCACGCTGGTCACCGTGCTGACCAAACGCATGGCCGAGGACCTGACCGAGTATCTGCACGAGCAGGGCATTCGCGTGCGCTACATGCACTCAGACATCGACACGCTGGAGCGTATCGAGATCCTGCGCGACCTGCGCCTCGGCGCCTTCGACGTGCTGGTCGGCATCAACCTGCTGCGCGAAGGCCTCGACATTCCCGAATGCGGCTTCGTCGCCATTCTCGACGCCGACAAGGAAGGCTTCCTGCGCTCCGAGACATCGCTGATCCAGACCATCGGCCGTGCCGCCAGAAACGTCGACGGCAAGGTCATCCTCTACGCCGACCAGATCACCGGCTCGATGGAGCGGGCGATGGCCGAGACCAATCGCCGTCGCGAAAAGCAGATGGAGTGGAACGCGGCCAACGGCATCACCCCGGAATCGGTCAAGTCGCGCATTTCGGACATCCTGGACTCGGTCTACGAAAAAGATCATGTCCGCGCCGATATCTCGCAGTTCACCGACAGCGCCGGCGCGATGATGGGCAACAATCTGAAGGCGCATCTCGACGCGATGGACAAGCAGATGCGCGACGCCGCCGCCAACCTCGACTTTGAGAAGGCGGCCCGCATCCGCGACGAGATCAAGCGGCTGCGCGAGATGGAGCTGTCCATCTCCGACGATCCGCTGGCCAAATATGCCGACATGGAAAGCCCGGTCTCGGGCCGCGAAAAGGGCAAGCACAACAAGGGCCGTGCCATACACCGCGCGGTCGACGACGACGGCAAGGGTCTCTTCCGCAAGCCCGCGCTCAACGAGATGGGGGCCGACGGTGCCGTGCCGGTCAAGAAACCGCTCTTCGCAAAACCCTCGCTCGACGCCATGGGACCCGGCACCGACATGCCGACCCCTGCCGGCGCAGTGTCGCGTTCGCTGTTCAAGAAGCAGTCGGCAGAAGAGGCGCACGGCTCCGATTTCGGCATCCCCGGCGAGCCGATCAAACCGCTGTTCAAGAAGAATTCGCTCGACGAGATGACGGTGCGGCGCACGGAAAAGCCAGTCGAGGGAAAAGTGCCGGCCAAGCCGCAGCCGATCTCCCCCCAAGTGGGGGAGATGCCCGGCAGGGCAGAGGGGGGCGCGAAGGAACGCGACGATTCCGCCAAACCTGTTGCCCGCCAGCGCGCCGGCATCGGCTCCTACGAAGACCCCGCCGACGCCCGCCGTGAAAAGCGCCGGCCCGGCAAGACGGGTCGGCCGGGACGGTAGCGAGCTTCCCTTCTCCCCTTGTGGGAGAAGGTGGATCGGCGCGCAGCGCCGAGACGGTTGAGGGGTGCTGGACGGATCGCCGTCGGTGCCAAGCTGGAGCACCCCTCATCCGACCGCTTCGCGGCCACCTTCTCCCACAAGTGGAGAAGGGGGAGCCTAGCCACTTGCCATCGGCCCTACCCTTGGTGTAGCCAGTTTCTACAACTCGAACGTCTTGAAAGGAGGGCTGCGTGTTATTTTCTCACCACCGTCAGCGCGGCCCTGTCTCTGCCCTGCGAGCTTGCTTGCAGGGCTGACCAGAGACGGTCCGGGTTCTCCCGCTTCGATTTTTTGGTCCGCCCTTCGTGGTGCTGCAACGCCGAGCCTGATGGCCAGCCTGCGCACCGTCAAAGTGCATTGAGCCGGGCTCCGGCAAGACCAGAGAAATCAATATGGCCCTGATCAGCCTCAAGTCCCTCGGCGTCACCATGAGTGCGCCGCTCTTCTCCAACCTCGACCTCACCATCGGCACCGGCGACCGGCTCGGCATCGTCGCCGCCAATGGTCGGGGCAAATCCACTTTGCTGAAGTGCCTGACCGGCGAGATGGAGCCGACATCAGGCGACATCACCCGCACGCGCGGCCTGCGCGTCGGCTATGTCGAGCAAGTCGTCTCCGCAGCCTTGGCCGGGCGTAGCTTTCATGAGGTCGTGGCCGACGCCTTGCCGGCCGAGCAGGCCGAAAGCGAGCAATGGCGCGTTGACGTGGTTCTCGACTCGCTCGATGTGCCGCAGCCGATGCGCGAGCGGCCGATGCGGGCCTTGAGCGGCGGCTGGCAAAGGCTGGCGCTGATCGCCCGCGTCTGGGTCACCGACCCCGACGTCCTGCTTCTCGACGAGCCGACCAATCACCTCGATCTCGGCAAGATCAGCCAGCTCGAGACCTGGCTGAACGCGCTGCCACGTGAGGTGCCGCTGGTGATTGCCAGCCACGACCGCGCTTTTCTCGATGCTACGACCAACCGGACGCTGTTCCTGCGCCCCGAACAGTCGCCGGTATTCTCGCTGCCCTATTCACGAGCCAGGGACGCATTGAGCGAAGTCGATGCCTCGACCGAGCGCAAATTCCAGCGCGACATGAAAGTGGCGCAGCAGCTGCGCCGGCAGGCCGCCAAGCTCAACAATATCGGCATCAATTCCGGCAGCGACCTTTTGACGGTCAAGACCAAGCAGCTCAACCAGCGGGCAGAGCGTCTGGAAGAAGCGGCAGCGCCGGCACACCGCGAAAGATCAGCGGGCGCGATCAAGCTCGCCAATCGCGGCAGCCATGCCAAGGTGCTGATCACGCTCGACGATTTGGTGGTCGGAACACCTGACGGCACGGTTCTGTTCAGCACCGGCAAGCGCCACATCTGCCAAGGCGACCGCATCGTCCTGCTCGGCCGTAACGGCGTCGGCAAGTCACGGCTGATCGGCCTGATCCGGAACGCCATCGTCGAGCCGGAAACAGCGGCGCAAAGCCTGAAGGTGACGCCGTCGACGGTGCTCGGCTATAGCGACCAGGCATTGTCGGGCATCGGCGGCGACGACACGCCGCTGGCGATGCTCTCGCGCAGATTCGATGTCGGCGAGCAGCGCGCCCGCTCGCTGCTGGCGGGCGCCGGCGTCAGCATCGACATGCAGGAGCGCAGGATCGGCGTGCTGTCGGGCGGGCAGAAGGCGCGGCTGATGATGCTGGCGCTCAGGCTCGCCAATCCCAACTTCTATTTGCTCGACGAGCCGACCAATCACCTCGATATCGATGGTCAGGAAGCACTGGAAGCGGAATTGCTGGAACATCAGGCGAGCTGCCTGCTTGCCTCGCACGACCGCTCCTTCATCCGCGCGGTTGGCAACCGCTTCTGGCTGATCGAGAAACGGCGATTGACCGAGATCGACAGCCCGGAGGAGTTCTTCCGGGAGGTTGCCGAAGCCGGCGGCTGAAGGCTTGCGGAAAAAAATTCCGGCGCTCTGTCGGATGATGATCGCATGCCACGTCCTTGGGTTGCCGACACGGTGATGCCGGCGCCAATCGAGGAGAAAGCATCATGTCTATTCTGTCATCCATAGGTTACGCCGTGACGCGTTACTCGGCGGCTCGCGCCCGTTATCGCAGCGAACGCGCCATCCTTTCGTTGCCGATCGAGCTGCGCAAAGATATTGGCTGGCCGGAAATCGTCGTCGACGCGCAAAACAGCCCGCGGATTCGCATCGAAGGTTGAAAGGTGGCAGTTGGCCGTCGCGGCAGGCGCCATTTCGAATCCAAAAAACCATCGGCCGTGTAGGATCGTCGCCATTTCGTTCGTCCTGTGGTTCGCAAAGGCAAACCAGACGCAAAGAGGAGCATGACATGAATGACCAGCCGCAGACCCAGCCCGCCGCCAAAGTGCTTGGCGGATTGACGCCCTACCTTCAGCTGGACGGCGCTTTCAAAGCCGCAGAATTTTACCAAAAGGCCTTCGGTGCCGAGCAGGTCTTTGCCTATCCGCCGGACGAACAGGGCCGCACCATGCATATCCATCTCCACATCAACGGTTCGACCCTGATGCTTTCCGACTTCTATCCCGAGCATGGAATGGCCGCTGTGAAGCCGCAGGGCTACACCATGCAGCTCCATCTCGGCAGCGACGACATCGACGCCTGGTGGCAGCGAGCCGTCGAGGCGGGCTGCAAGGAAGTCGTGCCGTTGCAGGTGATGTTCTGGGGCGATCGCTGGGGCAATATGCGTGATCCGTTCGGCGTCGAATGGGCAATGAACGCACCGGTGAAAGCAGCTTAGCATTCCACACAGGCTGTGTCTGAAATCACCTCTCCCGCTCCAGAGGGAGAGGAAAACGATCGCATGGAGGAAATCAGATGTCCTATGTCGACGGTTTCGTACTTGCCGTACCGAAGGCAAAGCTCGATGCTTACAAGAAGCTGGCGGAAACCGGCGGCGCCGTCTGGAAGGAGCACGGTGCTCTTGCCTACGTCGAATGCGTCGGCGACGACGTCCCTTATGGCGAGCTCACCTCGTTCCCGCGCGCCGTGCAGGCCAAGGACGACGAGGTCGTCATCTTCTCATGGGTGGTCTACGAATCGCGCCAGAGCCGCGACGCGGTGATGGCCAAGGTGATGGCCGACCCGCGCCTCAAGTCGGACTGGGAGACCATGCCGTTCGACGGCAAGCGCATGATCTTTGGCGGTTTTCAGCCCTTCATCGAGCTGTAGGCGCCCCTCGATCAAGTTTGTCGTGCAGCGGCTTCAACCGGTCGCCATAGCGCTTCCACAGGTCGACCGAGCCCTGATACATCGGCTGGCGCACTTGCGCAGCCGACGCCGTTCGCACCGGCCGGTCGGTCTGGTGGAACGACAGCACGGCGTCGTCCCACGGCAGGCCGAGATGGGCGATCAGCGCCCGCGACTGGCCTTCCTGGTCGGCGACGAAATCCTCGTAGCGAACGTCGTGCACGACATCAGGCAGCACGGCGTGCCAGTGCGCCATGATGTCGGTGTACAGATTGTGGAAATCGGCGAGCTCGTCGAGATCGTAGCCGTAGCGATGGCTGTCGCCGCGGAAGTGCACCTTGTAGATCGACAGGCAGGTCGCCGCCGCATCGCGCGCGCAATGGATGATCTTGGCCTTCGGCAGCATCAAATGGATGAAGCCCACCAAGAGGAAATTGCCGGGCATCTTGTCGGTGACGTGCCGAGAACCCGGATAGCGGGCGTGCAGCATGTCGAGATAGGCCTGGCCGGCCTCGGCATAGGCCTTGTCGGGCATGTCGGCGATGCCCCAGGGAAAGCCGCCCTTCATGCTGAGCGGAAACTGCTTGCCGACCGCCGTCTTCAATATGCTGAGCTCGCCGGCGCCATAGACCTGCGGATGGCTGGCGATGATCTGCTCGACCAGCGTGGTGCCGGAACGCGGCATGCCGACGACGAAGATCGGCGTGTCGTCGGCTATCCCGCTCGGCCTGTGCCTTTCAAAAAAGGCCTTGTCGAACACCGCCTTCATCGCCTCGAACTCGCCGCGCGTCTTGCCGGCGTCGTAGTCGATGCCCTGGCGGCGGATCGCGTTGCCTTCGGCGAAATAGTCGAAGGCGCGGCCATAATCCCTGAGGTCGTCATTGGCCTTGCCGAGGCCGAAGGAAAGCTGCATGCGCGCCAGGCTGCCTTGCGGCGCCTTGGCGTGCTCCGCCTCCATGCGGGCAAGCTCGGCGTCGCGCTCCTTCTGGCGCTTGACCTGGGTAAGCATCAGCCAGGTCCTCGCCATGCCGGGGTCCACAGCCAGCGCCTGCCTGAAAAGATCCGCAGCCTCGTCGAGATTGCCCTTTTCCATCAGCCCGACACCCAGGCCGTGCAAAAGATCGGCATCCTTCGGCCGGATCGTCAGCGCCTCGCGAAAGACAGCCAGTGCCTCATCCAGCCGGCCCGCTTCCTGCAGCGTTTCGGCAAGCCCGACGCGGGCGCGGACATGGAACGGGTTACGGCCGATCGTGCCGCGATAAATATCCTCGGCGCCTTCGAATTGGCCGAGCTGCTTCAGCGACGAGCCGAGATTGTCACGCGCCGCCAGCTGGTCCGGCCGAATCGCCACCACCTTGCGGAAGAGATCGGCGGCGGCCGCGACCCGGCCGAGGTCGCGCAGCACGGTGCCGAGATTGTTGAGGAAATCCGGATTGTTCGGTTGCAGACGCACCGATTGTTCGATCAGCGCCAGCCCCTCGGCGCTGCGCCCGGTCTGGTGCAGCAGAAGCCCGAGGAAATGCGCAGCAGCCGGGTGGTTGGCCTTTTGCGCCAGCACCTGCCGGTAAAGCGCCTCGGCTTCCTGCCGGCGCCCGGCCTGGTGCAGCTGCAGCGCCTGCTGCACGTGCTGGTCGAGCCCCAGCGGCGGCTGTCCGCCTGAGCCGTAACGTGCGCCTGCCGGTTGTCTCGGATCTCTGTTGATGGGAAACCTGCCGTGTTGTCCGCCTGCCGCGATCTAGGCCATCGCTGCGGCGCGTGCAAGAGCAGACGGCGGTCGCTGCGAAGCAAACCTTCGAACCCGGGGGGAGCCTACCGAAAGTCGGCCGGCGTCAGCACATACATGTTCCTGCGGCCGTGCGAGTAGGCTTGGCGCGCAATCTCGTGGATCGACGAACGCTTGGCGTCGAAGGCGCTGAGAAATTCGGCCTCGGCTCCGCTTGCTGCCGGGTTTGCCGCCGAAAGTGCCGCGACCTCGACAAAGAACGGGACTTCGAGCATGCCGTCATGGCCGACGAAACGAATGCGCTTGGCCGCCGCGTCATAGGAGCGGCTGGGATTGGGAAAATTGAGCGTCATGGCTTGCGCGTCAAATCAGGCGGTTGCTTTCGGCAAGCTGGCGCGCCCGCCGCGCCGTGCCGTCGGTGTCGGCAATCCTTCGCCTTGCCGCCTCGTCGCTTCTTATCGTGAGACGCGGCGACAAGACCTTTATCGGCTTTGCGACAGGACTGACTGCAACTGTCGGGACATCCGGTGTTCTTGCGGAGTTCATGACTCTCTTCCTTCCATTGCTAGATAAATACAAATGCCGGAGGAATTTTTTCGGAAGTTCTTCAAACAATTTTTGAGGTGCACCGGGACCGTATCATCGTTCTGCGGATAACTATAGAAAAGTAATTTGACGTTGGTAGGGGTAAGAGGCCGAAAACTTCTTGAATAAGCCGTATTTTCAGACTATTGGTATGAAACCGTTTTGGGCCATGCTTGGCCCCGCGGTGTCAGGGATTCTCGGCCCGCCAAACTTATCCAAATCGCCGACACCTGGTACCGCAATGCAGGCTCCGCTTCCGGGGCAGGCCGGAAAGAAACTTCAAGGCACGAGAACTTCAAGGCACAAGCGAGAACTTCGAGGCACAAGAATGTCTGCTCGCACCACCCATTCCATAGCGCATTTCGCGGCACCTTTCGTGCTTGGCGGGCTGGATGGCGTGCAGCCGGCCGGCGACTATGACATCGACCACGACGAAGAACTGATCGACGGCATGTCCTGGCCTGCCTGGCGCCGCGTCGCCACTTTCATCCATCTGCCGGCAAGGACAGTGAAAAGCGCGACCAGCCAGCTTGTCGCCATTGACCATGCCGAGCTCGACGCAGCGCTTCGGCACGACCAGGAGAATGTCACATGATCCGCTTCCAGCAGAATGCGCGGCGCACGGACACGCCGGCGCATATCTTCACCGTCGGCCAGACCGTCCGCATGAAGAGCCGCACCGGCCTTGCCCAAAAGACCGCGGAGCTGTTCCAGATCAAGAGCCGGCTGCCGGTCAAGGACGGCTCGCCGCAATATCGCATCCGCAGCGATCAGGAGACCTATGAGCGGGTCACCACGGAAGACAATCTCGAACCGGTCGACAACCCGGCCAACTGAGCCGACGCGCCGCAACGCTGCTTCACATGCTGATGGTGCCGCAGATCTGCGTCGCCTGCGCATCTCCAACGGGAACGGCGCTGAGCTCTACGCCGGCCCCCAGATGGTGCTTATCCGGCCAGGCTGTAGGTCGGTGCGCTAGCAGGGCCCGTCATCGACGACGCGATAATCCGCCGCGCGGGCTTCGCATTCGTTGGGGAATGTGCGCAGTTCGCCATGGCGACGGGCACAGACCGGGCGGTATTCGCGGGTGCAGAATGTCTGCTCCTCACCGCCACCACCACCGCCGCGGCACTCGCCCTCGCGAATGATGCGGTATCCGGCCCGTTCGGCAAGGCAGGCATTGGCGAAGGTCTGGCGGTCGCCGCCGCGCCGGGCACAGACCGGGTCATATTGCCTAGTGCAGAATTGCGGCCCCGGCCGTGGCGGGCGCGGCCCCGGCCCCTCATCATCCACCACGACGGTGCAGGCTGCGAGAATTGCCGACAGGAACAGGATGGAAAAAACCTGCCGCGGAAAGATTGCCGCAAGAAACCGCATGAATGTTCCCTCCCTCGAAACTCCTGCCTGCACAAATGGTGCCTGGGTCAGGCCGATCCTCGTCATTCCGCTGCCAGATGCAACCCCTGTTTGCAACTGGCGAGCCAGGGCGGTATGCCGGCGCAAGCCAAGACAGCACCTGCCCCGCTGGCTGGACCATGCCTGGGTGAAGTCTGGCCGATGACCGCGCAGAGAACCGGGACTATCGGTGCGATGCGTCGGGATGCGCCTGTTGGGGCCGCCCGCGGCTGTGTCTTGCAAGCATCACGTTTCCGTGCGATAAATTTTGTGTTCGGGCATTTGCGACCCGGAGAGCGGAACGTTTTGGACGACCTTTCCCCGATACTGTGAATCTCTGACAGCCCCGTTTTCGGCGGGGGGTTTTACCCATGCGCCAATGCATGACTGCCGAAGCAACCACCGGGACTTGCCCACGGCGCCAGGCGGCGGGCGGAACCACCAAGACTGACACGGGTGAAGGAGTTTCCCCAATGGCCCAGACCGGCACCGTTAAATTCTTCAACGCTACCAAAGGCTTCGGCTTCATCACGCCCGATGGCGGCGCCAAGGATGTGTTCGTCCACATCTCGGCGATCGAGGCTTCCGGGCTGCGCACGCTTGTCGACGGTCAGAAGGTCACCTTCGATGTCGAGCCCGACCGTATGGGCAAGGGTCCGAAAGCGGTCAATCTCCGCGCTGCCTGAAACCACAGCGTGCCGCGCGTCCTTTCGGGGTGTGAGGATGCTGCAAGGCTTTTGGAGTGAACTTGAATTCTGTAAAGGCGCGGCGGTTTTCGTCGCGCCTTTTGTGTTCCGGGATGCTTGCCCGCACCCGCAAAACTTTCTCTTGCCGATGGCACTAAAATAAAGGACAAATTTCCGTCCGGGCATTTGCCGGCCCGAGACTGGACTTGTGGGATCAAAGGAGCTTCCCATGCCGCAGACCGGCACCGTCAAATTCTTCAATCACGCCAAGGGCTTCGGCTTCATCACGCCGGACGACGGGGCAAAGGATGTCTTCGTCCATATTTCGGCCGTGCAGGCGTCGGGTCTTCCCGGTCTTGAGGATGGGCAGAAAGTGACATTCGACACCGAGCCGGACAAGCGCGGCAAGGGTCCGAAAGCCGTCAACCTGTCGATCGGCTGAACCACCCCCGGACAGAATGGACGTGGGCCGGTCTGGCCTGCGGTGTTTGCCGCACGCTTGAACCGCCCAGTTAGATGAACCGCCTGGTCAAATTTCGTTCAGCCCCCGTTCAGCCACGGTCGCATATTAATCTTCGTTAAAGCCGGACCGCATCCCCCGAAAACGACCCGGGCCGGCACGAAGGAGACCGACATGAACCGAATTTTCAAGACTGCCATCCTGTCCGCCGCGGTCGTTGCGACCACGCTTGCGACCTTGCCCGCGGCCAATGCCGACGAATGGCGCCATCACCGCCGCCACCACGGCCACGGCGACGCCGTTGCGGCCGGCGTGCTCGGCCTTGCGGCCGGTGCCCTGATCGGCGGTGCGCTCGCCAGCCCGCAGCCCCGCTATTACGACCCGGCCTATGATGATGAATACTACAGGCCTGCCCCGGTGCGCCGTTATTACGTGCAGCCGCGAGTGGCCTATGCCGAAAGCTATGCGGAGCCGTGGACCCGCGGCTGGTACGAATACTGCTCGGACCGCTACCGGAGCTTCAACGCCCGTACCGGCACGTTCACCGGCTATGACGGCGAACAGCATTTCTGCACCGCCAATTAGCGGAGGCAGTTTCCCGTCGGAAAAAAGCGCGGTCGCACAGGCCGCGCTTTTTGTTTCCGGCAAGCGGTTTCAGACCAGAAAAGGATTGCTCCGCCGCTCCTCACCAAAACGGCCGCCGGGACCATGGCCGCAGATAAAGCCGATGTCGTCGCCCAACGGCAAAAGCTTCTCCTTGATCGAGGCGATCAGCGCGGCGTGGTTGCCGCCCGGCAGATCGGTGCGGCCGACCGAACCGCGGAACAGCACGTCGCCGACATGCGCGAACTTCGCCGCCCGGTTATAGTAGACGACGTGGCCGGGTGCGTGGCCCGGACAATGGAGCACCTCGAACTCGTGCGAGCCGAACGAAACGGTCTCGCCTTCGGCAAGGAACCGGTCGGGGACACAGTTGCGCACGGAATCGGTGATGCCGTAGCGCTTCGCCTGGTTCTCGAGATTGGCGAGCAGCGGCCGGTCGGCGGCATGCGGACCGATGATCTCGATACCGAGCGCCTCCTTCAGTTCCATGGCCCCGCCGGCATGGTCGATATGGCCATGCGTAATCCAGATCGCGCCGGCAGTGATCGCATTGTCCTCGAGCGCCGCCAGCACCTTGTCGATGTCACCGCCCGGATCGACGACAACGCCTTGTCTGTCGTCCATGTCGAAGAGGATGGTGCAGTTCTGCTGGAACGGCGTGACCGGCACGATGCCGGCGTTGAGCTGACCCATATTCGTCCTTTCACGCTGTCGGAGTGCTGCGCGTCCCCTCGAACGCGTCAGGAGAGCTCCAACCTTGAACCAGGCCCTGATGTAGAGACACACGCGAACGGCGTCCACCGCTCCCACAAACGGCAAACGAAATGGGCGGCCGAAGCCGCCCATTTGAGAACCTGAAACGTCGAAGCTTATTTCTTCATCGCGTTCATGACCGCACCGATGATGCCGGTCAGGATGGCGCCGCCGCCGGCACCGCCAACGATATTTGAAATGTTCAACGCGCTGCCGGCCCCTGCCGCCGTGGCGGCTGCTGCCGGATCGACCGCGCCACCCAGCAGACTGTTGAGGATGGCCGCACCGCCGACGCCGCCGACAGCGCCACCCAGGATTTTGGTAAGCTGCCCCATCGCCGCACTCTTGATAGCCGCACCCACCGCCTGACCACCGATGATGCCCGTAATCACCTGAATAATGATCGGAAGAAGCGTGTTCATATCCATATTTCCAGTCCCTCCATAGCTGCCAGCCTCCCAGGCCGACGCCATCATGAGACGCCGAATTGAATGAAAGTCAAATGCGCAAACGCTTAAATAAAAGGAGCGGCCCGAAAACCGCCCCTACTTGATAAAAAACCTGTGACTTTCGTTATTCTGCAGCAATCGCGTGGTTGGGTTGAACCGCCGCAGAATAGTCGTTCATCAATGTCTTGGCGATATCGCCGACCTCGAATCGGTACGGACCGATCTCCGAAACCGGTGTCACCTCGGCCGCCGTCCCGGTGAGGAAGCACTGGTGGAAGCCTTCAAGCTCCTCCGGCATGATGGCGCGCTCGATCACCTCCAAACCGCGGTCCTTGGCAAGGTCGATGACCGTGCGGCGGGTGATGCCGTCGAGGAAGCAATCAGGCCTGGGCGTATGGATCTTGCCGTCCTTGACGAAGAAGATGTTGGCGCCTGTCGCTTCCGCCACCTGGCCACGCCAGTCGAGCATCATGGCGTCGGCATAGCCCTTGGCCTCGGCGGCATGCTTGGACATGGTGCAGATCATGTAGAGGCCGGCCGCCTTCGATTTCGACGGTGCGGTGCGCGGGTCGGGGCGGCGCCATTCGGCCATGTCGAGCCGGATGCCCTTGAGCTTCTGCGCCGGGTCGAAATAACTCGGCCACTGCCAGATGGCGATGGCGCAGTTGATCCGGCTGTTCTGTGCGGAAACGCCCATCTGTTCGCTGCCGCGCCACGCGATCGGCCGGACATAGGCGTCCTGGAAACCTTGCTTCTTCAACAGCGTGCGGCAGGCGTCGTCGATCTCGGCGACCGAGTAGGGTATCTTGAAGCCAA
The DNA here is from genome assembly GCF_040320455.1 of Mesorhizobium sp. M0698. Classification (NCBI taxonomy): domain Bacteria; kingdom Pseudomonadati; phylum Pseudomonadota; class Alphaproteobacteria; order Hyphomicrobiales; family Phyllobacteriaceae; genus Mesorhizobium; species Mesorhizobium sp. M0698. Next base: position 118,328 of record NZ_JAMYPQ010000010.1, on the reverse strand, counting down.
GCAGGCGCGCCGATTCATGCAGGCGTTCGGTGTGGTCGGTCAGCTTGAAAATTTCGCCCCCATAAGCGCGCTCGCCCTCGAATACCGCGCTGGCGTAGTGCAGCCCGTGGGTCAAGACGTGGATCTTGGCGTCGGCCCATTTGACGAACTCGCCGTTCATCCAGATAAAGCCGTCCAGTTGGTCGAAGGGAACGGATGCCATGGTAACCTCCCGCGGGCGGCGGCCCGCACATCATTGTGTCGTTGCGTGTTTCGTTTCGGCCGCTGTGGGCGGCCATTGTCTCAAAGCGTAGGCGGATATTTAAGGTCTGGCAAACTCAGGAAGTTCCGGAAAAAACGGCTTCGCTTGCCTTTTCGTTCGCAATCCGCCGAAAAGCTTGCCAAAAATTAGCATCGCGCGGAAAATACGTCAATAGTGCTGACATAATTTCCTGCTTCACACGGAGAAAAGATGACGAGCCACGCAGCCGCAGAACCGATCAGGACGGCGATCACCGACGAGGACGGCATCGATTTCGCCATCATCGAGTTGTTCTTCTTCGCCTATCGCGACTTTACCTCCGATCCGGACCAGATCCTGGCCGAATACGGTTTTGGCCGTGCCCATCACCGGGTGTTGCATTTCGTCAATCGCCGGCCCGGGCTGACGGTCGCCGAACTCCTCGACGTGCTCAAGATCACCAAGCAGAGCCTGGCGCGCGTGCTCAAGCAACTGATCGACACCGACCATATCGTGCAATTGCAGGGCCCCCGCGACCGCCGCCAGCGCGAACTCTACCCGACGGCCAAGGGCCGTGCGCTGGCGCTGGCACTGGCGCGGCCACAGTCGCGCCGCATCCATGCTGCATTGGAAGATTCCGGAGCCACCGAACGCGCCGTTATCGAACGGTTCCTTGAAGCGATGGTCAATCCGGAACTAAGGGCGCAGATCGACATTGTGCCCGCAAAGATGTCAGGGAAAAACCATGGAGACCATTGAGAGGGTTGATCATCCGACAGCACCGGAAGACGACGCGCCGCATCTGCTGGTGGTCGACGACGACACCCGTATCCGCAATCTTCTGAAACAGTATCTGACCGAAAACGGCTTTCGCGTCACCGTCGCCGGAAATTCCGGCGAGGCGCGGCGCAAGCTCGCCGGCCTCGACTTCGATCTGATCGTGCTCGACGTCATGATGCCGGGTGAAAGTGGCGTCGACCTCACCAAGGCGCTGCGGGCGGAGAAAAACGTGCCGATCCTGATGCTCACCGCACTGTCCGAAACCGACAGCCGGATCACCGGGCTCGAGGCCGGCGCCGACGACTATCTGCCTAAACCGTTCGACCCGCGCGAGCTGATCCTGCGTATCAACAATATCCTGCGCCGCGGCGGCCCCGCGACAACGCCTAAGGTCGAACAGCTGGTCTTTGGCCCCTATACGTTCCAGATCGCCAGGCGTGAGCTGAAGCGCGGCGGCGAGGCGCTCAAGCTGACCGACCGCGAGCAGGAAATCCTGGCGATCTTCGCTGCGCGTGCCGGCGAAACGATACCGCGGCATGAGCTTGTCGGCGATGAATCCGAGGTCGGCGAGCGCACGATCGACGTCCAGATCAATCGGCTCCGCCGCAAGATCGAACGCGATCCGTCCAATCCGGTCTGGCTGCAGACAGTGCGCGGTATTGGGTATCGGCTCAGCGTGGAATAGAATGTCGCCGACAGCGGTCCTTTGCCGGGCCGCCGGTGAGCGAAAAGACGAATGGCGACCACGCAACTCGAACGGCCGGGAGATGGCGGCTTGAGCGCTCGCGCGACGCGGGCGCTCAAGGCCGTGCCGCGCGCCTGGAACCGTTTCTGGCGCCTGGTGTCGCTTTACATGCCGAAGCGGCTCTATGCCCGCTCGCTGATCATCGTCATCGCGCCGATGATCATGCTGCAGTCGGTCGTCGCCTTTGTCTTCATGGAGCGCCACTGGCAGACCGTGACGCAGCGCCTGTCGCAGGCCACGGTGCGCGACATCGCCGCCATCATCGACCTGATAGAGACCTATCCTCACGACGCCGACTACGCCAACGTCATTCGCATCGCCCAGGATCGCATGCAGCTGAAAGTCGACCTCCTGCCGCCCGACCCGCTGCCGCCTCCCGGGCCAAAGCCGTTCTTCTCGATCCTCGACGAGATCCTTTCGTCCGAGATCACCCGCCAGATCAACCGTCCGTTCTGGATCGATACGGTCGGCAATTCCAATATCGTCGAGGTCCGCGTCCAGCTCGAGAACAAGGTGCTGCGCGTCTTCGTGCGCCGCAGCCAGGCCTATGCATCGAACACCCATATTTTCCTGATCTGGATGGTCGGCACCTCGCTGGTGCTGCTGATGATCGCCATTCCCTTCCTGCGCAACCAGATCCGGCCGATTCTGACGCTGGCCGAGGCGGCCGAGAGCTTCGGCAAGGGCCGGCCGATGCCGCGCGATTTTCGCCCGCGCGGAGCCGAGGAAGTCCGCCGCGCCGGCTTTGCCTTCATACAGATGCGCGAACGCATCGAACGCCAGCTCGAGCAGCGTACCGCCATGCTGAGCGGCGTCAGCCACGATCTGAGGACCATCCTCACCCGCTTCAAACTGCAATTGGCGCTTGCCGGGACCAAGGCGGCCGATACCCAGGCACTCGACCAGGACATCGACGACATGCAGTCGATGCTGGAAGGCTACCTTGCCTTTGCACGCGGCGAAGCTTCGGAAGACGCAGGTCAGTTCGATCTCGAAGCCTTCTTCGACAAGCTTCGCGAGGAAGCCGCGCTGCGCAAGCGCAAGCTGTCGACCGTGCTTGTCGGCGATCCGCATGTGCACGTGCGCCCCAATGCCTTTGCCCGGCTGCTGTCCAACGTCGTCGGCAATGCATTCCGCTATGCCAAGACGGTGGAGATCAATGCCAATCATGGGCGCGGTTCGCTGCTCGTCACCATCGACGATGACGGCCCGGGAATTCCGCCCGAAAAGCGAGAGGATGTATTCAAGCCGTTCGTGCGGCTGGACGAGGCCCGCAACCTCGACGCCAGCGGCACCGGCCTCGGCCTCTCCATCGCACGTGACATTGCCCGCAGCCATGGCGGCGACATCGTCCTCGAACGCAGCCCGCTCGGCGGCCTTCGGGCGGTGATCAAGGTCCCCGCTTGACGGCAGCGACACCCGGGCCTTCATCGGCCCGTCATGAAACCATGGTGAAGAGCGCCAATGAAGCGCGCGATCCTGATTGATTCGGCCCTGCGGCCTCATTTCGACCCCGCGCCTGCCCGGGTGCGCTGGTGCGACGCCAGAGCTGCGGCGTGGTCGCCGCTCAGGCGTCGCGGCGAGGCAATCAAGCTTGCCGCCAAGGGACCGCCATGCGCATCCTGATGGTCACCGACGCCTGGCGCCCGCAAGTCAACGGCGTCGTCCACACGCTGGAGCGCCTCTCGGAGACCCTGAAATCCTTCGATATCGAGACGGACTTCCTGACGCCGAATATCTTTCGCACCCTGCCTCTGCCGACCTATCCCGATATCAGGCTGGCGCTGACGACGCCGCACCGCGTGGCGCAGCTGATCGAGGCACGCAAGGTGGACCACATCCATATCGTCACCGAAGGACCGCTCGGCATTATGGCCCGGCGCTACTGCCGCAATGCCGGCCGCCCGTTCACGACCAGCTATCACACACGTTTTCCGGAATATCTGAGCGCGCGCCTGCCGGTGCCTGAAGCATGGGCCTATCGCTGGCTGCGTGATTTCCACAATTCAGGACAGGGCACGCTGGTTGCCACCCAGTCGCTTGCCGACGATCTTGCGGCGCGCGGCTTCACCAAGCTCCGGCCGTGGACGCGCGGCGTCGACACCGATCATTTTCGGCCGGATAAAAGAAAGGACCTGGGATTTCCCGGACCGATCTTTCTCTGCGTCGGCCGCGTCGCGATCGAAAAGAACCTGCCGGCCTTCCTAGACCTCGACCTGCCCGGCAGCAAGTTGGTCGTAGGCGAAGGGCCGGAATTGGCGAGGCTGAAGGCCAGATATCCCGATGCCCATTTCCTTGGCCATCGTCCGAACGACGAACTGGCCGAGATCTACGCCTCGGCCGACGTTTTCGTCTTCCCCAGCCGTACCGACACGTTCGGCAACGTCATCATCGAGGCGCTGGCCAGCGGCACGCCGGTCGCAGCCTATCCCGTCACCGGACCGATCGATATTGTGGGTGACGGCATCGGCGGCGCGGTGTCGGACGACCTGCGGCAAGCAGCGCTCGCCGCCCTTCACGTCGACCGCGCCGAGGCGCGGCAACGCGCGATGCGCTACAGCTGGAAGGCCTGCGCGGAAATGTTCATGGAAACGGTCGAAGAGGCGCTGGGTACCAGGCGTAAACTGGCTGCGTGAACAACAGCGCAGCTAGAACAACCTGCCGCCGTCCGGCACCTTGCGCTCGATCGCGCCAAGGACGACGGCGCCCTCCTCGTCAGGAAAGCCGAGCGTCAGCACTTCCGACATGAATGGCCCGATCTGACGCGGCGGGAAATTGACCACAGCGAACACCTGCCGGCCGATCAGGGTTTCGGGCGTATAGTATTTCGTGATCTGGGCCGAGGATTTCTTCACCCCGATCACGGGACCGAAATCGATTTTCAATTTGATCGCCGGCTTGCGCGCCTCGGGAAAAGGCTCGGCCTCGACGATCGTGCCGGCGCGGATGTCGATGCGGTCGAAATCGGCAAAGCTGATCTCGGGTTTTCGCGCGTTGCTCGAAACCATCGACGGTCAGGCGTTTCCGTAGGTTTCGAACAGCACGCCGGCCAACGCATCCTTGGCCGAAGTTCCCGACCAGACGACGAACTGGAACGCCTGAAAATAGCATTCGCAGGCTTCCAGCGCCGACGACAGCAGCACCTCGACCTGCTGGCTCGACGGCTCGACCCCACCGGCCAGCAGCAGCGACTGGCGGAACATGATGGCGCCTTCCTGCTCCCAGAGGTCGAAATGGCCAAATAGCATCTGCTCGTTGATCAGCGAAAGCAGCCGCATCACCTCGAGCGCGCGCGCCTCCGGGACCTTGATGTCGAAGGCGCAGGCCAGGTGCAGCGCCTCGTAGTCCTCCATCCAGGAGAATGAAACGTGGTAGTCGGTCCAGCTTCCGGCAACCGAGATCGAGATCTCGTCGTCGCCGGCCCGCTCGAAGGACCAATCGTTGTTGTGCGCCACCTGCTCGATAACATCCACCGGATGGATTTCGCGGGAGAATTCGAGTTCGAGAAGTTCCATGAAATGCTTCCTGTCGTTCTGGGAGCGCCACCACACGCTCCGCGGGAGAGGCACACTCGAACAATTCTGCCTAGAACTCGGACGGCCAGGACTTCGTCAACGCAAAAACCCCGGACCGGACCCCACCGCCCGGCGCATGACCCTGCTCCGAATCATGCAACAAATTCAGTCTATTGATCGGGAGTCGCGTGACCAGCCAAATTTTTCGCACTGCGTCATTCGCATGTGGAAAGGCGCTGTCACAAAGATTCACGCAGTACCGGTAAGCGATTCACGACAAAGCGCTTTTTGCGATCCGGCTTTGTGGAAAAGTTTAACGATTTATTTCTTGTTATTTTTTTGCACGCGGCTTTGCCGCAGCCGCAGGCGCTGCTTGACCGGTCAATTCGGCAAGCCTGGCCTCGAGCGCCTCGATGCGAGCGGCGAGGCGGGTGTTTTCTTCCCTGGCCTTCGCCGCCATGTCGCGAGCGGCCTCGAATTCCTCGCGCTGCACCACGTCCATGGAGTTGAGTATGCGCTCGGCCTGGCCCCTGAAGGCGGTCTCCACCTCGCGCCGCACGCCTTGCGCGGCACCGGCTGCATCGGTCATCAGCTTGGCGAATTCATCGAGAATGCGGTTCGGTCCGGTCGCCATGGCAAATCCTCGCTTGGTCGAATTGACGTAGTGGCGCACGATTCGGAATGCAAGCATATGCTTGCCTTGACCGCGCCAAAAGCCTGCCGCATGGTCCGCGCCCGAACCTGATTGGGAACCCGGAGACCCTGTTGAGCGAATATTTGCTGCCGCTGGCCGCCCTGCCCTTTCCCAACATCGACCCGGTCATCGTCCGGATCGGACCGCTGGCGGTGCATTGGTACGGCGTCGGCTACATCGTCGGCATTCTGTTTGCCTGGTGGTATGCCAAGCGCCTCGTCACCAACCCAAAACTGTGGCCCGACGGCACCCTACCGATGAAGCCCGTCGACCTCGACGACTTCATCGTCTGGGCAGCCATCGGTGTGGTGCTCGGCGGACGCACCGGCTACGTGCTGTTCTACGACCTGCCGCGCTACATTGCCAATCCGCTCGATATCGTCGCCGTCTGGCAGGGCGGGATGTCGTTTCATGGCGGCCTGCTCGGCGTCATTCTCGCAATGACGCTGTTTTCCCGGTCTCGCGGCATCCGCACATGGTCGCTGTTCGACGTGGTTGCCGCCGGCGTGCCGGTGGGGCTTGGCCTCGTTCGCCTGGCAAACTTCATCAATTCCGAACTATGGGGCCGGCCGACCGACGTTCCATGGGCATTCGAATTCCCCAATGGCGGCCCATTTGCACGCCATCCGAGCCAGATCTACGAGGCGCTCCTCGAAGGGCTGGTGTTGTTCCTTGTCCTGCGCTTCCTCACCCATTCGCGGCTCAAGCTGAAGGCGCCGCGCTTCGTCGGCGGCGCCTTCATCGCCGGCTATGGCGCCTCGCGCATCTTCGTCGAATTCTTTCGCGAGCCCGACCAGCAGCTTGGTTACCTCCTTGGCACGAGCTGGCTGACCATGGGAATGGTGCTGTCACTGCCGATGGTGCTGGCCGGCATCTGGGCGATGGCTACAGCCAAGCCGGTGACAAAACCGCAGCCGGCATGACGCGGCTGAAGACCCGCATCGCCGAGCTGATCGGTGCGGTGGGACCGATCCCCATCAGCGAATACATGGCGCTCTGCCTGTTCGATCCGCAGGACGGCTATTATACGACGCGCGAGCCGTTCGGCGCCGCCGGCGACTTCGTCACCGCGCCGGAGATCAGCCAGATGTTTGGCGAACTGGTCGCCATCTGGCTCTACCAGGCGTGGCTGGCGATCGACCGGCCGACGCCGGTCGCCATCGCCGAAATAGGCCCCGGCCGCGGCACGCTGATGAGAGATATGCTGCGCACGCTTTCGCGGCTCGATCGGACGCTTACCGCCAGCGCATCGTTCGCCTTGATCGAGACCAGTCTGCGGTTGACCGAGGTCCAGAAACGAACGCTTGCCGGGACGTCGGCCACCATCGCCTGGCATGAGGCCGTGGACACACTACCGCAGGGGCCGCTTCTGATTGTTGGTAACGAGCTGTTTGACGCGGTGCCCATCCGCCAGTTCGTCCGCGCTGGGGCCGGCTGGCGCGAGCGGATGATCGGTCTCGACGATGCGAACCGGCTGCGCTTTTTCGTCGGCGCCGGCTCGCTTGACCCGATGCTGCTGCCGGAGGGTGCCGAGAATGCGCCGCAAGGTGCCGTCGTCGAGGTGGCGCCAGCCCGCGCCGCCCTGATGGCGGCCATCGCCGGGCGACTTGCCGGATTTGGCGGCGCCGGCCTGTTTCTCGACTACGGTCACCTCCAGCCCGGGATCGGCGACACCTTGCAGGCGTTGCGCAAGCACGGTCATGAGGACGTGCTGGCCAATCCGGGGCAGGCCGATCTCACAGCCCATGTCGATTTCGCTGCCCTCGCGGCAACCGTTCGGGCACACAGCCTCGATGCCCACCTCTCAACGCAAGGTGAATTCCTGCTCAAGATGGGGCTTCTCGAACGGGCTGGCCGGCTCGGCGCCAATGCCGATGAGGCAGCTCGCGAAAAGATCGCGGCCGACGTCGAGCGCCTCGCCGGCCCGCTGGCCATGGGCGAACTCTTCAAGGTGCTTGCCGTCCTCCCCGCCGGCATTGCCGTTCCGCCGTTTCCAAGCACGGATTGACTTTTCGCTGCCGCCTCTCTCACTCTCCCGTCTCCGACTAGCGCCCGACATCAACTGCGCCAGCCTTCAACTGACTAGCCTTCAACTGCGCCCCTTCAACTCGCTTGACGAAATCGCCCATACGGACAACAAAGCCGCCATGCTGAATCAGACCAAACCGGATCCCGTTCGGTCGCCCTTGCTGGAAACGGCGCAAGGCATCCGCCACGGCTACTTCACGCGAGTCGGCGGCATTTCCAGCGGCATCTACCGGGGCCTCAACATCGGCACCGGCTCGAACGACGACCAGACGCTGGTGCGCGAGAATCGCCGCCGGGTCGCCGAATGGATGGGCGTGCCTGCAAACCATCTGCTGACCGCTCACCAGGTTCATTCGCCGGACGTCGTCATTGCCAGGGAGCCTTTTGCCGGCGAGCGGCCCAAGGCCGACGCCATTGTCACCGACCGGCCGGGCATTGCCGTCGGTGCCTCGACCGCCGACTGCGGACCGGTCCTCTTCGCCGACGCCGAGGCGCGCATTATCGGCGCCGCCCATGCCGGCTGGAAAGGCGCTTTCACCGGAGTGCTGGAAAACACCATCGCGGCAATGGAAAGCCTCGGCGCCCGGCGCGACCGCATCGTCGCAGTGCTCGGTCCTTCGATCGGCCCACGGAATTACGAAGTCGGACCGGAATTCGTCGCCCGTTTCGTCGACGCCGATGCCGGCAATGCTCGCTATTTCGCGCCCTCCGCAACTGCCGGACACGCGATGTTCGATCTCAACCGCTACACGGTCGACCGGCTGACCAAGGCTGGCGTCAACGCCGAAGGACTTGGCCGCTGCACCTATGCCGAGGAAGAGCTTTTCTACTCCTATCGGCGCAGCACGCATCGCAACGAGCCCGACTACGGGCGGCAGGTTTCGGCAATCGTTTTGGAGGCTGACTGATGGCGCTGCATTTCGAACGCTCGGAATTCGACGCGCGGCGCGATCGACTGATGATCGAGATCGCCGAAAAGAAGCTCGACGCCGTCCTGCTGTTTGCCCAGGAAAGCATGTATTGGCTAACCGGCTACGACACCTTCGGCTTCTGCTTTTTCCAGTGCCTGGTGGTCAAGGCCGACGGCTCGATGGTGCTGCTGACGCGTTCGGCCGACTTGCGCCAGGCGCGCCACACCTCGATCATCGACAACATCGTTTTGTGGACGGACCGCAACGGCGCCAATCCGGCGGTAGATCTGCGCAATCTGCTCAACGAGCTTGACCTGCTCGGCGCCCGGATCGGCGTCGAATACGACACCCACGGCCTGACCGCCTATAATGGCCGGCGCCTCGACGAGCAGTTGCAGACCTTCGGGCAGATCGCGGATGCCTCCGGCATTGTCAGCCGGCTACGGCTGTTCAAGAGCCCGGCAGAAATCGCCAAGGCGGAAAAAGCCGCAAATCTGGCCGACGACGCGCTGGACGCAGCACTGCCGCTGATCAAGCAGGGCGGCGATGAGGCGCTGATCCTCGCCGCCATGCAAGGTGCGATCTTTGCCGGCGGCGGCGATTATCCGGCCAACGAGTTCATCATCGGCTCCGGAGTCGACGCCCTGCTTTGCCGCTACAAGGCCGGTCGCCGCAAGCTCACCAAGAACGACCAGCTGACGCTCGAATGGGCCGGTGTCTTCCACCACTACCATGCGGCAATGATGCGCACGGTGTTGACCGGCAAGGTATCGAAACGCCACCAGGAATTGTTCGATGCCGCCCGCGCCGCGCTACTTGCAGTCGAGAAGGCGATGACGCCCGGTAATACGTTCGGCGACGTGTTCGACGCCCATGCCCGCACCCTCGAAGCCCACAATTTGACCAAGCACCGGCTCAATGCCTGCGGCTATTCGCTCGGCGCCCGCTTCACCCCGTCCTGGATGGATATGCCGATGTTCTATCAGGGTAATCCCGAACCGATTGCGCCGAACATGACGCTGTTCGCCCATATGATCATCATGGACTCCGAAACCGAAACCGCGATGACGCTTGGCCGCACCTATCTGACCACCGAATCCCAGCCGAAGCCGCTGTCCCGCCATGATCTCGACTTGATCGTGCAGTGAATCCATAATGGAAAGAGTGTGAGGGGCGTTCGTCGCCAAGGAGTTTTCAGGCTAATGAGACGATCGCATGTGACGACCGTGTCATTGCTCGTGGCGCTGGCACTGGCGGCCTGCACCAATGCGAAGGACGTTCTCGAACCCTCGGCCATTGCCCCGCAATCGACGCAATCGCTCTCCGGAGCCGGAGGTGCCGCAACGCCCCCCGCAACTCCGGCTCAGCCTGCCGGCACCGCGCAAACCGCAGATACAGCGCAGCCTTCCGCTGCAGCAGCCGTGCCGCCCGCCAAAAGCGCGGCTGCCATTGCGCGGACCCGGCTGCAGGTGGCGCCGATCGTCGGCGCCTCAGTAGAAGCCGCGACACCGCTGACCGCCGAGCTTCAGACACGCGCCAGGCAGCGCGGCATCACCTTGGCCGGCAGCACCGACCAGACCCCTACGCATGTGCTCAAGGGCTATTTCTCGACCATGACGGAAGGCAAGGACACCACCGTCATCTACGTCTGGGACATCTATGACCCGGCCGGCAACCGGCTGCATCGCATCAACGGCCAACAGAAGGCGCCCTCTGTTGGCGGCGGCGAAGGCTGGGCGGCGGTCGAGCCGGCGACCATGCAGGCAATTGCCGACCAGACAATCGACCAGTTCGCCACCTGGCTTGGCGGCGGCGCCGGCTGACCTGGAGCGTGATTCCGAAAAGTGGAATCCGGTTTTCGGAAAAGAGCATGCTCAGACTGAAAGTTAGAAGCTATCCCGATTCCGTCGGCATGGAACTGGCTCTATCGCCGCATGCTCAAGCCGTAAGCGTTTATTGAGATTAGCCGGCGGATTCCCATTCACGACGCTTGCAATACCGGCGCGGGCCGCTAAAAGCCCGACTAAGAGGCTGGAGTGCTATCGGAGTCTCTCAATCCTTCGCCAGGAACGGTGCATGAAGCTCTTCGCGGGCAATTCCAACAGGGTGCTGGCCGAATCAGTCGCCCGCTACCTCAACATTCCGCTGGGCAAGGCCAGCGTCAGGCGCTTCGCCGATCAGGAAATCTTCGTCGAGATCCAGGAGAATGTGCGCGGCGAGGACGTCTTCATCCTGCAGTCCACCTCGTTCCCGACCAACGATCATCTGATGGAACTGCTCATCATGATCGACGCCTTCATGCGCTCTTCGGCCAAGCGCATCACTGCGGTTATTCCTTATTTCGGCTATGCCAGGCAGGATCGCCGTGCCTCGGGCCGCACACCGATCTCGGCCAAGCTGGTCGCCAACATGATCACGAGGGCGGGCGTCAACCGGGTGCTGACCCTGGATCTCCATGCCGGCCAGATTCAAGGCTTCTTCGACATCCCGACCGACAATCTGTTTTCCGTGCCGGTCATGGCCCGCGACGTAAAAGCGAAATACAAGCAGCTTGCCAATGTCATGGTGGTGTCGCCGGATGTCGGCGGCGTGGTCCGCGCCCGCGCGCTCGCCAAGCGCATCGACGCCCAGCTTGCCATCGTCGACAAGCGCCGCGAGCGCCCCGGCGAATCGGAAGTCATGAACGTCATCGGTGACGTGCGCGGCAAGGATTGCCTGTTGATCGACGACATCATCGATTCGGGCGGCACGCTGTGCAATGCGGCCGATGCGCTGCTTGCCGACGGCGCCACCAGTGTCACCGCCTATACTACCCATGGCGTTTTGTCCGGCGGCGCCATCGCCCGCATCGGCGCCTCGAAACTGCAGGAACTGGTCATCACCGATTCCATCCAGCCGACCCAGGCAGTGCTGGACGCCGCCAATATCCGCGTCATCTCCATCGCCGAATTGATGGGCGAGGCGATCTCGCGCACGGCGACCGAGGAATCGGTGTCGAGCCTGTTCGATTGATGCGTGTCGCGCAAAGTGCAGCGGTTTTGCGATAACGACATGCATAAAATCAAGAACCCAAAGCGCCTCGCATGAGGCCGGTCGAACGCGACGCCCTTCAGGGCTGCGACTCAGGCCGAGCCGGACCGCTTATTCGTCGCACACCTTCGCCAGCATCACGGGCGCCCCGCATGTAACCGCGTGGCGAGGCTCCCAGCATGCGCTTGAACATGGTGATGAACGCCGGCACGCTGTCATAGCCGAGATCGAGCGCCACCCTCGTGATCGGCTCGCCGTCGGCCAGCCGTGGCAGCGCCGCGAACAGACAGGCCTGCTGACGCCAGGTCGACAGCGACAATCCGGTCTGGCGGTGGAACGCGCGGGTGAAAGAGCGGCGGCTCATGCCGACGATAGCGGCCCACTCGTCGATCGTCGCATGCGGTGACGGTGCCGAGACGAAGCGCCGGCACAGCGTCGCCAGCCTTGCATCGGACGGGAACGGAAGGCCGAGCGGCCGTTCCGGCAGGTTCGGGATTTCGTGCAGCAGGAGCTTCATGATCAGCCCGCCCCGCCCCTCCAGCTCGGCGCCTTGCGGCAGCTTTTCCGATTCCACGATCAGGCTGTGCATCAGGTCGGTGATGCCGACGACACGCAACCCGTCCGGCAGGCCGGGAATGGCCTCCGGCATCACATAGACGGACCGCATGCTGACGTCGCCCAGCATCTCGACGGAATGTTCGGTGCCGGCGGGGATCCACATCGCGTGGTCCGGAGGCACCATCCAGCGCCCATGCCGCGTCGTCACCAGCACGACACCGACCAGCGCGTGCAGCAACTGGCTGCGGCTATGATGGTGCCGTGGCACATGGTAGCCGTCCGGATATTCGGTCGGCAGCGCCACTGCCGGCCCTACGGCCTGCTCCAGCCATTGCCAGCGACGCTCATGCAACAGCCCGAGATCGGTGTCGCCCGCTCTGAACATTTCCCTGCCATGCGGCATCAGCTATGGCCCACTTGCGAAACTATTGGACCAAACCACGAAAGAAGTCGCGTGACAAGCAACGTATAAGGCTGCGGCCTATAAGACCGCCTGCGGAAGCGCCCGCTAAAAAGACCACGGAGCCTGCCTTGACCGATACCACAGCAACCGCCGACGCCAAGCCGGCAGCGGCCAGCCACATTTCAGCTCAGGCGACGGCCTTCACCGTCATCCTGGCGGTGAGCTTCTGCCATTGCATCAACGACATCATGCAGTCGCTGCTGTCGGCGATCTATCCGCTGCTGAAGGACAATTACGGTCTCGATTTCTGGCAGATCGGCCTTTTGACTTTCACCTTCCAGGTGACGGCATCCTTGCTGCAGCCGGTGATCGGCATGATTACCGACAAGCGGCCGATGCCTTATTCGCTGCCCTACGGCATGGCTTCTTCGCTGATCGGGCTGGTCGTGCTGGCCTATGCCGGACATTACTCGCTGCTCCTCATCGGCGCCTCGCTGATCGGCATCGGCTCGGCGATCTTCCACCCGGAATCCTCGCGCATCGCCCGCTTCGCCTCTGGTGGCAGGTTCGGTCTGGCACAGTCGCTGTTCCAGGTCGGCGGCAATTTCGGCCAGGCCATGGGTCCGCTGCTGGCAGCTTTCATCGTCGTGCCCTTCGGCCAGACCAGCATCGCCTGGTTTGCCGGCGGCTCGCTGATCGGCATCATCGTGCTGTGGCAGGTTGGCGGCTGGTACAGCCGCCTGCGCGCCGCACAGGGCACCCGCAAGGGGGCAGGCTTCGTCTCGCCTTTCCCGCGCCGCAAGGTCCTGGGCGCGCTGGCGATGCTGACCTTGCTGGTATTGACCAAGAACGCCTACATCGCCAGCCTGTCCAGCTACTACACCTTCTATGCCATCCATAAATTCGGCGTTTCGGTGCAGATGTCGCAAGTCATGCTGTTCCTGTTCCTCGGCGCCTCGGCCCTGGGCATCCTGCTCGGCGGCCCGTTCGGCGACCGCTACGGACAGAAGGCGATGATCTGGTTCTCGATCGTCGGCGTGCTGCCCTTCACCCTGGCCCTGCCCTACGCCAATTTCGAGTGGACAATGGTTCTCACCGTGCTGATCGGCCTGATCCTGTCCTCGGCCTTCTCGAACATCGTCGTCTTCGCGCAGGAACTGGTGCCCGGCCGCGTCGGCATGATCGCCGGCATCTTCTTCGGCTTCGCCTTCGGCATGGGCGGCATCGCCGCCGCCGTGCTTGGTGTCGTCGCCGACATGAAGGGCATCGATTTCGTCTTCCAGGTCTGCTCCTATTTGCCGCTGCTCGGGCTGCTGACGGTTTTTCTTCCCAACATGAAGGAGGCGAGGAAGCTCAAGGCGGGGACCACGATCGGGTGAAGTTTGGGTTGGACTTCGGCTTCCCCGCCCACCGGGCAGCGCGAAATTCGGTTCTCGACATAGACTTCGAGCCGGTCAGGGCCGCCGCGTAGCGACATCGCGGCCATTGGCTGACACGCTCCGTCATCTGAACTTGAAAGCACGCGTCGCCCGCATCAGCCGGAATGCCTGCTCGGCAGCGTTCGCCAGCAGCGTGTCGGCGTCACGGATCGCGTCTTCGAGGGAACACGGTCGGCACAGAATGCTGAAGAAGGCATCGATGCCGATGTCGTGGGTCGCCTCTGCACCTGCTCCGATCGTTCCGGCCAAGGCGATGACAGGCAGATTGTGACGTTTCGCGCGCCGGGCAATCTCGGCTGGTATCTTTCCAAAGCTCGTCTGACCATCCAGGCCACCCTCGGCTGTCATGACGATGTCGGCGTTTGACAGCCGATGATCGAGATCCATATACCGCAGAATCAGGTCGAAGCGCGGATGCAGCCGGGCCCCAGCAAAGGCGTGAAGTCCGGCGCCGAGTCCCCCGGAAGCTCCTCCGCCGACAAGCGGCGTCACGTCGACGCCGAGGTCGCGGCGAACGACGTGAGCGACATTTTCCATGCCCTGCTCGAGCAAAACCACCTGGTCAGGTGTTGCACCCTTTTGCGGGCCGAACACCCGGGCGACGCCTCTCTCGCCGAGCAGCATGTTGTAGGGATTTACCGCGACGTCGATACGAACATTCGAAAGGCGATGATCACGACTGGAAAGATCGACACGAGCTAGCGATGAGAGGGCCGAGCCGCTCCCCGAAATGGGACGGCCGCCGCCATCGAGCAGACGCACGCCTAATGCTTGGGCCATGCCGGTTCCTGCATCGTTGACACCCGAGTCACCGCAGCCGATCAGAATTCTTTCCGCGCCAAGATCGAGCGCAAAACGAATCAACTCACCAACCCCATAACTTGTAGTGCGGGTCGGGTCACGCATGTCCGTGGGGACGAGCCGGAGCCCGGCAGCCGCCGCGATTTCCAGAACTGCTGTCCGTTTCTTTCTTCGCCCGAGAAAACCGACATTGGCCGCCACGGGTTGTCCCACCGGTCCCGTCACTGTGACGGAATGCAGCTCGCCATCAGACAATTCAACAAGGGTCCGCGTAAAATCCTCGCCGCCATCCACCATTGGAAGGCCCAGGATCTTTGCTGTCGGAACGGCATTGCGAACGCCCCGCGCCAATGCAGCGATGACATCACGAACCCCGAGGCTCTCCTTAAAGCCGGAGGGTGCGACCAATACTCGAAGCCGTCTTCGTTTCGTCAATCCTTTCTTTTTCGACATTCTACGGCTCTCCAGGAAGTTGCAGATGGAGCGTGTTGAGCAGGGCTCCGGTGGCTGGCCACACGGCGACCGCGAACACGACGATGAGGATGAACTGCATCGGCAGCAGGATTGAGCTGAGCAAGGCGAGGTCTTTCGGGCCGTAGCCTTCCTCGTCGACCCCCGCGAAAAGCGCCACCGGTTTCGCGCAGATCGCGAGGGTTTGGCAAAAGCCAGTCGCCGAGACGAGGACAAACATTGCAAGGAGAGGGTCGAGCCGCGCTGTCGATGCGAGCATTAGCGCCGGGGGCAGCAGCACCGAGACACGCGCCGTGCGACTGTGGATCACGAGATGACTGAAAAGCCCAAGCAAGGCTAATAAGGAGATAAGCGCCAACGGGCCCAAGCCGGTGCCGCGCAGTGGATCGACCGTCGTCTCGATCAACCACCGATTGAGGCCTGATGCCGTCAGGCCGTCTGCCAAGCAGATCGTCGCCGCCAGAAACAAGAGCAGCTTCCACTCCGCACTCTTGATTGCATCGCCAAACGCCACGGAGCCGACTCCAGGAAGCGTGGCCAAGAGAGCGCCGCCAAGAGCGATAACGGTGGCATCAAGTCCGTGGACAGGTTCGGTCAGCCACGCGATGACAACCCCGCCGGCGATCCAGAGTATCGGCTGCCGTGCCAATCCGGCACCGCCACTAGTCACCGTCGTTGGCTGCAAAAGGGTCATCCGCCGTTCGACCGGCGACAGGAAAAGCCGGAGCAGGCATTCGACCGAAAGGAAGGTGCTCACAGCCGCAAACGGCAGGCCGAAAGCGATCCATTCCAGATAGCTTACTTTCACACCCGCGAGGCGGCCGACCATTTCGATCGCCAGCAGATGGGCACCGGCGCCGACGGGTGATGCAATGGCCGAGAGCAGGATAACAGTGGGGAACAGCAGCGCGAAGGCCCTTCGCAACCGGGCGCTTCCACAGCGTCCCGCGATCGCCTGATAGGCGGGGATCATCAAAGCTGCGCGACCTGAGGTCGACGGAATGACGAAGGCTGTGGCGATCATGACGGCCGTCAAAGAATAGGCGATTGTGCGAACCGATTGCATGCGCCCCGTCACGAGGCCGAGAACGCGATCTGCGACCCCACTCGCCTTGAAGGTGGCCGCCAATATGAAGGAGGCAAGCAATAGCCAGATCAACTCATCGCCGAGCGCATGAAACAGCGCGCCTGGATCACGGTTGACCAGCAGCGCCATTGCCAATCCGGCGGCGATTGCAACGAAGGCATCGTCGAACCGCGTTAAGGTCCACCCGATGATCGCGACAAGCAGGATCTCGAGCGCTCGCCGGGCGTCGGACGGGAGCGCGGGGAGGCCGAATTCAATGATGGCCACACACAGGGATACACAGGTTCCGATCAGTGCGGCTCGCCATATCGGCCAGAGCACCGGCGATGTCCTTTCCCGAAGGGTGGCGTCACTGTCGGTCCGAAAATCTACTTGTGCCAACCGAAACCTCGTCTAGTTCGTCGCCAACGTGGCGATGAGGGCGTCGCACACCCTCCGCTCGAACTTAGGAGGTTCCGATTAGACGCTTGGGAGGGCTCCGGTTAGAATTTGGTGAGAGGCATTATCCGATCGCCGGCAGGATTACCGCATGACCGTTCGAGGCCGCATCTTCCTATTTCAAGTCGTCATTCTCGCCCTTGTCGGACTGATTTCAGGACTGGCATTCGCAACACTCCAGCTGACAGAGGAATTCGTCCGCCGAATCGACAGCGTCCACGGGCGGTTCGAGGCGCTCGCCGAACTCAATGGGCATGCCAACAATTACACCGAGCAACTCGCTGAAGTCTTGCTGCTTGGGCCCGAGCAAATGCCGGATTTCGAAGCGGCACGAGAAGCAGTGAAATCCGGATTCTACAAGCTGGAGGGCGCCACTCGCGAGGAACTCGGCGCTCTCGGATATTGGAGCGATAGACACCAGGAGGAGGCCGAACTCAGATTCGTCGGCCGCATCAACGCGCTGTTTGAGGCGATCGATCGGGCCGCCCAGCGACTGTTTAGCCAGCGAACAAAGGGGGATCCAAAGGGCATCGTAGACGCCTTCCGCAACGATGTGGAGCATCGACTGGAGAACGATCTCGAAGAAATGATTGAAGCCGCTTTGCACGAGGAGCGCAGGGAGGTTGGAGAGGAACTCGCCGGCGTCCGTGGCGCACAATGGCGACTGCTACTGCTGACCGGCGGCTTCGCTACGTTGCTCATGCTAGGCAGTCTGGGGTTCGGCCTCGTCCTGCGACGATCAATCGCCACACCTGTGCGTGAACTGAACGAAAGCGCCAAAGCCATCGCTGCAGGCAAGCTCGACCATCGCGTTTCCGCGACCGGACGCGACGAGTTCGCTTCCCTCTCGCGAAGTTTCAACAGCATGGCCGAGGCTCTCGAGATCGAACGTGCTGCTCTGATTTCGGTACAGGACCGCTTGGAGGCGGAGGTTCAGTTGCGCACCCGTGAACTGCGGAAAGCCAATGAGCAACTGAGAGCGATCGATAGCCGACGCACACAATTTTTTGCGGAGGCAAGCCACGAACTCCGCACGCCGTTGACGATTCTCCGCGGAGAGGCCGACGTTGCCCTCCGCGGCCAACCGCGTGTTCGACCTTACCGCGAAGCTCTGAGCCGAATCCGCAATTGCGCTGAAGATATGGCTCGCAACCTGGGGGACCTTCTGGCATTCGCCCGCTCCGAAGCTGAAAATTTCAGGTTCTCCTTGCACAACATCGATACCGGTGAGGTTGTGAAGGCGGCCGTTCAGGAGGCTTCCGTACTCGCAGGTCCCAAGCAGATATCCGTTAATCTGTCGCTCAACCCAGATCATTGCCTCATTCGGGGTGACGCCCAGCGCCTAAAGCAAGCGCTGCTGATCGGCTTCGACAACGCCATAAAGTACTCAAAGCCATATCAGACGATAGCAGTCGAGATGGCTGAGCGTCATGGAATGCTTGAGATCGCCATCCGCGACAACGGTTCAGGGATCGATGCCAACGATCTCCCGTTCGTGTTTGACCGTTATTATCGCGGGCGTGTCGGCGGGAGGTCCGCAGCCGATGGCCTTGGTGTTGGCCTCGCGATCGCCAAGGAGATTATAGACGGGCACAATGGCACAATCGGCCTTGAAGGAATTGAGCCTTCGGGAACCCTCCTCAGAATCAGACTGCCGCTGGTACATCGCACCCATGATTCGAATCCTGATCGTTGAAGACGACCGGCGTGTCTCCGACTTTCTCCGCCGGGGGTTGGAGGCCGAAGGCTTCCACGTGAGTGTCGCGGAGGACGGTCGCGAGGGACTAGCCATTATTCGTACGGATCCATTCGATCTCGTGATCCTGGACCGTCTGCTTCCCTACCTGGACGGCCTTGAGCTGTGCCGGATCGTGCGATTGGAGCAGCGGCCGGTTCTCATCCTGATGCTGACCGCGAAGGAGACAATTCAGGATCGCGTAGATGGGCTCAAGGGCGGTGCCGACGATTACCTGACGAAACCGTTTGCGTTTGATGAACTGGTGGCCAGGATTGACGCGCTGCGCCGACGCCGTCAGGGTGCAGTGGATCGGCAGTTGCTTCGAGTGAGCCGCCTCAATCTCGACACGAGCGCTCGTCGTTTTGCGGACGGCGACCGGGAAATCAGCCTTACCCGACGTGAATTCGACCTTCTGCATTTTCTCATGCTCAATGCGGGGAAAGTGGTTAGCCGCGAGCGCATCCTCAACAATGTCTGGTCATACAGCTTCGAACCCGGGACGAAGATCGTGGAGGTATACATTCGCTATCTGCGTGCGAAGCTCGGGCCGGATGCATCGGCCAGCATTCAGACGGTTCGTGGGATCGGCTACATGCTGGTCGAGCGGAAGCCATAGAAGGTAGAGCGAAACTCTTTATCGCACCGTTCTCGCCACTCGCTGGAAACCTTCCCTTCCGCAACGCCGGTTCCACCGCTTGTTTCCGAATAGGTGTTCATTGGCTCCCTTCCATGCTGCCGGCGCGCGCCGTCCACCCGCCGTGGGCATTGCCCCGCCGCGGTCCCACCTTTCCATTTGTGTTCGGGCTTGGCCGGCGACGCCGATTTGGCGGCCGTTAACCGCTTTCGTAATTCACGCCCTCTACCCCCAGGCCTGCAGCCACCCAGTCGGGGAAGCCGCCTTCGAACCGGCGCGAGGCCCAGCCTCGTGCCCTGAGGATTGCCAAGGCGTCGGCCGACAGAACGCACTGGACTCCACGACAATAGGCGACAACGACCTTTTCCCGTGGGAGCGCCGCAAGCCGCTGCTCCAACTCGTCAGCGGGAATGTTGATCGCACCCGGCAAATGCCCCGCTACGAATTCGTTCTGCGGCCTGACATCGAGCAGCACGACTTCGTCGTTTCGCATGCGGCGCACGAGTTCCTCGCGCGAGATGTTTTCCAACCTGTCCGGCTGGCTGATGCTATCGTTGATAAACTCACGGATCTGCTGGCGTCTGTGGTTTGCAAGATTTCGCAGCGCCGCAAGCACGTTTTCGATTGGGCCATCTGCAAGCCGGTACAGAACGCGTTTTCCGTCTCGCCGGGTCTGCACCAAGCCCGCTCGCTTGAGGTGCTGAAGATGCTGCGACGTATTCGCTAACGCGATCCCGGAAAGTTGCGTCAGTTGTTCGACGGCCAATTCGCCATCGGCAATGTGACGCAACAGAACCAGCCGGTGGGCATGCCCCAAGGTGCGGGCGAGATCCGCTATTTCGTCGAAGATTGGGTGGTGAACGTCCGCGCTTTTCATATGACATAGCTAGCATCACTCAATCAATCAATCAATATGTTGAATGATTGATTCTTTTTGGCTAGTGTCTGACAGGTGAAACAGGAGATGCCAAAATGTTGGAGTTCGTTGTCCGTGCGGCCGTCATTGGAATCGGCGCGACAGCCCTGATGGATCTCTGGGGATGGTTTCTGAAGCGAATGTTCGCGATTCCACCGCTTGATTACGCCTGGGTCGGCCGCTGGATCGGGCACTTTCCACATGGACGTTTTGCACATGCGAATATCGCACAAGCTGCCCGCGTTCGCGGCGAAACCGCCATTGGATGGAGTGCGCATTACGCGACCGGCATCGTATTTGCCGCAGCGCTGATTGGAGTGTGGGGCCTCGACTGGGCACGGCACCCGACAGTGCTTCCGGCCCTGTTGATCGGCGTCTGCACCATCGTCGCCCCGTTCTTCGTGATGCAACCGGCTTTTGGGATCGGCATCGCGGCTTCGAAAGTTCCCAATCCGCGCACTGCGCGCCTGCGCAGCCTTATGGCCCATCTGTCTTTCGGGGTTGGGCTGTACGTTGCAGGATTGCTTTCGGCACTGCTACTTCCGGCCTGATGGGACACGGTCCATCCCTGGCGCCCTTCCGCCCGCTTGCACCTCGCGCCGCCTTCGGCTATAGAGCCGCCACCCGCGTAGACACCCTTGGAGGCAACGCGGCGGAAGGCTGCCTTCCCTTGTGATCCCGAACAAAAGGTCCGCTTGCTTATGCGGCTGCTGGCTTTCGGATATGCAGGCCCGGTGGCTTTCGACGTTTACGGCCCAGCCACGCTGACCGTGAGCGCTCCAGAACAACGCGAAAGGAAATGCCATGAGCCACGATACTTACGAGCTCAAGGCCGAAGCGCGCGAACAGGTCGGTAAGGGGTCCGCCCGTGCAGTTCGCCGCAACGGTAAAGTGCCTGCAGTGATTTACGGCGACAAGCAGCCTCCCCTGGCGATTGCGCTGACCTACAAGGACATCTACTACAAGATCCATGGCGGCGGGTTTCTGACCACGGTCGCCACGATCGATGTCGACGGCAACAAGATCCAGGTTCTGCCCAAGGATTTCCAGCTCGACCCGGTCAAGGATTTCCCTGTCCATGTCGATTTCCTGCGCATCGGCAAGGATACCGAAGTCAATGTCGACGTGCCCGTGCACTTCATCAATGAAGACAAGTCGCCCGGTATCAAGCGCGGCGGCGTGCTCAACATCGTGCGCCACGAGGTCGAGTTCCACTGCCCGGCCAATGCGATCCCGGATTTCATCACCATCGATCTCACCGGTACCGATATCGGCGATTCGATCCACATTTCGGCCATCACCTTGCCGGCCGGCGTCAAGCCGGTGATCTCCGACCGCGACTTCACCATCGCGACCATTGCCGGCTCCTCGGCGATGAAGCCGGAGGCCGCGGAAGAGACGACTGAAGCGGCTGAGCCCGAAGCGGCTCCTGCCGCCGAAGAGAAGTAACCCCTTCCCGCCCGGAGGCGACGATGCTTGTCTTTGCAGGCCTCGGCAATCCGGGCGCGAAATACGCCAACAACCGGCACAATGTCGGCTTCATGGCGGCGGACGCGATCGCCCGCCGCCATTCCTTTTCGCCCTGGTCGAAGAAATTCCAGAGCCTGATCGCCGAAGGCACGCTTGCCGGCGAAAAGGTGATCCTGATCAAGCCGCAGACCTTCATGAACCTGTCCGGCCAGTCGGTCGGCGAAGCCTTGCGCTTCTACAAGCTCGGCCCTTCGGCGCTGACTGTCTTTTATGACGAGATCGACCTTGCCTCCGGCAAGGTGCGGGTCAAGGTCGGTGGCGGTTCCGGCGGCCACAACGGCATCCGCTCGCTCGACCAGCACGTCGGCAAGGATTTTCGCCGTGTGCGCATCGGCGTCGGCCATCCCGGCGTCAAGGAAATGGTGCACGGCCATGTGCTTGGCGATTTCGCCAAGGGCGACCGCGAATGGCTGGACGTGCTGCTCGACGCAATCGCCGATGGTGCCGGATTGCTTGCCAAGGGCGACGACAATTCGTTCATGAACCGCGTGACGCTGGCGCTGCGCGACAAGCTCACGCCGACGGACGACGACGATCGCCCGCCGCCCAAGGCGCCAAAGGCGCAAAGCCACGTCCGCCAGGCGCGGCCGCAGCAGCCGGCGGCCAAGCTGCCCGAAACCGGCCCGATGGCGGCCATGCTGAAGAAGCTTTTTGGCGGCAAGGACTGAGCCATGGATCTGGATGACATTCAGGAATTGGTCCGTCTCATCAGACAGAAGTATGTTGATTATTTCGTCGCCGCTGCCGGCGAACTTGCTCGCAACAGCCAAGGATCGCATGCGACCGAAATCAAGTTTTCGAACGTCGATTCCTTCTATCGAAATTTCATCGCGGTTGATTTCGTCAGTAATGACGGACAGCCAAATCCGCAATTCATCAACAGCGATTCCTATGTGAAATTCTCTCCGGATATTCACGCCGGGATGGGTGGAATGGATGTCCTCATCTCACCTTTCAGGTGGGATGAGGTTCATTTTAAATTCCCTATGAATGAGCTCGACGGCGATCTCTTCGACGAATGGTTTCGCGGCTGGTTCGATATCGATGGCGAGCGTGAAACATCGGAGACCGTCGGAAACGTCATTCACAGTGCGCAATTGCTCGACGGGCAACTGACCATCGATTTTGGAACCGCTGAGGTCGACGCGTTCTGGCATCTTCTGCAAATACTGAGCAGGTCCGGCGTTCGTTCGTTGGCGATAGGCACCGATGACATCGCGCAGCGTCTGAATTGAATTGCGCCTTGACGATCATCGGCGCTTTCGCCCATAGCCCTGATCAAATTTCGATTTCCCGATAGGACCAGACAAAAATGGGTTTCAAATGCGGCATCGTTGGCTTGCCCAATGTCGGCAAGTCGACGCTCTTCAATGCGTTGACCAGGACGGCGGCGGCGCAGGCCGCCAATTATCCGTTCTGCACCATCGAACCGAATACCGGCGAGGTGGCGGTGCCCGACCCGCGCCTGCAGAAGATCGCCGCGATCGGCAAGTCGAAGGAGATCATCCCGACCCGCATCTCATTCGTCGACATTGCCGGCCTAGTGCGTGGCGCCTCCAAAGGCGAAGGGCTTGGCAACCAATTCCTCGCCAACATCCGTGAGGTCGACGCCATCGTCCATGTGCTGCGCTGCTTCGAGGATGACGACATTACCCATGTCGAGGGCCGCATCGATCCTGTCGCTGATGCCGAGACCGTCGAAACCGAATTGATGCTTGCCGACCTCGACAGCCTTGAGCGCCGCATCGTGCAGATCCGCAAGCGTGCCGCCGGCAAGGACAAGGAAGCAGCGACCGTACTTCCGATGATGGAAGCGGCGCTTGAACTGCTGCAGGCCGGCAAGCCCGCCCGCATACTGCTCAACGGCATCTCGGCTGAGGATCTGCGCATCCTGCAGGGGCTGAATCTCTTGACCTCACACCCGGTGCTTTACGTCTGCAACGTCGCGGAAGCCGATGCCGCCACCGGCAACGCGCATACCAGGGCGGTCGAGAAGATGGCCGCCGCGCAAGGTGCCCGCACCGTTGTGATTTCCGCGGCGATCGAGGCCGAGGTCGCCCAGCTCTCGGACGAAGAGGAGATGGAATTCCTGGCAACGCTCGGTCTGGACGAACCCGGCCTGAACAAGGTCATCCGCGCCGGCTACGAGCTGCTCCAGCTCATCACCTACTTTACCGTTGGCCCCAAGGAGACACGCGCCTGGACCGTGCACAAGGGCGCCAAGGCGCCGCAGGCGGCAGGCGTCATCCACACCGATTTTGAGCGCGGCTTCATCCGCGCCCAGACCATCGCCTATGAGGACTTCGTCAGGCTGGGCGGCGAAGTCGCGGCCAAGGAGGCCGGCAAGGCGCGCGACGAAGGCAAGGAGTATGTCGTCCAGGACGGCGATATCATGCTGTTCAAGTTCAACACCTGACCCGGCGAGGGAGCCCAATGGTCACCATTGCCGTCGCTCGATGACAAACTTCAAAGCAGGGTCTCGCAGTGCCTCTTGCGCTGCTTGACGGGCCATCGTGCGGGGTCTAAGGGGCCTCTGCACCGGCCTCGCGCCTCGCCTGCCCGTGTCCGTGCGATGTGACTGACGCGCCCCCTCCAAACGAACGCTCTTTGGCAACAGCAAGGGAGACCCGGCGATGATCAAGGCCTTCGTCGTCGACAATGATCGCCTGCGCCTGGTCGACGATCTCTTGCAAAACAGCGACACTGTCGTCTGGGTCGACCTCTTCAACCCGACAAAGGAAGAAGAGACCACGATCGAGACCTGGCTCGGCATCGCCGTTCCGACCCGCGAAGAGATGGAAGAGATCGAGATCTCGAGCCGTCTCTACGTCGAGGACGGCGCCTACTTCATGACCGCCATTCTGCCTGCGCAGACCGAGGTGAACGATCCCTTGATGTCGCCGGTCACCTTCGTGCTCGCCGGCAGTAGGCTGATCACCGTGCGCTACCACGAGCCGAAGGCGTTCAAGACCTTTCCGCTGCGCGCCGAGAAGGTGGCGACCGGCTGCACCAGCGGCGACACCATCCTGATCGGACTGCTGGAGGCGATCGTCGACCGCCTCGCCGACATTCTGGAGCGCGCCGGCCGCGACGTCGAGACGATCTCGCGCGACATCTTCGAGGCACGCTCGACCAAGGTTTCCAAGCGCAACCGCGACTTCCAGGAGCTGTTGAAAGGCATTGGCCGCAAGGAGGACCTCGCCTCCTCGATCCGTGACAGCCTGATCTCGCTGCAGCGCCTTGCCGGCTTTCTCGCCCATGCCTCCACGCAAAGCAGGATGAGCAAGGACAGCCGCGCTCGCATCAAGACGTTGTCGCGCGACGTCCTGTCGCTCGCCGACCACGCCACCTTCCTGTCGCAGAAGATCAGCTTCCTGCTCGACGCGACGCTCGGCATGATCTCGATCGAGCAGAACGCCATCATCAAGATCTTCTCCGTCGCCGCTGTCATCTTCCTGCCGCCGACGCTTGTCGCTTCGATCTACGGCATGAATTTCGACATCATCCCTGAGCTCAAATGGCACTTTGGCTATCCCTTCGCCATCGGCATGATGGTGCTTTCGGCAATCCTGCCCTTCTGGTATTTCCGCCGCCGCGGCTGGCTATAGGGTCGTCAATACCGCGCTGCGGCTTGGGCGCAGCGGGCTGGCGCAATAGAAATTGCTTGACCAAATGCCACGCTGCCTGCATCCGGGACCCGGACCCGTAGCGATCGTACAATCCTGAACAGGATTTCCAGACCATGACCGCAAAGACCTGGGCTTATGAGGATTTTGTCGAGGGCGCTTCGCTCGACCTCGGCACCAAGCTGGTAAGTGCCGCCGAAATCATAGAATTCGCCGGTGAATTCGATGCCCAGCCGATGCATCTCGACGAGGCCGCGGGCCAGGCCAGCATTCTCGGCGGGCTGGCGGCTTCGGGCTGGCACACCTGCGCCATGTTCATGCGCATGCTGTGCGATGCCTTCCTGCTCGACTCGACCTCCCAGGGCGCGCCGGGCGTCGACCAGGTCAAATGGAAACGGCCAGTCCTGGCCGGCGACCTGTTGACCGGCAGCACCACCGTCCTTGCCAAGCGACTGTCCAGATCGAAGCCCCGGCTTGGCCTGGTGACCATGCGCAGCGAGTTGTTCAACCAGCGCGGCGAAGGTGTTTTCGAGCTCGAAAACACCGTCATGTTCCTCACCCGCGAGGGCAGTGCGTGAGCCTCGACGAATTCTTCTGCATCGGTATCACCGTCACGCTCGGTTCACATCGATTCGAACCGGAGGCGATCAAGGCGTTCGCCCGCAAATACGACCCGCAGATATTCCATATCGACGAAGAGGCGGCGAGGAACAGCATATTCGGCGGGCTCTGCGCCTCGGGCTGGCACACCGCCGCCACCTGGATGAAATTGAACCTCGAGGCTGGCATAGAGGCAGAGGTCGCCCGCTGGCCCGGTCCTGGGCCGGTGCCGGAATTCGGCCCCTCGCCCGGCTTCAAGAATCTCAAATGGCCCAAACCTGTCTATGCCGGGGAAACCGTGACTTTCACCCGCACCGCGCTGGCCCATCGCCCCATCGCCTCGCGACCGGGCTGGCGGCTGCTGACGCTCCGCTCGGAGGCCTTCGATTCGACCGGCGACAAGGTCATCGAATTCGAAAGTGCCGTGCTGGTGAAGGTGGAGTGAGCGGAGTTCTTTCCCTCTCCCACAGGGGAGAAGGAAGAAACGCTCAATGCCCCTCAAACCCGATCAGCGTCCTCACCGGTACGCCGAGCGCCTCTAACCTCTCTCGGCCGCCAAGGTCCGGCAGGTCGATGACGAAGCAGGCGGCGAGGATATCGGCGCCGATCTGCCGCAATAGCTTGACGGCCGCCTCGGCCGTGCCGCCGGTGGCGATCAAATCGTCGACGAGGATTACCTTCTCGCCTGGAGAAACACCGTCCTTGTGCATCTCCATCTCGTCCAGCCCGTATTCCAGGCTGTAGGCGACGCGCACCGTCTCGTAAGGCAACTTGCCCTTCTTGCGGATCGGCACGAAGCCGGCCGAGAGCTGGTGGGCGATGGCGCCGCCGAGGATGAAGCCGCGCGCCTCGATGCCGGCGATCTTGTCGATCTTGAGGCCGGCATAGGGATGCACCAGTTCGTCGATGGCGCGGCGGAAGGCCCGCGCATTGCCGAGCAGCGTGGTGATGTCGCGAAACAGGACCCCCGGCTTGGGATAATCCGGAATGGTGCGGATCGCGGCAAGCAGCGTCTCTTCGAGCGAGGATTTCATCAAGCGGCTCTCCGGGCCTTTCAGATTCGGCTGAAGACGTGAAGGGAATTGGCCAATCGTAACCCGGTGCAGCCAAGTCCGGCTACCGCCATGTGACGCCTGACGGAAAATTGTCCGGCAAAGGGCGTGCTCAGCGACGGCTGCAATAAATCGAAATGCCTGCAATGAAAAGGGCGCCTTTCGACGCCCTCCCGGTCTCGTGTGTTGCCGGGCTCAGTGCGCCACGCCGGCCCACACCTTGCGCTTGGTCAGGTAGACCAGTGCGCCGAACAGCAGCAGGAAGACCAGTACGCGAAAGCCGGTCTTCTTGCGGTCCTCGAGATGCGGTTCGGCCGCCCACATCAGGAAGGCCGACACGTCGCGAGAATACTGGTCGACCGTCTGCGGCGCGCCGTCATCATAGGTAACCTGGCCGTCGGAGAGCGGCTTCGGCATCTTCAGCGACACACCGGACAGGAAGTACGGATTGTAGTGCGTGCCTTCCGGTATGACCATGCCCGCCGGCGGCTGCTGGTCGTAGCCGGTCAGCAGCGAGTGGATGTAGTCGGGACCGCCCTGGGCATATTGCGTGAAGATGTCGAAGACGAAGCGCGGGAAGCCGCGTTCAACGCCGCGCGCCTTGGCCAGCAGCGACATGTCGGGCGGTGCTGCGCCGCCATTGGCCGCCGCCGCCGCTTCCGCATTGGGGAACGGCGCCGGGAAATGGTCGGACGGCTTGCCGGGGCGATCGAACATGTCGCCGGCATCGTTCGGGCCGTCGTGGATCGTGTATTCGGCCGCCAGCGTCTTGATCTGCGCATCCGAATAGCCAAGGCCTTCCAGCGTGCGGAACGCCACCAAATTCATCGAATGACAGGCTGAGCAGACTTCCTTGTAGACCTTCAGCCCGCGCTGCAACTGGGCCTTGTCGTAGGTGCCGAACGGCCCGGCGAAGCTCCAGTCCATTTCCTTTGGTTCGTGTATCGGGAAATGCGTCGGCGCCGCCTCGTTGTGCGCCTCTTCCTGGGCGCGCGCTCCAGTGCCTGTGGCCCCAATGCCCGCGGCCACAAGGCCAAGCAGCGCCAGCGAGGTGAGAATCTTCTTCATGCAAATCCCCTTGAGATTCTCTGACGCGCTGTCATCGTCTCGAGCATGATCTTGTCCGAAAACCGGTTTCCACTTTTCGGGATCATGCTCAGCCTTTGGTTTCCGGCGCGGCCGTGGCGCCGGCAGGATGTCCACCGCCACCCTTGTTCTTCCCGAGCACCGCCTCGGTGATCGAATTCGGCAGCCGCCGCGGCGTCTCGATCAGCCCAAGTACCGGCAGCGCTACCAGGAAGAAGGCGAAGTAGAACAGCGTCGCCATCTGCGCCATGAACACATAGCTGCCCTCGGCCGGCTGCGAGCCCAGCCAGCCGAGCAGGATGGCGTCGGCCACGAACAGCCAGAAGAACAGCTTGTACCAGGGCCGGTAGACTGCCGAGCGCACCTTCGAGGTGTCGAGCCACGGCACCAGGAACAGCATGACAATCGCGCCGAACATGCAGAGCACGCCGCCGAGCTTGGAGTTGATGGGCCCGATATTGAAGGTGATAGCGCGCAGGATCGCGTAAAACGGCAGGAAGTACCATTCCGGCACAATGTGGGCCGGCGTCTTCAGGGGGTTGGCCACGGTGTAATTGTCCGGATGGCCGAGATAGTTCGGCAGATAAAAGACGAAATAGGCGAAGACGAACAGGAACACGATCATGCCGAACCCATCCTTGATGGTCGCGTAAGGCGTGAAGGCGAGCGTGTCGGTCTTCGATTTGACCTCGATGCCGGTCGGATTGTTCTGGCCGACGACGTGAAGCGCCCAGATGTGCAGCACGACGACGCCGGCGATCATGAACGGCAATAGGTAATGCAGCGCAAAGAAACGGTTCAGCGTCGGATTGTCGACCGCGAAGCCGCCGAGCAAAAGCTGCTGGATCCAGTCGCCGACCAGCGGGATGGCGGTGAAGAAGCCGGTGATGACGGTGGCGCCCCAGAAGCTCATCTGGCCCCAGGGCAGCACATAGCCCATGAACCCGGTCGCCATCATCAAGAGGTAGATGATGCAGCCGAGGATCCACAGCAGCTCGCGCGGCGCCTTGTAGGAGCCGTAGTAGAGGCCACGGAAAATATGGATGTAGACGGCGACGAAGAAGAACGACGCGCCGTTCGAATGCAGGTAGCGCAGCAGCCAGCCCGAATTGACGTCGCGCATGATCTTCTCGACCGAATCGAAGGCGAGAGTGCTGTCGGCCGCGTAGTGCATGGCCAGCACGATACCGGTCAGGATCTGCGCCGCCAGCATGAGCGCGAGAATGCCGCCGAAGGTCCAGGCGTAATTCAAATTGCGCGGCACCGGATAGGCGATGAAGCTGTCATAGACCAGCCGCGGCAGCGGCATGCGCGAATCGAACCAGCGTCCGATGCCGGTCTTGGGCGTATAGGTCGAGTGTCCCTCGCTCATGGAAATATCCCTTGCCTCAGCCGATACGGATCTTGGTGTCGGAAATGAACTGGAACACCGGCACCGCCATGTTCTCGGGCGCCGGCCCCTTCCGGATGCGGCCGGCGGTATCGTATACGGAACCGTGGCACGGGCAGAACCAGCCGCCGAAATCGCCTTCCTGGCCGAGCGGGATGCAGCCGAGATGGGTGCAGACCTGGACCATCACCATCCAGGCTTCCTTGCCCGGCGTGGTGCGGTTGGCGTCGGTTGCCGGGGCGTCGGCCGGCAAATTGGCGTTGCGGGCGATTGGATCCTTGAGCTCGGCAAGATTGACCGCCTGGCCGTCCTTCATCTCTTGCTCGGTGCGGTTGCGCACGACCACCGGCTTGCCCCGCCACTTCACAACGAGCGACATTCCTGGCGTCAGCGAAGAGACGTCGACCTCCACCGAGGCAAGGGCCAGCGTCGAGGCATCCGGACGCATCTGATCGATGAACGGCCAAGCGACAGCGCCCGCGCCGACCACCGCCGCCATGCCGGTGGCGACGTAGAGAAAATCACGACGGTTGGGATCCTGGGTGTCGGTTGCGCTCACGGGTGCCTGATCCTTTCGTCTCTTCCGTGCCGGCGGCCGAGCCTGTTCCCCGCTCAATCACGCCGGCCCGACAGCGCATGGCGAACAGGCTAGCGAATTCCTCCGGCATTTGGGACTTGGGTTTATGCGTGAAGCCTGTTTTTGTCCAGACGGGTGAAGGCACAAGGGCAGATTGTCGCGGGGACGTAATTTGCCCAGCGGAACGATTGGAAAACAGCAGCAAAACCAAACGACTGCGCTCACCTCGACAGCGGACGCTGGCCCGGTTTATCCTCGCCCTATGGCGCATGTCATAGACCGCGACAAGTGGGCCGAAGCGCCCGACCACTGGCCCGACCACTGGCAGGGCGAGCTGCAATGCGGCGCCTACGGCTCCAACAGCTGCCTGATCTTCAACTACCTGCCCGAGATCGGCGGCGGCCCCAGGCTGCACAGCCACCCCTATTGCGAGATTTTTATCATCCGGACCGGGACCGGCCTGTTCACCGTCGGCGACCGGCAGATCGAGGCCACAGCCGGCCAGATCCTGATCGTGCCGCCGAACACGCCGCACAAATTCACCAATCTCGGGCCAGGCCCGCTGGAAACCACCGACATACACGAGAACGGCAGCTTCATCACCGAGTGGCTGGAATAACGCTTCCCAAACCAGTTCCGGTTCGGATCATGCGCTAGCGCCGAGCCTGGCCAGCACGGCCTTGGGAATGTTGTATTCCCGGATCACCGCGTCGTGCTTGCGCAGGCCGCAGAGTTCGCGCTGGATGAAATACCCGTGCACCGCTTCGGCTGCATCCCTGAGCAGCCGGGCACGGTCGACACTGTCGCAATTCTCGCGCAGCCTCGTCAATGTTTCCTCGACGCGCCGGCCGGCGCGGCCGAGCGCTGCCGCCTTTTCACCGAGGATTTCATGGCCAAGCAGGTCCAACGCGCTCTCCTGCGCGCCGGACCGTCCGAAATTCGATGGCATTCTCACCGCCATGATTTCACTCCGCTTTATAGAAAACTACTCCGCCGGCCGGGTCTCGGCCAACGCGCTCTCTTCGTTGAACAGGAAGCCGCCGGACTGCCGCTTCCACAGCCTGGCATAGAGCCCGTCGAGCCCGACCAGCTCGTCATGCGTGCCTTGCTCGACGATGCGGCCCTCGTCGAGCACCACCAGCCGGTCGAGTGCCGCAATGGTCGATAGCCGATGCGCGATGGCGATGACCGTCTTGCCTTCCATCAGCCTTGCCAGATTTTCCTGGATCGCCGCCTCGATGTCGGAATCGAGCGCCGAGGTCGCCTCATCGAGCACCAGGATCGGTGCATCCTTGAGGAAGACGCGGGCGATCGCCACGCGCTGGCGCTGGCCGCCGGAGAGCTTGACGCCGCGCTCGCCGACATAGGCCTCGTAGCCGATACGATCGCGATTGTCGCGCAGACCGAGGATGAACTCGTGCGCCTCGGCCTTCTTCGCTGCCGCGACCACCTCGGCGTCGGTCGCTTCCGGCATGCCGAGCTTGATGTTGTCGCGCAGCGAGCGGTGGAAAAGTGCCGTATCCTGGCTGACGACGCCGATATTGGCGCGCAGCGAATTCTGCGTGACCCTGGAGACGTCCTGCCCGTCAATGGTGATCTTGCCGCTCTCGAGGTCGTAGAGGCGCAGGATCAGATTGACCAAGGTCGTCTTGCCGGCGCCGGACGGGCCGACCAGGCCGACCTTTTCGCCCGGCCGCACGACGAGGTCGATGCCGTCGAGCACGCCGGACCCCTTGCCGTAGTGGAACTCGACATTGCTGACGTCGATACGCCCGCCGCCGACGACAATCTCTTTCGCGTCCGGCGCATCAATCAGGCCGAGCGGCTGTGAGATCAGCGCCTTGGAGTTTTCCAGCACGCCGAGGTTCCGCAAGATGCCGTTGAGCTGCATCATCAGCCGGCCGAGCAGCATGTTCAGCCGCAGCACCAAAGACAGCGTGAAAGCCACGGCGCCGACTGTGATCGAACCCTCGACCCAGAGATAAACGGCAAAGCAGGCGATCGCCGTGATCATAATGCCCGACAGCATCGTCAGTGCCATGCGCACGCCGGTCAGCCGGCGGGTGAACGGGCGCAGCGCGTCGAGATAGATGTCGAAGCCGTTCCTGATGTAGCGGTCGTCGCCATCGGCCGAGAACAGTTTCAGCGTCTGGACGTTCGAATAGGAATCGACAAGGCGGCCGGTGATCATCGAGCCGGCTTCGGCGGTGGCTTCGGCATGCTTGCGGATCGCCGGCAAATAGCGCCTGGCCAGCAAGC
This sequence comes from Mesorhizobium sp. M0698, assembly GCF_040320455.1. NCBI lineage: Bacteria > Pseudomonadati > Pseudomonadota > Alphaproteobacteria > Hyphomicrobiales > Phyllobacteriaceae > Mesorhizobium > Mesorhizobium sp. M0698. Next base: position 85,800 of record NZ_JAMYPQ010000010.1, on the reverse strand, counting down.
CGAAGGCGGTAATCCAGATCACCACCAGCACCGCCAGCCGGAGATCGAGCCCGGCGACCAGCGCCAGCGTCGTTACCGTATAGACGACCATGAACCAGACGACCTCGATGAAGCTTTCCATCAGATCGCCGGTCGCCTGTCCCGCCTGCCAGACCTTGGTCGCGATACGTCCGGCAAAGTCGTTCTGGAAGAAGGCGTAGGATTGGCGCGAGACATGGCGATGCGCCTGCCAGCGCACCAGATTATAGAAACCCGGCGTGATCGTCTGCTCGTCGACCAGCGCCGACAGGCCGACGACGATGGTGCGGATGACCAGCACCACCGCGATCATGAAGACAAGTTCCGGGCCGGCGGCAGTCCACAACGCGTGCCAGCTGCGTTCGCCGGGAAGCTGGTCGAGGATGTCGACCAGCCGCCCGACGAAATAGAACAGTCCGGCTTCGACTAACGGCGCGATGCCGCCGATCAGCAGCATGGCGAAGAAGGCGATCTTCGCCTGCCCAACATAATGCCAGAGGAAACCCCTGACGCCGGCAGGTGGCCGAAGGTCCGCAGGCTCCCGGAATGGATAGACCCAGTTCTCGAACCAGCGGTAGATGGCAGTCATTCGGCGGCTTCACCCTTGACGAGTGCATCGTTGGCGGCTGCATCGTTGGCAGAGGGGCCGTCGTCGAGCAGGAAGCCGCCCGACTGGCGCTGCCAGAGCTGGGCGTAGAGCCCGCCGCTGGCAACCAGTTCCTCATGCGAACCTTCCTCGATGACGCGGCCCTTGTCCATGACGACGAGCCGGTCCATGGCGGCGATCGTCGACAGCCGGTGCGCAATGGCGATGACGGTCTTGCCTTGCATCAGTCTGTAGAGGTTCTCCTGGATGGCCGCCTCGGCCTCGGAATCTAGGGCGGAGGTCGCTTCGTCGAGGATAAGGATTGGTGCGTCCTTCAGCATAACACGGGCTATGGCGATGCGTTGCCGCTGGCCGCCGGACAATTTGACGCCGCGATCACCGACATGCGCGTCGAAACCCTTTCGACCGTTAGAATCCGACAATCCGGCGATGAAATCCAGCGCCTCGGCGCGCCGCGCCGCCTCGATCAGCATCTGGTCACTGGCGTCCGGCCGGCCATAGAGGATATTCTCGCGCACCGAGCGATGCAGCAGCGAGGTGTCCTGCGTGACCATGCCGATCTGGGCGCGCAGCGAGTCCTGCGTCACCGCCGCAATGTCCTGGCCGTCGATCAGGACCTTGCCGCTTTCGAGGTCATAGAAGCGCAACAGAAGATTGACCAGCGTCGACTTGCCGGCACCCGAACGGCCGACGATGCCGACCTTCTCGCCCGGCTTCACCGTCAGCGACAGGCTTTCGATCACGCCCTTCTGCTTGCCATAATGGAAGCGGATGTCCTCAAAACGGATCTCGCCCTTGGTCACGGCAATATCCTTGGCGCCAGGCCGGTCTTCGACGAGGCGCGGCAGCGAGATCGAGGCGATGCCGTCCTGCACCGTGCCGATATTCTCGAACAGCGTGGACATCTCCCACATGATCCATTGCGACATGCCCCAGAGCCGAAGCACGAGGCCGATGACCAGGGCGACGGCGCCGATCGTCACGGCTTGGCCGAGCCACAGCCATAGCGAGATTGCGGTGACCGAAAACAACAGCAGCGAATTCAGGACGTAGAGCAGGCCGTAGAGCTGTGTCACCAGCCGCATCGACCGGTAGACTGTATCGAGAAAGCCGGCCATACCGTCCTTGGCGAAGGATGCCTCGCGCCGCGCATGCGAGAACAGCTTGACCGTCTGGATGTTGGAGTAGCTGTCGACGACACGGCCGGTCATGGTTGAGCGCGCATTGGCCTGCTCCTCGCCGACCTTGCCCAGCCGCGGGATGAAATAGCGCAACAGCAGGACATATCCGGCAAGCCAGACGGCAAGCGGCGCAGCCAGCCGCCAGTCTGCCGAGCCGACAATGAACAGCATGCCGAGAAAATAGACGACGATATAGTTGAGCACATCGATGAGCTTGATGACGCACTCGCGCACCGCGAGCGCGGTCTGCATCAGCTTGGTCGCGATGCGCCCGGCAAACTCGTCCTGATAGAAGCTCATTGACTGCTTGAGCAGATAGCGATGCACCTGCCAGCGGATACGCATCGGATAATTACCCATCAGCGTCTGCTGGTTGAGCAGCGAATGGAACCAGACCGTCGCCGGCAGCGCGAAAATCACGATGAAGGCCATGCCGACCAGCTTCAAGCCTTCGGTCTGCAGGAACGTCTCGCGATTCTGTCCGGACAGCCAGTCGACGATCCGGCCCATGAAGCCGAACATCCACACCTCGGCAAGGGCGATGGCCGTCACCAGTACCGCATCGAGAGCGATGTAGGGCCACGCGCCGCGCGTATAATGCACGCAGAAGGCGATCAGTGTCCGCGGCGGCTCGACCGGCTCCTTGGCAGGGAACGGATCGAGCCTTTTTTCAAACCAGCTAAACATAGAGATGCTCACAATACTGTTTCCGCTCACGCGGCACGCGAACGGACGAGGTGCCCAGACCGCATGGCGTCAAGGACCGGCGATACGGAATCGTCCGCCTCGCCGGTCCTGCTTCGCGCTATATAGGTTGTCGCGGGCCTTTCGCCGACAGTCTCGTTTGACGATGCTGACGACGTTTTGACGATCCGGATTTTCGCGCTGGTTTTTGCACCAGGCCGGATCAGCCTGATGATCCGGCGCACCAGCGACGGCCGGCTATAGTCCGGAACGGCGCGCGAGAAATCGACGTCCGGCAGCATGCCGCGATGCGGACGCCGGCGGGTCTCGGCGTGAACCGCCGACGAGTAGGTCTCGCCGATCAAAAGCGCCCAGGTCGCAGTCTTGCGCTCGTGCAGGCTTCTTGAGCCGGGTATTCTACATGGATCGAACATCGGTCCGTCCTCCAGTTGAAGATGCAGGTAGAAGGGTGAACCAACCCAGGCCGCGGGCACGCGCGGCGCGGCAAAGGTGGCATCGGTCGAAGCGTGTTCAGGTGGGGCGTTCAGCCCCTTCCACAGCTTGAAAAACATCGCAGGATTCCTTCAAAGGCCGAAAAAGGTTTCGGCGGGAATCGGTGCGATTGAAGTCTAGAAGGTCAGGAGAATCGTCGTACCGAAACCGCCGTCGGGCTGGTAAGCCCACGAGAGGGGTGGTGGATGTGCATGGCCATCATGAATTACCCCTCCATCGGTTCGGGTTGACAATGCTGGCCGTATAACCGACTTCGCAGAAAATGACCACCCGCCAGTCCAGGAATTTCCAAAACCGCGAGAGCTCTGTGGCTGATCTGCCACTTATTAGAAAGACGCGGAAATGAACGACCGTCTCCGCATCGCGCTCTATCAGCCTGATATCGCCGGCAACACCGGGACAATCCTGCGCTTCGCCGCTTGCCTCGGTCTCGGCGTCGACATCATCGAACCGGCGGGCTTCCCGCTCGGTGACCGGGCGCTGAAACGGGCCGGCATGGACTACCTCGAAATGGCGGCGCTGACCCGCCATGTCGACTGGCACGCCTTCGAGGACTGGCGCAAGCTTGCCATGCGGCGGCTGGTGCTGCTGTCGACCAAAGCAGCTGCCGCCTACACGGATTTCGCTTTTGCCGGCGACGACATTCTCTTGTTCGGCCGTGAATCCGCAGGCGTGCCGGACGCCGTTCACGAGGCGGCGGATGCGCGACTGATCATCCCGATGCAGCCCGGCGCGCGCAGCATCAACGTCGCGCTTTCCGTTGCAATGGTGGCGGCCGAGGCGATCCGGCAGCTCCGCTAGGATGTGTACGCGATCGCCGGCCGCAGCGACCAAGGCGTCATCCTCACGCAACACTGCGTCCTCTCCGGTCATTCTCATCCAGACGCCCATCGCCTTCTCCTGCCGTTTGCATCTTCGAGGCTTCTTCGCTACAAGCTCAACTTAACTTGAGGTCAAGCGGAAAATCGGAGATGGCTGCGGCAACGGAATTAACAGTCGGCCAGGTGGCGATGCGCAGCGGCGTGGCGGTGTCGGCGCTGCATTTCTACGAAGCACGCGGGCTGATCCGCAGCCACCGCACATCAGGCAACCAGCGGCGTTACGGCCGCGACGTGCTGCGACGGGTGGCGATCATCAAGGTAGCGCAGGAGGTCGGCATTTCGCTGGCCGAGATCGGCACAGCCCTTCGATCATTGCCTGAAGGCCGGACGCCGACGCGCGAGGATTGGAACCTGCTTTCGACGGCTTGGCGCGACGACCTCGACCAGAAAATTAGTCAGCTCAAGAAGCTGCGCGACGGGCTGAGCGACTGCATCGGCTGCGGCTGCATGTCGATCGACAAATGTCCGCTGCGGAATAAGAACGACAGGCTGGCAAGGGACGGCGCGGGCGCCCGCAGGCTGGTCGTGCGTTGAAGCCATGACGGTCTGGACGGGTTCAGCGAACTTATCCTGTCCGTTAGTCACTATACAGTCTTGTGAAGGTCATGTGCCCGTGCTTGATACGCCCCTGCAACTAACCTTGGGGGGCAGAATTGAAATTTGCATACAAGACTTACGCCGCGTTGCTTGGCGCCATTGTGTTGGCTGGATGCATGCCGAGCGAAGGTGAATGGAATACGGCAAGGACTTTGGTTCAGGGCAGTCCTGCCATGTATAAGAAAGTGCTTACGGAATGCATCAGGCATTCGGAGCAATCGCCTCTCAGTTCGAAGCAGGAAGCTGGCAAGATCATGAATGTCAGCGCAGCCGCGGCGCCACGTGTCTGGTGCGGAAGAACCGTGCGGGCCTTCGCGAATGGGCGCCTGACGTATGCCGAGATGAAACGAGCGCATCTTGGAACGGGCGACAGAAGCGTGTTTATCAAGATCGTTCAGGGCAGATGAACTAGCCCTGATACGTTCAGCCTCGAGACCGGAGCGTTAATCCGCCGCCGGCAGCCGCCTGATGGTGAATTCGATGACGTCGCCCGGCCGCTCGAACCAGCTTTCGATCTCGGTCCAATAGGCCTGCTTAGGAAAGCGCTCGAACCATTCCTTCGCCTTGAGACGAGCGTCCGAGCGCGGCAGCACGAAGGTCTCGCGCAGGAAGCCGTCGCGCGGCATGCGCGCGTTCTCGGCGCGCGAACGGTCGAGCCTCTTCTTCAGGCCATCCAGCGGCGGTCTTGCCGGGGTGCGCACGAAAGAACTCCATTCACACTTTACCCTTGCACCCAAGAGATTAGGGATCGCGGCCGGAAAAGACGAGTCATTTGTCGGGCGCGCCCGCAACCGGAGACAGGATTTGCAACGACCCGAGATACCGGCGGGGCTGCCAGCCGACATCGAACAGAAGAAGACGAAGGCACGGCTGTGGTTCGAGACGTTGCGCGAGCGCATCTGTGCCAGCTTCGAGCAGATCGAGCAGGACCTGCAGGGGCCGCAGGCTAGCTGGTCGCCCGGCCGCTTCGAAAAGACGCCGTGGCAACGCGATGCCGGCAAGGGCGGCGGCGGTATCATGTCGATGATGCACGGCCGCGTCTTCGAGAAGGTCGGCGTCCACACCTCGACCGTCCACGGCGAGTTCTCGCCCGAATTCAGGAAGCAGATGCCGGGCGCCGAAGAGGACCCCTCCTTCTGGGCAAGCGGCATTTCGCTGATCGCCCATCCGTGGAACCCCAACGTGCCGGCCGTGCATATGAACACGCGCATGGTCGTCACCTCGCGCCAGTGGTTCGGCGGCGGCGCCGACCTGACACCGGTGCTCGACCGCCGCCGCAGCCAGGACGACCCCGACACGATCGCCTTCCACAGAGCGATGCAATTTGCCTGCGAGAAGAACGCGGCGATCGCCGACTACGTGAAATTCAAAGCCTGGTGCGACGAGTACTTCTACCTGCCGCACCGCGACGAGCCACGCGGTACCGGCGGTATCTTCTTCGACTGGCTGCATTCGGATGAGGACAAAGGCGGCTGGGACGCCGATTTCAACTTCGTCCAGGACGTCGGGCGATCTTTTCTCGTCGTCTACGGACATCTGGTGCGCGCCAACTTCAATGACAACTGGACCGATGGCGACCGTGACGAGCAGCTCATCCGCCGCGGCCGTTATGTCGAATTCAACTTGCTTCACGATCGCGGCACCATCTTCGGGCTGAAGACCGGCGGCAATGTCGCCTCGATCCTGTCCAGCCTGCCGCCAGAAGCGAAATGGCCGTAAAATCTCGGTGAGCACGACGTGAGCCGCAATCGGGTCCAAATCCCCAGAATTTGACGGCGAATGTGGCGCAAGGCGCGCCAGAAAATATCTTTTTCGTCTAATATGCCATTGTAAAGATTGGGCTATTTGTCGCGTCGGGCCGGGAAACGCCGGCGGTTCTTTACTCCCGAGAGCCGCGACCCGACGTGACCGGACGGCCCAGATTGAATGGGGCACCTTTCCCAAGCGGTGCCCGCATTTTCCAGGAGAGCATGCCATGCGCAAGCTTATTATGACCGCAGCCGCCGCTGCCGTTCTCGCCTCTGGTACTGCCGCATTCGCTGCGGTCAAGCACACCACCGGCACGATCAAAAGCTTTGATGGAACGGCGATGAGCCTAGTTCTGGATAACGGAGCCACCTTTACGTTGCCCCAGACCTTCAAGGATCCTGGCCTGAAGGTCGGCGAAAAGGTCCGCGTCACGTGGGATATGAGCGGCAAGGATAAAATTGCCGAGGCAGTCAAGATCGTGAAGTGATGTCCTGCCCGCTGGAGCAAGACGAGGTCTTACTCCTGGGTAGCGTAAGAGGGCGGAGCAGCGATGCTCCGCCTTTTCGCAACCCGATCACTAGAGGGCCGCGTGTCGGCTTGGACGCACGGCACTCTAAGGCAACCAAAACCGTTCGATCGTGTTATGCTAAGCTGGCCAGCGTGTAGCCCGGATACCGGACGCGGTTTCCGGATCGCGCAGTCAAAGGTCTGGAGCTTCCGTGTCATTGCGCGGCGCGGCGCTCCAAGGAGGAAATGAGGAGAAGCCGATGAAGGAATTCCATTGCGGGTCGCTCGTACCCGGCTGCGAGTGGCACACACGCGCCGAGGAGGAGGCTGAGGTCATGCGCCGTGCCGTCGAGCATCTGCGCGAGACGCACGGCGAGACGGTGATCCGCGAGACGATGATCGAGGCGATCCGCTCGCGCATCGAAAAGGTCCGCGACGCAGCGTGACGGTCAGGATTCGAGTGCCTCCGCGGCGCGCTTGAGCAGCGCGCCGCGATCAAGCGCAAAACCGGACTCGACCCATTCCTTTTCGAGATTCTTCAACGTTGCACCAAGCTTCGGCCCCGGTGATGCGCCAAGCGTCGTCAGATCGGCGCCCTTGACCGGAAAAACAGGGTTTTGCCATTTTGCAGCGAAGGCAAGCAGGCGCGAGAAGCCGCCGGCTTCGAGCAGTGCGTCATTGTCTTCGACCGCGCGGGCTCGAGCGGAAGCGAGCAACAGCCGCAACCGATCGACAAAGCCTTGGCGGTCGCCAAAATAAAGCCTTTTCGCCAACTCTCCTTCGGTCGTTTTCGGATCGACGGCAGCCGTGATCGCCCAATTCCGCAGCCGGCTTGCTTCGCTCACGGCAAGCCTCAATCTCTCGGCAAGCGTTTTCATGCGCGCGGCATCCGGCGGCACGATGGCTTCCAGCCTGAGCAGCGGGTCCGGCGCCCAGGCCAGATCCTTCTCGGTCTTGGTCAGCCCGTGGATGGCATCGATGCCCCATTTCTCGCTTTCCGGCAAAACGGCGGTCAGAACGCCGGCCTGGCGCATCCACAGCAGCGCCCGCGACGGATCTGGCGCTGACAGCAATTTCTTCAATTCCCACCAGACGCGCTCGACCGAGAGCTGGTCGAGCCCCTGCTTCAGCCGGGCACAAGCCTTCAACCCTTCGGCATCCGGCCTGCCGTCGCCATACCATGCGAAGAAACGGAAGAAACGCAGGATGCGCAGATAATCCTCGCGGATACGCGCTTCCGGATCGCCGATGAATCGCAGCCTCCGCGCTTCGATATCGGCGATACCGCCGACCAGATCGACGACCGTTCCATCGGCTTCGGCATAGAGTGCATTGATGGTGAAATCACGCCGCTCAGCGTCGGCTTTCCAGTCGCGGCCGAACGACACTTTGGCGCGCCGGCCGTCGGTTTCGATATCGGCACGCAGCGTGGTGACCTCATAGGCCTTGCCGTGGCCGACCGCGGTGACTGTGCCATGCTCGATGCCGGTCGGTACCGTCTTGAAGCCTGCCGCCTCGGCGCGCCGGATGGTTTCCTCGGGCACCGTGGTGGTGGCGATGTCGATGTCGGCGACCGGCTGGCCCATGAGCGCGTTGCGCACCGCACCGCCGGCGACACGCGCCTCCTCGCCGCCATCGGTCAGCGCGGCGAGCAGGCGCTGCAGGTGGCGTTCGCCGAGCCACCCGGCCTTGCCCGCGATCGACACTGGATCGCTCACGAATAGAGCCTTTCATAAAGCGTACGGATGATGCCCGCGGTGACGCCCCAGATGCGCTGGCCGCCATAGGGCATCTCGTAATAGAACCATTCGAGGTCGTTCCACATGCGACTGTCTCTGGTGTGGTTGGCGGGGTCCATCAGAAAGCCCAGCGGCACCTCGAAGACGGCATCGACTTCGTCGGAATTCAGCGTCAGGCTGAAACCGGGCCGTACAATCCCGAGCACCGGGGCGATGCGATAGCCGCTGCCGGAAACGTAGTCCGGCAGACGGCCGATGATCTCGATGTAATCACTATCGAGACCGATCTCCTCGGATGTCTCGCGCAACGCCGCCGTTTCCGGGCTCGCATCGGTTGGATCGATGGTACCACCGGGGAAAGCCACCTGCCCCGAATGGTTGCGCAGCTTTTCCGCCCGCCTGGTCAAAAGGACCGTGGCTTCATGGCCATGATCGACCACCGGGATGAGCACGGCGGCATCGCGCAGCGCCTTGGCCAGCTTCAGCCTGGGATGGCCCGGATTGAAGCGGTGGTCGCCAAAATCGTCGCCGGCATGCGCCAGCGGCTGTGCCGCGACGCGCTGGCGAAACCCGGCAGCGGAAAACGGCAACGGCATCACCTGATCCATCATAGGCGGTCCATCATGCGCTCAGCCGTTTCAGTTTCTCAGCCGGCATGATTGGATAGACCTCGCCTTTGGAACGGACGGCAAACATCGTCTTGCCACCGATGTCGATCTCTTCGCCGTGCTCGACCAATTCGTACATCACCGGCCGTGCCACCAGCGCCTCCAGCCGCCCGCGCACCAGCACATAAGGCTTCAGGCCACCTGTCTCGTCCTCATCGACGAAGCGCAGCGGGTGTCCCGCCCCAGCCTCTACCACGTCGCCGACATTGGTGCGAAAGGTGACGATTTGTCCGTCGCCGGCGCCCGACACGTCCATCTCGACGGCAATGAAGGGCGCGTCGGCGACGCGGATGCCGACCTTTTCCACCGGCGTCACCAGGTAGGTTCTACCGTCCGCGTCCTTGCGCAGCACTGAGGAAAAAAGCTGCACCAGCGGCATCCGGCCGATCGGCGTTCCCAGATAGAACCAGGTGCCGTCCTGCTTGATTTCCATGTCGAGATCGCCGCAAAATGCCGGATTCCAGCGTTCCACCGGCGCCGGCCCCTTGCCAGCGCGCGTCGCGCGCGAGACCAGCGCCTCCAGCCCGCGCGCCTCGGTCGCGGCCGTCAGCCTCTCTTCACGATGGTCGGCGGCTTCCGTCATGGTCACGAAATAGTCACTGTTGTTCCGCTTGTCAGCCTAAGTCTGTGATTTAAGTTCATTGCAGGCGCCATGCGAGGCCGAATCGCGGCATTCTCTGCGGCACCAAGGTGCCAAGCGGAATTTCCAACCAGAAGGATCGATGCTGCATGAGCGTTATGATCAAGGAAAGCCCGATCAGCGAAAAGGACATGGTGGCGCAGGCCGAGAAAGCGCTGGCCGACATTTCGAGGGTCCGTGACGGCGTCGGCCGGGTCATTTTCGGCCAGGAAAGCGTCGTCGAGCGCACGCTCGTCGCATTGCTGGCCGGCGGCCATGCACTGCTGGTCGGCGTGCCCGGCCTCGCCAAGACCAAGCTGGTCGAAACGCTGGGCATCGTGCTCGGCCTCGATTCGCGCCGCATCCAGTTCACGCCCGACCTGATGCCATCGGACATTCTCGGCTCCGAGGTGATGGAGCAGGATGAATTCGGCAAGCGCTCCTTCCGCTTCATTTCCGGGCCGATCTTTGCGCAACTGCTGATGGCCGACGAGATCAACCGCGCCTCGCCACGCACCCAGTCGGCGCTGCTGCAGTCGATGCAGGAATACCACGTCACCATTGCCGGCGTGCGCCATGATCTGCCGTCACCGTTCCACGTCCTGGCGACGCAGAACCCGCTGGAGCAGGAAGGCACCTATCCGCTGCCGGAAGCGCAGCTCGACCGCTTCCTGATACAGGTCGATATCCTCTACCCCGAGATCGAGGCGGAGCGCCGCATCCTGCTGGAAACCACCGGTATCGAGGATGCCAAGGCTGAAAACGTGCTGCAGCCGGCGCGGCTGAAGGACATCCAGACGCTCATCCGCCGTATGCCGGTGCCGGAAAGCGTCGTCGAGGCGATCCTCAAGCTGGTGCGCTCAGCGCGCCCCGGCCAGGGCAACGCCGATACCGACAAGTACGTCGCCTGGGGCCCAGGCCCGCGCGCCAGCCAGGCGCTGACGCTGTGCACCCGCGCCCGCGCCCTCTATGACGGCCGGCTGGCGCCGTCGGTCGACGACGTCCGCGCGCTCGCCGAGCCGGTGCTGCAGCACCGCATGGCGCTGACCTTCGCCGCCCGCGCCGAGGGCACCACGGTTCGCGATGTTGTGGCGAAGCTCGCGAAAGGGATTTGATGGCGCGCATCGGTGAAGCGCAGGCACCGGCAGCGACGCGCGATGCGCTCGCCAGAGGCCGGTTGCGGGCTTCGTTGGTGCCGGACCTGCTGGTCGAGGCGCGCCGCATCGTCAACACGGTAATTGCCGGCTGGCATGGCCGCCGCAAGCGCGGTATCGGCGAGAATTTCTGGCAGTTCCGGCCCTATGTCGAAGGCGATTCCTCGCGCATTGACTGGCGCCGTTCCGCCCGCGACGATCACACCTATGTCCGCGACCGTGAATGGGAGGCCGCCCACACGGTGTGGCTTTGGGCCGATCCCTCGCCTTCCATGCTCTACAAATCGACCGGAGCCAGCGTTTCCAAGGAATCGCGCGCCCTGGTGCTGGCGCTGGCCATGGCCGAGCTTTTGTCGCGCAGCGGCGAGCGCATTGCCTGGCCGGGCCTGACCGACCCGTTCACCGCCCGCAATGGCGCCGAGCGCATCGCGGCGCAACTGATGCACGCCGCCGACCTGCCGGCAAAGCCCGACCTATCCGGCATTCGCCGGTTCTGCGACATCGTCCTCGTCAGCGATTTCCTCGACCCGGTCGAGGACACCATGGCGTGGCTGGACGTGCTCGCCCGCCACGGCGTGCGCGCCCATCTGGTCGAGGTCGCCGATCCGGCCGAGGAAAGCTTCCCCTATGCCGGGCGCACCGAATTCACCGATCCTGAGACCGGCGACAAGCTGACCGCCGGCCGCGCCGAAATGCTGGGCGAGGAATATCGCCTGCTTTATGCCGCCCGCCGCCAGGAACTGGCCGCCTGGTGCAAACGGCTTGGCTGGAGCTTTACCGTCAATCATACCGATCGCCTTGCCTCCGAGGCGCTGGTGCGCATCCACATGGCGATGACCGGCGAAGGCGCCTTTGCCGGGAGGGCCCGCGCATGAGTTGGCTGCCGCTCTCCTTCGGGGCGCCGATGGTGCTGTGGGGCCTGCTGGCGCTGCCGGTGATCTGGTGGCTTCTGCGGCTGACCCCGCCCAGGCCGCAAACCGAGGTGTTTCCGCCGCTCAGGATTCTCGCCCGCGTGCTGAGGCGCGAAGAAACGCCGCAGCAGAGCCCTTGGTGGCTGACGCTGCTCAGGCTGCTGATGGCCGCGCTTGTCGTGGCAGCACTTGCCGAACCGGTCTTCAATCCGCGCGAAAAGCTGCCGGCCGAGGGCGCTGCCCTGGCGCTGGTGATCGACAATGACTGGGCAAGTGCCGCCGACTGGGGCAAGCGGGTCGCCACCGCCGAGCGGCTGATCGCCGATGCCAATTCGAACGGCGTGCCGGTGCTCATCGCTTTCACCGCCGAGAAGCCGAATGCCGAGATCGGTCCCTTCGATGCCGCTGCCGCGCTCGACCGGCTGCGCGCGGCAAAGCCGCGGCCGATCCCGACCGACCGCCCCGCCGTCTATGCCCGCGTCGCTTCAGCCTTGGAGTCGCTGCCTGGCGCCAGCGTCGCGGTGCTCGCCGATGGCTTGGCGGCGCAAGGCGACGAAGCCGCCTTCAACACGTTGTTGTCGAAGAACGCGGCACGTGTTGTCTGGGCCGTCTCCGACCGGCTGTCGCTGACCGGCCTGACCGGCGCCGACAACCAGGTCGACGGCTTCGCCCTGACCGCCATCCGCGCACCGGGCGATCCGGCACCTGCACAGGTGACGGCCGGCGCCTTCGACGACAAGGGGCGCCGCATTGCCGACGCGACGCTGACCTTTGCCCCGGGCGGAACCACCGCCACCGGCACGGTGGCGGTGCCGTTCGAACTGCGTAACGACTTCGCCTACATCGCGCTCGATGGCGAGCGCCAGGCCGGTGCCGTCCGCGTGCTCGATGAGAGCTCAAAACGCCGCCGCGTCGGGCTGTTGTCGCAGGCCGAGGCCGACCAGGCGCAACCGCTGCTGTCGCCGCTCTACTACATCCGCCGCGCCCTGCAGCCGTTCGCCGATCTGGTCGAGCCGTCGAGCGTCGATCTCGCCGACGCCATCCCGCAACTGCTCGACCAGAAGCCGGCGATGATCCTCATGGCCGATGTCGGCACCATTCCGGAACAAGCGCGGCAAAGGCTGGTTGACTGGGTCGACAAGGGCGGCACGCTGGTGCGTTTTGCCGGTTCGCGGCTGGCCGCTGCCGGCAATGACGACGACCTGCTGCCAGTTCGGCTGCGCACGGGCGAACGATCGCTTGGCGGCGCGCTGTCATGGACGGCGCCGCAGCCGGTCACCGAATTCCCGAAAACCGGTCCCTTCGCCGACCTCGCGCCGCCCACCGAGGTCACCGTCACCAGGCAGGTGCTGGCCGAACCGACGCCCGACATCGTCGAGCGCACCTGGGCCACGCTTGCCGACGGTACGCCGCTGGTGACCGGGATGAAGAAGGACAAGGGCACCCTCGTACTGTTCCACGTCACCCCCGAGGCGACGTGGTCCAACCTGCCGATCTCCGGCAGCTTCGTCGAGATGCTGCGGCGCATCGTGCAATTGTCGCGCAACCAGGGCGCGGCTGTCGCCAATGCCGAGGCCGCCGCCACGTCGCTGGCACCCTATCGTATGATCGCCGCCGACGGCACGCTGGTGCCGCCGACGCCGGATGCCAGGCCGCTGGTGCCCGGCGCCGGCCCGCTGCCGGTGACGCTGGAAAACCCGCCCGGCCTCTACGGCTCCGAGACAGGAGTGTTCGCTCACAATCTGCTCGGCGGCGACAGCGCATTCAGGCCGCTGGCCCGGCCTGAAATCACGGTGCCGGTCACCACCATCCAGTATGCCTTCGACGAGCAGCACAACCTCAAAGGTCCGCTTGTCACGGCCGCCCTGGTGCTGATGGTGCTCGACACGCTTGCCGTATTCTGGATGGGCGGCCTGTTGTCGCGCCGGCCGCGCCGTGCCGGCGCTGCGGCGACGGCAGCCGTCCTGCTGATTGCGCTCGGCGCCTTGATTGGCCACGCGGACGTCGCGCGTGCCGACGACGCCAAACCGGGAGATACGGAGGCGATCGGGGACATTTCAAAGACCCGGATCGCCTACGTGCTGACCGGCGAGCCGGGTGTCGATTCGATCAGCCGCGCCGGGCTCGAAGGCCTGACCCGCTTTCTTATCGAAAAAACCGCGCTCGAACCCGGAGCACCGGCCGGCGTCGACATCTCGAAGGACGAACTTTCCTTCTATCCGCTGATCTACTGGCCGATCGATCCCTCGGCCCCGCTGCCCAGCGAGGCCGCCATCGCCCGCATCGACGCCTACATGCAGCAGGGCGGAACGGTCTTGTTCGACACCCGCGACCAGTTCGCCAATGGTATTGGTGCGGATTCGACCAGCCCGGCGACGGAGCGGCTGCGCGACATCCTCGGCAACCTCAACGTGCCACCGCTGGAGCCGGTGCCGTCGGACCACGTGCTGACCAAATCCTTCTACATCCTTCCGGAGTTTCCTGGCCGTTTTGCCGGCAGCCCGCTTTGGGTCGAGGCATCGCTCGAAGCCAGCAACACCGAGAACCGCCCGGTGCGCACCGGCGACGGCGTTTCGCCGATCATGATCACCGCCAATGATTTCGCCGGCGCTTGGGCCGTCGACGAGAATGGCGACCCGCTATTGCCGACGGTGCCTTCGGATCCGATGCAGCGCATCTATGCGCTGCGCGCCGGCGTCAACATCATGATGTATATGCTGACCGGCAACTACAAATCCGACCAGGTGCACGTCCCGGTGCTGCTCGAACGGTTGGGGCAATAGACCATGAACTGGTCGCTCGCCTTCGAACCGCTCATCACCTGGCCGCTGCTCGCCGTGGTTCCGGTGCCGCTGCTGCTGCTGTCCCTCGCCGGCCTTTGGTTTCGCCAGCGCGGCGCGGTCTTCCGCCTGGCAGCCCTGATTGCGCTGGCTGCGGCGCTGCTCAATCCGGTGTTCCTCGACGAAGAGCGCGAGCCGCTGAAAAGCATCGTCGCCGTCGTCGTCGATCGCAGCCAGAGCCAGGATATAGGCGACCGCACCAAGCAGACAGATGCGGCATTGGCCGGGCTTCAGCAGCGTCTCGGCCGCTTCAAGCAGTTCGACGTCCGTGTCGTCGAGGCCGGCAAGTCCGAAGCCGCCGACGAGCGCACCGAGACGCGGTTGTTTTCCTCGCTCGAAAATGCTTTCCGCGACGTGCCGCCATCGCGCATCGGCGGCGCCGTCATGATCACCGATGGCGAGGTGCATGACGCGCCGCTTGGCGCACCTGACTTCAATGCCCCGCTGCATGCGCTGATTACCGGCAACGAGCATGAGAAGGATCGCCGCATCCGCTTCGAGAATGCGCCGCGCTTCGGCCTCGTTGGCAAGCCGCTCGACATGACCTATCGCGTCATCGCCACCAACAACGAAACCGGCCCGGTCGATGTCCGCGTATCGGTCAACGGCGAGCAGGTATCGGTCGAGCACGCCAACATCGGCCAGGCGATGCCGCTGCAGGTGACCATTCCCAGCGCCGGGCGCAACATCGTCGAACTCGCCATCAACCACGAGCCGGGCGAACTCACCGACACCAACAACCGCGCCATCGCGCTGATCGACGGCATCCGCGAAAATCTGCGCGTGCTGCTTGTTTCCGGCGAACCGCATGCCGGCGAGCGCACCTGGCGCAATTTGCTGAAATCCGACGCTTCGGTCGACCTCGTGCACTTCACCATCCTGCGCCCGCCGGAAAAGCAGGACGGCACGCCGATCAACGAATTGTCGCTGATCGCCTTCCCGACGCGCGAGCTGTTCGTCGAGAAGATCAAGGATTTCGACCTGATCATCTTCGACCGCTATCAGCACCGCGACGTGCTGCCAATCCTCTATTACGACTACATCTCCGAGTATGTCGAAAAGGGCGGCGCGCTACTGATCGCGGCAGGCCCCGAATATGCCGGCGAAAGCTCGATCGCCCGCACGCCGCTGATGTCGGCGCTGCCGGCAATGCCGACCGGCGAGGTCATCGACAAGGCCTTCTATCCGCGCCTCACCGATACCGGCCAGCGTCATCCGGTAACGCGCGGGCTCGATGGCTCCGCGACCGAGCCGCCGCACTGGAGCCGCTGGTTCCGCACCATCGGCGTTGAGAACCCCGAGGGCGAGGTGGTGATGAAGGGCGCCGACAACCGGCCGCTGCTGCTGCTCGATCGCAAGGGCGAAGGCCGCGTCGGCATGCTTCTGTCCGACCAGGGCTGGCTGTGGGCGCGCGGCTTCGAGGGCGGTGGCCCCCACGTCCAACTCTACCGGCGCATCGCCCACTGGCTGATGAAGGAGCCCGAACTCGAGGAAGAGCGGCTGACCGCCGACGGCCGCGGCATGGTGCTGGAAATCCGCCGCCAGACGATGAGCGACGACCCCGGCCCGGCGCAAGTCATCACGCCGTCCGGCAAGGCACTGATCGTCAGGCTCGAGAAATCCGAACCAGGCGTCTTCCTCGGCAGCGTCGAGACCAGCGAAATCGGTCTCTATCAGGTCGGCAATGGCGACCTGACGGCATTGGCCCATGTCGGGCCGGTCAACGCGCCGGAATTCACCGACGTCGTCTCCACCGAGAACCGGCTCAAACCACCGGCTGAGGCAACCGGCGGCAGCGTTCGCCGGCTGGCGCCGGCCTCGGCACTTGGCACTCTCACCAGCACGGTCACGCTGCCCTCGATCGTTCCGGTCCGTTCCTCGGGCGCTGCCTCCGGCGATGACTGGATCGGCCTGCGCACCACCGACGACAGCGTACTCAAGGCCGTCTCGCGCGTGCCGCTGTTCGGCGGCTTCTTGGGGCTCGGCCTGCTGCTTCTGGCGATGGGCTCGATGTGGTACCGCGAAGGGCGGTAACGCGGTTTATCTTTCTCCCCTTGTGGGAGAAGGTGGATTGGCGCGCAGCGCCAAGACGGTTGAGGGGTGCTGGACGGAGTGCAGGTGATGCCAAGCTGGAACACCCCTCATCCGACCGAGCTTCGCTCGGCCACCTTCCCCCACAAGGGGAGAAGGAAGAAAGCGAGCCGCCCTACTCCTCCGGCTCCGTCGTGAACATCAGCGGGTAGCCCTTGGCCTTGCCGGCATCGGTTGCCCGCGCCGCCTTGGTCTCGGCGACATCCCTGGTGAAGACGGCGACAACGCAGACGCCGCGCCGGTGCGCGGTGATCATTATCCTATGCGCCTGGTCTTCGCTGAGCTTGAACTCGGCCTTCAGCACCGTCACGACAAACTCGCGCGGAGTGAAATCGTCATTGACCAGGATGACCTTGTAGAGCTTCGGCCGTTCGACCTTCGGCTTCGTGCTGGTACGGGGTTTTGTCGTGATTTCAGGCATTGGACCGGCAATTGCGTACGACAGCTTTGCGGTCATTTTGACATGGGCAAAAGCGGTCGTCCATTCAACCGCGCGCGATCGGCTTTCCCGGCAGGCGCAGTTCAAAAGTCCGTGCCTATGTGGGAACTGCCGTCTGGCGTTCAACGGGGGGTGTGGGCCGGGACTGGCCCTACTGTCTGCACGCAACAAAAAAGACGACCGCTCCAGGCAAATCGCAACTGGAGCGGTCTTCTCATAGGGTAGAAAGATGTCGCTTGATCAGGCCTTCGGAGTTGCCTTGACCGCGTGCTTCTTGTGCTTCTTGACGGTCTTCTTGGCAGCGACCTTCTTCACGGCCTTGGCCGGCGCAGCGGTCGTCGTTGTCGTCGCAGCCGCGGTGGTGGTCGCGGCATTGGCGCTGCTGGCGCCGAGAACCGGCATCGAGACGGCCAGCGCGATGGCGAGACCGAGGGCGGAGAGGAGGGACTTTTTCATGGCTTCACTTCCTTTTTGTGCAGATCGGATTGTGTCACTGAACGGGATCGATCGGTGTCACTCCAAGCAGCTTCAAAGCATTCGCGAGCATCCGGATTCCCTGTGCCTGTTTCTTGTTGGCGCAGAACCGGTTTCCCTTTCTTTGAAGTGCTTTCGCAGCGGTGACCTGCGTTGCCGCGGCATGGGTTTCGAGGGCTTCGTCAAACTGGCGGTTCAGATCGATGCAACGCTCGCTGCGGGTGGTCGCCACCTTTGCATCGGCCGCCTTTGCATTGGCCACCTTCGCATCGGCCAGTTTTGCATCGGCATGTTCGACCGCGGCCGTGACGAGCGAAATGGAAAGCAACGCACCCATCAGACTGATCGAGAACCTTTGCATTGGTCTGTCCGTAATCCCGTAACGCGTGTCGCAGCCGATGACCTGACCGCCACGGCACCACTTATGCCTTTGATTTTTTTCGGCAGTTTTTCCGGATTGTAGAATTTTGTTTCTGGATTGTTTCTGGGCAGCCCAGATCGGGCCGCCGATCTCCACTGGCCAACTTATGGCCTGAATTCTATCGTCTGGCTGACGGCCGAAGCAGCGCTTGGGCGATCCACAAATGACAGGTTCCCTGTGAAATCCGACCCCCACATACTGATCGTCGACGACGACAAGGGCATTCGCGACCTCCTTCAGGAATTTTTCCAGAAGCGAGGGCTGCATACATCAGTCGCCGCCGACGGCACCGAGATGGAGACCATCCTGCGCCGCGCCCAGGTCGACCTGATCGTCCTGGACGTCATGCTGCCCGGCAAGAGCGGGCTGGAGCTCTGCCGCGAGTTGCGCGCCAATTATTCGACGCCGATCATCATGCTGACCGCGGTTACCGAAACTACCGACCGGGTGGTTGGGCTGGAGATGGGCGCCGACGACTACGTGCCGAAACCCTTCGATCCGCGCGAGCTGCTCGCACGCATTCGTGCCGTCTTGAGACGCAATGGCGCCGCCGAACCGCGACGCGCCGCCTCGCGGCAGATCTACCATTTCGCCGGCTGGACGATGGACTGTTCGCGCCGCGGGCTGATGGCGCCCGGCGACGTCAGGATCGAGCTGACGATGGCCGAATTCAATCTCCTGCAGACCTTCGTCAAGAGCGCGCAGCGCGTACTGAGCCGCGAGCAGCTGATCGAGCTGTCCGGCGGCGACAGCGGCTACAGCTTCGACCGCAGCGTCGACATTCTGGTCAGCCGGCTGCGGCGCAAGATGGAGGACGACCCGAAAACGCCGAAGCTGATCCTGACCGTGCGCAGCGGCGGCTACCAGTTCCTGCCTGAGACGACCTCCGAATGAGACGCATCCTGCCGCAAACGCTGCCGGTCTGGGTGCTGCTCATCGTCATCGCCGGCCTGCTGATCAGCCAGATCGCGACCCTTTACATCGTTTCGCGCGACCGTGCCGCCGCCAATGACGTCGTCGATCTCTACCGGCTGAACGACCGCGCCTTCTCGCTGGTGCAGCTGATGCATGATGCTACGCCGGAACAGCGCAAGGCGACGGCCTCCGGCCTGTTCAACGCCACTTATGCGCTCACCGTCTCCGACACGCCCGCCGTTACTTCGTCGATAGCCGGCGACGACGAACTGGCCGAATTGGAAGACATATTGGTCGGTCGGCTATCGAAGTTCGGCATCACCGACGCGCGGGTCCGCCGCGACCCGGCAACGCACGAAGCCGACGCTCCCGGTGGGACGGTCGCCGGTCCCGATATCGGCCAGGTCGAGCGCGACCTGCTGGTGCTGGCGGCCGATTTCGCCCAGAGCGACAAGCTGACCGCTTCGCTTCGCTTTGCCGACGGCCAATGGCTGAACTTCACCGAGCCGAACACACCGGCCGGACCGATACTGAGCTTCGATAGCCTGCCGCTCTATGCCTTGATCGCCGGGCTGGTGGTGGCTTCCTCGATCTGGTCGCTGCGCCGGCTGACGGCGCCCTACCGGATGATGGAGACCGCGGTGAAGCGGATCGGCGAGGACCTGAAAAGCCCGCCGATCGCCGAGAGCGGCAGCCGCGAGGTGCGTACCGCGGCAAAGGCGGTCAATGCCATGCAGGCGAGGCTGCGCGCCTACGTCGAGGACCGCGAGCATCTTGCGGCCGCACTGGCGCACGACCTGCGCACGCCGCTGACCAGGATGCGGCTGCGCCTCGAACTGCTGAGGAATTCGTCCGTGCGCGCCGCACTGGCGCACGACCTCGCCGACATCGAAGGCATTGCCAGCTCGGTCATCGACTTCGCCACTTTCGAGGTGACCGAGGAGAAGAGCGAGAGGATCGATTTCTGGTCGCTGGTAGAATCGATCGCCGACGGCTTCGACGAGGTCTCCTTCGACAATGAGGACGCGCGCTCGCGCGGCCTGATCTGCGTCGCGCGGCCGGTCGCGCTACGGCGCTGTGTCACCAACCTCGTCCAGAACGCGGTGACCTATGGCAAGAGGGCGCATCTCAGCCTGCGTCAATCAGGCAAGACAATCACGCTGGCGATCCATGACGAGGGTCCGGGCATACCGCAAGCCGAGCTCGACGCCGTGTTCGGCTCGTTCGTGCGCCTGGAACAGTCGCGCAACCGTCAGACCGGCGGCCTCGGCCTCGGCTTGACCATCGCCCGCAACATCGCCCGTAGCGCCGGCGGCGAAGTCAGCCTGTCCAACCATCCCGATGGCGGCCTGATGACGGAGCTGCGCCTGCCGCTGGCGGTTTAGCTTGCGGTATCGGGCTAAGCCGGCGTTCCTTCGCGCCCCCTCTGTTCTGCTGGACACCTCCTCCACAGGTGGGGAGATTGGCCGTCGTCGCCGATTTGGCCAATTACAAACGTTGGAATGTGAGAGCCGTCCTCGAAACCGCCGATCTCCCCCCAAGTGGGAGAGATGTCCGACAGGACAGAGGGGCGCGCGACAGAACTCGGCGTTTGGTCTTGGTTCTCTCCCCAAGGAGAAAAACTATCTTCGCAGTACCGCGCTCAGCACATCCCTGACGCCGATGGCGCCGACGAAGCGCGACTGGTCGTCGAACAGCGCCACCGGTGCGGTCTGCGAGCGATGCATAGCCAGCATCACGGTCTTCAGCGAGGTGCCGGGATTGGCCCAGAATACCTGAGCCGTCTCCTCCGGCTGGGCTTCGACATCGGCGCAGGACACCCAGACCGCCGGCTTGCCGTCGCGCTCGGCCGCCGCCACCAGCCCATGCTCGTCGATCTTGAAACGCGTCGTCCTGCGCCGGTCGAGCCACACCCAGCCGTTCTCGCCGTGTTCGAGGTCGCGGCGGTCGCGCATGACGTTCCACGCGGTCAGCACCGAGAGCGGGTTCACATTGGCGATGAAGTCGCGGACATAGTCGTTGGCGGGCCGCAGCACGATGTCTTCCGGCGCGCCGGTTTGCACGATGCGCCCGCCTTCCATGATGGTGATATGGGTGCCGATCTTCAGCGCCTCCTCGAGGTCGTGGCTGACGAAAATGATGGTCTTCTTCAGCTCGGCCTGGAGCTGCAGCAACTCGTCCTGCAGCTTGGTCCGGATCAGCGGATCGAGCGCCGAGAACGGCTCGTCCATGAGCAGGATCGGCGCCTCGGTGGCAAAGGCGCGCGCCAGGCCGACGCGCTGCTGCATGCCGCCGGAAAGCTCATGCGCGTATTTCTTCGACCACTGGTCGAGATGAACCAGCTTCAGTTGCCTGTTCACCCGCTCCTTGCGCTCGGCTTCGGGTACGCCGGCGAGCTCGAGGCCAAGGCCGACATTCTCCTCCACCGTGCGCCACGGCAGCAGGCCGAACTGCTGGAACACCATCGCCACCTGCTTCTGCCGCAGCCGCCGAAGCGTCGCCTCGTCGCAGGTGACGACGTCGACCGTACCGTCGCCGTCCTTGACCAGCACCTGGCCGCGCGAGACGACGTTCAGCCGGTTGACGGCTCTGAGCAGCGTCGATTTGCCGGAGCCGGAAAGCCCCATCAGCACCGAGATCTCGCCCTCGTTCACGGTGAGGCTGGCGCCGGCGCAGCCCAGCACGTTGCCGGTCTGTTCGAGGATCTCGGCGCGGGTGGCGCCGCTGTCGATCAGCGCCAGCGAGCCGGCCTGGTCGGCGCCGAAGACGATGTCGACATTCCTGAAATCGACGGCGACGGTCATTTCTTGCCTCCCACGCCGATGCGCGTCATCCGGTCGAGCACGATGGCGAGCACGACGATCGCCAGCCCTGCCTCAAGCCCGAGGTCGATTTTCCTGGAACCCAACGCGCGGTTGATCTCGGTGCCGAGGCCGCCGGCGCCGATGAGAGCGGCGAACACCACCATCGACAGCGACAGCATGATCGACTGGGTCAAGCCGGCCATGATGGTGGGCAGCGCCGAAGGCAATTCGACCTTCCACAGCAGCTGGCGCCTGGTGGCACCGAAGGCCTCGCCGGCCTCGATGATCGATTTCGGCACCGAGGTGACGCCGAGATGGGTGAGACGGACCGAGGTCGGGATGACGAAGATGATGGTGACGATCAGGCCGGGCGCGTTGCCGAGCCCGAACAATGTCAGCACCGGGATCAGGTAGACGAAGGTCGGTAGCGTCTGCATCAGGTCGAGCACCGGCAGCATGATGCGGTAGACCTTCGGCTTGTGCGCGGCCCAGATGCCGAGCGGCACGCCGATGGCCATCGAGGTGGCGGCGGCGGCAACCACCAGCACCAGCGTCTCCACCGTCTGCTTCCACAGGTTCTGGTTGAGGATGAACAGCAGTCCGAGGAAGACGGCCAATGCCAGCCCCTTCGAACGCTGCAGGGCATAGGCGAGCAATGCGATCAGCGCGATGAGCAGGACGGGCGGCAACAGAAGAAGTCCGTCGACCATCCCGTCGAGCAGGAAATTTAGACCATTGGAAAAGGCCCTCAAGACGGTGTTGAAATTGTCGGTGAGGAAGGTGAAAAACGCCTTCCCCCATGCCCCGATGGGAATCTTGTAACTGACCAGGAATTTGGAGATCGGATCCATCTAGCCCCTCTTCTGCCGGCGCCGTCCTTCGCCGGACGGTCATCTTGTCACAGGATATGAAAAAGGGCAGCCATTTCTACCGTGGCTGCCCCTTGTCTCGTCATGCCAGATGGTCGGGTCAGCTTCCGAGCGCCGTTTTCACCGCAGCCGCCGCATCGCCGCCGTCGAAGGTGGTGACGCCGGCGATCCAGGGAGCGACCGCGTCCGGGTGCTTCTTCAGCCAGTCGGTCGCGACCGTATTGGCGTCGCCGCCCTTCAGGATCGCGTCCATCATCTCGCCTTCCATGTCCAGGTTGAACTTCAGATTGGCGATGAACTTGCCGGCGTTCGGGCATTCGCTCATGTAGCCCTTGCGTACATTGGTATGCACGGTGGCAGCACCAAAGCCGCTATCTCCCATCCCCTCGAGATAGGTGATCTTCATGGCGCCCATCACCGGATGCGGCGTCCAGCCGAGGAAGGCGATCCATTCATTGTTCTTCATCGACTGGTCGGCCTGGGTGAGCATGCCGGCCTCGGAAGATTCGACCAGTTCGAAGCCTTCGAGATTGGTCTTCGGATCCTTGATCATGTCGAGGATGATGCGGTTGCCGTCATTGCCGGCCTCGATGCCGTAGATCTTGCCGTCGAACTTGTCCTTGAACTTGCCGAGATCGGTCAGCGTCTTGACACCGGCATCGGCGACATAGGTCGGAACGACGATGCCGTAGCCGGCACCGCTGAGATTTTCGCTGACGGTCTCGACCGAGCCTTCGGCGGCATAGTCCTTGATGTCGTTGGTCATCGACGGCATCCAGTTTCCGAGGAACACGTCGAGATCTTTGTTCTTCAGGGACGCATAGGTCACCGGCACCGAAAGCTGGATCACCTGCGGCTCGTAGCCGAGCGCCGTGAGCAGCACCGAGGCGACGCCGGTGGTCGCCTGGATGTCGGTCCAGCCGACATCGGACAGACGCACCGTCTTGCAGCTTTCCGGATCGCCGGCGAAGGCCCCAGTCGTGGATAGAAAAGCCGCCAGGCCGAGGCCGGCGACGAATGAACTCATACGCGACATGAAAATTCTCCCATTTTCAGTTCTCGGTGAAGCGAAGCGACGGTTTTATCTCCGCCTTTGTTCTGTCAGCCAAACATCATTCTGCTGCGGTTTCAAGCACTAAGGCAATCACGAACAACGGCGCAGGCTGGCCGATCAGCGACACGCCCGCCGCTTTCCGGATGGAAGTCGCCTTTTCCCGGTGGAATGTAGGCGCTCCCCCTCCCCGCTTTGTTGCAACTCGGCTTAAAAGGACGGCATGGCCAAGCTGTACTTCCATTATGCGACGATGAATGCCGGCAAGACGACGATGCTGTTGCAGGCCTCGTATAATTACCGCGAGCGCGGCATGACGACGATGCTGTTCATCGCCGGCCACTACCGCAAGGGCGATACCGGGCTGATCTCGTCGCGCATCGGCCTGGAGACGGAAGCCGAGATGTTCCGCGACGGCGACGATCTGTTTGCCCGGGTCGCCGAGCATCACGACCACGCCACGGTCCATTGCGTCTTCGTCGATGAGGCGCAGTTCCTCGAAGAGGAGCAGGTCTGGCAACTCGCCCGCATCGCCGACCGGCTGAACATCCCGGTCATGTGCTACGGCCTGCGCACCGATTTCCAAGGCAAGCTGTTTTCCGGATCGCGCACCCTGCTGGCAATCGCCGACGACCTGCGCGAGGTGCGCACCATCTGCCGTTGCGGCCGCAAGGCGACGATGGTGGTGCGCCTCGGCGCCGACGGCAAGGTGGCGAAACAGGGCGAACAGGTGGCGATCGGCAAGGATGTCTATGTCTCGCTCTGCCGCCGCCATTGGGAAGAAGAAATGGGCCGCGCCGTGCCCGACGATTTCATCGGCTTCACCAAAACCTGACCAGCGCTATTGCTTTCATCCGACCTCCCGGCCGACATTCGTTCACCAATCGCGCCATCGTGCGGCGCTTGTTTAAGGCCTGCTTGCTATTTCAGAACCTCTCAGCCAGAGCCGTCGGGGAGTTCCCATGCTTCGAGCCATTTCGTCTGCCGCTGCTTTCCTCATCGCCGGCGCTCTTGCCGCGCATGCCGACGGCGATGCCGCTCTCGGCAAGAAAGTCTTCAACAGATGCATGGCCTGTCATGAGGCCACGAGCGACCACGACAAGGTCGGCCCGCATCTGCTGGGTGTCGTCGGCCGCACCGCCGGCACCGCGGACAGTTATCTCAGCCGCTACTCGCAGGGGATGAAGGACGCCGGCGCCGCCGGCCTGGTCTGGGACGAAGCAAACCTCGCCGAATACCTGCGGGCGCCGCGGCAGAAGGTCCCCGGCAACAAAATGGCCTTCTCCGGCCTGACCAGCGACGACGACATCGCCAATGTCATCGCCTACCTCAAGGCCGATCCCAAGCCCTGAGCGTCGCTCCCGACCTAAAGTCCAGCCGCGGTTGAAGCGGTGTCTGACCGGACGGCAGTTACACCGTAATCATTGCCTGACTATCCTGCGGTCGGCCTCCTGAAATTCTTTTGTTTTCCTGTAATCCCATGTCTTCCGTCTTTCATTCGCCAAACCCGGCACATATATTCGCGGCGGTTTGCGAAACGAAACCGATGCCGAAGCGGGAGGCCCCAATGGCGACATTGCAGAATTTCGATGCCGAGATTGCCAAGACCAAGCAGGTCGTAGAGGACATGCGCACCAAGATCGAGCAGTCCGGTACTGTGCTCGACACGCTCGCCACCGCCGACAAGAAGATCGGCGACGCCAATTTCGACATCGAGAATGCCCGCATTGAGGATGTGCTGAAGCAGCAGAAGGTGATGGAAGGCAATATCGCCGACCTGATTATCGGCCTCGAGGACGCCACCAACGTCTTCGGCGCCGAATTCGAGAGCATGAAGAACTACACCGGCTGGGAAAATTTCGTCGGTGTCTTCTCCAGCCAGCGCAAGCAGCGCCTGCGCACCGACCGCGTCCGCAACATGTCGCTGGCCGGCAATCTGCAGGAGCTGCTGGCGAAATCCGACACCATCGTCGGCATCCTCAAGGCGCAGAAGCAGGTTCTCGACACGCGCTACAAGACCTCCGAGGCCAGCCTGTCGCAGGTGATCGAGCGCCGCAAGACCACCATGTCCAATCTCGAGACCGTGCAGAAGCGCATCGAGGAGCTCAACCCGATGCTGCTCGACATCGAGAACAAGATCGCCGCCTCGACCAGCCAGAAGGTGCGCACGCAGCTGGAAGGCGAACGCTCGAAACTGGCCACGGAATACAACGAGAAGCAGGCCAAGGAGCAGGAATTGCTGGCCGAAAGCCAGACGCTGGAGCGCTACACCTCGATGTTCCAGACCTTCGTCGATTCGCTCAACAACCAGATCGCGGCGCAATCGACGCTGATCAACAAGCTGACCATCGATACCGAGCAGCGCATCGTTCTGTACAAGGCGCTGGAAGATTCGCTGAAGACCGCCGCCCAACAGGATGTCGCCCACAAGATCAACACGCTGGGCAGCCAGGTCGACAACACCGCCGAAGAGACCATGGCCGGCATTGGTGCCGCCTCGCAAAAGCACATCGGCGATCTGCTTGAAATGCACGAGAAGAACATGGTCGCCACCGCCGACATCCAGCGCCGCAAGAAGCTCGCCGACGATGCCTTCGCCCGCCGCTTCGACGATGTGATGAAGAAGCACAATTCGGCAAATTACGTGCAATCGTAATTGCTGCACGTGCACTGCTCCCAAGGGCTGGCAGCATGACCCCCGAAAACGAAGCTGCGGCGCGCTATTTCTCGGCGATCACGGCGGCACTTGGCGGCCTCGAAGTGTTCATGCGCGACGATCGCTCGCCGCTCTATCGGCACGGCATCGTCGCCAAGGTCGTCGCCGAATATATTGCGCGGCTCGACAAGTCGTTCTCGTGCTGGCGCAACCGGCTGGGCTTCACCGAGACGTTCCGCATCTCGCGCGCCGAAAGCGGTTTTCCGGTCTTCCAGAACCTGCTCGAGTTGGAGAACGACCGGCTCCAGGCCGATGCGCGCCTCGCCAACCTTCCGCTGGCCGATGAGCTGCGCGAGGAAATGGCGGACTTCATCCTGCGCCACAAGGAATTTCCCGAAGCGCTGCAGAAGTCGATGGCCGAGCGGCTTTACCTCGAGGACGTCAAGAGCGAGACCACCTTCGGCCCGTTCACGCTGGCCCAGACGGTCAAGGTGTCGGTCAATCCGAAGACGTTGCGCCCCTATTATCTGGTCCACTGGGCCTGCTTCGACGGCAGCGCCAACCTGCCGCTTGTGTATATGGTGACGGTCGAGGATTCCTCGGACGACATGATCCGGCAGCTTGTCGACTCCAGTGGCAAACTTAATGAGAGGGTCGACATTCCGCTGCCGGTCGACGGCTTGCTCAATCCCGAGCTTGCCCACCGTTTCGACGATTTCACCGAGAAGAATTCCGCCTACGCGCTGTCGCCGGCGACCATCGCGGTCAACCTCGACAAGGATTTCGAGCCGCTGCATCCCAAGCAACTGCGTCGCGTCGTGCTCGGCCCGTTCTATTCTGCAGGGATTACCGACAACAATTCGACGGTGAGCGAAGTGCTGGCCAAGGTGCGCAAGCCGGAAAACGCCTGGCTGCTGACCTGGACCATCCAGGAGGTCTTTTCCAAGGCCGAAAAGCCAGGCCGCAAGGGGCTGTTTTCGAGCGAAAAGACGACGCAGGAATTCTTCATCAATACCGACGATCTCGAGGCCGCGCGGCAAGGCGTGTCGAGCTATGAGAACCATGCGTTGATTCCGCACGAGGCCTATCAGGCGCTCTATGCCGCCGGCGAGGCGCAGAAGATCTTTTCGGGCTACAAGGTCCACATCCTGTCCAAAGGGCAGGTCATCAGCGACGTCTGACCATCAAATCGCGGAGCATCCTCCATGGACACCGGCCTGACCACCATCCCGGAAGCGGCAATTGAAAAGCACCGTGCCACTGCGCAAAGTTTCATCACTCGCATCGTCGTGCTGGAGGACCCATCGCGCGAGTCCGGCACCGCGCTTGCCGGCACCAACCGCCGCTTCGTCTCTACCGTCTCGGTCGGCTCGGTGCGCCGCACGCGCGAGGTCGAGCTCTCCAAAACCGTCGCCGCCGTCCATTCCGACGACCAGTTGCTGACTATCCCGCAGCACACGCTGTTGTTTCGCGCCCGGCGCGGCACAGCGATAGCGCTGGCCATATCGGATGTCTTCGCCGAGGGCTCGGACCTCGAAAGTCTGCAGGCGAAAAACGCCCGCGCGCCGCTCGAAGGCGATGAAGCTGCCACCTTCAAGAAGCTGCTGTCGGCCTCTGCCTACATCTCCGCCTTCAGCCTTGCCTCCTATTTGTTCCAGCTGATCGACAGCGACGGCGAGGCGCCGAACGACACGCCCGAGCCGGACTTTCTGTTCGACACGCCACAGGATGCGGTGAAGTCGATCGTGGCCGGGCTCGACAGGGCGATAGCGGGTTCGAAGGACGATGCCGACCTGATGACCCGCGCCCGCGCCTTTGCCCGCGTCGCCATCGACGGGCTGTTGGCGCGAAAGGGCCGCTTCGACGGCATCGGTCCGTTCGAGAACGCGCATATCCGCATCGACGTCGACGATTTTACCCTTGACGGCTTCGACGTCGCGCCGGGTAAGCGGGCAAAGCCGCTGGTGATGACCTTCAAAAAACCGGAAGAGGTCGTCGGCAACCACATCGCCAAATACCAGTCGGTCAAGCTTGCCAAGATGCTGATGGCCTATGACTTCGAGCGCGAGCTGAACCCGTTCGTCGAGCTCGGCGGCTTCCTGTTCACTTTTATCGGCGATGGCGCGCCCGGCACCGGCAAGACAACCTTGATCCAGATGATCGCCGGTCTTCTCAATGGTTATTGCCAGGTCGCCGGTTATCCCTTCGCCTACGAGAATTTCGGCGTCGACCAGATCTCCTCCTACCAGGGCAAGTCCGGCCAGAACTGCCGCCAGTTCATCAACAATGTGCTGAACCCGCGCGTCATCGGCTTCGGCACCATCGACGATATCGACCAGGTGGCGGCACGCCGGTCCGACGACCGCGCCTCGGCCGGCCAGCAGGAAATCACCGGCGTCCTGATGGACGCCTTTGGAGGTGCGGCGACCGTGGTGCGCGGCAACTGCTCGTTCGGCATGTTCTCCAACTATCCCGAAAACGTCGACGACGCGCTACGCCAGCGCGCCGGCGCGCGCTGGCTGGTCGACGGCCCGCAGAGCCGCGACGACTACATCGACATCTTCGTTCTGCTCGCCGGCAAGAACCACAAGATCCCGCTCGGCGACCACAAGCTCTATGTGGCGCAAGAGATCCAGCGCGCGGTGATGGAAGCTTACGAGGAGCATGAGAAGCCACAGGAAGACGGGTTGATGAAGGTCTATGAGCGCTACATGAAGGAGAATGGCGCGCCAAAGACGATGGCCGACATCGGCACTTATCTGCATATGATCAAGGATGCCGAGCCGCGCTTTACCGGTCGCGCCATCAAGAACGTCACCGATGCCATCAAGATGCGCGCCATGGACATCGAATTGCCGGACGAGTGGTTCGAAAAGCCGGAAGCCTTCATGCACAAGGGTTACGACGACAAGAAAGCCATGATCGAGGAGCTGCGCGGGCCATTCTCGATGGACATGGTCATGCAGGAGATCAACCGCTACGCGGATTCCGAGTTCCGCTATTCCGACAAGTCCGATGATGCGGCGGTGACCAAGATGATCCGCGACACCCGTCTGCGGGAGCGTGCCGTCCGCGAGATCGAGGATATGAAGAAAAAGGGGCTGTGGAATGCGTGAGATGCGCCGACGCCCCCTTCTCCCCTTGTGGGAGAAGGGGTCGCCGAAGGCGACGGATGAGGGGTATTCGTCAAGCTGGAACACCCCTCATCCGACCGAGCTTCGCTCGGCCACCTTCTCCCACAAGGGGAGAAGGAGCGTTCGCGCCCCTCATCCGCCCTTCGGGCACCTTCTCCCCGTGAACGGGGAGAAGGAATAATGGCTAAGAAACCCGATCTGTTGCGCGACAACGAGCTGATCTACGGCCGGCTGCTGACGATCGACGAGCCGCACCTGATCCAGCGCTACAACAAGGCGATGGTCGCGTTCGGCTTGAAGCCGACCAAGTTGAAAAGCTTCGAGATCGATCGCACTGGCTTCTCGCCGCAGGTCGCCGAGGAATGCGGCGACTACAGCTACCTCGATCCGAACGAGGTCAACCGTCGCTTCATCATCCTGACGCCGTCGCAGATCGACCTGCCGGTGGTGCACACGGCGTTCTCCAACACTTCGCTGCTGATGTACGAGTTCATGTCCAAGAACCAGCGCGCCATCGATGCGCTGACGATCAAGGACGTCATCTACGGCGAGATCGAGGATTCGGTCCCCAAGGTCGACGACATCGAGGACCTGCTGTCGATCAATCAGGTCGAATTCAAGGTGCTGTCGGCCGAGGATGTGCTCGGCAAGGCCGCTGAACTCGGCAAGCTGGTCGACCGGCTGAAGCAGGAACCGGATGCCTGGCGCGACAACGCCATGCTTGCCCACATGGTCGAGCTGGCGAAGATCTGCGGCGACATCCGCGAGAATGCGCTGGTGCCGGACCAGGTGATCTTCCGCCACAATGCCTATTGGACCAGCCATTTCGGCGGACTTTATGTGTTCGTCGATCCCGACGTGACGACGGTGATCAGCGACCCGGCAGCGCCGGGCTTCCGCCGCTCGCGGCCATGGCAGGTGAGCTACCTTTCGATCCACGACGCCGACAAGGTATTCAAGTTCCTCGCCTCGACCGGCCGCCTCGAGTTGCCGCGCGCCTCATGGATCGAAACCTCCGGTTATCTCGAGCATCGCGCCGAAATGGTGGTGCGCGCGCTGATCCGCGACGCCGATCCCGACCGCAATCTGACCGACGTCGACAAGGTCTGGCTGCAGACCTGGATCCACGGCCATACCGATCTGATCACCAGGGACGGCAATTTTCCCTTCCTCAACGCCGCCAAGCGCGAGATCGCCCAGCTCGGCCATCTCAAGATCGAGGACGTGTTCCCGCAGCAGCGCTTCCTGGTCATCCGCGCCAAGCCGGACCATCCCGACGCCTGGCTGACCAACCAGCTGATCTCGGACTTCGTGCCGCAGGACTTCGTTTCGCGTTACGTCTTCAACAAGCCGGGCTTCTACAGGGACTATGAAGGCTTCAGCGACGCCTGGCGATCGCATGTTGTGGACGTTCTGAAAACCACATATCTGAAGGACAAGGTGGCGTTTCGCACACGCCTCTACGGCTTGACTGACTGAGGGGGTGACATCGCCATGCTTGATCCGATCGTGAATTTCTTCACCCGGATTTTCCAGTGGATTGGCCGCGGCATCGGCCTGCTCATCGGCGCGATCCTGTGGCCGTTCCTGTGGGCGGGGCGCTGGTACACGCAACGCGGCTGGATCCTGAAGGCGGTGCTCGGCCTGGCTGTGCTCGTGCTGATCGGTCTCTATGTCAACTTCTTCTACGCCACCCAGTGGTGGAACAATTTCGACCCGAATTACGTCGACAAATACACGTTCGAAAAACGCAACAGCTCCGCCGGTGAACAGGTTTCCGCCGGCGCCGGCACCGACACGGCCAAGACCTGCGGAAATTCAGCCATTGCCCAGGTCGCTGCCGACCTGACCGACTTCAACGTCAACCAGAATGCCTGGGTGTCGTCGATGATCCTCTACAAGCTCGGCCTGTTCGGCATCGACTGGGACCACACGCCGTTCATGGACAACAAGGCGTCGTTCCAGCGCGGCATCAACCAGGCGGTGCGGCGCACGGCGACCGAGCTTGCCGACAATCTCGGCCGCGTCCGCACCACCTCGCAGATCGACGCCGACCTGCAGGACGCCCGCGGCAATCTGCAGTTCGATGAGGAAACCTGGTATTTCGGCTTGAACCCGTTCGGGCCCAAGACGCCGACGCCGAGCTACTATCGCGACGCGGTGCGCAAGCTGCGTTCCTTCAACGCCCGCCTCGCAGCCTGCCAGGCGACATTCGATGCCCGCGCCGACAATCTCAAGCAGTATATCGACCGCATTTCGTCCGATATCGGTTCCACCTCGGCGATCCTCAAGGAGCGTGCCGAAAACCACAATAATGGCTGGTTCGACACACGCGCCGACGACCGCTTCTGGTTCGCCTATGGCCAGCTCTATGCCTATTACGGGCTGATGAAGGGCGCACAGGCCGACTTCGAGGACGTCATCAAGGAAAAGCACCTGCAGAACCTGTGGGATACGATGGACGCGCAATTCGTCTCGGCGCTGCGCATCCAGCCCTTCATCATCGCCAATGGCCGCGAGGACGGCTGGCTGTTGCCGACACATCTGACGACGATGGGGTTTTACATACTCAGGGTGCGCTCGAACATGGTCGAGATCAGCAACGTGCTGACGCAGTAGCGGATCGTCCCGCACAGCCGGCGCTGGTGAATTTGCGCCGTTGCTTCTGTCGCTTTTCGCGTATTACGCGGCTGTTTTGAGACGGCGGAACCGCGCCTGCTCTGGCTTCTATACGGCGCGGCAACCGGCGCGAAAAGAACCTGTAGCAGGGCAGCCGGCCGCAGAGGCATTTTCTTCGTAGGAAACATAGTTGCATGAAAGTTGACGCCGCGGCAGCGACAGGGGTAGAACATGCCCGCGCCTGCAATGCCGGGCTATTCTTGCGACCACACTAGTCAAATCCGTCCAATTCAGAGGGAAGTCGTCCATGGCCGAAGTGAAGTCCGACATCGAGATCGCGCGCGGCGCCAGGAAGAAGCAGATCCAGGAGATCGGCCAGAAGATCGGCATTCCGAGCGAACATCTTCTGCCCTACGGCCACGACAAGGCGAAGATCTCGGCCGAGTTCATCAAGTCGGTGAAGGGCAACAAGGATGGCAAGCTGATCCTCGTCACCGCCATCAACCCGACACCGGCCGGCGAAGGCAAGACGACGACGACGGTGGGCTTGGGCGATGGCCTCAACCGCCTCGGCAAGAAGGCCATCGTCTGCATCCGTGAGGCTTCGCTCGGACCGAATTTCGGCGTCAAGGGCGGTGCCGCCGGCGGTGGCTACGCGCAGGTCGTGCCGATGGAGGACATGAACCTCCACTTCACCGGCGATTTCCACGCCATCACCACCGCGCATAATCTGCTGTCGGCGCTGATCGACAACCACATCTATTGGGGCAACGAGCTCGGCATCGACACCCGCCGTGTCGTCTGGCGCCGCGTTATGGACATGAACGACCGGTCGCTGCGCGAGATCATCTGTTCGCTCGGCGGCGTCGCCAACGGTTTCCCGCGCGAGGCCGGTTTCGACATCACAGTCGCCTCGGAAGTCATGGCCATCCTGTGCCTGTCGACCGACCTGAAGGACCTGGAAAAGCGCCTCGGCGACATCATCGTCGCCTATCGTCGCGACAAGTCGGCCGTCTATGCGCGCGACCTCAAGGCCGACGGCGCCATGGCCGTACTCTTGAAGGATGCCATGCAGCCCAATCTCGTGCAGACGCTGGAGAACAACCCGGCGTTCGTGCATGGCGGCCCCTTCGCCAACATCGCGCATGGCTGCAACTCCGTCGTTGCCACGACGACGGCGCTGAAGCTTGCCGACTACGTCGTCACCGAAGCCGGTTTCGGCGCCGATCTCGGTGCCGAAAAGTTCTTCGACATCAAATGCCGCAAGGCCGGCCTGAGGCCCGCCGCGGCGGTCATCGTCGCCACGGTTCGCGCCATGAAGATGAATGGCGGCGTCAAGAAGGAGGACCTCGGCAAGGAGAACGTCGAGGCGGTCAAGAAGGGCTGCGCCAATCTCGGCCGCCACATCGAGAACATCCGTCAGTTCGGTGTGCCGGCTGTGGTCGCCATCAACCATTTCTACTCCGACACAGAGGCCGAGATCCAGGCGATGAAGGACTACGTTGCCTCGATGGGCGAAGAGGCGATCCTGTGCAAGCACTGGGCTCAGGGATCGGCCGGCATCGAGGAACTGGCCAAAAGAGTCGTGGCGTTGGCCGAATCCGGCGCGTCGCAATTCGCCCCGCTCTATCCCGACGCCATGCCGCTGTTCGAGAAGATCAACACCATCGTCCAGCGCATCTATCGCGGTTCCGAAGCGATCGCCGACAAATCGGTGCGCGACCAACTCCACGCCTGGGAGCACGCCGGCTACGGTCATTTGCCGGTCTGCATGGCCAAGACGCAATATTCCTTCTCCACCGATCCGAATCTGCGCGGCGCGCCGACCGGCCACACCGTACCGGTGCGCGAGGTCAGGCTGTCTGCCGGCGCCGGCTTCGTCGTCATCATCTGCGGCGAGGTGATGACCATGCCCGGCCTGCCCAAAGCGCCATCCTCGGAAAAGATTTTCCTGAACGAAATGGGCCAGATCGAAGGCCTGTTTTAGGGATAATCAACGCTTGAACGGCAAAGGGCGCCGCAACGCTGCGGCGCCCTTTTGGCGACTTCGCGACGAGCTCGTCCCTAAGCCGCGCTTCGCGCCAGCGCGCGCTGGTTGGAGGCATAGGGTGTGTCGTGCTGGGGTACCACGCCGGTCTTCAGACAATCGATCCACTCGGCGGTCTTGAGAACGGCCGCGAAGCGCGACTGCAGGACGATCGTCACCACGCGATGGATTTCCTCCCCCGAAGCGTAGCCGGCGCTGTTGGCGTACGGCAATGACCCCGTTGCGTCCGACAGGAACTCGACCTCAAAACCCATATGCACGGCGTGGATGACCGTCGACAGGTCGCAATTATGCGTCATGTAGCCGATGACCGTGATCGTATCGATAGAGTTGGCGCGCAGCCACTCCTCGAGGTCCGTGCCGGTGAAGGCGCTGGGCAAGTTCTTTTCGATGTAGTGGTCGCGGTTTCGCCTGGCGATTTCCGGGTGCAACTCGGCGCCATGGCTGCCCTTGGCGAAGACCGGTGAGGTTTCCGGCGCCAACTGTTTGATGACCACCACCTTGACGCCTGCCTCGGTGGCCGCATCCATCGCTCGCGCCACGTTGACGACGCTGTCGCGGAACGGCGGATGCTGGATGGCGAGGTTGCCGCCGTCATAGTCGTTCTGAACATCGATGACGATGAGGGCGCGGCGTGGAGCTTTGCCTTTGGCTGGTTGCGACATGGGGTTTTCCTTTCCCGTTGGACATGATGGGTGGACGATAAGCTCGGCACCGGATTGCAGAAAGTGTCCCGATTGACATTATTCGAAAGAATTGGGACAATCGGCCTCACCCGTTGCTGGAGCTCCCATGACCGATCCTGCCGTTGCCGCCATCGCCTTCGATGGCATCAGCCCGTTTCATCTCTCCGTGCCGTGTCTCGTGTTCGGCGCGGATCGCACGGAGCTCGGCCTGCCGCGCTTCGACTTCCGGGTCTGCGCGATTGAGGACGGGCCGATCCGCACCGATGCCGGGCTGACCATCAGCGTCCCGCACGGGCTTTCCGCGCTCGATGACGCCGACATCGTCATCGTGCCAAGCTGGAAAGATCTCGGGAGCTCGCCTCCAGCGGCATTGATCGACGCGTTGCTTGGCGCGCACGAGCGCGGCGCGCTGATCGTCGGACTGTGCTTGGGAACGTTCGCTGTTGCGGCGACCGGACTGCTTTCGGGGCGGCGAGCGGCGACGCACTGGGCCTACGCGGATCAGCTGCAGGAACTCTATCCCGACATTCTCGTCGAACCGGAAGTGCTCTACATCGACAATGGCGATGTCGTGACATCCGCCGGCGTCGCCGCCGGGCTCGACTGCTGCCTGCACGTCGTACGGGCTCGTTACGGCGCGGAGGCGGCACTTCGCCTTGCCCGGCAGATCGTGCTTTCTCCGCACAGGCAGGGCGGGCAGGCGCAATTCATCGAACGTCCCATCGCCAGGACCGGCAATGCGGACCGCTTCACCCAGGCTCTCGAAGCGGTGCGCAAAACCCTGGGTGAGCCGCACTGTCTGGACAGCGTTGCCGGTCACGCCGGCCTCACCCGCCGGACGTTCACGCGCCGTTTCCAGAAAACGATCGGCACCAGTTTCGGCGACTGGCTGACCGACCAGCGCGTCCAGCTGGCGCAACGGCTGCTGGAAGCAACGGAAAAATCGATGGACACGGTTGCCTTCGAGGCCGGCTTCGGCAGCGCTACCTCGCTGCGCCAGCATTTCGCAGCGCGCCTCAGAACCTCGCCGGCGCAATACCGGCGCGAATTCTCGAAGAGTGCTCAGGAGGAGCGCGTGGCGCACATGCCGAGGTGAAATTCGGCTCGCGCTCGATTCCAGGGCAATCGCTTCAGTGCCGACGTTGGACTGCCATCTGGCCCGAGTAGGCTATCTTTTCTCTCGAAGCGATTGCCCTGCTCTCGATCCTGTCGTGCTTGAAAGGCTCTGCGTCATCTGTCATATATTAAAGCGACAGATGACGCGAAGAGGGCTCGCCGTGGCGATGGCATTGGAAAAGGCTGCGCCAGCAGCAAAAAACAATGAACTTCAGAAGGTGGCGAAATTGCTAGGCGGCAGCCGCATTCTGGCAAGGCGCCTCAGCAGCGCTTTGGATGCCCACGAGTTGCTTCTGCACGGCCTGCCGGCTTCAGCGCTGGACCATCTTATCGGGCAACTCGTCTACATCCAGAAGACCGATTCGCTGGAGAAGGCCGTCGGCATGAGCCTGCGCACCTACCAGCGCCGCAAGGATGCTCCGTCCAAGCCTCTCAGTCAGGACCAGAGCGGACGCACCTGGAAGTTCGCGGAGATCCTGTCGAAAGCGACCGACGTGTTCGGTTCGCAGGCGGAGGCAGAGCAATGGCTGGAGCGCCCGGCGATTGGGCTCGACCAGCGTCGTCCAATCGACCTTCTGGCGACGCCGGCGGGGATCGAGCTTGTAGAAGACTATCTGGAACGGCTTGAATATGGCGTTTATGCATGACGCCGCTGCCGGCGGCGCTTGGTGGCTCCGACCTCATCGGATGGCGCCTCGATCAAGCCGCGTTTGCGCCTACATGGGATAGTGGCGAGGGCGCATACAGGGTGGGCGGACGCTGGAACAGCAAGGGCGTGCGCGCCGTCTACTGCTCGATCGATCCGTCGACTGCGATCCTCGAGGTTGCGGTTCATAAGGGCTTCAGGGCGCTCGACACGATAGCGCATGTCATGACGGCAGCGATCGTCAGCGATGTCGCGGATGTGCATATCGTCGACCCCGCCGCCGTGCCCAACCCCAACTGGTTGCGCCCGGGCATTCCGAGCTCCGGGCAACAGGCGTTTGGCGACGATCTTCTGCAACGGCACCGGTTCGTGGTGATTCCGAGCGCGGTATCGCAGCGTAGCTGGAACCTGATCTTCGACGCGAGCCTCGCCAGAGGGGCATACGCCATGAAGACCCAGGAGGCGTTTGCGCTCGACACACGGTTGCATCCACCTCCGGCCAAGTGACATAGCCGCCCCCATGTCCATCAGAACGAGGACGTGACCGGCAACAGAAGCACGGTGCTCAGTTGTTGCTGATTACCCGTGCCGGATTGCCGACCACCGTGGTGTTCGCCGCCACGTCGCGCGTCACCACAGCACCGGCGCCGACGATGGCGCCATCGCCGATCCTGACTCCGCCGAGGATGACGGCACTGCCGCCGATCCAGGCATTGTCGCCGATCTCGACCGGCTTGGCGATCTCCAGCCCTGTCCGTCGCCCGGCAGCCTCCTTGTGGTGCTCGGCGCAATAGATCTGCACATTCGGGCCGAGCAGCGTTCCCTTACCGATGCGCACTGGCGCCGTGTCGAGAATGATGCAGCCGGCATTGAGAAAAACACGGTCGCCGAGAAAGATGTTGAAGCCATAGGCGCAGTGGAACTGCGCCTCGATCCGGGCGCCCTCGCCCGCAGCGCCGAGCAGCGTCCGCAATCCAGGCCCGATATCGCCACGCTGCCGGGGTGGCAGGCTGTTGTGCTCGAACACCGCGTCTCGCGCCGTGATGCGCAACGCCTCCAGTTCCGGATCGAGGCAGCAATACCACTCGCCCGCCGCCATTTTCATGCGTTCGCTTCCGGCCATGGCTGCAACTCCAGTTTCAACTTTGCCAAAGCACAAGTGGTGAAAAAACGGAAGCGCCGGCGGCGACACCACCTCTGGTCAAATACCGGACCTATGGTAGCTTGCCCTCTCGGACCTGTCCCAAGCCGGCCATCGAGGGGATCAATCATGCTGTACATTTTTGCACTCCTGATTGGCATCGTTGCCGGGCTTCGCGCCATGACCGCGCCCGCCGCCGTCGCCTGGGGCGCCTGGCTTGGCTGGTTGCCGGTCGCGGACACCTGGGCGAGCTTCATGGGCCACTGGATCGCCGTCGGCATCTTCACCATCCTGGCCATCGCCGAACTGGTCACCGACCAGCTGCCCTCGGCGCCGAGCCGCAAGGTGCCGCAGCAATTCGGCACGCGTATCGTCTTGGGCGCTTTCACCGGCGCGGTGATCGGCGCCACCGGTGGCGCCATCATCGGCGGCCTGATCGCCGGCGCCGTTGGCGCGGTGATCGGCACGCTGGGCGGCGCCGAGGCGCGTAAACGCCTGGCCGCCGCCTTCGGCAAGGACCCGCCGGCCGCCTTCATCGAGGACGCTGTGGCGATCGTCGGCGGGCTTCTGATCGTGGCGGCGGTGGCATGACGGCAAAGACATTCGACGCCATTATCGTCGGTGCCGGGCAGGCCGGCCCACCGCTCGCCGGCAGGCTGAATGCGGCCGGCATGAGCGTGGCGCTGATCGAGCGAAAGCTGGTCGGCGGCACTTGCGTCAACACCGGCTGCACGCCGACCAAAACGATGGTGGCAAGCGCCTATGCCGCGCATCTCGCCCGCTCCGCCGCGGATTACGGGGTGACGCTATCCGGTCCCGTCGGCGTAAACTACAAGGCGATCAAGGCGCGCAAGGACAAGGTCTCCAACGACGCCCGCGGCAATCTCGAAGACTGGATTGCCGGCATGGACAAATGCACGCTCTATCGCGGCCATGCGCGCTTCGTAAGCGCCAACACGGTGCGCGTCGGCGACGATCTGCTGAGCGCCGAAAAGATATTCCTCAACACCGGCGGGCGCGCCTCGGTGCCCGGCCTGCCCGGCATCGACGGCATTTCTTACCTGACCAATTCCTCGATGATGGATCTCGACGTGCTGCCGCGCCATCTCATCGTTGTCGGCGGCAGCTATGTCTCGCTCGAATTCGCGCAGATGTTCCGCCGCTTCGGTTCCGAAGTCACGGTCATCGAAAAAAGCCCGCGTCTGATCGGTCGCGAGGACGAGGATGTCTCGGACGCCATTTTGTCGATCCTCGAAAACGAAGCCATTGCCGTCCATCTCGGCGCCGACGACATCCGCTTCGCCAGGCGAGGCAACGAAATCGCCGTGACCTTCTCGCCAGGCAAGGCGGCTGCGGTCGGCTCGCATGTGCTGCTGGCGCTCGGCCGCACGCCAAACACCGACGATCTCGGCCTCGACAAAGCCGGCGTCGAGGTCGACAAACGCGGCTTCATCGTCGTCGACGACCAGTTGCGCACCAGCGTGCCCGGCATCTGGGCGATGGGCGACTGCAACGGCAAGGGCGCCTTCACCCACACCTCGTACAACGATTACGAGATCGTCGCCGCCAACCTGCTCGACAACGATCCGCGCAAGGTCAGCGACCGCATCGAGGCCTATGCGCTCTATATCGACCCACCACTCGGCCGCTGCGGCATGACCGAAGCCGCGGTAAGGAAATCCGGCCGCCGCGCCCTGGTTGGCCAGCGGCCAATGACCCGCGTCAGCCGTGCAGTCGAAAAAGGTGAGACGCAAGGCTTCATGAAGATCCTGGTCGATGCCGACACCAAGGAGATCCTCGGCTGTTCGGTGCTCGGCCCGGGCGGCGACGAGGCGGTGCACTGCGTGCTCGACCTGATGTATGCCAAAGCGCCGGTCAGCACGCTGGCGCGCGCCGTGCACATCCACCCGAATGTCTCGGAGCTTCTGCCGACCATCGCCCAGGAACTCAAGCCGCTGGTGTGACGGCCGGGTAGAATCGTGCGCCCATGGCGGCGCCGGCTGGACCAATCGACAGCCCAGCGGCAAAAGGGCATGTGTTCCGCCTCTTCTCCCGGAGGCATCCCATGCAGAAGTCCATCGAACGCGTCGCCGGCGACAGCGAAGGCGTTTCCTACGAATTCCCCGTCTTCCGCTTCGCCGGAACGGACAAGACGGCGCCTTCCGTCTATCTGCAGGCGGCACTTCATGCCGGCGAATTGCCGGGCGTCGTCGCCATCGACACGCTGATGCCGATGCTCAGCAAGGCGGAAGCCGAAGGCCGCATCACCGGCAATATGACCATCGTGCCCTGGGCTAATCCGATCGGTCGCGCGCAATATCTTTACGGCGACCATCAGGGCCGCTTTCATCTGGGCACGCGCACCAATTTCAATCGCGGCTTTCCGCGGCTCGCCGCGCCCGACCTCACGCTGCTGCCGACGCACGGCACGGTCGACCAGCGGCTGAAAACGCGGCTGCTGCAGCTCTCCATCGGCCACGACATCGTGCTCGACCTGCATTGCGACGATGAGGGCCTCGCCTATCTTTACGTCCACACCAGCCTGTGGCCGGCCATGGCGGATTGTGCAGCGGCCATGGGCGTCGATGCGGTGATGCTGTGGGACGAAGACCCCGACGGCACCTTCGAAGGCGCCTCGATCATGCCGTATCAGAACGTTCCCGCCGACGTCGCGTGCCTCGACCGGCGCGTCGCCACCACCGTCGAATATCGCGGCATACTCGATGTCGACGGCGCCCACGCCGGCGCCGATGCCGAAGGGCTCTACCGGCTGCTGGTGGCGCGCGGCGTCATCCAGGACCAGGCGCTGCCCGCGCCTGGCAGCTTCGTTGGGCTCGTCGCGCCGCTCGAAAACATCGAGATGATGCCGGCGCCCCGCTCGGGCGCGATCCTTTACGACGTGAAGCCGGGCGACCGGGTCGCCAAGGGTGCGCGCCTTGCCACCATCGTCCACGCGCCCGGCGAGCCCGACGGCCGCACGGAAGTGTTGGCGCCGCAGGCTGGCCTCATCCTGACGCGGCGTTCCCGCCGCATCATCCGCGCCGGCGAAGACCTCTTGAAGCTGGTCGGCGACGGGACGAGCGCCGATGCAAGGTCGGGAACGCTGGAGGACTGACGCACCCCGCCAGGCTACCCCGAAATCGCCTGTCGCGCCTTGGCCTCCAGCCATTCGGCCATCTGCCGGTACGGCACCGGACCATGGCTCACGCGGGCGACGCCGAGTTCGGCAAGCCTCTGGCGCGGCGGCACATGCGCCAGGGCAATGATGTTGACCGGCAATGCCGTTGCCTCGCAGAGCGCCTCGATCAGGCCTTCATCGGCAAGCCCCGGCGCAAAGAAGCCATGCGCTCCGGCCCTTTCGTAGGCGTGCGCCCGCTCGATCGCCTGATCGAGAAGAGCCTTGTCGTGCGCATTCGGTTTAGTCTTCAGGAAAATGTCGGTTCGGGTATTAATGAAGGCCGGAATACCCGACGTCTTCACCGCCGCTGCAGCCGCTTCGATCCGCCTCACCTGTATGGCGATGTCGTGCAGCCCACTGCCGCCGACGATCTGATCCTCGAAATTAAAGCCGACGGCTCCAGCCTGCACGGCGAGCGTCACGCTGCGGGCGACAACCTCCGGAGCGACCCCGTAACCCCCCTCAAGGTCCATGGTTACCGGCACATCCACCACCGCAACGATGCGTTTGATGTTTTCGAGCGCCAGTTCAAACGGGATTTTCTCGCCATCGGCGAATCCGAAAGCGGCCGCGACCGGCCAGCTTCCGGTGGCGATGGCCTTGGCCCCTGCTTTCTCGATGATCTTGGCGGAGCCTGGGTCCCAGGCATTGTAGAGGACAATCGGGTTTCCCTTGACATGGAGGGAATGGAACGTCCGTGCGCGGTCGAACTGCTGGGTCATTTGATGTTTTCCCGTCTTCCTGCTGTTTGATGCAGAGTCTAGGCAGGACTGCCGGTCTTGGCCATGTGCCATGGGTTGCGAAAGCGGCAGCCACCCCACAGACTTTCAAACCTGTTGCGCATACCGCTTTTCGCGGCTATGGATTTCGCCATGAATATGCGTTCGATCAAGACCATTTGGTGGTGGGCTCGCTGACAGCGGCCTGTTCGAACGCGTTCGCGTGACAATAGAGGGTGGCCGCAGCGGAATGTCCGGGCGGCCATTTGTTTTTTCAAGCCATTCCCGGGTCCGTTGCCCCAAAGACGCTGATGGAGACGGCAATGACGACGAAAATTCTGGAGAATGGCGCCGAGCGCTTCGTCACAGCAGGTGGCGTGGCGATTACCCGCCAGCGCCATGACCGGCCTTACGAGGGGGCGATCGACGGCTATGTCGATGGCCTGAATTCGCGCCGCGGCGCCGTGTTTTCCTCGAATTACGAATATCCCGGCCGCTATACGCGCTGGGACACCGCCATCATCGATCCGCCGGTGGTGATCTCGGCACGCGGCCGCGCCATGCGCATCGAGGCGCTGAACCGCCGCGGCGACGTGCTTTTG
This sequence comes from Mesorhizobium sp. M0698, assembly GCF_040320455.1. NCBI lineage: Bacteria > Pseudomonadati > Pseudomonadota > Alphaproteobacteria > Hyphomicrobiales > Phyllobacteriaceae > Mesorhizobium > Mesorhizobium sp. M0698. The sequence continues at coordinate 43,524 of NZ_JAMYPQ010000010.1, read as the reverse complement.
CCGGTGATCGGCACGGTGCTTGCCGGCCTTGACGATGTCACGATCGCCGAGACGTCCAACAAACTCATCCGCCTCGAGGTCGCCAAGCCCGATCGTATCTTTACCGAAGAGGAACGCAGCCGCGTTCCCTCCGTCTTCACCGTGCTGCGCGCCATCACGGCTTTGTTCAAGACCGAGGAAGACGCCAATCTCGGCCTCTATGGCGCCTTCGGCTACGACCTCGCCTTCCAGTTCGATCCGGTCGACTACAAGCTCGAGCGCAAGTCAAGCCAGCGCGATCTCGTGCTGTTCCTGCCCGACGAGATCCTCGTCGTCGACCACTATTCGACCAAGGCCTGGACCGACCGCTACGACTATTCCGGCGATGGCTTCTCGACCGAAGGCCTGCCGCGCGACGAAATCGTCGAGCCGTTCAGGACCGCCGACCGCATCCCGCCGCGCGGCGACCACGAGCCCGGCGAATATGCCAAGCTGGTGCGCAAGGCGATGAAGAGCTTCGAGCGCGGCGACCTGTTCGAAGTGGTGCCGGGGCAGATGTTCTACGAACGCTGCGAAACCCAGCCCTCCGAGATTTCCCGCAAGCTGAAGAGCATCAACCCTTCGCCCTATTCCTTCTTCATCAATCTCGGCGAGGGCGAATATCTGATCGGCGCCTCGCCGGAAATGTTCGTGCGCGTCAACGGCCGCCGCGTCGAGACCTGCCCGATCTCCGGTACCATCAAGCGCGGCGACGACGCCATCTCCGACAGCGAGCAGATCCTGAAGCTGCTCAATTCGAAGAAGGACGAATCCGAACTCACCATGTGCTCGGACGTCGACCGCAACGACAAGTCGAGGGTCTGCGAGCCGGGCTCGGTGCGCGTCATCGGCCGCCGCCAGATCGAAATGTACTCCCGCCTGATCCACACCGTCGACCACATCGAGGGGCGGCTGCGCGAAGGCATGGACGCCTTCGACGCCTTTCTGTCGCATGCCTGGGCGGTCACCGTCACCGGCGCGCCGAAATTATGGGCCATGCGCTTCATCGAGCAGAACGAGAAGAGCCCGCGCGCCTGGTATGGCGGGGCGATCGGCATGGTCAATTTCAACGGTGACATGAATACCGGCCTGACGCTTCGCACCATTCGCATCAAGGACGGCATCGCCGAGGTACGCGCCGGCGCCACGCTGCTCTTCGACAGCATTCCCGAGGAAGAAGAAGCCGAAACCGAACTGAAGGCATCCGCCATGCTCTCCGCCATCCGCGACGCCAAATCAGGCAATGCCGCCAGCACCGAACGCAGCACCGCGCGTGTCGGCGACGGCGTCAACATCCTGCTGGTCGACCACGAGGACAGTTTCGTCCATACGCTCGCCAACTATTTCCGCCAGACCGGCGCCAACGTCTCGACGGTGCGCACGCCGGTGCCGGACGAGATCTTCGACCGGCTGAAGCCAAACCTGGTCGTGCTGTCGCCCGGCCCCGGCACGCCGAAGGACTTCGACTGCGCCGCCACCATCAAGCGGGCCCGTGCGCGCGACCTGCCGATCTTCGGCGTCTGCCTCGGGCTGCAGGCGCTGGCCGAGGCCTATGGCGGCGAGCTGCGCCAACTGCACATCCCGATGCATGGCAAGCCGTCGCGCATCCGCGTGTCGAAGCCGGGCATCATCTTCTCCGGCCTGCCCAAGGAGGTGACGGTCGGCCGCTATCATTCGATCTTTGCAGATCCGGTGCGGCTGCCCGATGGTTTTGTCGTCACCGCCGAGACCGAGGACGGCATCATCATGGCCTTCGAGCACCGCAAGGAGCCGATCGCCGCAGTGCAGTTCCACCCGGAGTCGATCATGACGCTCGGCCACAATGCCGGCATGCGCATCATCGAGAACATTGTCGCGCACCTGCCGCGCAAGGCCAAGGAAAAGGCCGCTTAATTCGAGGGCTCAGCGTTGGGATCTTTTCCCCAGTGACCGCGGCGGAAATCAAAGCCGCCGCCAGGCAGAAGGTCGCCAGCCTCGCCTTCTGGTCGATCGTCGTCGCCTGCGTCGTGCTCGGCCTGAAGCTGGTGGCCTGGTACGTCACCGGTTCGGTCGCGCTTTATTCGGACGCGCTGGAATCGATCGTCAACGTCATTGCCTCGGCCGCCGCCTATTGGGCGATCCAGGTCAGCTACAAGCCGGCCGACCAGGACCATCCGTTCGGCCACCATAAGGCCGAGTATTTCTCGGCCGTCCTCGAAGGCGTGCTGATCGTGCTTGCCGCCTTGCTGATCCTCAATGAGGTCTGGTGGTCCTGGCAGCATCCCGCCCTGCTGGAACAGCCATGGACCGGCCTTGCCGTCAATGGCGTCGCAACGGTCATCAACGCTGTCTGGGCCTTGACGCTGATCCGCACCGGCCGACGCGAAAAATCGCCGGCTCTCGTTGCCGACGGCAGGCACATCATGACCGACGTGGCGACCTCGGTCGGTGTGTTCATCGGCCTGGTCGGCGCCGTACTGACCGGCTGGCAGGTTCTCGATCCGGCTCTTGCGGTGATCGTGGCGCTGAACATTCTGTGGCAGGGCTGGCACGTCATCGGCTCGTCGATGAATGGGCTGATGGACCGCGCCGTCGACACCCAGGAACATATCCGCATACGCGACATCATCTCGGCCAATTGCAAGGGCGCGCTCGAGGTCCACGACCTGAAGACGCGCATCGCCGGCCGCGCCACCTTCATCGAGTTCCACCTGGTCGTCGACGCCGACATGTCGGTCGGCGCCAGCCACGTCATCTGCGACCGCATCGAGGACGCGCTGCAGGCCGAAATCCCTTCCGTGCGGGTCATCATCCATGTCGAACCCGACGACGAAGCGAAACTGCCCAAAGGCACGACGGCCGTGCCGTTCGCGTGAGGTGGCGTCGCGGAGAAAAATCGCTCAGTGGTGATCCTTCGCGCCCCCCTCTGTCCTGCCGGACATCTCCCCCTCAAGGGGGGAGATTGGATGTCGCTTTGGCTTTCGCCAATCTTCAAAGAAGAACGCTGTCGGTGAAGCTGCCGATCTCCCCCCTTGAGGGGGAGATGTCCGGCAGGACAGAGGGGGGTGCTGTCTCGCCGGCATCGCGTCTCTGAACTGCTACAGCCCGCAGGCAGCCTGCGGCATCGGCTCCAGCCGGTAGACCTTGTCGTCGGACATTGTGTCGCCCTCCGCCGAACACAGATCGATGATCGGCAGGCCGCTGTTCGGGTTGGCCAGCATCATCGTGCCGTTGGCGCCGCGGCGAAGGAAGACCTCCTGTTGCGCGATATCGCAGGAGGCACCACCCGTCTTCGCGCTCGCCGCGCAGCGCCACTGGTCGCCCTCGCCCTGGCAGTTATAGACCTGCGTGACCTTGGCCGATTTCTGCCGCGTGGTAACCGAAACGGCGATATCGGCGCCGCTTGGCCAATTGGCCGGATCGCCCTCCTTGGCGAAAGACGCCAGCTCGACCGGTCCGCGGAACACCCTGATCGACTGGGTCAGCTGGTCGAGATGCGAGCCGAGATGCTCGTCGTCGTAGTCGCGTCCGTAGCAGAAGGCCTGGTCCGGCTTCAGCCGCTCGCGCAATGGCGGGCCAAGGGCCGGGTCGATCGGGTCGATGCGCGCGAACTCGGCCTTGCAGGTGGCGGCCGGCATCGGGTCGAGCCTGAAGCCGTTGTCGTCCTTGCCCAGCGCCTGCCTTTCGTACTCCGCCTTGCCGAGCTCGTCTTCCGATCCGGCGTCGAGATAGAGATCGGGCTGCACGTCCGAGACGATCAGCCGGCCTTTGTCGTCGACCTTCAGCGAAGCCATGGTGCGGTCGCAGTCCATGCCGCAACGGATCGGGCCGGTCTTGCCGTCCTCCGACTCATGACTGCACCAGCCGCCAAGCCATTCAGGCGCCTCGGCGCCGCGCACCGTCGTCGCCATGAAGCCATTGTAGGAGGAATCGATGCCGGCGCTTGACTCCTCGTTTGGCCGGCTGACCGGATCGCGGCCGTAATAGAAGAAGATGCGCGCCACCTTCTGCTGCGGATGCGACTTGAGATGCGCGGCGTCGTAGACGCGGCCGAAGCAAGCGTCCTTGCCGTCGGGGCTGATCTCGGTGAGTTTGAGCGTGTCGTCGGCGAAAGCAGAGCCGGCGACGGCGGCGAGCAAGGCAACCCCAACTCCGGCGCCCATCACGGTCCTTGATATCATGCTGGCTCCCCCTGCCCCGACAAGACGTGGCTTCAATTTATGTTAGGATCGAGGTCGAGGCCACGCAAATTGCGCGCGCCGGCCAAATGGGAGATGAAGCCATGCGACGCCGCGATATTTTCCGCGTCGGTCTTGCCGGGGCCGCCGGGCTTTTCGGGCTGCGCCCCACCAAGGCGGCAGCCATTGAAGTCAAGGCCGTCGAAGAGGAAAGGCAAAAGGTCGCCTATCACCTCAGCGATCTCGACAAGGTCAATTTCGTGCTCGGCAACATCAAGAACCATTTCGAAGGCACCGACGGCAAAGTCGACATCGCGCTTGTCGTGCACGGCCCGGCACTTGCCGCCTTCAAGTCGAAGGGTATATCGGCCGCCATTTCCGGGCGGTTCGCCGGCCTTGTCCAGGATGGGCTCAGTCCGCACGCTTGCGCCAACACCATGCACGGCATGGATATCGGCCTGGCCGACCTGCTCGACGGCTTCCATGCAGCCGACAGGGGCGGCGTCGTCAAGCTCGCCGAATTGCAACGCCAGGGCTACGCCTATCTCAGGCCATAGGGCAATTCCAGGAAAAGTGTGAAACGGTTTGCCGTCCGGAATTGCGTCAAGACAAAGAGGGAGCGGTTCGCCGTTTCCGTGAAACGGTGAACCGCTCTAAACTTTTACGGACTTGAACGCGAGGACTGCGAGGGCCTACGAAGAGCAGGCAGAGTCCCCGGAGGAATAGACGTGCCAGCCACCACCACCCTTGTCAGCCCCTCTCTGGTCATCCCCGACCTTGCCGGAAAGGCGGTCCTGGTCACCGGCGCCTCGACCGGCATAGGCGCGGCGCTCGCACTCGCCTATGCCGCGCAGAAATGCCGCGTCGCGCTGCATTACAATTCGAGCCGCGCGGCTGCCGAAAACCTGGCCGCGACCATTCGCAACGGCGGCGGCGACGTGTTCCTCGCCCAGGGCGATTTCTCGATCCCCGCCGATGTCGAGCGCGTCGTCGAGGACAGTGCGCAACATTTCGGCCGGCTCGACGGCCTCGTCAATAATGCCGGCGGCATGCTCGGCCGCGTGCCCTATGCCGAGCAGACTGAGGCGCATTACGACGCGGTGATGGACCTCAACGCGCGTTCCGTGCTGACAGCTTCGCGCAAGGCAATCCCATGGCTGAAGCGGCAGGGTGGCTTCATCGTCAACACCTCCTCGATCGCCGCGCGCAACGGCGCCGGTGGCGGCGCCGGCCTTTACGGCTCGGCCAAGGCCTTCGTCTCCAACGTCACGCGCGGCATGGCCAAGGAGCTGATCGGTTTCAACATCCGCGTCAACGCGGTGGCGCCCGGCACGATCGCGACACCTTTCCACGAGCGCTACTCGACCGACGACCAGATGAAAGGCATGATCGCCACCATCCCGCAGGGCCGCGCCGGCACCGCCGAGGACTGCGTCGGCGCCTATCTGTTCCTCTCCTCCGATCTGTTGAGCGGCTACATCATCGGCCAGGTGATCGAGGTCAATGGCGGCCAGTTGATGCCGTAGGCGACGAACTGCATACTCCTGGTTGCGTCATCTCAACGGAGCAAAGCGAATGTACGGACTGATCGGCAAGATGCGGGCGATGCGCGGCCAGCGTGACGCAATGATGGATATCCTGCTCGCCAGCACCGGCGCCATGCCCGGCTGCCTGAACTACATCATCGCCACCGACCCGGCCGATGCCGACGCGATCTGGGTGACCGAAGTGTGGACCGACGCCGAAAGCCACAAGGCTTCGCTGCAGCTGCCCGAAGTCCAGGCGGCAATCGCCAAGGCACGGCCGATCATCGCCGGCTTCGAGTTCCAGGTGGAGACGCATCCTGTTGGCGGGTTCGGCTTACCGGCGGTGAAGGCGGGATAGAGGGAGAGGCCTATGGGACAGCGCCCCCCTCTGGCCTGCCGGCCATCTCCCCCTCAAGTGGGGAGATTGGCAGCTTCGCCGACAGCGCTCTTTTTTGGAGATTGGCGAAGGCCGACGTGACATCCATCTCCCCACTAGAGGGGGAGATGTCCGGCAGGACAGAGGGGGGCGCGAAGGATCGCCACGGATGGTTGGTGCCATTACCACCCAAGCCCTTTTCCGCGCAAAAAGGGTTCGCATTTTTTCGCGACCGGTCTAAGAGCCCATCTATGGATTCTTCCCCGAACCCGCCGGCCATCGAGCATCTGGCGCGGATCCACAAGGCTTGGCAGTGGCCGGTCCTGGTGGTGGTCTCGGTGCTGTTTGCCGGCGCGCTGGAAGTCGCTGCCCTGCCCGCCGCGCTCTTGATCGGACCGATGCTGGCGGCCATCGTCGCCGGCACCAACGGCGCCACGGTGCGCGTGCCGCGGGTTCTGTTCGGCTCAGCCCAGGCGGTCGTCGGCTGCCTGGTCGCCAGTTCCATCTCGGCCGATATCTTTCCCGTCTTCTACAAGGAATGGCCGCTGTTCCTTGGCGTCGTGATGGCGACGGTCGCGGCATCCAGCCTGCTCGGCTGGCTGATCAGCCGCTGGCGCATCCTGCCCGGCACCACCGCGGTCTGGGGCTCGTCGCCGGGCGCCGCCACCGCCATGGTGCTGATGGCCGGTGCCTTCGGCGCCGACCAGCGCCTCGTCGCCTTCATGCTTTATCTGCGCGTCATCTGCGTCTCGATGACGGCAGCCCTGGTGGCCAAGCTTTGGGTCGACACCTCGGGCATCGAGGTGCCGGCCATCGTCTGGTTCCCACCGGTCGACCCGCAAGGCTTGGCCGCAACGTTCGGCGTGGCGCTGGTCGGCGGCCTCGCCGGAAAGCTTTTCCGGCTGCCGTCGCCGTTTTTCCTCGGCACCTTCATTTTCGGCACCGTGATCCATCTTGGGCTCGGCGTGACCATGCAGTTGCCGCCCTGGCTGCTTGCCTTGAGCTATACGATGATCGGCTGGAGCATCGGCCTGAATTTCACCAGGGCCATTTTGCGCCACGCGGCCCGCGCGCTGCCGCAGATCGTCGGCTCGATCATTGCCCTGATCGTCTTTTGCGGCGGCCTCGCCTTCCTGATCAGCCGCCTGCTCGGCATCGATCCGCTGACCGCCTATCTGGCAACCAGCCCCGGCGGCATGGACAGCGTCGCCATCATCGCCGCCGCCGCGCAGCATGTCGACATCTCCTTCGTCATGGCGCTGCAATCGGCACGCTTCCTGATCGTGCTTCTGGTCGGCCCAAGCGTGGCGCGGCTGGTGGCGAGAAGCCTCAAACCATAGCAGCTTGCCTCTGCCTGCTTCGCAGCCGGTTTTCCTGAAACCGGGTCGCACTTTGCTGCCGCCGACCGTATCGGGCCAGCACGCGCACGAGCTCAAAAAATAACTTGACTCAAATACTCAGATTTGAGAGCCCCTTTCGTCAATGTACGGAAGAGTGGAGACGAGTTGATGCGGATACGGACGATGACATGGCTCCTGGGGATATCATTGCCGGGCAGCATGGCCCTGCTCGGCCTGTCCGCGCCGGCTCACGCCCAGGACCAGGGCGGCGTCACCGTTCTCAACAAGATCGAGGTCGATGCCGAGAGCGACGAGATCCTCGTGCAAGACGGCTACGTCGCCAAGAAGGACCGTATCGGCACCAAGACCGACACGCCGATAGTCAAGATTCCGCAAGCGGTTTCGGTTGTGACGCAAAAGCAGATCGAGGACCAGAAGCCACGCACGCTGAACGAATCGCTCGGCTATGTCGCCAGCGCCAATCCGAACAGCTTCGGCTTCGACACCCGCTATGATGCCTTCTTCCTGCGCGGCTTCCAGGCCTTTTACAACGGCATGTTCCGCGACGGGCTGCGCCAGTACAACGGCCCCTCGGCCTGGTTCAAGACCGAGCCCTACGGCATCGAGGGCGTCACCATACTGAAGGGTCCGGCCTCCTCGCTTTACGGCATCAGCGGTCCGGGCGGCATCGTCAATCTCGTCACCAAGCGCCCCAAGGAAGAACAGTTCCGCGAAATCGAAATGCTGCTAGGCGAACACAATCGCTTCCAGGCCGCACTCGACGCTTCCGGCCCGGTGAACGAAGACGGCAGCATTCTCTACCGCTTCACCAGCCTCGGCCGCACCAGCGACACCGACCTGCCCGGTTATCCCGACGACAAGATCTATCTGGCGCCGGCCGTCACCTTCAAGCCGGACGAGGACACCAGGCTGACCATCCTCGGCGAATATTCGAAATCCGTCACCGGCGGCACCGCTGCCTTCTACAATTCGGGCGGCGCTCTGACGAACCTCTACGAGAGCGATCCCGCCTGGAACGACTTCGACCAGACCCAGGGCCGCATCGGCTACGAGTTCGAGCACCGTTTCAGCGACGTGCTGACGGTCCGGCAGAACCTTCGCTACAGCGCCGTCGACAGCGACATCGAATATAGCGGCCATTACCCGGACGGAGTGGATCTGAAACGCTATTGGGGCCACTACACCGAGACCATGAAGAACTTCGTCGTCGACAACATGGCGCAGTTCGAATTCGATACCGGCCAGGTCAGGCACACGGCGGTAGCCGGCATCGACTACGCCTGGTCTAATTATGACGCCGGCAGCGGTATCTCCTATGTCTCCGTCGACGACATCAAGGCTGCTCCGGTTCCTTACTATGGCGGGCAGGAGATGAACCAGCTCGGCGCCTATCTGCATGACCAGATGGAGTGGAACGATTTCACCCTGTTCGCCAGCGGTCGCTACGACTGGGCCGACACCACCTTGACCGCCGCCGACTTCACCAAGTCCAAGCAGGACGACAGTGCCCTTTCCGGGCGGCTCGGCCTGTCTTACCAGACCGAATGGGGCATCACGCCCTATATCAACTATTCGACGTCGTTCTCGCCCAATATCGGCTTCGTCTATGACGATGTCAGCAGCCCTGTCGGTCGCGTCGCCCGTCCGACCATTGCGACGCAGAAGGAAATCGGCGTCAAATACGAATTTGCCGATTACAACGCCGCCGTCAGCGCCGCTCTGTTCGACATCGACCAGAAGGATGGCGTCGTCTTCGACGCCTCGACCGGCATCAACAAGCAGCGCCAGCTCGACCTGAACTCGCGCGGCGTCGAGCTGGAAGCCAGCGCTTCGCTCGACAACGGTCTCAGCATACTCGCCTCCTACACCTATCTGCGCGTGAAAATCGAACGCGGCGCCACGGGAACCGCAGGCAAGGAACTGTCGGCGACGCCAAATCACATCCTGTCGCTCTGGGGGCAGTACCAGTTCGAGGACGGCACGCTGCAGGGGCTCGGGCTGGGCAGCGGCGTTCGCGTCGCCGGCTCGAGCTATGGCGATGACACCAACACCTTCAAGAACGATGCGCGCGCCTTCGTCGACGCCTCGCTCTCCTATGATTTCGGCTACCGCAACCCCAAGCTCGAGGGCGTGAAGCTGCAGGTCAACGCCAAGAATGTGTTCGAGACTCAAAAATCCATCTGCTCGGCCGGCTATTGCTACCGCGACGAGGGCCGCTCGCTGTTCGCCAGCCTGCGCTACCGCTTCTGATGTCGATCGCCGTTTCCAGCCGGGCATCGACGCCTGTCGCGATCGTCCTGGCGATCGGCGGGCTCTACGTCGCGCAGAGTGTGATCGGCGGCATCACCTGGGCGGGCCTGCCGGCGGTGATGCGCGACCAGGGCCTGCCGCTCGACCGGATCGGCCTGGTTTCGCTGATCACGCTGCCATGGGCGCTCAAGTTTCTATGGGCGCCGGCCGTCGAGCGCTATCGCCTGCCGCCGGTCGGCAAGAACCGCACCGGCACGATCGTCGCCGCCGGTGGGCTTGCGTCCATCGCCGGGCTGTGGGCCGTCGGCGCGCTCGGCCCGGAGGCCTGGTGGCCGGTTCTGGCCTGCCTGACCATCGTCGCCTTCGCCGCCTCGACGGTCGACATTGCCTGCGATGGTTTCGCCGTGCAGAGCCTGGCTAAGGAAAACCACGGTTGGGGCAATGCCGCGCAGGTCGGCGGCGCCTATCTCGGCTCGGCCATCGGCGCCGGCCTGTTTCTGCTTCTGGTCGACGCTTATGGCTGGCGCATCGCCGTTTGGGCGATGGCCTTGCTGCTCCTGCCGCTCGGTCTGCCCTTCCTGCTCGGCGCGGCCAGCCGCGCGCGCGAGGAGACGCGCGAGCATGTTCCCAGCCTCCTCGACGCGTTGAAGCGTCCCGAAATTCGGCGCGGCCTGGCAGCGTCGGCCATCTATGTCCTGGCCCAGAAGGCGGCACTCGCCATGCTCGGACCATTCCTGATCGACGCCGGGCTCGACCTCTCGATGGTCGGACTTGTCAACGGCGTCGGCAGCATGTTCGTCGGCCTGGCTGCCGCACTCGCCGGCGGCGCTCTCGTCAAATGGTTCGGCCCGCGCAACGTGCTCGTCCTGACGCTTTTCCTGCAGGCCGGATCGCTGTTCTTCTTTTCGGTCTTCGATTTTCTTGGTGGCTTCTCGACCACCGCTTTGATGGCCATCGCGGTGCTTAGCTCGTCCGGCTTCATGGCTCTCGGTTTCGTCGCGCTTTACGCGCAGTTCATGCGCTGGTCAGATCCAAGACAGGCGGGCGTCGACTTCACGCTGTTCCAGTGCATGGACGCGCTGATGAGCATGGCCGGCGGGATCGCGGCCGGCTACGCCGCGCAGTATTTCGGCTATGGCGCGTTCTTCGCAGGCGCCGGCCTCGTCGCGCTTCTGGCCGCCCCGGCGATCGCCTTCGTATCCGACCGCCGCTGACCGCGGAGCATCGTCGCGCACTATTCTTCGCCGCCGTCCGCCGCTTGCGTCCCGCGGCGCCAGTAGGCGGTGACCAGATGCCGGTCGCGCGGCACACCCCATTCCTTGCGGACGATCCTGCGGATCTCGCGGAAATCGCCGAACTCGCATCCGGCCCAGACATAGAGATTGTCGATAAGGGCGGTGCGGTTCCGCTGCTGCAGCACCCCCGGTAACAGCCTGGCTGTGCCGGCCTCGCGCCCATGCCGATAGAGCCAGGTGACGGCAACGGCCTCGCCCGCGGCCAGCGGCATCCGGTCGTCGGGACCATCGACCTCGATGAACGCTTCGGCGCGGGTTGACGGCGAAAGCTGCTCCAGGATCCTGCCGATCGCCGGAAGCGCGGTGTCGTCGCCGAGCAGCAGCAGGTTTTGCGCCTCGGGCACGCCACCTCCGCCCGGTCCGATCATGCCGATGATCTCGCCGGCAACTGCCTTTTCGGCGAAAGCGGCCGCCGGCGTATCCATACCGGGGTGGAGGACGAAATCGACATCCAGCCAGCCACTTGCGGCGTCCAGCGCCCGGATCGTGTAGACGCGAACGACAAGCGCGTCCTCGCCCGACGGCCAGACCATCAGGCCGTCGGCGCCCATCGACGGCCACACCGGCAGCCTGCCGCGCGGCGGCAGCAGCAGCCGCACATGCAGGCCGCCACGGCCAAAGCGGCCGAGATCGTTGCCGGTGAAGCGGACGCGCTGCATATGCGGAGAAATCCGCGTCGAGGACAGCACCGTGATCTCGCGGAAGAACACCGGCGTACCGGCATCGCTGCCGTCGCCCTGCCAGGCGATGCCCCTGGTCGTGCCGAGATGTTGCGAAAAATGGCCGGCGACCGCCATTTTCATGTAGGACAGGCAGGTCTGGTCCTCGGCCGCGACGCTAATCAGCACGCTGTTATCACCGAGCGTCGCCTTCAACGAACCGTAATGCGTGCGAAATTCCCAATGATCGGCAAGGCCGGTATCGATCTCGGATTCGCCGTGCTCGGCGCGCAGCCTGTCCATCACCGACCGGATGGCGGAACCGCTGATCCGGGTTTGCGCACTCAATTGCTCCATCGCTCAGCCTTTCGGTGCCATTTGAACCCGAGCTCGCCATACGGCGTCCTCGCCACGCCGGAATGCCACAGCCGGCCCGCTGTTTCCACTAAAAGATGATAAGTATAGTCATGTTTTGAAATCAGGCTTAAGGGAAGTCCATTTGCAGGCCGCATCACCTAAATATCGACATGCTCTAGGTCGTGAACTCGTAAAGCGGGGCGTCGCCAGCGGCAGGGATCGAACCCGCACCTGAGCCAAGAGGCTCAGGATCACTGTGGTGATACTTTTACCAATTCCGTCACGCTGGCACCTGCCTCGTAGCGCAAATTTGCGCGGATCGCCATTCGAGGCTTCTCTTGTGGCGTCCGAGCCGATTCAGCGTCGGCATGAGCCGATACGACCTGCCCGACTTCGAGTGGCGCGTGATCGAGCCGCTCCTGCCCAACAAGCCGCCAGGCGTGCCGCGTGTGGATGACCGCCGCGTGCTGAACGACATCTTCTCAAGGCGACTGTGGCTGCGCTTATGAGTCGGTGGCCTAATCCAGCCGGTGCATCAGATCGTCGTCCAGCCAGCGAGCGAAGAAATAGACCAGTTGCTTGTGCCACCACGGCCAGTCATGCGCGACATCGCCGCCCCAATAGTCGACCCAGGCCGGAATCGACTTGTCACGCAGGATCTGTTCCAGCGCCTGCGTATCGGCCAGCATCCGTTCCTCCCAGGCACCCTGCCCGCAGCAGAAGATCAGCCGCAGCGCCTTCAGCCTGACGAGCAGCCCCGGATCGACGATACCCGGCAGGTAGTCGAGCGGCGAGTTGAAGAAAATCTGTCCGTCGAGCGCGCTGCCGAAGAAATCGTGGGTCGAGTAAACCCCCGACAGCGCGATGACGCCGCTGGCCAGCTCCGGAAAGCGGAAGACGAAATTCGACGAATGATAGCCGCCCATCGAGCAGCCGCAAAACAGCGGCTTCAGCGTACGCCCGCCATTGGCCTCGGCCGCGACAGACAGGAGTTCCGGCAGCGCCTCTTCGCGCACATAGCGGAAATACGCTTCATGCCGGGCGATGCGATGGGCCGGCTCGGCATGGCGGTCGAAGAAGGATTCCGCATCGATGCCGTCCAGCGTGAACAACTGGATGCGGCCGGTGTCGACGAACTCGGCGAGAGCCGAAACCGCGCCGGAATCCTCGAACTGATAGAACCGCCCTTGCGAAGTCGGGAACACAACCACGGGTCGGCCGGCATGGCCGTAGCGCTTGTATTCCATGTCGCGGCCGAGGTTGCGGCCAAAACCCTTGTGGTAGGAAACGTCCATCGCCTCACGCCTTTTCCGCATGGATGTAGTCGACCGCCCGGCGCAGCGCCTTCGGGTCCGTGGAGCGCAGCTGATAGGCGTAGTTTCCCATGGCGCGGCTGAAAACCTCCTCGATGGCGTGATGATGGACGATCATGCCGCCATGGGCGGCCAGCACGTCGGCATGGCTGTGCATATAGTTGAGGTGCCGCTTGCGGCTGGCATAGGCGGTGAAATACTTGCCCCTGTAAGGGCCGCCGGCGGCATCCTTGACCACCATGTCGGCCCAGGCGGCATAGACATCGATATCGAAGGTGTAATTGATGGCATCGGTCATCCAGGCGCCAGGCGGCCGCATGTTGACCTCCAGCGCGATGACCCTGTCGTCCCTGGTTTCGAACAGCTCGATGTGGAAGAAGCGCTCGCGCACGTCGAACGCCTTGAGGATTTTCCTGCCGGCCTCCTCGACCGCCCGGCTGATCTCGGGAAAACAGACATAGCTCATATGGCGGTCGCGGTTGACCACCTCCATGACGCTCTGGTCGTAGCGGTGGCTGGCGGCCAGCACCACCTCGCCGTCGCGGTTGACAAGCCCGTCATAGGTCACCACCAGTCCTTCGATGAATTGCTCCATGACGAAGCTGACGCCTTCCGGCTTGTCCCTGAAGAACCTGTCGAGTTCGCCGGCGTTGGAGATTTTGAAAGTGTTCGAGGCGCCGGAGCCGGAATCCGGCTTCACCACCACGGGATAGCCGACGCGGCGGATGAAGGTCATGGCGCCGGCGCGGTCGGAGCACTTGCGTTGCGGGATGGTTTCGACGCCGCTCTTGCGGAAGAACGCCCGCATGCGGCTCTTGCGTTTCAAATTCTTCACGAAGTCGAGCTTGGTGCCGAAGATGTTGAAGTCGGTGCGGATATTGGCTTCCAGCTCCAGCCAATGCTCGTTGAGCGATTCGAACCGGTCGACGCGGCCCCATTTGTGGATGAAATGGCCGATCGCCCGGAACACCGGCTCGTACTCCTCCATGTCGTCGATGCGGTAATATTCCGAAAGGGCTGCCTTCAATTTGCCGTCCAGCGCATCGAACGGCGCGTCGCCAATGCCGAGCACGGTGGCGCCGGCCTTCTTCAGCCGGTCGCAGAAATCGGCGCCATTGGCTGGAAAATGCGGCGAGAAGAACACGAAGTTCATGGACGATCCCTCCCGGCGGCGAGCCATTGCACCCCCGCCGACAATCGACTCTGGCGCATTTGCCGGGCTCGGGGAAGAGCAACTGGATCAGGTGAGCGGCTGGGTCCGCGAAAGGTGACGCCAAAACCGTGAAATAAAAAACCCGCCTCGACGGCGGGTCCTCGGCGCCAATCGGCACCATACCCAAATTAGTAGCATAGCTGCCGGCACAAAGCAAGAACAAAGTTGCTGTAATCAGGAAAAATCGCTTCATGTCGGCGCCGCGCCTTCATTGCAGCTTGGGTTCCTCGCCCCACGAAAGTGGGGAGAGGTGGCTCGGCGAAGCCGAGACGGAGGGGGGACTGCGCCCTACGAAGGCCCCCTCTCCGGCCGCGGAGCCTGTCCTCGGGCTTGCCGAAGGCAAGACCCGTGGGCGGCCACCTCTCCCCCGTTTCGCGACGGCGAGGAACCCAGGTCTTGAGGCTGGATCGGCAGCTTCTGCGACAGCGAGGCTCCCACTTGCCTCGCTTTGCCCGCTCCTGTATGAAATCCGCCATGAGCCCGCGCGCCACCTCTTTTGCGTCCCGTCCGACCGGTATTGCCGGCCAGACCGTTCGCGCGCTTGCCTCCACCCTGCTGCTTCTCGGCCTTATCGGCGATCGCCGGGTTCGCTGAAGGAGCGCCCGGCGGTCGAATTCGCCGCTCACGCGCACGCTCCTTGGCCATTCACAAATTGGCACGTCACATCAAGCGAACGAAATTCTGGTAAAGGCGCCGCTCGCCACCAATCCGCCTGAAGCTGGATCCGCGAGCCGCCGGGAGAAAAGACGATGAACGCACGAGAAGATATCCGTCTGAATGTAGAGGAAACCGCCAAGCCCGCGAGGGGCATGCCGGATGCTGCCCGCAAATACCAGCCCTATCCGACCGTCGGTCTTGCCGATCGCACCTGGCCTTCGAAAGTGATCGACAAGGCGCCGATCTGGTGCTCGGTCGACCTGCGCGACGGCAACCAGGCGCTGATCGATCCGATGGGCCAGGAACGCAAGGCGCGCATGTTCGCCCTGCTGCTCGACATGGGCTTCAAGGAGATCGAGATCGGCTTCCCGTCGGCCTCGCAGACCGACTTCGATTTCGCCCGCTGGTGCATCGAACAAGGCAACGTGCCCGCCGACGTCTCGCTGCAGGTGCTGGTGCAGTGCCGGCCGGAACTGATCACCCGCACTTTCGAGGCGCTGAAGGGCGCCACCAACCCGATCGTCCATTTCTACAACTCGACCAGCGAGCTGCAGCGCCGCGTCGTCTTCGAGAAGGACGTCGCCGGGATCAAGCGCATCGCTACCGATGCGGCCAAGATGATCACCGACATGGCGGCGAAGGCCGGCGGCGGCTACCGTTTCGAATATTCGCCGGAGAGCTTTACCGGCACCGAGCTCGAAGTGGCGCTGGAGATCTGCAACGCCGTCACCGAGATCGTCAAGCCGACGGCGGAAAACAAGCTGATCATCAACCTGCCCTCTACGGTCGAGATGTCGACGCCCAACATCTACGCCGACCGCATCGAATGGATGTGCCGCAATCTCGACGATCGCGAGAACCTGTTGATCTCGCTGCATCCGCACAATGATCGCGGCACCGGTATCGCCACCACCGAACTCGGCCTGATGGCGGGCGCCGACCGCGTCGAAGGCACGCTGTTCGGCAATGGCGAGCGCACCGGCAATGTCGACATCGTCACGCTGGCGCTCAACATGTACACGCAAGGCGTCGATCCCGGGCTCGACTGCTCCGACATCAACCGCATGAAGGACGTCTACGAATACTCCAACCAGCTGAAGATCCCGGAGCGCCACCCTTATGTCGGCGAGCTCGTCTACACCGCCTTTTCCGGCTCGCACCAGGACGCCATCAACAAGGGCATGAAGGCGCTGCGCAAGGCCAACACGCCGCACTGGGAGGTGCCCTATCTGCCGATCGACCCGGCCGATGTCGGCCGCAGCTACGAAGCCATCATCCGCATCAACTCGCAGTCCGGTAAGGGCGGCATCGCCTATGTGCTGCATGCGGATTACGGCCTCAACCTGCCGCGCAACCTGCAGATCGAGTTCAGCCAGGCTATCCAGGCGATCACCGACGCCGAAGGCAAGGAGGTGCCGGTCAAGCGCATCTACGAGCGCTTTCTCGACACCTATGTCGACCAGCCCGGCGCGCGGCTGAAGTTCCTCGACCACCACACCTATCCCGACACCGAGGTCAAGGGCCGGCGCGTGGTCGAGGCGGTGATCCTCGACAAAGGCAAGGAGGTGACCATATCAGGCACCGGCACCGGCCCGATCGACGGCTTCGTCGATGCGCTGTCGCGCCATGTCGGGGTGCCGATGTCGGTGCTGGATTATTCCGAGCATTCCATGCAGCGCGGCTCGAATGCCTCGGCCATTTCCTATGTCGAGATGGAACATCCGGGCGGCAAGCTGTTCGGCGCCGGCATCAACACCAACATCGTCGCCGCCTCGTTAGAAGCCGTGGTTTCGGCTGCCAACCGCATCGTCGGCCGAAAGCGCGGCTAGCCGAAACGGTCAGGCTCCCGCCATCGGCCCACCGGAATTTATCCGGTGGGTACGCTATCGCACCATAAGCACATGCTTGTAAGGCGCCGCCAGCGCGATATGATCGTACCTCAACCTGTGCCGAATTCGAAGGGATCGACACTTGCAGCATACCACGCCTGCCGCCCCCGCAGTGCGCGAAACGTTGGAGCGATTGCTTGCCAGCGAAACGTTCGGACGATCCGAGCGCGCGCGCAAGCTGCTCCGCTACCTGGTCGAGCGCGAGCAGGCAGGCGAAGCCGACAGGCTCAAGGGCTTCTCCATCGCGATGGACGTGTTCGGCAAGGACGGCGATTTCGATCCGTCGACCGATGCGGTGGTGCGGGTGCAGGCCGGCAGGCTGCGCGAGCTTCTGCAGCAGTATTTCGCCAATGAGGGCGTTGCCGAACCGGTCCGCATCGCCATTCCGCGCGGCGGCTATGTTCCGTCCTACGAACTCAACGCCATTCGCTTGCCGGCAGAGGCTGAGGCAGAGAGCAAGCCGCAGCCGGCGACAGAGGAGGCGACAAACGCCCCGCCCGGATCGCCGGAAGATGCCCGCAACCGGGCACATCCGGCTGCATTGCTGAGCGTTCCAGCCGTGGCCCCTGCTGCACCTTCGCTGCAGCGGCATTTGCAGTTCTTCTGGCTGGCGATCGCGCTGGTCATTCTCATGCTGGGTGTGCTGATCCTTCGCCAGGGCAGCGTGGTATTGCTGACCGGCGGCGACACGGCGGTCGAGACCGCGGTGGCGACCGGCAGCATAGCAGCGCCTCCGGTTGAAACCCTCCCCCAGGTCTACATCGCCATCAAGGCCGACAGCGACCTGGCTCGCCGTGTCGCCGCATCGCTGCGCGCCGGCCTTAGCGGCTTCGATACCATCAATTTCATCGGCCGTGATGCCGACAGCCCGCCCGATCCAGTGACCGACGCCGCCAGCTTCGTATTCGATGTCCTGCCCGGGCCGCGTAGCGGTGATATCATGCTCGAGCTGCAAAGCGTGGCGACCGGCCGCGTGCTGCTCTCACGCAACCTGACCGCCGGCGACAGCGCGAACACCGCCATCGAGGACCAGATCTCCGGCATTTTGAGCTCGGCTCTTCCCGCCTCGGGCACGATCTACAACTACATCGAGCAGAGCGGCATCCAGACCGGGCTGACGGCGTGTCTGGTGCTCAACGGCAAATATTATCTCGACCAGAACGCCCAGACGCACGAAGCCGCTTACCGCTGCCTCGAAGATCTTGCCAACCGGGAGGCGAAGTCGTCGCTCGTCTATTCGGAACTCGCTTCCTTGCATCTCGAAGCGGTCACCGACCACTATCCCTACCCCGCCGACGCGACGATCGACAAAGCGATGACGTTTGCCCATCGCGCCATCCAGATGGGCCCGACCAGCCCCTATGCGCACCGCGCCCTTGGTTATCTCAATTCGCGCATGGGCGATTCCGCGGAATCGATCCGCTGGATGCGCAAGGCCTATGAGCTCAATCCCTACGATCTCGCAATGGCCGCCGCCTATGGCTACGGGCTGGTTTTCGCCGGCAGGTACAGCGAGGGCACCCCGATCATCGCTCACGCGGTGGACATCGCCAGCGCCCATCCGACATGGTGGGATTACGGGCTGTTCGCCGGAGAGTTCATGATGGGCGACATGAACAAGGCCACGCTCGCCAGCGACGGCTTGCGAACGACGGAAATGAAATCGCATTATCTGGCGGCGCGGCTGATCGGCGCCAAGGCTGCCGGCCGCGAGAAGCTGGCGAGCAGGCTGCTGCAGGAACTGACCGCCAAATTCCCGAAATTCGCAGCCGATCCGCGCGCAACTTTCGTCGAACGAAGATATCCCGCCGATCTGACCAACCGGCTGGTGGAAGCCCTGCGCGCCGCCGGCCTTGGCGGCGCCAGCTGACGTCTCCCGGCGCGTGCACGACGTCAGGTGATCGCGAAGATTTTACTGGCCATCCGGACGGCCAAAGCGCAATTCAGACACAATTTGAACCGGCCAATCTGATCCCATATAGGTCTGATCCCGCATAAGACTGATCTCCGCATAAGTCTGACCTCCCGCAAGACTGATCCGCATAAGACCGCCCCCGGCATCCTGACTGATCCCGGCACCAAGCCATAAAGTTTGCATGACCCCATCCCTTTACGCTGCCGAACGGGGCACCGGCCCGACAACGATTGCCTTCCTGCATGGTTTCGGTGGCTGCCACGACGACTGGCGCGATGTGGCCGAGTCTCTGGCGCCCGGCGCGCGGACCCTGGCCTATGATCTGCCGGGACATGGGCTGTCGCTCGATTTTCCGGGCGGCGGTCCGGCCAGGATTGCAGCCAGTGCCGTCCTTGCCGATCTTTCCGCTCGCGGGATAAAGCGGGCTCATCTCGTCGGTCATTCGATGGGTGGCGCCGTGGCCGCCCTGATGGCATTGAGCGAGCCCGAAAGAATGGCGTCGCTGACGCTGCTGGCGCCGGGCGGTTTCGGTCCTGAGATCAATGGTCCGCTGCTGCGTCGCTACGCCGCCGCTGCCGGCACGGATGAAATCCGCGCCTGTCTTGCCGCCATGTCGGGACCGCAAAGCCGGCTGCCGCAGCATAGGGTCGAACTCGTCAACGAGATGCGCCAGCGTCCCGGCCAGTTGCGGACACTTGTCGAGCTCGCAGCCGCCATGACCAGGGATGATCGGCAAGGCGTCATCCCGAACGAGGGGCTGGAAACGCTGAATATGCCAATCATGGTGGTTTGGGGAACCGACGACGCGATGCTGCCCGTCAGCCAGGCGGACGGCGTGCCGAAGCATTTTCATCTGCACCACGTGCTGGAAGCCGGCCATATGCTGGTCGAGGAAGCGCCCGGCCTGATCGTCGAGGCCGTCCGTCGCAATATGCGACGCCGCAGCAGGCGGCTTCGTCCGGGATTCGCCGCTGCGGCGAGCTGATCGGTCTTCGCGCAGGCACGGCGGCGGCACTGGTGCTGCTCCAGCGAATCCTTGCCCGCTCATCGATCTCGCAAGTGCAATTTGCCGGCCGCTGTGTTAATTCGGTGTTAACCAAACCCCGCGAGGCAACGCCGATGAAGGACGCAGGCGAGAACATCACCCAGATCGATCAGTCGCGAAAACTGTCCGATGCCATTCGCGACGTCAAGAACGCCTTCGCCGACCGCGACGACGTCGTCGTCGAGATGCGCGAAGCGCATCGCATGCGGCTCGATCTGCTTGCCGCCGAACTCGCGCCGGTCTTCGGCGACGTACCCACCGATATGGACAGTTTCGACTTCGCCGTCTCGTCCGGCCTGCAGCCACGGCTGTGGATCGACGCGATCAGCCATGTCGCCATGGGACGCGACCGCCGCACCTATCGCTTTCTCAAGGACACGCGCATCGGCCGCGTCGTGCTCGCCGAGTCGACAGAGATGAAGGTCGTTGCCGACCAGGTGACGCGCTATGTCGCCGAGCGCGTCGTCGAACGCCAGAGGATGATGGAAGGCGGCATCGAGCAAGCCGTCGCCGGCCTTAAACGCGCCCTGGTGGCGGAGGCTGAGCCGCCGCTGCATGTCCCTGGGCGCAGCAACGGCTGGTCGGCGTTCTTCTCGGGCCTCGGCCTGATCGCCGCCGGCGCCCTGGTCGGCCTGGCGATTTCGCTCGTGTTGTTCTGGGACCGCATCGTTGCAATGAAAATCAGCTTCTAGTGCGGTTCAGCGTTTCACGGAAACGCTGAACCGCACTATCTCTTTGTTTTGACGCAATTCCGGACGGAAAACCGTTTCACACTTTTCCTGGAATTGCTCTAGCCATCGACGCCTCGGCCCCCACGCCAAGCTCCATTGTCTGCAGGTCGCTGGGCGGCAATGCCGGCCCGGTCAGGCCGCGGCGCGTCAGCCTGATCCGCCAATTGTCCTTTTCACCGTCGATGTCGAGCAGATTGTATTGCGCCGGCGCATGCGGACTGCCGGGCGCCTGCCCGGCAGCGGCGACCCCGACCACCGGGATTTTGATCTTGCGGGCGCCGATGAAGAAGAGCGACGGCACATGCGAATGGCCGTGCAGCACAAGCTCGGCGCCGTGCCGGTGAAGAACCTTGTGGAAGCGGGAGATGCCGAACAGCCGCTTGTTCTGCGAAACGGCGCCGCGCACCGGCGGGTGGTGGATCATGATCACCCGGAACAGGCCGCGCTTGCCTGTGGCGTCGAGCATGTCGCGCAGCCGTTCCGCCTGGCCCTCCAGAAAGAAGCCGTTGGCCATGAATGGAGCCGTGGCGCGCGCCGTCGTGACGCCGACCAGCGCAACATTGCCGCGTACGCGCAAATAGGGAAAGGTGTTGCGGTCGACCGGCGTATTGACGCCGTCGCCGGTCATCCACGCCGCCCACGACCGGCAGGTCTTGTCGAAGGCGCCCGGTACATAGGCGTCATGGTTGCCCGGCACGACCGACACGTCATTGGGCGAGCCCAGCGTCTCCAGCCAGTGCTTGGTCATCTCGATCTCACCGTCGAGCGCCAGATTGACCAGATCACCGGTGATGGCGAGATGGTCCGGCCCGCTGGCCTTCATGTCGGCGACGATCGTGTCGATGACGGCATCGTGCATGTAGCGGCGGCGGTTGCGCTGCCAGTTGACGTAACCGACCACGCGCTTGGAGGCGAGATCGCGATAGGTTACATCGGGAAGCGGCCCCAGATGGACATCGGAAATATGCGCGAGCCTGAACATCTTTTCTTCATAGGCGAGCCGCGCGCGGCTTTCCACTCACGGTTTCGCGGACGATGACGCCGGATCCGGAGCAAGCCCTGCGCCAGATCGGCTGGCCGGGCTTCAGGGCAAGGCTGTTTCACCTGTATTTCGTACTGCGGCGGCCGATGACGCTCGGCGTGCGCGGCTTGATCCACGACCGCCGCTCCAATTCCGTCTTCCTCATCCGCCACACCTATGTCCCGGGCTGGCACCTGCCCGGCGGTGGCGTCGAGTTGGGCGAGACGATGATCGAAGCGCTGACTCGCGAAGTCTTCGAGGAAGGCAACATCGCGCTGACCGGACCGCCGGTGCTGAAATCCCTGCATTTCAACCGCCGCGCCAGCCGCCGCGACCATGTCGGCCTCTATCTGGTCGAAGAGTTCGACCAGCCAAGCCCTAAGCTGCCCGACCGCGAGATCGCCGAAGCCGGCTTCTTCCCGCTCGACCGCTTGCCCCAGGGAACGACGCCGGCGACGCTGCGGCGGATCGCGGAGATTTTTGGGGGCGCGGCGGTATCGCCCTATTGGTAGGCTTGCTTGCTGTTTGAAAAATTCCAAGCTATCGCTCACCAAACGGGGGCGAAACCATGGATATCGGACAAGCAAGATCGGTGAACGTCTGGCCTTATGTGGGGCTTTATACTCTCATGATGGTGGGCCTGACCGTCGTGTTTATGGGCATATCGGTCATGTTCCCTTCATTACCGGACAGCTTCGGCAACGCCAGCGGCATTGCCATCGCGTTTGGGTCGACCTCCTTCGTCTCTTACAAATTCATCAGGAAAAACCTTCGGCTTTTTAATCGCGACGAATATTGGAAACTAACGCTGTTTTCGTCTTTAGCCTCCTGTCTGCTTTCGCTCATACTGGGAGGCCTTGCCGTTGCGGCTGGAGTCGTCCCAGGGAGCGATGCCATCCCTCTCTTCATCTGGGTTCTGATCCTGCTGTTTGCCGGACTTGTAGTCTTCGGCATCAATGCCGCAGGCTACTCCAGTCGGATGGGCAAGAGTTTTCTGAAAGCTGAGCTTGTCAGGCAGGCCCGTATCAACACCGAAACCTTCCGCTAGGTCACCGGTCTCACGCCGCCTTCCTGAATCGCGCCCGGTCATGCGGCGCGGCGTAGTCCAGCTCCGGCCCGACCGGCACGACGCGCGTCGGGTTGATCGTCTCGTGGCTGCTGTAATAATGCGCCTTGATGTGGTGCAAATTCACCGTGCCGGCGACGCCTGGCACCTGGTAGAGGTCGCGTAGGTAATTCGACAGGTTCGGATAGTCGGCGATGCGGCGCAGATTGCACTTGAAATGGCCGACATAGACCGGGTCGAAGCGGACCAGTGTCGTGAACAGCCGCCAGTCGGCCTCGGTAATGCGGCCGCCGACGAGATAGCGCTGCCTTGACAGACGGTCCTCCAGCATGTCGAGCGCCGAGAACAATTCGCCGAATGCCTCCTCGTAGGCTGCCTGCGTGGTGGCGAAGCCGGCACGGTAGACGCCGTTGTTGACCGCGGGATAGACCAGCGCATTGATCGCATCGATCTCGCCGCGCAACGGTTGCGGATAAAAATCGAGCCTGGCATCGCCCCATTCGTCGAAGGCCGAATTGAGCATGCGGATGATCTCGGAGGATTCGTTGGAAGCGATGGTCTGCTCGCGTTTGTCCCACAGCACGGGAACGGTGACCCGGCCCGAATAGCCGGGATCGGCCCTGGTGTAGATCTGGTGCAGGAAATCGAGGCCGTAGAGCGTGTCGCCGGTGGCGCCGTCCTCGGCCAGGAACGTCCAGCCGTCGTCGCCCATGAAATGATGGACGACCGAGACGGAAATCACGTCCTCGAGTTTTTTGAGCACGCGAAAGATCAACGTCCGATGCGCCCACGGGCAGGCGAGCGAGACATAGAGGTGGTAGCGGCCGGGCTCGGCCTTGAAGCCGCGTTTTCGCCCTTCGGCCGGCGCGCCGTCGCGGGTCACCCAGTCGCGCCACTGCGACTGCGCGCGCACGAATTTGCCGCCGCTCTCCCCGCTATCGTACCGGCGGTCCTGCCATTGGCCTTCGACTAGCAATCCCATGCAATATCCTTTCGCGTTCCTGTCCGATGTAGGGCACCAAGCGGCGCCGCGGAAATCCCCGATGCTGAACAGATCGTCAACGGCTGCGTTGTCGAGTGCGGTCGGCTGCGCGGGCCGATTGCGGCGGCTGAAAATTGGTGCTAGCGGACAATCCGCATGTTCGACTTTGCCGTGATCCGGTTCGACCGACGACGAAAGAGCGCCCGCGCTTGATGAAGCGCTGACTGGCGAATGCTGCCGCTTGCAGCAAACCTTTCCTCGCATACCGGAACGCAAAGACCATGAGCCTTGCCGACTTGAAATACCTGGCCGACGTGAAATACCTGCCGGAAACTCCGGCGCACGATCCTGAAATCGAAGCCATCAATGACGAGGCCTTCGGGCCGGGCCGTTTCGTGCTCGCCGCCTACAAGATCCGCCAAGCTGGCCCGCACGAACGCGCTTTGTCATTCGTGGCCGTCGACGGCGCAATCGTCGTCGCCTCGGTACGGATGACGCGCATCGCCGCCGGTGCCGGCCGCGCGCTGATGCTCGGGCCGCTCGCCGTGCAGCCGGCCTTCAAAAATCTCGGCATTGGCCGCAAGCTAGTGGCAATCGCGCTGGAAGCCGCCGCCAAGGCCGGCGCACCGGCGGTGATGCTGGTCGGCGACGAACCCTACTACGGCCCGCTCGGCTTCAGGAGGCTGCCGCGCGGGCAGATCTCGATGCCGCGTCCGGTCGACCCCGACCGGCTTTTGGCGCACGAGATCGTGCCGGGCGCGGTGGCAAGGCTGGCGGGCGAGGTTTGCCACGCCGACCAGGCAAGGATTGCCGCGCACATCGCCGCGATGGCATGACCGTGCCGGTGCTGTCGCACGGTGGCTTGGCGGCATAGTCTGGGAACGGAGGAGGACGTCGAGATGAACCCGAACGGCCAGATTGCGATCGTCACCGGTGGCGGCTCCGGCCTTGGCGAGGCGACGGCGCGCGCTCTTGCCGCCGGCGGCGCCAGGGTTGCCGTCCTCGATCTCGGTATCGAGCGTGCGGCCAAGGTGGCGGCCGACATCGGCGGCATCGCCGTCCGATGCGATGTGAGCGACGCCGAGAACGGTGCCGCCGCAGTCGCGGAAGCGGCAGAGACGCTCGGCGCACCGCGCATCCTGGTCAATTGCGCTGGCATCGTTATCGGCATGAAGACGATCGGCAAGGACGGACCGCATCCGCTCGATCAATACCGCAAGGTGATCGAGGTCAATCTGATTGGCACCTTCAACATGATCCGCCTGGTCGCCGACCGGACCGCCAGGCTCGAACCGCTGCAGGGCGGCGAGCGCGGCGTCATTATCAACACCGCATCGGTCGCAGCCTATGACGGCCAGATCGGCCAGGCCGCCTATTCCGCGTCCAAGGCCGGCGTCGTCGGCATGACGCTGCCGGTGGCGCGCGATCTCGCCCGCTCCGGCATTCGCGTCTGCACCATCGCACCCGGCATCTTCAGGACGCCGATGATGGCCGGCATGCCGCAGGAGGTGCAGGATTCGCTCGGCGCCGCTGTGCCCTTCCCTTCCCGTTTGGGCGAGCCTTCGGAATACGCGGCACTTGCTTTGCACATCATCGAGAACCAGATGCTCAACGGCGAGACAATTCGCCTCGATGGCGCTATCCGCATGGCGCCGAAATAAACGCGACGGTGGTGCTTTGGACAAACCAAAAAAGGACGTGATCCGCGCGACCGATCCCGAGGCGATCAGGCTGGCAAAGACGCTGATCCGCAGCGCCCGTTTCGGCGCGATGGCAGTGCTCGAACCAGGAACCGGTTCGCCGCTGGCCAGCCGGGTCGGCGTCGCCACAGACATCGACGGCACGCCATTGATCCTGGTATCGATGCTGTCCGCCCATACCGGCGCCATCCTTGCCGACCCGCGCTGCTCGTTGCTCGTCGGCGAACCCGGCAAGGGCGATCCGCTGGCGCATCCGCGATTGACGCTCGTCTGTCGCGCCGTGCGGCTCGAACGCGGATCGAACGAACACGCCCGCGCCGAGCGGCGCTACCTCAACCGCAACCCCAAGGCAAAACTCTATGCCGGGCTCGGCGACTTCTCGATTTTCCGGCTCGAACCGGAGCGCGCCAGCCTGAACGGCGGCTTCGGCAAGGCCTATCTGCTCGACCGCACCGATCTGGTCGCGACGGGAGCGATCGTCGAAGAGCTTGCCGCCGGAGAGCAATCGGCGCTCGACCACATGAACGCCGACCATCGCGATGCGATTGCCCTCTACGCAAGTCATTTCGGCGGGGCAGAGAGTGACGGCTGGATCGTCACCGGGTTCGACGCCGACGGGATGGATCTCGTATCGGGCGACAATGTCTGTCGGGTTTTCTTCCCCGAGCCGCTGAGAGCGGCGCGCGACCTCCGGCCTGTCCTGGTTGACATGGCCAAGGCTGCCCGATCGGCAAATTAATCACAGCCGCACGGTTAATCGGCTTGCATGGAAAGCAAGCCTTGAGATTTGAGCGAAATGTTCTACCTTTGCGAGTGACGCTGAATCGCTGGCGTGCATCTATAGGGAAAGTCTATGGAATCCGACGCTATTGCCCCCATAGCGGCGGATGAGCAAGAAGGCATGGGGGATCTATGGTCTCGAACAAACTAGTCGCCAACGCCGGAACCGCGGCTGCGTTTCTGACGCTGATGGGCAACGAAAAACGTTTGTTGATCATGAGCTATCTGGCCGAGGGCGAGATGTCGGTCGGCGCCATAGCCGAGAAGGTGTCGCTCAGCCAATCCGCCCTGTCACAGCATCTGGCCAAGCTCAGGGCTTCCGACCTTGTCGAGACCCGCCGCGACCGGCAAATGATCTATTATTCCTGCAAGTCCGCGGCGGTGCGCGAATTGCTGCACATGCTGGACGGCATTTTCGGCGAAGGTGAACTGTCGCAGATGGCTCACCGGCTGCGTCGCGCCGGGACCTGAGCGGCCGGGCGGAGAACGCCCCGCCAAATCCGCTTTGCTGCCAAGTCCGCCTTGCTGCCAAGTCTGCCTTGCTGCCAAGTCAGCCTTGCTATTGAACGCGCTCGTCCGCGGCCTGCGCAATCTCGTCCTTGAACTCGACATTCGTGCCCGGCTGCACCATGGAGGCAAGGTCTTCGGCATCCCAATTGGTCAACCGGATGCAGCCATGCGAAAAGCTCGTGCCGATCTTGCCCGGTTCGGGCGCGCCGTGGATGCCGTAGCTTTCGATGGAGAGATCGATCCAGACCGATCCCACGGGATTGTTCGGCCCGGCAGCGATGGTGAAGGGCCGCTTGGTCTTGACCCCCTTGAAAGCGAAGTCCGGATCGTAGTGATAGGTAGGGTTGTGCACCACGCGCCTGACCTCTGCCATGCCGCTTGGCGCCGGCTTCTCGTCGCTCCCAATCGAGGCGGGGTAGACCGCCAGCCATTTGCCGGCACGGTCGAGCACACGCACCAGGCGGGCGCCCTTGTCGACCTCGACGGCGGCAACGCCGGCGGGAGGGTCGCCCCTGCTGACATCAGGCACCACCAACATCCTGCCTGGTTTCCTGAGGCTGGTGCCCGGATTGAGCATTCGCAGCAATTGTTCGCTGACGTGGAAGCGCTCAGCCAACCTCTCCACCGCATTGCGGTAGCCGAGCCGCCGCAAGCGGGCCATCCTCTCCAAGCGAGCCGGAATACGCCTGGTGAAAGGTCCGCGCACATCCTTGCGCATCACCTCATAGGTCACCAGCACCGGCTTGGCGGAGGTTGCGATAAGTTTGCTCCAGGTCTGTGGACTGAGCTTGCCATCGGGCGGAAGTCCGTTTGCCACCTGAAACGCGGCGACGGCTTTGGCGAAGTTCTGGGAAAGGCGACCGTCGATGAGGCCCGGCGAGAAGCGGGCGCGATCCAGAAGGATCTGCGCCTTCAGCAGCATCGGATCGACACCCGTCGGTTCGCCGATAGTGAATTGGGCCTGATTGACGGTGGTTGGATCGAGCTTGGCCGCGCGAGCCACGCCGCATGCGAGGGCAAGCGTGGCGGCAAAGACGAGGAGGAGCCTGATCATCGATGTCCTCCCAGGACCGCAGCAGGAGCCCGCCTCTATGACGCGGCATGGCCCTGTGTGGTTCCTTCGCCCATCGAAATTCTGCATTGAAGCGGCTTGGCCGAAGAGCCGTGCCGCGGAAATCAAATATCGCCGTGCCGCCAGGAGGCCAGGCAGGGCGTCTCCGCCCGGCGCCTAGTGATTGGATTTGACCGTTAGAACGGCGTGCATCCATTTGGACGCTGAGATACGGTCTGAACTCCTTCGGATCGGGCATCGTGCCTTCCGAAACCGAATCCCGATTCGCGGCCGACGCATGGTCCGCCGAGGAAGCCATGAATCCGATCCGCATAGACGACCCGCAGGATCCTCGCGTCGCCGCCTATCTCGACATCCGGGAACGCGATCTTGCCGGCCGGCAGGGCCGTTTCGTCGCCGAAGGCAAGGTGGTGCTCGACGCGCTGCTTGCCGCCCGTCGCTTCGAGGCAGAATCGGTGCTGGTGCTCGAGAACCGGCTGGCCGGCCTCGATGACGTCCTGCGCAAGGCGCCTGCCGGGCTTCCGATCTATGTCGCATCCGGCGAAGTCATCGACAGGATTGCCGGATTCCACATGCATCGCGGCATATTGGCGATCGGCCGCAAGGGCGCGGCCGTCTCCGCTGAAGCTTTGCTCGGCGCACTGCCCGCCCGCGCGCTGATCGTGGTGCTGGTCGGCATCGCCAATCATGACAATATCGGCTCAATCTTCCGCAATGCCGCCGCCTTTGGCGCGGATGCCGTGCTTCTCGATCCGACCTGCTGCGATCCGCTGTACCGCAAGGCAATCCGCGTCTCGGTCGGCGCCGCCTTGAAAATTCCCTTCGCCTCCTTTGCCGACGCCGCCGCCTGCACCGCCATGCTCGACCGGCAAGGCTTCAGCCAATTCGCCTTGTCGCCGCGCGGGCAGACCGACATTCGCGATGCCAAGACAAACGAACGGCTGGCGCTCTATCTCGGCACTGAGGGCGAAGGCCTGCCGGAAAGCCTGCTTGCCCGCCTGCAGACGCTGCGGATCGGTATGGCGCAAGGTTTCGACAGCCTGAACGTCGCCGCCGCGTCAGCTATCGCGCTGCATCATTTTTCCGGAGCCTAATTTAGAGCCGGGGCGTCCCGCTCGCGCTTGCGGAATCTCAGTCGGTCGAAGCGGCCTTCTGCAGCGCCCGCACCCGATCGGCAAGGCTGCGTCCGCCGCTCCCCGGCCGCGTATCCTCAGGCGCTGCAAGCGCCCGGGCGATCGGTGAATCCGGCCCGTCGAGCTTTGCCGTCAAGGCCACGACTTGCGCCGCCAGATCGTTCATCTCTTCGCGCAACGCCGCGCTGGCGCTGCCGGTATCGTCTCCGGCCTGTGATTTCGACGTTTCGACGGCAGCAAGATCTGTCTTCAGCCGCCTGTTCTCGCGTGCCAGCGACGTCAGCCTGGCCTCCAGCCGCTCGCGGTCGGCGTCGAGCTTGGCGGTTGTCTGTTCGACGTCGCCGTTGACGGCCACATTGACCTGACTGCCTGGCACGCCGGCAAGACCCACCGCAGGCGCCCTTTCAGCGCCTTTCGGCTTTTCGCGAAGGCGCACCAGTTCCTTCTCGCGGCGCTCCAGCCTGTCCTCGCGATCGGCCAGCGAGGCGAGCAGGCGTTCGACCTTCTTTTCCAGGTCGCCGGTTCTTTTCTTCTCGGCCTTCAGCGCGTCCCGCAAAACCTTGCTTTCGGCTGCCAATTCCTGGCTGCGCCTGTCCGCCTCCTTGCGCTGGCCGCGCAGCAGCGAAATGTCGCTTGCCAGCTTCTGCAGCTCGGATTCGCGCGCCACCAGCTCGATCTGCCTGCTGCTGGATGAAAAACTGGCGTCGTCATACATGTGCTCCAGTTTCCGCAGTTCGAGCCCGCGCTTTTCGAGGGCGCGCTCGGTCTCCGCAAGCCGTTCCGACAGCTGCTGCAGCTGCTCATCGCGCTTGCGAAGCTCCTCGCCGCTGGCTGTAAGATCGGCGACGACCCGGTTCTTGTCCTGTCGCTCGGCCGCCAATTCCTTCAGGGCTTCGCGGTCGCGGCCGATCTCGACCAGCTGTTCGGCGGCTTTCTCGCGCAATGATTTGACGGTCATTTCAAGCCGGCGCACCGAAACGGCGAACTCGGCGCGAATGCGATCCTTGTCCGCCTGGATCTCGGCCAGCGTCAACGGCATCGAGCCCTCGACGCGCTTGCGCGTCAGCGCCACCGCCCGCCGCCACACGGCCGGAGCAATCATCAGCGCCAGAAAGCCCGCGCAGAGAAAGCCGAGGACAAAGAACAGGATCGACTGGACCAAGATGACTATCCGTTGTGCATGGCAACCGCCAAAGGTCGACTTTGCCATCTTCGCATGACGGAAATCCGGCGCCACGGCAAGAGTATGCCGCGGCAAAGCTTAGACCGTGGGATCACAGGGCCAATCGCAGTGGCGCCATCATGCAGGTCAGAACGGATTCCAGGTCGCGCGCTGGGTGAGCTTGAGGTAGCCGAGATTGACGCCGAGACGAGCGCCGACGCCGGTACGGATCGGCACGAGCAGCACATTGTTGTTCTTCAGCACGTTGAAGCCGACGCCGGCGACGACATAGGCGGAGCCGGCGACGCCGCCAAAACGATTATAGAGGCTGCTCACATCGTCGAGATTGTAGACCAGCATCATGACGCGCGAGCCCTCGCCGCCGAAATCCCAGCCGAGCGACGGGCCTTGCCAGAACACTTTGTGGTCGCCGGCATTCTTGGTGTAGAGCGTGCCTTCGCCATAGGTCAGGCCACCGATCAGCGCCCCGGACCCCTCTTCGCCGAGCAGATAGCCGTTCGGCAGGCCATAGGTGGCGAAAATCTTCTCGACGACGGTGGCGAGCCCGCCCGATGTAGCGCCGAAGAATTTATGACCGGAATCGACGATCTCCTGCGCGGTGTATTCCTGCGCCCGCGCGGCCGATGCCGAAAAGGCGACAAGGCCGATGAGGGCGATCGTCATTGAGATGACACGGAAAAAAGTCCGGTCGTAGAATCGGGAAACCATGCTTCCAATCTCCGTCAGGGAGCACTTTCGCCGACGCCTCGCACCCGTACGGCTCTTTGGCGGCCGTTAAGGATGACTGTTAGGGGCAAACTATGCCGTAATCCTTTTTCAACCATTAAACTCCCACATGAAGATGGCGGTTCGAAGGCTGTTTCACATCGCCCGCGCAGCACCCTGCTGCGTGAACACGCCATTTTCGACAATCATGATTTCGGATTTGTTGCTGCACGCACAAGCGCTGTGTATTCAGAATGCTTGGGAGAGAGCGTGATTCGTGTGGACAGGCGTGATCATGATCGCCCGGTCATTGTGTTGTGAAATTTGCAGGGATTTTTGCCGATGGCCGAGCTTTTCACCCTTTCCGCACCCGATCTGGCCGCGCTGCTGTGCAGCCGGGTCTGCCACGACATCATTTCGCCGGTCGGCGCCATAAACAACGGGCTTGAGCTGCTCGACGAAGGCGGCGCCGACGAAGACGCCATGAAGCTGATCCGCCAAAGCGCCAAAAACGCCTCCGCCCGCCTGCAATTCGCCCGCATCGCCTTCGGCGCTGCCGGTTCCGCCGGCATGCTGATCGACACCGGGGACGCCGAGGCCGTGGCCATCGCCTTCCTGAAGAACGAGAAGCCGGAACTGATCTGGAACGGAACCCGCGCACTGTTGCCCAAGAACAAGGTCAAGCTGCTGCTCAATCTCATCCTCGTCGCTAACGCCGCCATTCCGCGCGGCGGCAGGCTGGTGGTCACGCTGGAGAACCTGGAGACCGAGCCGCGCTTTGCGCTCGCGGCGAGCGGCCCGATGCTCCGCGTGCCGCCCAAATTCCTGGAATTGCATTCCGGCCACAGGCCGGAAGAGCCGATCGACGCGCATTCGGTGCAGCCCTATTACACGCTGCTCCTGGCCCGCGAAGCCAACATGACGATTTCAATCCATGCGACCGCCGACGAGATCGTCCTTTCTGCAGTCTGAAGTTCTGCTAAGAGCCGGAAAAGTATTTTCTCCAAATCATATTTGCGGCGTCGTCTTAACATCTGTGAGACCGGCTTGCAGATTAATTGCGTGAAGCATTGCGAAAGAAGATTTCGCTTAAAACACCTTCAGGAAAATTTTACCTAACGGCTTTTCGGCTTCTTTACCAGATCGGCCTATGTTCCCCGGCAGATGCCACGACGCTGTCGGTTTGCCGCATGGCAAAGAGGGTCCGGGAATGAAACGCTGCATGTTCGTCGACAATTCGAGCGTCATCAGGAAGGTTGCAAGGCGTATCCTGGGCGGTTCCGGCATGATGGTGATCGAAGCCGCCAGCGGCCATGAGGCGATCGAGATGTGCGCGGTCGACATGCCTGATATCATCGTCGTCGACGGCGCCTTGCCGGACATGCAGGCGCAGGACCTCATCCGCCGCGTGCGCGCCATGGAAAGCCCGGTAGTGCCGCAAGTTTTGATTTCGCTGGTCGAGGTCGACGTCGGGGCGATCATGCGGGCAAAGCGCGCCGGCGCCCAGGGCTACCTGCTGAAGCCGTTCAACCGGCCGCAACTGCTCGAGTGCTTCCGCGCCTTGAAGATTGCCGCCTGATCAGAGCCTGTTCCATCTCGATGAAATCGGGATGAGCTCTATCTCGTTGTTTTACCAGGTTCTTTTCCGAAAGCCGGCGCCCATTTTGGGATCATGCCCTTGCTTCAGGCGCTGACCCGGATATCTTCAGGCTCACGCAGCACATAGCCGCGGCCCCAGACGGTCTCGATGTAATTCTGCCCGCCAGACGCGGCGTCGAGCTTCTTGCGCAGCTTGCAGATGAAGACGTCGATGATCTTCAGCTCCGGCTCATCCATGCCGCCATAGAGATGGTTGAGGAACATTTCCTTGGTCAGCGTGGTGCCCTTGCGCAGCGAGAGCAGTTCCAGCATCTGATATTCCTTGCCGGTCAGATGGACGCGCTGGCCACCGACTTCAACGGTCTTGGCATCGAGATTGACCACCAGGTCGCCGGTGGTGATGACCGACTGGGCATGGCCCTTGGAACGCCGCACGATGGCATGGATGCGGGCGACCAGTTCGTCCTTGTGGAAGGGCTTGGTCATGTAATCGTCGGCGCCGAAGCCGAGGCCGCGCACCTTGTCCTCGATGCCGGCCATGCCGGAGAGGATGAGGATCGGCGTCTTCACCTTGGAAAGGCGGAGTGTTCTCAACACTTCGTAGCCCGACATGTCGGGGAGGTTGAGGTCGAGGAGAATGATGTCGTAATCATAAAGCTTGCCTAGATCGACACCCTCTTCGCCAAGGTCGGTCGTATAGACATTGAAACTTTCTGATTTCAGCATCAGCTCGATGCTTTGTGCGGTTGCACTGTCGTCTTCTATCAGCAGAACGCGCATTTCATTCCCCTTTTCTGCTGCCGGACCATTTCACGACCCGTCCAGGACCGGAGCAGTGATTGCCCTGAGCAGAGGCTGCCATCGAATGGTTAATAAAACCTAATTCCCCGTCCGTGACGGTATCAGATTTTTTAACCCCTTTCTACACCTTGTTGAATCCAATAACGAATCACAGACCCAAACCGTTAATGCGGCACATTAATAAGCCAGACTAAGTGACTCTTCGGACTCGTTGGCCAGGTTTCGCGACGAGAAGCAGAATTTTTACCCGCCCTTAAGTCCTGAGCCGTATGATTAACAATGCCCGTAAACGAATGGTTACCGCCGGCAAAAAACTTTAGGAGTTTGTTTCCCATAGTTCGGGGAAAGCCGGTGGAAACGGGGTCAGGCCTGGGCCTTGCCGGGTGAATTGGACGATATGTGCAGGTGTGCGTTTCCGGGAGTACCGAATCATGAAGTCACGTGAAAACCTCGTTCGGCTGAAGCAATTTCAGGTGAGCGAGAAGCGGCGGCAGCTGCTGCAGCTCGACATGATGATCGCCGAATTCGAGCGCATGGCCGTCGAGCTGGAACTTCAGATCGCCGCCGAAGAGAAGAAGGCCGGCATCACCGACATCAATCATTTTGCTTATCCGACCTTCGCCAAGGCGGCACGCCTGCGCCGCGACAACCTCAGGAATTCGCAAAGCGACCTCGCCCAGCAGCGAAATGTCGCCGAATCATTGCTGAGCGAGGCCGAAGCCGAGCTTTCCAAGGCCGAGATGCTGGAATCGCGGGACACCAAGACGCGCGACACGGAAGCCGGCAGCCGCAGCGCCATGATCGGCTAAAACAAGGCTTTAACGCGCGCCGCGCTTGAGCGCCATTGCTGCGCACCGAACGGTGCCGGCCTCAGGCACCCAGATATTCTTGGTGTTCCGCCGCCCGCGCGCGGGCATCCTTGATGTCGGGCACATGCTGCTCCGACCAGGCTCTGATCTGATCGAGCAGTCCTGCCAGGTTCTGGCCGAGTTCGGTCAGCTCGTATTCGACTCGCGGTGGAATGACCGGGAAGATTTCGCGCCGCACAAGGCCGTCGCGTTCGAGGATGCGCAGGGTCTGCGTCAGCATTTTCGGCGTGACGCCTTCGAGCTTGCGCGCCAGTTCGCCGTTGCGAAGCCGGCCGCGGCGCAGCGCACAGATCACAAGGTGGACCCATTTGCTGGCGAGCGTCTCGAGCACGGCGTGTGACGGGCACGACCGCCGAAAGGCGTCATAGCCGAAAGGGGAAACATCTTCACTATCCATGAGGTGCGTATATATCAAAAAGGTACATACTAGACAAGAGAATGTGACTATCCAAATGATAGTGGTACATCAAAACCAGCAGGAGAGCCTTCCATGCGTGCCATTATCCAGAATTCCTTCGGCGGACCCGACGTCCTCGTCATTGCCGATCGCCCCGCGCCATCACCCGAGGCCGGCGAAGTGCTCGTCCGCATCGAGGCGGCCGGCATCAATCCGGTCGATGGTGCGGTGCGCGGCGGCCACTATCCGCTGCTCGGCGAGCCGCCTTTTGTCCTTGGCTGGGACGTTTCGGGAGTTGTCGAGGCGCTGGGCTCCGGCGTCTCCGGCCTCAAGGTCGGCGATGCCGTGTTCGGCATGACGCGCTTTCCCAAACAGGCGGCAGCCTACGCCGAACTCGCCGCTGTCCCGGCTGATGAGCTTGCGCCGAAACCTGAAGGCATAGATCACGCGCAAGCCGCCGCGCTGCCGCTGGCCGGCCTGACGGCCTGGCAAGGCCTTGTCCGCCATGGCCGGCTCGATTCTGGCAAGCGCGTGCTGATCCACGCCGGAGCCGGCGGCGTCGGCCATCTGGCGGTGCAGATCGCCAAGGCGCACGGCGCTTACGTCGTCGCGACCGCCAGCCCGGAAAAGCTCGATTTCGTCCGCTCGCTCGGCGCCGACGAGGTGATCGACTACACAAGGGATGATTTCACCGGGAAGGCCCGCGACATCGATCTGGTTCTGGACCCGTTCGGCGGCGTGCATGCGGAGCAATCACTGAAAGTGCTCACGGCCGGCGGCGTTCTGGTGTCGCTGCTCGATGTCAGCGATGCCACCAAGGCAAAGGCCAGGACGCGAGGCATCCGCGTCGAGCGCATGTCCGTAGTGCCCGACCGTGCCGCTCTGGTGGAGCTCGGCAAATTGATCGACGCGAAAAAGCTGGCCGTCCACGTGGCAAAGGCGTTTCCGCTCGAACAGGCCGGTGCCGCCCATGCCTTTCTCGCCACCAGGCCGATCGGCAAGGTGGTGCTGACGGTCTGAAATTGCAGATCGTCGCCCCTCGCAAACGTAAGGGCGCTGATCAGCGCCCTTATCGGCCTAATGCCGGTATTGCTGGATGCGCGTGGTGCGCAGGCCGGCAAGGCCGTATTCGTCGATCGACGCTTGCCAGGACAGGAATTCCTCGGTGGTGAGCTTGTAGCGCTGGCATGCCTCTTCGAGGCTCAAAAGCCCGCCACGCACCGCCGCCACCACTTCCGCCTTGCGCCGGATAACCCAGCGACGTGTGTTTGTCGGCGGCAGATCGGCGATGGTAAGTGGGCTGCCGTCTGGCCCGATAACATATTTGACTCGCGGTCTAATTAGATCGGTCATCGTACTCTCTACAAAAAACTCAAAGACCCAATCCCCACCACATTACCACCACAGCTTTAAAATTTGCCTAAGCAGACCCTAATGGTTAGGTAAGGATCATGAACGCGGCGTTAGCCTTTTCATCGGCATTTGAAACATCTGCCGGCAAGCGCATTGAACCCGGCAGGAAAAATGAGCCGGCCCGGCAAAGCTGGCGCAGCCGAGACGCTTGACCTATATTCCGGCCATTGGCATTGAAGCGCCGCGCACAACGAAAGAACCATGAACAGCCTCGATCTTCCCGGACGCCCCGAAAACACCCGCGTCGTCGTCGCCATGTCGGGCGGTGTCGATTCGTCGGTCGTTGCCGGCCTCCTGAAGCGCGAGGGCTACGACGTCGTCGGCGTCACGCTGCAGCTTTATGACCACGGCGCGGCAACGCACCGGGCCGGCTCATGCTGCGCCGGCCAGGACATCGACGATGCCCGCCGCGTCTCCGAGACGCTCGGCATCCCGCATTACGTCCTCGATTACGAGGAGCGCTTCCGCAAGGCGGTGATCGACCCGTTCGCCGAGAGCTATGTCGCCGGCGAAACTCCGATCCCTTGCGTTTCCTGCAATCAGACGGTGAAATTCGCCGACCTTCTTGCGACCGCCAAGGAACTCGGCGCCGACGCGCTGGCGACCGGCCACTACATCCGTTCCGGCGCCAATGGCGCCCACCGCGCGCTTTACCGGCCGGTCGACGCCGACCGCGACCAGAGCTACTTCCTGTTCGCTACCACCCAGGCGCAGATCGACTATCTGCGTTTTCCGCTCGGCGGCCTGTCGAAGCCTGAGGTTCGCGCCATCGCCGAGGAGATGGGACTGACGGTTGCGGCCAAGCAGGACAGCCAGGACATCTGCTTCGTGCCGCAGGGCAAGTATTCCGACATCATCGCCAAGCTGAAGCCGGCTGCCGCCAATCCGGGCGACATCGTCCATATAGACGGGCGCGTGCTTGGCCGCCACGAGGGCATTTTGCGCTACACCGTCGGTCAGCGCCGCGGCATCGGCATCGCCTCGGGCGAGCCGCTCTACGTCGTTCATCTCGACGCCGACCGGGCCCGCGTCGTCGTCGGCCCGCGCGAGGCGCTGGAGACCCACAAGATCTTCTTGCGCAACATGAACTGGCTGGGCGATGGCCCGCTGACCGCTATCCCGGCGGCCGGGCTTGAGCTTTTCGCCAAGGTGCGCTCGACGCGGCCGCCGCGCCCGGCCGTGCTGCATCACCGCGCCGGTGTCACTTCAGTGGAACTGGTCGACGGCGAATCCGGCATCGCGCCCGGTCAGGCTTGCGTGCTCTATTCCGACGATGGCAACGAGGCGCGCGTGTTCGGCGGCGGCTTCATCGAGCGCTCCGAGCGCGGCGCCGAGGCCGAGGCGATGCTGACGCGGCTTGCCGTCCAGCCGGCGCGCGTTCCCGCCGAATAGACGGCGTTTTCTCTTAGGGCCTTGTATGGGCGGGCCTTGTATGGGCGACGGTGCCGGCGGTCAGGATGCGCAGCACGCGGATGGCCTCCTCGCCGCTGGTGCGCGGTTCGGCCCGCGTCTCGATGCAATGGATGAAATGCTCCAGCTCGCGCGTCAGCGGCATGCCCTCACCGACCGCGACATAGGACGGCTCGTTGGCGGTGAACGCCCATTGGCCGCTGTCCTGCCACACCGCGTGGCGATAGACGGCAAGCTTGCGCTCCCACGACTCGACATCGTCGAACACCGCCATTGCCTTGGTGCCGACAACGGTCAGCCGCCGTTCGCGGTAAGGGTTGAGCCGCGAGGCGAACAGATGGCCGCGCAGGCCGTTGGGAAAGCGCATGTGCAGATGCGCAAAGTCGCTGAGATTGTCGAGAAGAGCAGCGCCTTCGCCGCGCACTTCGACCGGTTCGGTGCCGGTGATGGCCAGGATCATCGACAGATCGTGCGGCGCCAGATCCCATAGCGCGTCGTTTTCGGTGTGGAACTTGCCGAGGCCGAGCCGATGCGAATGGATGTAGCGGACTTCGCCGAGTTCGCCATTGTCGATCAGCGCCTTCAGCGTCTCGAAGGCGGGATGAAAGCGCAGCACGTGGCCGACCATGAAGACACGGCCATTATCGGCGGCCGCCTGCACCGAGCGTTCGGCATCGGCCACCGTCAGCGCGATCGGCTTCTCCACCAGCACGTCCTTGCCGCCGAGCACGGCGCGCACCGCCATGTCGGCATGGAACTGCGGCGGCAGCGCCATGACGATGGCGTCGACATCGTCGCGGGCAAACAGCGCCTCCGGCTCTATCGCCAGGCAATCCTGCTCGCTGGCAAAACCCTCCGCACGCGCGGGGTTGACGTCCGAAACCGCATGCAGCGCGCCGAGCGCCTTTAGGGTGCGGATGTGGTTGCTGCCCCAGTATCCGCAACCGAGGACTGCAATGCGCGGTTTCATCAATTCATGACCATGGCTTTCGTGGCCGAGACATAGCGACGTGCCTCGCTGAACTCAACCCCGGCCTGTGCGCCCAAATGTCTGCCCGGCAAAGCTTTAGGCGCCAGCAATATGCCGGCGCGGCAGCCACTTCGATGCTTGACAGGCTTGGCCTCGCAACCTTATATCCGCGCGACCTTGGCGAACGCGCCGATATGCCTGCCGATTTAAGCTGGATTTCGGGCCTTCGCCGCCCTGGCGGGGTAGCTCAGTTGGTTAGAGCACGGGAATCATAATCCTGGGGTCGGGGGTTCAAGTCCCTCTCCCGCTACCACCATTCCCCCCACTCCTCTGACGCCGTGGGGGAATGCCTCCTCGCCCAGGAGTGCTGTTAGCCGCCCAGCGATTTCGACTTCGATCCCGCCAATCCTCGATGGATCTCGAAACACCGTGACGGTTTCGATCAAGTCCCGCATCGCCTCTGCAGATTCGGAATCGCCAGTAGCAATGCCCTTCGCAAGCCCTGTCTGAAGCTGGTTCAGTTGTTCCTCGTAGCGTGCGAGCACCGAAGGATGCAGCGCGATCACTCCGGTCGCGGCGGGCACCCGATCCAACTCGGCCAAGATGCACTTACGCTCTTCATTCAGCGTTGTTGATTGCGGTCCCAGCACGGCTGGGTCGCCATGGCCCTTGGCAATGGCGTTGACCAGCCGATCGATCTCCCGAGATAATTCTCCAAGCCGTCGTCCCAAACGAGTGCGCCTGGCATCGGTGTCGGCTGCCAAGCGCTTCCGTTCTTCGTGGTACGTCTGGACGTACTGGGCAATCACTTCAGGATGGCGCAATTCGGCGGTAAGCCCGTTCAGAACTGCAGTTTCGACCGTATCCAAATAAAAGGTCTTGGGATCGGCGCATGTTCCGCTTTCTGTCGCGGCGGAACAGCGGATGCGAATGCGCTTGGACTTGTCCATGCCTTTTGACGACATTCCCGCACCACAGGCACCGCACCTCAGGAGCCCCGTCAACATGTGCCGTGGTCGGCGCTGGTGGCTTGGATGAGTGGTTGCACGCGCCTTCTTCCGCGCGTTCGCTGCGTCGAATAGGTCCGACGAAACAATGGCGAGGTCGGGTACTTCGACTATTCGCCATTCCCCCTTGGGATTCGGACGCGAGACACGTTTCCCCGTATCAGGATCCTTGATCATTCTGACCCTGTTCCAGACCAAGCGGCCAGCATAAAGCTTATTATGAAGGAGCCCCGTTCCTCTCTGCGCATTTCCATTGATGGTAGAGGCATTCCAGGCTCGACCACGGGGCGGCGGTATGCCGTCTCTATTTAGATTGTGGGCGATGTCGCGTGGGGTCTGTCCATCGACATACTCCCTGAAGATGCGACGCACGATCTCCGCTTCGTCCTGGGCGATTAGCCGCTTTCCAGGGTCGCCGAGCACATACGAGTAGCCATAGGTTAATCCACCGGCATGGAGCCCCTTATTAACTCGGCCGGCCTGGCCCCGACGGACTTTATGAGCGATGTCCTCTCGATAGAGTTGCCCAACAAGACCGCGAAGTCCGACCAAGACCGTGTTCACCACGCCCTCGTGGACGGCACGAATTTCGATACCGAGAAATGAAAGGCGCTTGTGAATGCCAGCAAGGTCTTCCATGTCGCGGGAGAGCCGATCAAGGGCCTCCACAACGAGAACATCAAATTCGTGCTCACGAGCTCTGTCCATGAGATGAAGCAAACCGTCACGGCCCATGACGGAGCCGCCGGAGCGCGCTCGATCATCAAAGGTTGCGACAACGTTCAACCGCTCACGTGCTGCATACGCCCGGCATAAAGCGAGTTGATCGTCTATGGATCGCTCATTCTGGAGGTCGGTTGAGAAGCGTGCATAGATCGCGGTTCGATTCATGATGAGTTTTCTCGGCCTGTTCACGCTGGTGGTCTTCGCGGGCGGCTTGGCGCGCGAGTGCTTTTGCAAGGCGCAGAATCGCCCGATCGGGCGCTCGGAGCAAGGCCGGTTTTTGAGATTTCACAACCATTGCGGGTAGCGCTCGCTACGGCTCGGCTGTGCCCCTGCGGAAAATAGCAGTCCGCAGGATGCGTGGCCTCCTTCAATCCTGCCGAGATCATGATCTTGGTCCATGTCTCCCAAGATGTGCAATTGCGGGAGATGAGAGAAGCCATCAAATCGATCGGTCGCAGAAAGGGATAGCAAGGCGTGCGTTTCGGAAATCCGCGAGCCTGATCGGTTGCGCTCCGTTCAGCCTTGATGGCAAATACCGCAGGTTCAAATCGCGGACATGCAACCACCGATACCGAAACTCGCTTTAGGTGGCGATTTGAGGTTTTGCGCCAAGATCTGTTCTCGCCGAGCCAACCTCCAAGTGTCGCATTTGGGGCCGCAATCGGACTGGCGGCCTCGAGGCTGGGATACAAGAGAGCAGACATTCAGGTCGTCGCGAACATCGTCGTGACCTGTGATGGGTTTCGGATGCCGGCCCTCTACTGAGATGGCGTGGCTCCGAGGCCGGCGTCCGGAAGCCTCCAGGGAAGGAACCCGCGGGGTGTAGATCTCGGTTTCGAGTCTATGGGGATTTGACGGTTCGGCTTGGTCCGTTGTGACCGCACCGATGGGCTTGGTGGGTGGGCAGGCGTAGCTCGACGGGCTGGCGATGGCTGTGCGCATTGCGAAGCGGCCCTTGAAGAGCGGGCGGTTTCGGCGCTGCAGATGGTGCGGGACATGCGATCGGCCGGAGACGCACGATCGCCTCGGGCCGCCGACGACCAGAGCCCTCGGCGGGTATGCGGAGCGATGAAGAGCGGTTTGTGGTCATGGCGCCCTCGTCCATGGCGGCGCGCGGGCGCGGTCGCCGCCGCGTTCGAAGGTCTCGATGACGATCATCCTGCCGCCGCAGCATGGACATGGCGGCCGCCAATCCGATGGCGTGGCGGCATCGGCGCCCGTTCCGTTGCATTCGGCCTTGGGCTGCGGCGCGGCGAGAAGTTCGCGAGCGCGCGCGATGTTGGCCTTGCGGTTGGCGCTGGCAAGCAGTCCGTAGTGGCGGATGCGGTGGAAGCCCTTGGGCAGGACATGGAGCAGGAAGCGGCGGATGAACTCGCCCGCTTCCAGCGTCATGGTCCGGTAGCGCTCCTTCCCGTTGCGACGGTAGTCCTTGACGCGGAACGTCACGCCGGTCTCGTCGAGCGCGATCAGGCGGCTGTTGGAGATGGCGACGCGATGGGTATAGCGCGACAGGTAGGCCAGCACGGCCTCGGGTCCGGCGAAGGGCGGCTTGGCGTAGACGAACCAGTTCTTCTTCTTGAGCGGTGCCAGGAAGGCAGCAAAGGCGCGCTTGTCGCCGAGGCCAGCATTGTCGCCGAAGAACCTCAGCCGGCCGGCGGCATGGGCATCAGTAAGCTTCGCCAGCAAGAGCCGCCGGAACAGTTTTGAGAGCACGCGCACGGGCGGGAGGAAGCCGGGCCGGCAGGACACCCAACGCTCACCATCGAGCGAGATGCCGCCACCGGGCACGATCATGTGGACATGCGGATGATGGGTCATCGTCGAGCCCCAGCTATGCAGCACGGCGGTGATGCCGATGCGGGCGCCGAGATGTTTTGGATCGGCCGCGATGGTAAGCATCGCTTCCGAGGCGGCGCGGAACAACAGGTCGTAGATCACCGCCTTGTTGGGATAGGCGATACCGGCGATCTCGGCCGGCAGCGTGAAGACGACGTGGAAGTAGCCGACCGGCAAGAGATCGGCCTGGCGCGCGGCAAGCCATTCCCTTGCCGTCGCGCCTTGGCACCTTGGACAGTGTCTATTCCTGCAGCTGTTATACGCAATGCGACTGTGGCCGCAGTCCTCGCACGCCTCGACGTGACCGCCAAGCGCCGCGGTGCGGCAGGTCTCGATCGCCGCCATCACCTTCAGCTGGCCGAGGGTCAGATGGCCGGCATGCGCCGCGCGCCAGGCGGCGCCATGGCGATGGAAGATGTCGGCGACCTCCAGCGACGGGCGGGGCACCGCCGCCGCGTCATCTGTCCGGTCGTGTCTCGTCCTCTGTGAGCTGGCTGATCCGGTCGAGCGGACTCATTACGGTGTGGATCGTCTTGGTGGCGACATGGGCATAGAGCGCGGTCGTATTGAGCCGGGCATGGCCGAGCAGGACCTGGATGACGCGAATGTCGACGTCCTGCTCCAGGAGATGTGTGGCGAAGGAATGCCTCAGGGTGTGCGGCGTTACCCGCTTCTTGATCTCGGCGGCCTCCGCCGCCGCATGAACGGCGCGGTTCATCTGCCGCGTGGAGAGCGGCGTGATCGGGTTGCGGCCCGGAAACAGCCAGCCCCGCGGCAGCAT
This sequence comes from Mesorhizobium sp. M0698, assembly GCF_040320455.1. Taxonomy (NCBI): domain Bacteria; kingdom Pseudomonadati; phylum Pseudomonadota; class Alphaproteobacteria; order Hyphomicrobiales; family Phyllobacteriaceae; genus Mesorhizobium; species Mesorhizobium sp. M0698. The sequence continues at coordinate 801 of NZ_JAMYPQ010000010.1, read as the reverse complement.
CACGCCGCCGCGTTTGCCCTCGCGCCACCAGGCGCGCAGGAGTTCGAGCAGTTGCGGCGACAGCATGGCGTGGCGGTCCTTCCGCCCCTTGCCCTGCTCGACGCGGATCAGCATGCGCGTCGAATCGATGTCGCTCACCTTGAGCGCCACGATCTCCGACACCCGCAACCCCGCCCCGTAGCCCGTGCCGAGCGCGGCCTTGTACTTCGGACCTGGTGCGGCTTCGAGCAGCCGCGCCACCTCCTCGACGCTCAGCACCAGCGGCAGCTTGCGCGGCTGGCGGATGACGGTGAGACGGCGCGACAGATCGGGCCGGTCGAGCGTCACGGTGAAGAAGAAGCGCAGCGCCGAGACCGCGCTGTTGATCCCCGGCGGCCGCATGCCGCTCTCGGTCTGGTGCAATTGGAAACGCCGCAGATCCTCAGCCGTCGCGGTATCAGGCGAGCGCCCGATGAAGGCTGCAAACGCCTTCACGCAACGAATATAGTCACGGCGCGTATCCTCGGTGAAGCCGCGCATGGACATGTCTTCGATCATGCGCTCGCGAAGTGCGCTGCCGGATGGATGCGTAGGGACGGTCATCGGATGCTCCTCTCAAGCTGAAGGTTGACACTTCATGCTCGGAGGCCGATGGCCGTCCGTCACCCCTGATTGATCAAAGTCTCATCGCCGCTGCTGATGAAGCGTGACCCTCGAAACCCGCGCCCTCTCGCGCGAGCGGGTCGTCTAATCGCTCGACCGTCAAGGGGGTGAGTGCAAGGCCGTCGTCCTTTCTGTCGATTCTCGTTCGTCCGAATGCCG
>NZ_JAMYPQ010000009.1:0-218709 GCF_040320455.1 Mesorhizobium sp. M0698 | reverse complement strand
ACCCCCTCCCCTCCCCCCACCGCTCGCAGGGCTGCGCGGCCGGGGTGTTAACTTTTAACCACCACACACAAAACCCACCCCCCCGCCCGGCCCCCGCCCCCCGCTTCTCTGTCGACCTGTGCGCAGCTTAGCGCATGATCATGCGCTGTTTCTCGCGATTTTGCGCATAGCTGGCCTTGTCATAGGCGGCCTGCGCCTCAAGCTGCTCCTTGGTGAAGTTCGTGTAGAGATAGCGCTTGCCGTTCTTGTCGGTCATGAATTTCAGGTTGTCCATGCCGACCGCCACCTCCTTCTCGCCGATGCCAAGGAAGCCGCCGACGTCGATGATGACTGCGTCGACCTTCTTGTCGCCGCCCAGCACGATATCGCCGATCTCGCCGACGTTGACATCGTTGGCGCCGTAGACGGTTGTTCCGACCAGATCCTCGGCCCGGATTTCGCCTATCGGCATTTCAGTCAGTGTCGACTTGTCGATCGACCCGGTCTTGGTCTGGTCTGCCGTCGTTGCGGGCGCTGGGGCATTTTGAGCCGTCTTGCCGGCCTGGTCAGTGTTGTTGGTCGTCGCAGTGTTATCGGTCGTGGCAGTGTTGCTGGCCGTCACAGTAGGCGTGACGACGGCTGGCGCATTAGCCGCGGCATCGTTCGACGCTGTGGTCGCCGGGGCCGGATCATAGGGCTTGCGGTCGAAATCCGGCTGCGCCGTCAGCTCTTCCCTGGTGGTTTGGGCAACCAGCCAGCGATCGCCGTTCCTCTCGGCCCACTGCGCCTTGTCGAAATCATAGGCGACGTTCTTTTCACCTATGCCGAGGAAGCCGCCGACACCGATGACCAGCGATTGCGCCTTGGCTTCCTTGTTGATGACGATGTCGTTTATGTCGCCGATGTTCTGGGCGTCGTCGCCGGTACCGTTGTAGACGGTCTCGCCGATGATATTGGTGGCAAGATTGCCTTCCGCGCGCTTCACGACCGGAGCGGGGTTGTTACCGGCCGGCGCCGCCGGGGCGTTCTGCGCCGTATCGGTGGAGGTCGACGGAGCGGCAGGAGCCGTAGCCGTGGTGTCTGTCGCCGCAGGCGCCGGATCATAGGGCTTGCGGTCGAAATCCGGATGAGCCGTCAGCTCATCCTTCGTCGTTTGCGCTATCAGCCAGCGATCGCCATTTCTTTCGGCCCATTGCATCTTGCTGTAGTCGAAGGCGACGTTCTTGGTCCCAATGCCGAGGAACCCGCCGACGCCGATGACGATGGATTTTACCTGGCCGCGTTCGTCGAAGACGACATCGGTGACCTTGCCGATATTCTCTGCATTGTCGCCGGTGCCGTTATAAACCGACTCGCCGATGATATTGGTGACAAGGCTGCCCTCGGCGCGTTGCACCGGAGCGGCTGGAGCGGAATTCTCTACGGCGGGTGCTTGCGCCGGCGCCGGGGTCGTCGCCGATTGCGCAAATGCACCCGTCGCAATCAATGTTGCGACTGCTGTCGTGGTTAAAAGGGTGCGGATCATCTTAGTGTCTCCTCGTCGGTGATTTCGTGCACGCCGTGCCCGCATAGCGTCGCTGCGGGCGCAGCGTCTTCTGCATGTTCACAACGTTGTGACCACACTGTTGTTCCGAAAAAAGCCGTGGTGCACCCGGTGCGATGTCAATGGTTCTCGGATTCGCCGCGTTGGTCGAAAGGAACATTTTCTCGGCCGCCCCGTTCCACTCCCGGCTGGGGCTCCGTCCCGGCCCGATAGGTGCTGGAAAATGGAACGGCCATGCAGTTTGCAGCGGTGCTGAACAAGGACGGGGGCACCCTGCGCACCATCGATCTTGAGGCCTTCGCCAGTCGGATGCGCGGCACGCTTGAGACTGCCGGCCACTCGATCGATATCGAAATCGTCGCCGGCAAGGATATCGTTGCCACGCTGGACGGCGTAGCTTCCAGGCGCGGCATCGACGTCGTGCTGGCTGGCGGCGGCGACGGAACCATTTCGGCCGCGGCAGCCCGTTTGATGAATGGGGAGAAGGCGCTGGCAATTCTGCCGGCTGGCACAATGAACCTTTTTGCGCGCGGCCTCGGTATTCCGCAGACCCTCGATGCGGCACTGAAATCGTTTGCCGACGGCGAGGTGATGGCGATTGACATTGCAACAGCCAACGGCCGGCCTTTCGTGCATCAATTCTCGATCGGCATGCACGCCAGGATGGTGCAACTGCGCCAGAAGATGGAATTCGGCTCGCGGTTGGGGAAGATGCGCGCCTCGGTGCGAGCCGCTTGGGCGACGATCAACAATCCACCGGCGATGAACGTAACGCTGACGATCGGCGAGGCCGAGATCAGAACCCGGATCACCGGTATCGGCATCACCAACAATCTGTTTGGCGAGGGCCACCTGCCCTATGCCGATAATCCGGCAGGCGGCGTGCTGGGCATCTATGTCACCGTGGCGCGGCGGCGCGGCGAATTGATCAGGTTCCTCTTTGACGTCGCCCGTGGCAAATGGCGCGGCAACGAGCATGTCGAAATCCATCAGGCAAACCGCGCCGTTTTGAAAATCCATTCGACGAACAGGAAAGTTCAGGCCGTCATGGACGGCGAACTGGTAAAGCTCGATCGCGAGACGACCGTCGAAATCCATCCGCGCGCGTTGAATGTTCTCGTCCCGGCGCGCGCCGCCGAGGCAAAGGTTGCCTGACGTGGGATGCGTGATGTGGGGTTGCGTGATGCAAACTGGCGCGAGCGATGGAGAGAACCTAGCCGCTGGGCGTGTTGCCCTGTTCGGTCTTCGGCGTCTCGATCATCCAGCCGTAGATTTCGGCGACGCCCCAGGCGATAAAAGCCAGCAACAGCGCGGCGATCAGGATACGAAGGACATGCCGACCCCGCCGCCCTTGACGGGCTTTGTTTTCAGGAATGGTTTTTGGCATTGTCTGGCTCCATATTTGGCGCCGGCAGGCGTAACTGGCGGGGCGTTGGCTGGTAACGGTCCCCCGCCGCGAAAGTTCCGGCTCTGCAAGGCGGCAGACGGGCCGGTTGGCCTGACCAATCAGCGGAGCCGGCCACCGGGGGCATAGTGGACGACAATAGCCAGAACACGCCGGGCCTGCCGGCCGATATTCGCCGTGTGGTGGGCGCCGCGGACCGTCTTGCCGTGCTGCACGGCCTCGACACGCTGGACGGGGCTGCCGACCCTGATTTCGATCGTATCGGCGGTCTTGCCGCTTCGGCGATGCAAACGTCTGTCGCACTGATCACGCTGGTCGATGCCGAGCGGCAGTGGTTCAAGTCCTGTATCGGCCTCGACGAGACCGAAACCGCAACCGAGACATCGTTCTGCGCCTATACCATCGCAGCCGGCAACGTGCCGATGGTCGTGGCCGACGCGGCGGCGGATCCGCGGTTCAAAGCCAATCCGCTGGTCACCGGCGAGCATCATATCCGCTTTTACGCAGGCGTGCCCATCGTAATCGACGGCGCGCTGATCGGCACGCTGTGCGTGCTCGACCGGAAGCCGCACGCACGTCCCTCCTCTGTCCAGCTCGACCAGCTGTCGGCGCTGGCCGGCCTTGCCGCCAGCCTGTTCACGCTGAAGGATGCAACCCGCAGTGCGGCGATTGCCAAGGCAGCACTGGTTCGAGAGGAAAAGCGGCGCGCTATCGCGCTCGACGCGGCTTCGCTTGCCAGCTGGGCATGGGATATCCGCAGCGATATGATCGACTGCGATGTCCTGCTGCCCGAATTGTTCAACCTGCCGAAGTCGAACAGGCTGAGGGCGCGCGACATCCTGACCGCCATCGACCCGCGCGACGTTCACCAGACCGAAACACGCTTTCGCGACGCGCTGACCGGCAGCGACGATTATTTTGGCGAATACCGTGTCAAAGGCCTCGATCCGCCGCGATGGATCGCAACGCGCGGCCGCGTCATAGAGCGCGACGGCGAGGGCAAGCCAACGCTGATCTTCGGCGTCAACTACGACATTACCGAACGCAAACTTGGCGACGAACGTCAACGGCTGTTGCTGCGCGAGCTCAATCACCGCGTCAAGAACACTTTGGCAACCGTACAGGCGCTGGCGACGCAGACCGTTCGCCATGCCCGCCAGCCAAGCGAATTCCTCGAAGCCTTCAGCGCCAGGCTGCAGGCACTGGGCGTTGCGCACAGCCTGCTGTCGGACCGCGAGTGGCGCGGCATCGGCATCCGCGAGCTGGTGGAGATCGAGCTAAAGCCGTTCCAAGCCGCCGGACAATCGCGCATGGCGATCTCCGGCGCCGATGTCCTGCTCTCACCCGACCAGGCAGTCGGGCTCGGGCTGATCCTGCATGAACTGGCAAGCAACGCACTGCAATACGGGTCGCTCTCGGTTTCCTCCGGAAAGGTCGATCTCGATTGGAAGGTACAAGGCAGGAAGGGCGCACGGCGTTTGTTGCTGGCCTGGCGTGAAAGCGGCGGCCCGCGGGTTGCGCCGCCCGAACGCCATGGCTTCGGCTCGATCCTGATCCGCCGCAGCCTGGCCAAGGTCATTTCCAGCGAGGTGACCCATGAATTCCGGCCGGAAGGCGTGGTCGCCGAAATATCGATTCCGCTCGAAGATTTGTGACGCCAGCATTTTGCGACCGGCGCCAGAATCGTTTGCCCCGAACTATCCCTCCGAACTATTCCCGTTTGCCGGTATCCGGATCATCGGAGCCGCGCTTCACGTTCTCGCGGTAGATAGCGTAGGCGGCGAGTGCTATCGCCGGGCCGAGAATCGCGCCCAGTCCGGCCTTCCCCGGGCCACCTTTGCCCTTGAGCAGCGCCGGCAGCACGGCGAGTACCGCAGTGATGCCGATAGCCTTCATGTCGGCGTTGCGTCGCTTCGCCCGGCGCCTGGCGCGCGAGCCGGCCGACATCCAGTAGACGAGCAGGATGAGACCGGCGATTGCCAGAAAGCCGATCCCGAAGCTCAGGGAAGCTGCCATCGGCCCATAGCGGGCCGCCGTCCAGATATAGGCCGCCCCGACGAGGAAGCCGAGGCCGCACAGCGCCGCGAGCGCTGCGATCGAATAGACAATCGCAGCGACGCGTGCGCGTTGCACCGCCGCAATGGTTTCGCCCGAGGCGAGGCCCGAGATCAGCGATGCAAGCATTCCCATGCGTGCAGAACTAACGGCGCGCGAGAAGAGCGAAGAGGAATCCGACGCCTGCGGCGATCGCCAGCGAAGTCACCGGTTTTTCGCGCATATGCGCTATCATCTGCGCCTCGATGTCCCTGGCGTTGCTGCGCAGGCTGTCGAAGGCTGCCTCGCCCTGGGTTCGCAACTGCTCGACGCTTTCGGCGGCGGCTCGCCGTGCTGCCCCGTAGCCATGTTCGCCAGTTTTGGCCAACAGCTTGGTAAGTTGGTCGATGTCGGCCTTCAATTGTGCGATGTCGGCCTCAATATCGGAATTCGTGCGGGCTTCGTTCGCGGCCTTTCCTGCGGCAGTCGCCATTGCTTCACTCTCCATGCTTTTGCTCGGTCGAAACGCCCGACAGACCCCAAGGTTCCGGCACGAACCTCTTCTAACCCTATCTCCGGCAGCGCGCGTTGCAAATGCCTTGCACGGGCCGAGGCCGACGCATCCGCGCCGGCACGTCTTTTTTAAATGACAGCATGCCAAATAACGATCATGACTTCCCCCGTTTCACGTTAGAGACGCATTTAAGGAGATATTGCTGCGTGCGCGCATCACTTGACGGTTTGCGGATTCTTATCCTGGAAGATGAGTTCCTGATTGCCATGGATATCGAGCAGCTTTGCCGCGACTACGGCGCGCTCAATGTGGTCATCGCCCGTGATCTGACTGAGATCGAACAGCAAGACGTTGCCGCGCAGTTCGATGTGGCCATCGTCGACCTCATGCTGAGCGGCGTTTCGACGCTCCAATTTGCTTCGCGGCTGCGTGAAGCGGGCATCCCGTTCGTCTTCGCCTCGGGCTATTCGGATACCGACGAGATCAAGAAATCCTTTCCCGGCGTCAGGCTGGTCACCAAGCCCTATTCGGGAGACGATCTCGTCGAGGCAGTGGTAACGGCCTGCAGGCGCACGCCTCTTCGCTGAGGCGCGGAGCGGTTCGAACACGCCGCGCTTCACGCAGCCGTCGACCCGGTTACCTGAGCCGAAATTGCGTCCGGGCCATACTCGTCTTCACCGGAGATCTTCAGGATTTCCTGCAGCCGTGTGCGGGCGCGGCTGACGCGGCTCTTGATCGTTCCGACGGCGCAGCCGCAGATCTCGGCCGCTTCCTCGTAGGAGAAGCCCGACGCGCCGATGAGGATAATGGCTTCGCGCTGGTCTTCTGGCAGCAACTCGAGCGCGCCGCGAAAGTCTTCGAGGTCGAGCTGGCCGTGCTGGGCCGGATGAACGGCAAGCCTGGCCGTCATGACGCCATCGCTGTCCTGCACCTCGCGGCCACGCTTGCGCATCTGCGAATAGAATTCGTTGCGCAAGATCGTGAACAGCCACGCCTTCAGATTGGTGCCGGGCTGGAAGCTTTCATGCTTGTCCCAGGCCTTGACCAATGTTTCCTGCACCAGGTCGTCGGCCTTGTCGGCGTTTTGCGTCAGCGACACGGCAAAAGCCCGCAGGCTCGGGATCGAGCCGAGCAAGTCGGTCTTGAAGCCCTGAGAGACGGCCGCCATGCCTCAGTCCTTCTTTTGTACAGGTTCGGCCTTTTCCAACTGGCTGAGCAGTTGGGCGAAGCGATCCGGCACATTGTCGGAGACCAGCTCGTCATAGTATTGTTTGAGTTTGCGGCCGATTTCCGAGTTCGGCCCAAGCGGGTCGCGGGAAGCAGCCCGGCGCCCGTTGCCAACGCCAGCCGTGGTAGCTTTCGTCATGTTCTTCATTTCGCCCTTCGTCCCAGCCTTAAGCCGCCCTTCAACACATAACGCAAGGCAAGCGGCAGCCTCGTCTGGTTGCCCAACCCGCCTTTAAACGCCAGCCTCACATATTAGTTCCGCACGATTGGAACCTTTTTCAAGGAGCCAGCGTTTCAATTGCTGGGCTTGCAAACCGTTTTTAGCTGTAACATGCAATCACGTCATATGAGGGAGACGTCCACTATGAGCCTATCAGCAACCATCGCTCCGCACCTGCCGTTCCTGCGCCGCTTCTCGCGCGCCGTATCCGGATCGCAAGAGAGCGGCGACGCGCTGGTCGCCGCAATGCTCGAGGCCATTATTGCCGATGTCGACATCTTTCCGGACGCATCGAACGACCGCATCGCGCTCTACAAGGTCTTTGCCAAGCTCTTCACCTCGGTGGCCATTCGCGTTCCGCAGGAGCATGCCCAGTCGGCATGGGAACAGCGCGCCGCGGCCAATCTGAATGCAATTGCGCCTCGTCCCCGCCAAGCCTTTCTGCTGGTTGCGGTCGAAGGCTTCAGCGAAGACGAGGCGGCGGAGATTCTCGACGTCGACGAACAGCAATTCTCCGAACTTCTCGCGCAGGCGAGCAACGAGATCTCCCGTCAGGTGGCAACCGACGTGCTGATCATCGAGGATGAGCCGCTGATCGCCATGGATATCGAGGAAATGGTCGAAAGCCTCGGCCACCGCGTCGTCGGAACGGCGCGCACCCACGCCGAGGCGGTGGCGATGTTCGGCAAGGCGCGGCCAAAGATGGTGCTTGCCGATATTCAGCTTGCCGACGGCAGTTCGGGCATTGCGGCCGTCAATGAGATCCTGTCGTCCACCTCGGTGCCGGTGATCTTCATCACCGCCTTTCCCGAGCGCCTGCTCACCGGCGAGCGGCCGGAACCGGCTTTCCTCGTCACCAAGCCGTTCAATCCGGACATGGTCAAGGCTCTTATCAGCCAGGCCCTGTTCTTTGACCGGCACGCCAAAGCCGCGGCATGAAACAGCCGGCGGCCGAACTGAGGCCGCCGGGATAGCCACTCCCTTGGATCAGATGGGCGTGACGCCGGCTCAATTCACTGGCAACCAACTGGGGCAACCAACTGGACCTTTCCACACACCACGGCAATTCGGGCCCTGAAGATTTTCAGCATCGTCTTTTTCGGAAAATGGTGGAACAAACGGAGGCGAATCACGTTTTCACCGCAGCATTGGAAGGAGATCGATCATGCTTTACTGGGCGCTCGTATTTCTCGTCGTGGCGATTATCGCCGGTGCGCTTGGTTTCGGCGGCATCGCTGGCACCTCGGCCGGCATAGCGCAGATATTGTTCTTCATCTTTCTCGCCTTCCTGATCATATCGCTTATTGCCGGCCTGATCAGACGAGCGTGAATGCCAAGCGGCCATTCAAGCGAACACTGGAAGCCGCACCCCTCAAACGGTTTCCAGCCACCGCCGGGCAGTGTCCTCCAACGGGATGCCGCTCGGCGGACCGCTTTTTAAGGCTTGATACGAACCTCCTCCTTTTGGAACCCATTTTTCCGCGAACCGTTCAGCCCGACATGGGTTGAGCAAATTGACCGATGCGTTCCAGAGTCGGAAAAATGAAAGACCGCGGCCAGAGTGATGAGATCATCGCTTTGCATCCCGCCGAAAGCGGGATGCAGCTTGGTCGGGCCCTTCTCCATGCACTGCACAATGCCGGGATTTCCGTCCTGTACCAGGATCGCGAGATGAAGACGGTGTGGGCGCGCAACATGCGCGCGCCCTGGACTTCCGATGCCTCCGACAACAACGGCATCTTGCCGCCGGCGCAGGCCGAGCGTATCGGCGCCGCCAAGCACGAGGTCATCGTATCCGGCAATCCTCAACATCTTGAACTCAGCGTGCCGGCCGATGACGGCGCCCGCTGGTTTCAGGTGTGGATAGACGCCGACCGCAGCGAGACCGGCGCGGTGCAGGGCGTCGTGACCACCATGGTCGAAACAACCGAGCAGAAACGCCGGGAGCAGACGTTGAAGGCGCTGCTGCGCGAAGTCAGTCATCGCTCCAAGAACCTTTTGGCCATCATCCAGAGCATCGCCACCCAGACGGGCCGTTATTCCGGCAGCATTGACGATTTCCTGACGCGCTTCCGGGGCCGATTGCAGTCGCTGGCCTCCTCGCAGGATTTGGTTACGTCATCCAACTGGCGGGGAGCGGCGCTGCGCGAGCTGGTTTCCGGTCAGGTCGGCAGGTACGGCGCGGATCCCTTGCACAGCCTACGCTTCCGCGGCGCAAATCCATATCTCAACCCCAATGCCGCCTTGCACATCGGCTTGGCCATGCATGAGCTCGCCGTCAATTCGGTCAGCTATGGCGCACTGTCGCGCAGCGACGGTTTCGTCGAGGTGACGGCCGATCTGACGGCAGCTTCCGCTGGCGAGCCTGCGCTGTCGCTGACATGGGCCGAAGTGATCGGAGCCAACGACAATCAGCGCAGTGAGAAGCGTTTTGGCAGCGTCGCGCTCGAACGCGTCGTGCCCACTTCATTGAATGGAACGGCGACACTTGAGATCACCGGGAACCGCCTCGAATACCGCCTTGTCGTTCCTCACGGCAATTTCGAGACGGATTAACGAGCGGCGGTCGCCGCGCGAAGGCTTGCTGCGCATCGCCATCTTTAACCGACTGTTCACCATAAAGTCCGATCCTGTCCGAACGTGCCGATCCACCGGATTGAGTTTGGCACAAAATGAAGGGAATGGGCCTTGACGGCTGCCGACTTGAACAGACTGGAACAGGCCGCTCGCGTCTCGATGGGCGGTTTTCAGGATCCCGACGCGTCCGCAGCGCCCGCGCCTCGTGCTTCGCCCCTCCGCTTCGCCGCCGTCGCGCTTATGGCCGCGATCGTCCTGACCGCCGCGTCCCAACTGATCTGAATGGAACTCTGCTTGATCGCTTTGAAACCACTGCCCGAGTGCTCGGCCGTGCCAGTTCGCGGTCACCGACCTGCAGGGCCAGGCCCAACATGTCGTCGCCAGATGCCTTGCCGTCGATCCGGCGCTCGAGGACGACTATGACAGGATCGTCTGGAACGTGCGTCCCAGCGGCACGCTCGATGCGTCCTTGGAGATTTCCGGGTTCGTGGTAGCATCGAACGGCGCACGCCCCGAAAAAGACTATCTTAATCAACAATGAAATCGTGCGGGCAAAGGCCGTACTTTCATGCTAAATGGCGGCTGGAGCTTATTAAAGTGAGGACAAAAGTGAGGATGACTCCATGCGGAAGATGATTATTGCCATGGTTGCCGTGGTTGCGGTCAGCGGCTGCACCACCACGGAAGAGAACGTGGGTATCGGCACTGTGGGCGGCGCGCTCATTGGTGGCGCTGTCGGCGGCGGCAAGGGCGCTTTGATCGGCGCCGGCGCTGGTGCGATTGGCGGTCTGCTCGTTCGCCGTCTGCAAAATGGCTACTGCCAATACAGAGATCGTCACGGCCGGATTTACACAGCTCGCTGCAACTAGTTTCGAGCTCCAGGCGAACAGCAAACGCGGAGGCAGGCCACCTGTCTCCGCGTTTGCCCTTTTAGAGCGCTGTTGCGACGCGGCCCACGAGACGGCGTTTCAGGCCGGCAGCGGAACCTTGATTTCCACGTTCAAGCCATCTTCGCGAAAATCGCGCCTGATTGTGCCACGCAATTCGCGCGTGACGTTGAGATCGATCAGTCTAGTGCCAAAACCGCTCTTTGCCGGTGTCTCGAGCTTCTTCTGACCGGCCTCGCGCCAGTTGAGAGCCAATGTCCGGGTGCCGCTACGGGCGTCGAGCGACCAGTCGACCTTCAGCGCACCGACTGAATTGCCGGCTTCGCCATGCTTCAGCGCATTCGTCGCCAGTTCGTGAAAGACGAGGCCGAGTGCCTGCGTCGTCTTTTCATCGAGAAGAACCTGCGGTCCCGACAGCAGCCCTTCAGGAAGCTCGCTGCCGAACACCTGGCCTAGCTCGATGCGCAGCAGGTCGCCGAGATCGGCTTTCTGCCAGCGTGAGCGCGTCAGCATGTCCTGGGAAGCCGCCATCGCCTGCAGCCGGGCCGAGAAAGAAGCCGAGAATTCCTGGACGTCGGTGGTGTGCGATGCTGTCTGGCGCGCGATTGCCAGCACCCGCGTGATCGAGTTCTTGATGCGATGCTTCATCTCCTGCAGCATCAGGTCTTTTTCCAGCAGGCTCTTTTCGGTCGTTTCGTGAAGCAGCGAGACCGCCTCATAGGCCCGCTCCTGATAGCGGGCCACCAGCGCGATGGCGCCCGCAAGCAGCAGTCCGAACAATCCGAGCATCACCGGGATGGCGCGCGAGGAAGGTTGCGAGAAAGCACTTGTCGGCCTGAACAGGACGACCCACGGCCGGCCGGCGACGGTGATCTTGCGGGTGACCAGCAGCCTGTCGCCGAGGCTCGAAACAGGCGGCGTTTCCGATTGGAACAGCAGGTTGTCGCTGTCCACCGTGCCGTCATAGATCTCGGTGTTGACCGGCAGCAATGGTGCCCGGCTGAGCGCAGCCTGGAACAGATCACGGGCGCGGAAGGCCGCATAAAGGAAGCCGGCAGTCGAGGATCTCGTCGCGTTCACGGCGTCCGGCGCGGTTTCGACATTGAGCCGGACGAAGACGAGGAACCCGGTAAAGGTCTGCGCGGCACCCGTATCCTTGCCGAACTGCACGAGCCCGCTGGCGTGCTGCTGGTCGTCGGCCATCGCCTTTTCGATCGCCTCGCGCCGCGCCGGCCCGGTGAACATGTCGTAGCCGATGCTGGATTTGTTGGACGGATCCAGCGGTTCGAACAGCACGATGGGCGTACGCCACGGTAAGTTCGTGTCGGGATAGATCGGATGGCTTGCGCCGTGATCGTGCAGGATGTCGCGCTCGACCGCCGCCTCGTTGCCAGTTTTCGCCAGGCGGAGGAAACCGATGCCGCGCAGGCCGGCGAAATTATTGTCGATGTCGAGCGCGTTGAAGAAAGCCTTGAACTCGCCCTGCGAGATACCGCCATTGCGTGCGTCGAACAGCGCCCGGGTCGAACGCAGCAGCGACAGGTCCAGGTCGATGCGGCTTTCGATCCGGTTAAGCGCGTCGTCTGCCGTCGCCTCGAATTTAATGCGGGCCGCCTCCTGGGTGGCAAAATAGGCAAAACCCGCCATCGTCAGGCTGATCAGCGCGACGGCGATAAAAGCGACGGTCGGAAAAAGCTTCTTCAATTGCTGATACGTCCCGTGGACGGTTCGGCATCTTTATGGGCAAGTCCCGACGCCAACACAATGGCGAGGCGAAAGCATGGTGACGGCTGGCACATTTTGGCGGCTTGTGATTAGCCGGCTAATTCTCGTTCATGCGGCGATCTTCAGCGCGCCCGGCCCCGGAATGGCGCCGGGTGGGCACTTGCCGAGGATGATCATGCCGAGCACCTCGTCCTGGGTGACGTCGGTTGTGCGCGCCGTTCCGACAACCCGACCGTTCTTCATGACGCAGACACGGTCGGCAAGCTCGAACACGTCGTGAATATCATGGCTGATCAGGAAGATGCCGATGCCGTCGGCCTTGAGCTGCCTGACCAGTTCGCCGACCTGCGCCGTCTCTTGCGGCCCGAGTGCCGCCGTCGGCTCGTCCATGATCAGGATGCGAGCATTGAACAGGATGGCGCGGGCGATCGCCACCGACTGCCGCTGGCCGCCCGAAAGCTTTACCACCGGCTCCTTGAAGCGTTGGAAACGCGGATTGAGCCTGCCCATCACCTTGCGCGCCTCGGCCTCCATGGCGACGTCGTCGAGCGTACCCCAGCCGGTCATCAGCTCGCGGCCGAGAAACAGGTTGGCGGCCGCATCGACATTGTCGGCCAGCGCCAGCGTCTGGTAGATCGTCTCGATGCCGTACTTCTTGGCGTCGCGGGGATTGGAGATCGAAGCCTCCTCGCCGTTGACGAAAATCTGGCCCGCATCGCACTTGTAGGCGCCGGACAGGATTTTTATCAACGTCGATTTGCCGGCACCGTTGTGACCGAGCAAAGCCATCACCTCGCCCGGGAAAAGGTCGACAGAGGCATCGTCGACGGCGCGAATGCCGCCGAAAGCGATGGAGATGTTGCGCATGTCGATCAGCGGCGTGGGAGCGGTTTTGTCTGCCATGCTCGTCCTTCCTCCCTATAGATCCTGCTTGAGCATCAAGTTGTACGAAAACCGGTTTCCACCTTGCGGGATCATGCTCAGACCCGTTTGCGATAGACGGTATCGAGCCACACCGCGACCACCAGCACGGCTCCGACAACGATGCTCTGCAGCGGCGAATCGATGCCGAGCAGCACCATACCGGACTGCAGCGACTGCATCAAAAGCGCGCCGAGCATGGCGCCGAGCACTGTGCCGGAGCCGCCGGCGAGCGACGTGCCGCCGATCACCGCCGCCGCGATGACCAGGAGCTCGTCCAGCGTGCCCAGCGCATTGGTCGACGAGTTCTGCCTGGCTGACGAGATCGCTGCGGCGATCGTCGCCAGCACGCCCATGATCATGAACACCTTCATGGTCACCCAGCGCGTGTTGATACCGGCAAGGTTGGCTGCTTCCGGATTGCCGCCGATGGCGAAGACATAGCGGCCGAAACGGGTACGCTTGGCGATGAAGGTCATGATCAGCCCTACGGCTACAGCCATCAGCACGGGTATGGCGATGCCATGGGCGATGAACAGCCCGCCTTCGGGAACGGTTATATTGTTGGCCGCCGCATATCTGTTCACGATGCCGACCGGCCAAGGATAGGAATTGGCAAGCCATATGGCGCCCATGATGACAAGGCAAGTGACGGCCCCGAGGAACGTCTCGGCCCAGATCGGGCGTAACGGGAAGCGGAACCGCTTGCGCTGCACCCGCCCGTTGAGCAGCATGAACACAACCGCCAGGCACGCGACAATTCCGACGATCCAGCTCCATCGCGCACCGATCGAACCCGTCGGTCCGCCGCCCATCAGCTGGAAAGTGGCATCCAGCGGCGCAATCGTCTGCCCACTGGCGACCCACCATGCGGCACCCCGCCAGACCAGAAGGCCGCCCAGCGTCACGATGAAGGCCGGCACCTCGAGATAAGCGATGATGTATCCCTGGAACGCTCCGATCAGAAGGCCAAGCGCGAGGCCGATGGCCAGCGCCAGGATCCAGATCCAGGGGTTGCCTAATTGCAGACCGACCATTCGCACCAGGAAATGCACCTGCGCAAAACCCATGACCACGCCGATCAGGCCTTCGGCGGAGCCGACCGACAGGTCGATATTGCGCATGACGATAACCAGCACCATTCCGGCGGCCATTATGGCCACGGCCGAAGTCTGCACCGACAGGTTCCAGAGATTGCGTGGCGTCAGGAAGGTCCGGCTGTCGAAGTCGAACGGATTGACGCCGAGCCGTACGCTAGAAATGACATGCAGGCCGACCCAGATGACCAGCAGCGCGCCGACCATGCCGAGCATGCGCGTGTCGAGTTCGGTTGCCTTGAGAAATCGGGCAACAATGCCGAGTTCGGATTCCCGTGCCCGGTCTGTCGTGCTGTCGACCGGCGTGTTGGACGTCGTGTCGGTCATGATGTTTCTCCCGCCGGGTTGCCGTCTGCCGCGGATGCCGGAAGCAGCCTAGAAGTTATCCGCCGGAAGCGGAAAAACAACTCTTGTTGGAAAAACGCCGCGGCGAGCGGCCGCGGCGTTCGGACTTTTCGGAAACGTCGGCTCAGTTGCAGACTGCAACAGTGCCAGCCGTCACCCCGGCGCAGACCTCTTCTTTCTTGATCCAGCCGGCGTCGATGACGACGTTGAGGTTGTCCTTGGTGATGGCGACCGGGGTCAGGAACAGCGACTTGACGGTATTGCCGCCGGGCGTGGTGAAATCCTTCACGCCGGCAATGTCGGTCATCTGCTTGCCGTCGGCCAGTTGCGAGGCGATCTCGGCGGCATTCTTGCCGAGCTCGCGCGCATCCTTCCACACCGACACGGTCTGTGTGCCGAGCGCGATGCGGTTCAGCGCGGCGTGGTCGCCGTCCTGGCCCGAAACCGGAACCGATCCGGCCAGCCCTTGCGCCGTCAGCGCGGCGACGACGCCGCCGGCAGTGCCGTCATTAGCGGCGACCACGGCATCGACCTTGTTGTCGTTGGCGGTCAGGAACTGTTCCATGTTCTTCTGAGCGTTGGCCGGCAGCCAGCCGTCCGTATAGGCCTCGCCGACATTCTTGATCTTGCCGCCGTCAATGGCCTCCTTCAGCACCTCCATCGAACCGGCAAACAGGAAATCGGCATTCGGATCGGAACCCGAACCCTTGATGAAGACGTAGTTGCCTTCCGGCTTCACCTTGAAGACTTCGCGGGCCTGCATGCGGCCGACTTCCTTGTTGTCGAAGGTCAGATAGAACACGTCCTTGTTCTCGATCAGCCGGTCATAGCCGACGACCGGGATGCCTTCGTCCAGTGCCTTCTGCACGGCCGGCCCGATGGCCGAGGCGTCCTGCGCCAGGATGATCAGTGCGCTGGCGCCCTGCGAGATCAGGCTCTCGACGTCGGTGAGCTGCTTGCCGGGGTTGGACTGTGCGTCGGCGGAAATATACTTGTCGCCTGCGGCCTCAATGGCCGCCTTCATTGCGGCCTCGTCGGTCTTCCAGCGCTCTTCCTGGAAGTTCGACCAGGAAACGCCGATGACCTTGTCTTTAGCCTGCGCCACCGACGCCAGCGCCAGCGTCATGGCGACACCCGCCAGAATGGCGGTCGTGAATTTCTTCATCATATCCTCCCTGCGCCGCGTACGGCGTGACCAATTGGCTCAAAGACCAGCTTAGAAGCTCTAATTTTTTCGAGCCTCGAAAAAATACTGGCCCGATCTCCGGCTGCTGTCAACATCGATTCTGATGGATTTTGATGACTCTGCGAGTTTTTTCGAGCGTCGGAATAAACGATGACAGCGCCACCTGCATCTGACACTATTTGCCTGCGTCCGACACTATTTGTCGGACATTACCGACGGCTTCCGGTTCATGAGCGGCCGCGGCAACCGGGAGGAAAGCAAAACAATGTCGGTCGGAATCCGCCATGACGATTTGCGCCGGCGCAACCGGGCGATGGTGATCTCGGCGGTGCGCCGGGCCGGCCAGCCATCGCGTACTGAGATCGCAGCTACTACCGGCCTCAGTCATTCGACCATATCGGCGATCTCTTCCGACCTGATACGGGAAGGCATCCTCGCCGAGAGCAAGGCAAGTGAGCCCGTTTCGTTGAAACGCGGTCGTCCGCAGGTCGGCCTCGCCCTCAACCCGGAAGCGGCGGCGGTGCTGACCGTGGTGTTGTCGCTGAATTTCCTGTCGGCCGCCATTATCGACTATACGGGACAGGTGGTCGCCGAGGAACAGCGCCGGCTGGACACGCTGACCATGCCGCGCGACGAGCTGATCCGTGAATGCATGGCCATCGTCCGGCGCCGGCTGCAGGATCCAGACCTTGACGTCCGCAGTGTCGCCCGCATCGCCCTGGCGATTCAGGGCATTACCGACTCCCCTGCACGCGCCATGCTGTGGTCGCCGATCACGCCGCAGACCGACATCGCCTTTGCCGACATGCTGGAGGACGAATTCGGCATCCCGGCAACGGTGGAGAACGACTGCAACATGATGGCGGTGGCTTTGCGCTGGCGCAATCCGGATCGCTATCGCGACGACTTCATCGCCATCCTGCTTTCGCATGGCATCGGCATGGGGCTGGTGCTGAAGGGCGAACTGTTCACCGGGACGCATTCCTCGGGTGGCGAATTTGGCCACATGATCCATCGTCCGGGCGGCGCGCTCTGCCGTTGCGGGCGGCGCGGCTGCATCGAGGCCTATGCCGGCAACTACGCCATCTGGCGCAACGCCAGGCAGATGAGCGAAGAAAGCGAACCGATCGCCGACGTCAGCGACGCCGACATGCGAGCACTGGCGGCCCGGGCGCGCGAGAAAGATGGGCCGGAACGCGAGGCCTACCGCAAGGCCGGCGAAGCGCTGGGTTTCGGTCTCGGCTCGCTGTTCGCGCTGATCGATCCGGCACCGGTCGCGATGGTCGGCGCCAGTGCCGCCGCCTTCGATCTGATCGAGCCGGCCTTGCGGAAGGCAATCGCCCAGACCGCCGGCGGCCAGCATTCGGGCTCGATCTCCTTCGATACAGAGCCGAACGAATTGCCGCTGATCCGCGAAGGCTGCGCGATGCGGGCGCTAAGCTTCGTCGACCAGGAGATTTTCGCGCCGGGCGCGCAAATGAGGCCCAGCGTCAGAAAGAACGTAGCCTGACCAGGCGGGTCAATCTTCCCTGATCGCATAGCCGGCACCGCGGATGGTGCGGATGACATCCGGCATCCGGCCGTTGTTGACGGCTTTGCGCAGCCGCCCGACATGCACGTCGACGGTGCGTTCGTCGATGTAGATTGTCTCGCCCCAGACATTATCGAGTAACTGGCTGCGCGAGAAGACACGGCCCGGATGCCGCATCATGAACTCGAGCAGCCGGAATTCGGTCGGCCCGAGCCTGATTTCGCTCTTCTTGCGATAGACCCTGTGCGATTCGCGATCGAGCACGATGTCGCCGACCTTCAGCACGCTGGACAGCACTTCCGGCTTGGCGCGCCGCAGCAGCGCCTTGACCCTGGCCATGAATTCCGGTGTCGAAAACGGTTTGACCAGATAGTCGTCGGCGCCGGTCGAAAGCCCGCGCACCCGGTCGCTCTCCTCGCCGCGCGCGGTCAGCATGATGATCGGCAGCCGCTCGGTTTCGGGGCGCACCCGCAACCGACGACAGAGCTCGATGCCGGAAACCGCTGGTATCATCCAGTCGAGCACCAAAAGGTCGGGCACATTCTCCTGCAAACGGATCTCGGCTTCGTCGCCGCGTGTCACCACCTCGACCTGGTAGCCTTCGGATTCGAGATTGTAGCGGAGCAGCACACCCAATGGCTCCTCGTCCTCCACCACCATTATGCGTGGTGCGATCATCGGCTGGGCACCCCCATCATGTCACCGGTGCGGACATTGTCGTTTCGTCCTGCTTCGGACGATTGACCGGCAATTGCTCGCCGGTCAGCACATAATACGCATTTTCGGCGATGTTGGTGACATGGTCGCCGATCCGCTCCAGATTCTTGGCGCAGAACAGCAGGTGCGTGCAAGCGGTGATGTTGCGCGGATCTTCCATCATGTAGGTCAACAGCTCGCGGAACACGGACGTGTATTTGACGTCGATGCGCTCGTCGGCGGCACGCAGCTTGGCCAACGCGGCCGCATCGCCTGCAGCATATTCCTCGATGACACCCTGCACCTGGATGAGAACCAGCTGCGCCATCGCGTCGATGGAATGCGACAGGTCCCGCGGCGTGGCGCTGAGGCCGACCGCACTCACGCGCTTGGCGATATTCTTGGCAAGGTCGCCGATGCGTTCGAGGTCGCCCGCCATGCGGATCGCTCCGACCACATGGCGAAGATCGTGGGCCATCGGCTGGCGTTTGGCGATCAGGGTGATGGCGCGGTCGTCCAGTTCGCGTTGACGCGCATCCATGATGGCGTCGTCGGAAACGACGCGTTGCGCCAGCACGTTGTCGGAATTCAACAGGGCCTTGGTCGCCCCGCCGACCATCGAACCGGCGAGGTCGGCCATGTCGCGGATCAGCTTGCTGATCTGCTCGAGATCCTCGTCGAAAGAAGCGACTGTGTGTTCGCCCATGGTCCTGTCCTCATATGCATGATCGGAACGGCTCAGCCGAAGCGGCCAGTGATGTAGTCCTGCGTGCGCTTCTCGCGGGGCGACGTGAAGATCTTCTCGGTCCGGTCGAACTCGACCAGTTCACCCAGATACATGAAGGCGGTCTGGCGCGACACGCGCGCCGCCTGCTGCATGTTGTGGGTGACGATGACGATCGTATAGTCGGCTTGCAATTCGTCGATCAGTTCCTCGATCTTGGCAGTCGACAGCGGGTCGAGGGCCGAAGCCGGTTCGTCGAGCAGAATGACTTCCGGCTTCACGGCCACGGTGCGGGCGATACAGAGCCGCTGCTGCTGG
Organism: Mesorhizobium sp. M0698; assembly: GCF_040320455.1. Classification (NCBI taxonomy): domain Bacteria; kingdom Pseudomonadati; phylum Pseudomonadota; class Alphaproteobacteria; order Hyphomicrobiales; family Phyllobacteriaceae; genus Mesorhizobium; species Mesorhizobium sp. M0698. The sequence continues at coordinate 199,780 of NZ_JAMYPQ010000009.1, read as the reverse complement.
CCGCCGGACAGGCTCAAGCCGCTGGCGTTGAGCTTGTCCTTGACCTCGCTCCACAGCGCGGCGCGCTTCAACGCCTGTTCGACGCGGCCGTCCATCTCGGACTTGCCGAGGTTCTCGTAGAGCCTGACGCCGAAGGCGATGTTCTCGTAGATCGACATCGGGAACGGCGTCGGCTTCTGGAACAGCATGCCGATCTTGGTCCTGAGGAGGTTGAGATCCTGCGACCGGTCGAGAATGTTCTTGCCGTCGAGCAGCACCTGGCCCTCGGCCGTCTGTTTTGGGTAGAGCTCATAGATGCGGTTGAACACACGCAGCAGCGTCGATTTCCCGCACCCCGAAGGGCCGATGAAGGCCGTGACACTGCGCTCAGGCAGTGACAGGCTGATGTCCTTCAGCGCCTTGCTCTGGCCGTAGTAGAAGTTGAGATTCTTGACCTCGATCTTCGTCTTCTCGACGACCGTTTCGGCCATCGTCATGTCTGGGGACAACATCTGTGTCATCTGTCCTCTCTGCGTCCGGTAAGGCTGCGGGCGAGGATGCTCAAGCCCAGAACCGTCAGGGTGATTATGAGTGCGCCGGTCCACGCCAGTTGCTGCCATTCCTCGTAAGGGCTGAGAGCGAACTGGAAGATGGTCACCGGCAGGCTGGCCATCGGCGCGTTGATATTGCTGCTCCAGAACTGGTTGTTGAGCGCGGTGAAGAGCAGCGGCGCCGTCTCGCCGGAAATGCGTGCTATCGCCAGCAATATGCCGGTGACGATGCCGGACAATGCGGCGCGGTAGGCGACCGAACGGATCACCACCCAGCGTGGCGCGCCGATCGCGGCACCGGCTTCACGCAACGCGTTCGGCACCAGGTTGAGCATGTCTTCAGTGGTGCGCACGACCACCGGAATGACCAGGATGGCAAGCGCAACGGCGCCGGCAATGGCCGAGAAATGTCCCATTGGCCGCACCATCAGCTCATAGACAAACAAGCCGATGATGATCGACGGCGCCGACAACAGGATGTCGTTGATGAAGCGGACGACGGTGGTGATGCGCGAAAAGCGTCCATACTCGGCCATGTAGGTTCCCGCCAGCACGCCGATCGGCGTGCCGACGACAACGGCGATGATCGTCATCAGCAGGCTGCCCGCGATGGCATTGAGCAGGCCGCCGGCCTCGCCCGGTGGTGGCGTCATCTCGGTGAAGACCGCGAGCGAAAGCCCGGCTGTGCCCTTATAGACCAGTGCGCCGAGGATGAGCGCCAGCCAGGCAAGCCCGATGCCGGCGGCGACGACGCAAAGCGCCATCATCACCGAATTCCTGGCTTTGCGGCGGCTGTGGAGCGATGAGGATGTCGACATCGGTCAGGCTCCCGTACGGGCGTCGATCCGCATCAGCATATAGCGGGCGGCGGCAAGGATCAGGAAGGTGATGACGAAGAGGATCAGGCCGAGCGAAACCAGCGAGGAGGTGTAGAGGTCGCCGTCGGCCTCGGTGAATTCATTGGCGATGGTCGCCGAGATCGTCGTGCCCGGCGCGAACAGGGAGGCACTGATGCGGTGGGCGTTGCCGATGACGAAGGTCACCGCCATGGTCTCGCCGAGCGCCCGGCCGAGGCCAAGCATGACGCCGCCCATGATGCCGATGCGGGTATAGGGAATGACCACGCGCCGGGTCACTTCCCAGGTCGTGCAACCGATGCCATAGGCCGATTCCTTCAGCACCGCCGGCACCGTATCGAAGACGTCTTTGGTGATCGAGGTGATGAAGGGCAGCACCATGATGGCAAGGATCAGCGCCGAGGTCAGAAGGCCGATGCCGTAAGGAGGGCCAGCGAAAAGGCTGGATAGTCCCGGCACGCCGTGGAAGACGTTGATGATGAAGGGCTGTATCGCCGTCTGCAGGAACGGCGCGAACACGAACAGGCCCCAGATGCCGTAGATGATCGAAGGAATGCCGGCCAACAGCTCGACCGCTATGCCGATCGGGCGCCTGAGCGGGCGCGGGCAGAGCTCGGTGAGAAAGACTGCAATGCCGATGCCGATCGGAACCGCGATCAGGATGGCGATGGCCGCCGTGACCAGGGTGCCGTAGATCGGCGCCAGTGCGCCAAATTTTTCCGTGACCGGATTCCAGCTTTCAGTCGTCAGGAAAGAAAAACCGAACGACGACAGCGCCTGCCATGAGCCGGCAAACAGCGAGATCGCGACACCGCCGAGGATGACCAGCACAAGAATTGCGGAAGCGCGGGTGAGTCCGCGGAATAGGGCATCTGTGAGCGCGAAGCGCCGCACCGTAGCTTCCCTGGCCCGGGCTGCTGCAGATGATGGCATGGCATCGGAAGCGATGGTCATTGGGTCCTCGCGATTGAAGGCAACAGGGAGGGCGCCATCGACGCCCTCCCTGGAGGAGATTACATAGCCGAGTAGAGCGGCTTGCCGTCGTCGCCGACGACTTCCTTGGCCCACATGGCCTTGACGCTCTCAACCACCTTTTCGGGCATCGGAACGTAGTCCAGCTCGCCGGCCATCTCGTCGCCCTTGTCGTATGCCCAGGCGAAGAATTTGAGCGCTTCGCCGGTGGTCGCGGCATCATCCGGCTTCTTGTAGAGCAGGATCCACGTTGCCGCCGTCATCGGCCAGGACTCGGCGCCCGGCTCGTTGGCGAGGATGACACCATAGCCCGGCTGCGAGCTCCAGTCGGCATTGGCCGCTGCCGCCGAGAACGCCGCCGCGGTGGGCTCGACCTTCTTGCCGTCCTTGTTGATCATATCGGTGTGGGTGAGCTTGTTCTGCTTGGCGTAGGCATATTCGACATAACCGATCGCGCCGCCGGTCTGGGAAACGTTGTTGGCAACGCCCTCATTGCCCTTGGCGCCGATGCCGACCGGCCATTCCACGGCCTTGTCGACGCCGACCTTTTCTTTCCAGTCCGCGCTGACGTCGCCGAGGTAATAGGTGAAGTTGAACGTCGTGCCCGAACCATCGGAACGGTGAACGACCGCGATCGCCTGCGAAGGCAGCTTGACGTCCGGATTAAGCTTCTTGATCGCTTCGTCATCCCAGCTCGTGATCTTGCCGAGGAAGATGTCGGCCAGCGTCGGGCCGTCGAGAACCAACTCGCCCGGCTTGATGCCTTCGAGATTGACGACGGGAACGATGCCGCCCATCACCATCGGGAACTGAGCCAGTCCGGTCGCTTCAAGCTCGTCGCCCTTGAGCGGCGCATCCGAAGCGCCGAAGGTAACGGTCTTGGCTTTGATCTGCTTGATGCCGCCGCCGGAACCGATCGACTGGTAGTTAAGGCCAACGCCGGTGTCTTTCTTGTAGGTGTCGGCCCACTTCGCATAGATCGGGTAGGGGAAGGTGGCGCCGGCGCCGGAGATGTCCGCGGCGAGCGCGGCGGACAGGGTGAGGGTGGTCGTCGCCGCAGCCATTGCAATCGCAACGGCCGCCGAGCGGATGAAATGTCTCATGTGGCCTGCTCCTGTTCGGAATATGGTCTCTCGGCGCCATTCCTCCGGCGCCCGCTGAGGCCAATAGCCCCCGATTATTACAGTCGCATGACAGTTTCATGTCGCTCCGGTAACGGCGCCCAGCCGGGTTAAGAAGGAGCGGCCGCGGGCTTTGTCGGCATGGGCCGCGGTTTGCCGCTGGAATCAGCAGCTTGCGTGAATTCCGGCCGGCATCGTCTGCTCGGCGATCGTAGCCACCGGCTTTAAAAGAAAAAAGCCGGACGGGAGCGCGTTGCATGCAGCCAGAACGTGTCATGGCCGCGCCATCGCCGAAACAGGTCCGTTGGGGTAAATCTGACCCTGTTTCTTGCCGGCGGTCGCTGCTCCCGCCCGTAACTGGAGGAGCGGAACTTCGAATATCCCATTGTCGCCACTGAGCGCAGCTTTGGTATGGTGCGATCGCACCATGGCCTTACGCTGGAAGCGTTGACGAATCGCAAGGTTCTAACTCGCGCTGGACCTCCATCCGCGCCCGACCCGGCGCTCGATCTTCGAGCAACGCCTTCGACTGGAAGTGCGACGACTCTACTTCACGGTATCTACTCCCTTCGCCCTATTCCGCCGGTTGTCGGTTAGGCCGAAGCAGCGTTATAAGCTTGCAGGGGTATTGCTGATGTCTCGACGGATTCTGCCTGTCTTCCTGTGCCTGGCGCTGCCTCTGGGAAGCGGCTGCGCGCGCAGCTATGACGGCACCGTCATCATTCCCAAGCCGCTCGATGTTCGCCGTTTCTGGGACAGGCCTTCGCCGCAGGCGCAAGCCGAACAGTCGCAACTGGAGACCGACGTCTTTCCAGTGGCGCCGCAAACGCCGAAAAGGCCGGCGGTGCGCAGGAGCGCGGCTTCCGTTGCAACGCCTCGGAGGAGGGTCACCAACAACCCGCCCATGCTGTCGCCGGAGCCGACGAAGCCGCTAACTTGCAAGAATGTCAGCGAGCCCGGCAAACGGGCCCGCATGGTCTGCGAATAACCAGCCGACGTCCGTCGATGCGTACGGCTCCAGGCCTTGAAGCGGCTATCCGGCCAGCCGTCTCGGAACATCGCCCGCCCTGGTCAGTCCGCCGGGAAAAAGGCCGGCCCGACCACTCTCACCGGCCGCGCGCCGATCGCTTTCTCGATCGACTGATGCTGGGCAATCCCTGGCACCTCGAAAACCGGCGTTTTTGCCCCTGCGAGAGCGGCACCGGCAGTTTCGATCCCGGATTCAGGAATTTCCGCGACGACGCCAAGATCCGGCTTTGCCGTCGGCAACGGAATGATGGCGTTGCTCATGTTGGCCGGTGTCACGGTTCGTGCCCTGAGCTCGGCGACGCGCCGGTAATAGCGCTTGACGTCGCAGGCCTTGAAGTTCGCGTCGTCGCGGTACCGGAACGCGGCAGGTAGCTCCACATAGGGTTTTCCCGACTCGAGCGCGACCATCTCCTCGGTCTCGCGAGTGGCGTCGCTCAGCGTATAGAGGTCGACGCCGGCATCGTCGCAGATGTAGCGACACTGATCGACCGTTTCCTTCAGATCGTCGCCCTTGGCGAACTGCGATTTTGGCGCGGGGAAGAAATATCCGTCCGACAAGCGAACGCAAAACAGCATCCGATTGCCGCCAATTGTTGTGCCTGCGGACTGGGCCTTGGGTGCCGTGTGTTGCTGCGCCGGCTGTTTCTTGGCAGCGGGGGCGGCGCAGCCCAGCGCGACAAACCTGGCCTTCAATCTGGACGTGTCCCTGCTCGAATTCGACAGTCTGGCGATCTGCCGTTGCACCTCCGCCTTGCTGCTGACCAGGTCGGCGCAGGGATTGAAGAAGAAGCCGGCCGTTTTCGCCGTGCATCTGCGTTGTCTCTCAAGCTTTTGAATCGCGGCGAGTTGCCGGCGCAGTTGGGCAAGCTCGGGGCTGGTCCCGCCGCTGCGCCCCGCCGAAAGCAATTGGCTCCTGATGGCACCGCAGCTATCCGCGTAGGAGAAGGATGTGCCGAGCGCAACGGCTATTGCCGACACCAGCATCAGAATCGTGAGGGGCCAGAAGCGTGTCACTGGAACGACCATTATCCTTGTTGCACCAAGAACAGGATTTCTTTGTCGACTATGGATAAGTACTAGCTAAATCAGTTTTTCCTAATTGAAGTAGATCAAACCGCCACCAGAGACTTTAGCTCTAGTGTATTAGATCCACTCGTGTAAATTCAATATTACATTTTTATTTCAAGATTGAGACGAACCGGCAGCAACGCCGGCGGACGCCCGCCACGGCGAAGTTTGATACGCGCGGCGGGTTCGGCATCGCGATCAATCCGGCGTTACCGGCCGGCCGTTGCTGAAACCTTAGCCCTGGGATCGGCGTTGAGCGGCCAAAGGAGGAGACCGCAAATGTCGATCCACTTCACTGTCGCGGACCTGACCAGGAATCTGTTCCATTCACTTGGGTTGGACCATGAACGCGCACCGAGGCCACTCGACCACGAGCAGGGGCTTTTGCTGGAGTGCTATCTTGCCGGCCAGATACCGGAATCGGCCTGGAGCGACTATGTCTTCGAGATGCCGGAACTGGCGCGACATGTCGAGGCGAGACGAAGGCGCCACTAAAGCGCATCGCGGTCGACCGGGCCTCATGCGACGCGCTTAGGTTCTTGTCTAATGCATGTCGTTGTCGCAAAACCGCTGCACACTTTTGCGCGACATGCATTAGGTCCCGAAAAGTGGAATCCGGTTGTCGGAAAAGATCAAGGCGAAGCCTTCACTCGCGGTGCAACCTGTTCTTGTTTGGGCGAGTTGAATTGCAGAGTGAACACCTTGCCCGGGATGCCTTGAGCCAGCGCCGGTGAAAAGCTCAACGGCAGGCAATGGTCCACGGCCGCGACCGCCGCGTCGACAAAAGCTTGGCGCGTCTTCTCCTCGCCGGCGACGCGGATGGCGGTCGGCTTGGGCCGGCCGATCAGCGTGCCATCGCGCCTGAAGCTGAAGCTCAGGGTGACGGTGGAATTCCCGGCATTCGCCGGAGGGGTCCAGCACGCCTGGATGGCAGCCCCGACCTCGGGCATGGTGTTGAGCGTCGCTGCATTCGATTGACCGGTTGCGCCCACCAGCATGGCGCCTGCAATCACCATCATTCCAGCAATGCTTTTCATGGCAGGGCCTCTGTCCTTGAACCGCCCTCGAGGACGGGACGAACTTCGATGGTAGGGCCGACAGCGGCGATGACAAGATGGCGGCGACGCGTTTCATCAGCCATGCAGGCGTCGTGAAACGCCGTCTGGCGCAACTTCGACAGGGGCTGAAATAAGCAAAAGGCCGGCGCGCAGCCGACCTTTGCTTTCCATCCGCGCCAGTACATCCGTGGTCGCGGGCTGGAGGTGGATTCAGTAGAAAGGGTTTAGGTTAACGAAACCTTAAGCTCCCCACATCGTGCAAACAGGGGAGATTAAGAAAATCCCCAGTTCATTACCGGCTCCTGCAGACGTGCGGACGACCGCTATTGGCTTGTGCCTCAGGCGTTGGCCTGCGACCGCACATAGGCGATATAGCCGCGCACGTCGGCGGCCGGGTCGGCATAGGCCTTGCCGAGCTTCTTCTCGATCGCCGCCATATAGTCTTTTGCCCATTGGGGCAGCGCGTAGTCGATGACGGCGAGGAACTCGAGCGTCGCCGCCAAACGGATGTCGGCGATCGACGGGTTCTTGCCGCCGATGAACGGCTTGCCGTTCCTGAAGAAGCTGTGAAACACCTCCAGCGGCTCGGCTATCGCTTCTATAGCGGCCTTCTGGGCTTCCGACTTCTTGTCGGGATGAGCGTCGCTGTGGCCGACCTCGCCGGCATATTGCGGGAAATTCAGTACAGGATATGTGGCGCGCGCCACATAGGGGTAGAGCGTGCCGATCAGGTAGAACATGGCGCTGTCGATCATTGCCCGCTTGGCCGGCGCCTTGGGATATAATTTCTCCAGCCCGTGCTTGTTGGCGAGATACTGCATGATGGCGCAGCTTTCCCACAAGACACCTCTCGGCAGGCCCTTGTCCTCGATCATCGGCGTAAGATGGGCCGGGTTTCGCGCCATATATTCGGGCGAGCGCGTGAGGCCCCAAACGTCGGTTTCGGAATGATCGAGCCCGGCGGCGCGTGCAAACACCCGAACGCTCATATTGTTGACGCTGGGCTTCAGCATGCTGAGCGTGAGCGCCGGCTTTTTCGCAGGCTTCGCCTTGGCCTTCGCGGGCTTTTTGCCGGAGACCTTCGTCGCCGGCTTTGCCACTTTCGCCGCTGACTTGGCGGCGGCTTTGGCCGCCGGCTTCGCTCCTGGTTTGGCTGCCTTGGCGGCGGGCTTTTTCGCACTCTTCGTTGCTGTCTTTGCCATTATGTCCTCCCTTTGTTTGGCGTGTCGTCAGTATGGATTTTTCGGTGCGCGATCCTCCGACAAGGTTGCGCGCAAGTGCTCGACAAGCGCCTGGATCGCATCGGCAAGGTGCACTTCGGCGATGTTGTAATCGCCGCGCGCGACGCGGATCTTGTGCGCCTGCATCAGCACGTCGGCATGGGTGAAGCCCACCGGCGGCTCGAAACGGTAGGAGGCGAGCTCGATCAGAAGGCCGAGCGGATCCTCGAAATAGATCGAGTCCATGAAGCCGCGATCCTTGACGCCGCTGTGCTTGATTTCACGCTCGTTGAGCCGGGCGACCGCCTGCAAGAAGGTGACGCGCGACACCGCGAAAGCGATGTGATGGACGCAGCCAGTATCGGTTGGCGTGCGCCGCTTGACCGGCGTGCGGCTTTCGTCGGTGAAGACGGTGATCAGCCGGCCGTCGCCCGGATCGAAATAGAGATGGCTTTCGCTTGCCTTGTCGAGATTGGGCTGCTCGAAGATGAAAGGCATGCCGAGCACGCCCTCCCAGAAATCGATCGAGGTCTGACGCCCGGCGCCGACCAGCGTGATGTGATGAACGCCCTGCGATTGCAGTTTTTGCATTGCCTTCCTCCCGTGGCATCTCCTCATCGGCACGAACCGTATCGGTCCGCGCCGATCAATTTGCGGCAGCGCTCCACATGGTCGGCATCCGCATTACGGATACGGCTGATCGCCTATCCGGCCTGCCGAGCGTTCCCTGCCCGGCGTTCTGTGCGCCGGTTTGAGCCTCCCGGCTCATGGTTTGTGACGTGATGCTAATTCAATTGCCGGCGCTGCGCCAGAAGCAGAGAACCCGGCCTGACCCTGACCGATGCCGGTGTATTACAACCATTGTGAGATTACTTGGTACGCCCAAGGGGAATCGAACCCCTGTTCCCGCCGTGAGAGGGCGGTGTCCTGACCGCTAGACGATGGGCGCGTTCAAGAACCGGCGATATAGGCTGACGGCTGGCAAAAAGCAACTAGGGTTAAGGCTGCCGATCGCGCCGGTGAAATATCCGCTGCAAGCCTAGCGTTTTGGCTCGATCAGGTCCCAGAGATTTCCATAGAGATCGGCGAAAACCGCCACAGTGCCATAGGTCTCGTGCCGGGGCGCCTCACGGAATTCGATGCCCTTTTCGAGCATCAGCGCATGGTCACGGGCAAAATCGTCGGTTTCGAGGAACAAAAAGACCCGCCCGCCGGTCTGGTTGCCGACGGCGTGCCTTTGCGCATCGCCGGATGCCTCGGCGAGAGGCAGCCGCGCGCCCTGCCCGTTGCCCGGCGTGATCGTGACCCAGCGTTTGCCGCCGCCGAGGTCGACATCTTCGGCGACCACAAAACCCAGCCGGTCGACATACCACGAGATCGCCTCGTCATAATTTGCGACGACAAGCGCGACCGTGGCAATGCTGCGGTGTTCGGCAAAACCGGTCATTTGTTCCTGATCGAAAAACGGCCGACGATGCGGCGCTCGGTAATGTCATAGACGAAGATGGCGCGGCTGCCGTCGGGCAGCTCGGTGTCGATCGACAGGTGATTGCCGGACAGCGATTGGCTGATCACCCTGGCGCCGACCGGCAGCACGATGTCGCCGTTGACCGTTTCGCCGATCGGCACCTGGATGTCGCTGCTCAGCGGAGGGGCGGCAGGCGGCGCGTTGCGCGCTTTGTAGACAAGCGCCGCGATCACCACCATAAGGGCGAGGAACAGCAGGCCGAGATTGATGGCGACGAAGCGGACGAGCTTCCTCCGCACCTTTTCGACCTCGGGGTCGAGCGGCTTTTCCTCGTCTTCGTCGGCAAGCGGCCGGGCCATGGCAGCAGATTCCGGAACTGTTTTCGATGAGCGCTCATAACGAAGAGGTCAGACAATTAATAGGGGCCGGACCGATCGTGCTGGAGGCGGGCGCCGATGCGGCCGGCCAGCGGCTCGACCAATGGCTGGCGGCCAGGCTCGGCCCCGACATGTCGCGCAGCCGGGTACAGATGCTGATAAAGCAGGGCGCCGTCAGGATCGGCGGCAGGCCAGCCAGCGAAACGAAGCGCAAGATGGCACAAGGTGACAGCGTGTCGGTCGACATGCCGGAGCCGGAACCGGCGGAGCCGCAAGGCGAAGATATTGCGCTGGACGTCCTCTACGAGGACAGCGAGCTGATCGTCATCAACAAGCCGGCCGGGCTGGTCGTACATCCCGGCGCCGGCAACTGGACCGGCACGCTGGTCAACGCGCTGATCCATCATTGCGGCGACAGCCTGTCCGGCATCGGCGGCGTGAGACGGCCGGGCATCGTCCACCGCCTCGACAAGGAGACCAGCGGCGTCATGGTCGTCGCCAAGACCGATCGCGCCCACAAGGCGTTGTCGGAGGCCTTTGCCGACCACGGCCTGACCGGCGATCTCGAGCGGGCGTATCTGGCGTTGGTCTGGGGCATACCGGCAAGGCCGACCGGGACGGTCGACGCGCCGCTCGGCCGCGCCGCCGACCGGGTACGCCGCGCCGTGGTGCCGCAAGGCCGCGACGATGCCCGCCACGCCGTCACGCATTTCACCGTCGTTGAGCGCTTTGGCGAGCAGCAGCAGGAATTCGCCACGGCGAGCCTGGTCGAATGCCGGCTGGAAACCGGTCGCACTCACCAGATACGCGTCCACATGGCCCATATCGGCCATCCGGTGATTGGCGACCCCGAATACGGCCAGGCTTTCCGCACCAAGGCCAATCGGTTGCCCGAGCCGCTAAGAAGCAAGGTAAAGGCGTTTCCGCGACAAGCTTTGCACGCCCGCCTCCTTGCATTTCGGCATCCGGATACCCATCTAACGATGAGGTTCGAAGCACCGATACCGTGGGACATGGAGGAACTCGTCGACGGCTTCCGCAAGCTCTGAACCAACCACCTGAAAACCTGACCGGCGTTGTTCACTTCAACGTGACACACTGTTTCGTGTTGAACAAATGCCTGTCTTTCTGGTTTTGTTCCTATATATGTCGGTTGGCGCGAATGTGCCTTTGGCATTCGCGCCACATGCCCGCCGCGTTTCGGGGGCATCACTCCAATAGAGAGGGGGCGCTATCATGGCCCAGTCATTACCCAGTATCGTTTCCGGCGAAGGCGGTCTCAGCCGCTACCTGGAAGAAATCCGCCGCTTTCCGATGCTTCAGCCGCAGGAAGAGTACATGCTCGCCAAGCGCTACGCCGAGCATGAGGACACCACGGCTGCGCACAAGCTCGTCACCAGCCACCTTCGGCTCGTCGCCAAGATCGCCATGGGCTATCGCGGCTATGGCCTGCCGATCGGTGAGGTGATCTCGGAAGGCAATGTCGGCCTGATGCAGGCCGTCAAGAAATTCGAACCGGAGCGCGGCTTCCGTCTCGCCACCTATGCGATGTGGTGGATCAAGGCCTCGATCCAGGAATACATCCTGCGCTCGTGGAGCCTGGTCAAGATGGGCACCACCGCCAACCAGAAGCGCCTGTTCTTCAACCTGCGCAAGGTGAAGGGCAAGATCCAGGCGCTCGACGAAGGCGATTTGAAGCCCGACCAGATCACCGAGATTGCCACCCGGCTGAACGTCTCGGAAGCGGAAGTCGTGTCGATGAACCGCCGTCTGTCGGGCGACGCCTCGCTCAATGCGCCCATCCGGGCCAGTGAAGGCGAGTCCGGCGAATGGCAGGACTGGCTGGTCGACGACCACGAAAGCCAGGAAGAGATGCTGATCGAGCAGGACGAGCTGGAAAACCGGCGCGGCATGCTGTCGGGCGCCCTTGCCGTGCTCAACGACCGCGAACGCCGCATCTTCGAGGCGCGCCGCCTCGCCGATGAGCCGTTGACGCTTGAAGAGCTGTCGGCCGAGTTCGATATCAGCCGCGAGCGCGTGCGCCAGATCGAGGTGCGCGCCTTCGAGAAGGTGCAGGACGCGGTCAAGGCCGCAGCCAAGCGCCAGACGCAGGCGCTGCGCACCATCGAGGCGCAGCCGGCCGCGTAAGGCCTTCCGGTAGAAACAAATAACGGCGGCGTCAGGTAACTGGCGCCGCCGTTTCTTTTTAGAGGGTTGCCGGTTCCGCGGCGCCTTTTGCGGATGTCCGATCCGCCGTCGTAATTGCTCAGTAGTCTCGCCATGGCGTCCGCAGACGATCTCATCCACAGCGGTATTATCGCAATTTTCCCCAAGCCCTGAAAACCGCAACGCTGCAAGCTGTAGCGGCAATGTTCCGCGCCGACCGGGGCATTTCAAAACCCGGCGCTTGCGGCAGGCGGGGGCGACAACGGACGCCGGGGCCGCGCCGGGCAGTTGAGCCTATTGGAAACGAAAGGCAGTATGACGATGACGATTTCTCCGTTTCTGGCCGCTCTCGGATCCGAAGGTCCCGCAGCCGACCGAGCGAAAGACATGGACCTGTATGGATGGCTGATTGGAAGCTGGGACATGGACTCGGTCCACTACCTCGACGACGGCACAATCCAGAAATGGAATGGCGAATGCCATTTTGGCTGGGTGCTCGAAGGCCGCGCGATTCAGGACGTTTGGATCAGGCCCAAGCGCCCTGCGCCGTCGACGATGTATGGTACGACCTTGCGCATCTTCGACCCTGGGATCGATGGTTGGCATATCATATGGAACGACCCGCTCAACCGGGATCACTCGCGCCAGATCGGGCGGGCCGAGGGTAAGGACATTGTCCAGCTCGGCAATGACTCGCGCGGTCTGAAAACTCGATGGCGTTTCACCGAGATCACTGCCAACAGCTTCCATTGGATCGGCGAGGAGAGATCTTCCGAGAGCGACCCTTGGCAAATCACGTATGAACATTTAGCCCGCCGAACAAAACCCTGACGCTGGACTAAACATTTAGCTGGCGTCTGCGCCGCTCCTCATCCGGCTGCCGCCACCGTCTTCCTGCATAGACCTATCGGATGCAAACATCGCAAAAATCGAATCAGGATCAATAACTTGGATGACCATCGCAGAACGATGAGGGCGGCGCCGAGTCTGAATGGCATTGTAGTGCCAGCGACCCATCTCCTCACAGGCAATCGAGCGGAAATTTCAGATAGCGCCGCCCATTGGATTCCGGTTCCGGCAGGCGTCCGCCATTCATATTGACCTGCAGCGCGTGCAGGATCAGCCGCGGCATCGGCAACGTCCTGTCGCGGGCTTGGCGGAGCGCGACGAAGTCGGCTTCCGTCTTGCAGCCGGCAACATGGATGTTGCCGGCTTTCTGCTCCGCGACCGTGCTTTCCCAGCGCGCTTCGCGACCGCCCGGCTGGTAGTCGTGACCGACGAACAGACGTGTCTCGTCCGGCAGCGCCAGGATGTCCTCGATCGAGTGCCAGAGCCGCTCGGCACTGCCGCCGGGAAAGTCCGTCCTGGCGGTGCCGCTGTCCGGCATGAACAGCGTGTCGTGGATGAAGGCGGCGTCGCCGACGACGTAAGTGATCGAGGCCAGCGTATGGCCCGGCGAGAACAGCACTCTTGCCGGAAGGCCGCCGACCGAAAAAGGCGCGCCGTCGGCGAACAGCCTGTCCCATTGCGAACCGTCGGCGGGGAATTCCGGCCAGTTGTAGATCACCTTCCACAATTTCTGGACGTCGATGACCTTTTCGCCGATTGCCGTCGGCGCTCCGGTTCTCCCCCTCAGATAATGGGCGGCGGAGAAATGATCGGCATGCGGATGCGTGTCGAGGATCCACTCGACCTCCAGCCCGCTTTCCCTGACGAAGTCGAGCAGGGCGTCGGCGTTTTTCGTTGCCGTTGCACCGGACCTTTCGTCGAAGTCGAGCACCGGATCGATGATGGCGCATTTGCGGGTCGCCATGTCGGCGACCACATACTGGACGGACCCGCTCGGCTTGTCATAGAAGCCGGTGACCTGCGACCTGGCCGATAATGCGTCCAATCCCAGCCCCCTTGATCCTCACCGTGGCAGGAATGACTTTCTCTGCCACGGCAAATGAAAGGCATGGTTGTCCGTCAACCAGGCGCCGTCAAGCACCCCATACTCACACGACCAGGAAAACCGAAAATTCTCCGTGCCGCCTCTGCCTGCTCAGGCGGAAGGCTGCTTGGTTTTCCTGAGATATGGCAGGATCGTCTCATAGGCGCCGAAGCGCTTGATGGCATCCTCATTGGAGACGGCAGCGGTGATGATGACGTCCTCGCCCTGCTTCCAGTTCGCCGGCGTCGCCACCTGGTGCTTGGCGGTCAGCTGCATGGAATCGATCGCGCGCAGGATTTCGTCGAAGTTGCGGCCGGTCGTCATCGGATAGGTGAGAACCAGCTTGATCTTCTTGTCGGGCCCGATGACGTAAACCGAACGCACCGTGGCATTGTCGGCGGGCGTGCGGCCTTCCGAGCTCTCGCCGGCACCCGCCGGCAGCATCTCGTAAAGCTTGGCGACCTTGAGATCCTTGTCGCCGATCAGCGGGTAGTTCACCGAATGGCCGGTCGCGGTCTTGATGTCGTTCTGCCACTTTCCATGGCTTTCGACAGGATCGACCGAGATGCCGATGATCTTGACGTTGCGCTTCCTGAACTCGCCTTCGAGCCCGGCCATCGTGCCGAGTTCGGTCGTGCAAACCGGCGTAAAGTTCTTCGGATGGCTGAACAATACAGCCCAGCCGTCGCCGATCCATTCATGGAAGCTGATTGGTCCTTGCGTAGTCTCAGCGGTGAAGTCCGGGGCGATATCGTTGATACGAAGGCTCATGGCGTGTCCCTACCTGTTTGGCTTGCCGCTGGCATTGAACGACCCAGCCGCGCTGCTTGCCTTTCTAACACTGCGGCGTCATCCTTCAAGTGGCTGTTGACGCTAGGATAGTGGCCGGCCTCAAAAAATTTTTGTCACTTAGGTGGGAAATACAGCAGCGATTTCCGCGCTGGCGAAAAAGCCCCGGAGGGTTGGTTAAACGCGCAGGCATTTCCGACGACTGTTCGGCTCAGACGCTGCCCATTCCGCCGTTAAGTGACGTCGCGTCAATGAGGCGACGCGACGCGCTACGCCTTGTTCACTGCCAGCGTCGTCGCCAGGTCTTCCATGCGCTGGGCCAGTGCGCCGAGCGCCCCGGTCAGCACGGAATCGTTCTTGTCGGCCTTGGTCAGTGCATCGTCGCGCGTCTTGCGCAGCGTCAGCACTTCGCTTTCCATGCCCTTGACCCGCTTTTGCAGTTCCGAAAGCTCGTCCATGACCATGATGCCGGCCATCACGGTCAGCCGCTGGTCGCCGATCTCGCCAAAAGAATCCTTCAGATGCGAGACATAGCGGTCGAAGCGCTCTGCAAGATCGATCAGATGCTCTTCCTGGCCCTCGTCGCAGGCCATCCGATACTGCTTGCCGTCGATGGAAACCGTGACTTGTGCCATTGGCCTACCTGTCCAGTACCGCGCGGATGGTTTCCATCGCTGTCACCAGCCTTCGCGACACTTCCTTGTTGGCATCTTCCAGCCGTTCGGCGCGAGCCTCGGAATTGTCGAGCTCCTGCGCCAGCCGCGAGCGGTCGGCGTTCATCCGCTGCACTTCGGCCTCGGCTTCCGAATAGTCCCGCTCGTGCTCGAGCTTGGCCGCGACGGCGTTTTCCAGCCCTTCGATGGCCTTACCCAGCCTGGCAATGACTTCTTTGAGGGTCGTTTCCCCGGTCATGGCTTTCGTCCTGCGCCCTGCCCATCACCGAATCATCCACGTTCAGAACGCGTTATCCCTGAAACATTACGCGTCGTGTGAACCGCACGTCAATAAAGCTGTCGCGACTGTCCCCTGCTAACGCTAATGTAAGTCGCGCATGGCCATCACAAGACCGGCAAAAGCACACCGATTTGTTGACTAAAAGGCCGCGCCTGCTATGTGTCGCGCACCTTTTCAACGGCTTTCCCAAGGCCCAAACCCCCATTTTGGAGGAAGCATGACTTCGCGCGAACAACATGACCGGATGGCCAACGCGATCCGTTTTCTCGCCATGGACGCTGTGGAGAAGGCAAACTCCGGCCATCCCGGATTGCCCATGGGCTGCGCCGACATCGCCACGGTGCTGTTCACCCGCTTTCTCAAATACGATCCGAAGAACCCGCATTGGCCGGACCGCGATCGCTTTATCCTGTCGGCCGGCCACGGCTCGATGCTGCTTTACTCGCTGCTCTATCTGACCGGCTACGAAGACATCACCATCGACCAGATCAAGCAGTTCCGCCAATTGGGGTCGAGGACCGCGGGCCACCCGGAATACGGCCATGCCGCCGGCATCGAGACGACGACAGGCCCACTCGGCCAGGGCCTTGCCAATTCGGTCGGCTTCGCACTCGGCGAGCGCATCATGAATGCCGCTTTCGGCAACGATCTCGTCGACCACTACACCTATGTGCTGGCCGGCGACGGCTGCCTGATGGAAGGCGTATCCCAGGAAGCCATCGCGCTTGCCGGACATCTGAAGCTGAACAAGCTGATCGTCTTCTGGGACAACAACAACATCTCGATCGATGGCCCGGTGTCGCTGGCCGACAACACCGACCAGGTCGCCCGCTTCCAGGCGTCCGGCTGGAACGCCAGCCATATCGACGGCCAGGACCCGGAAGCGATCGCCTATGCCATCGAAGCGGCCCGCCACTCCGACAAGCCGACGATGATTGCCTGCAAGACGACGATCGGCTTCGGCGCACCGACCAAGGCCGGCACCAACAAGGCGCATGGCTCGCCGCTCGGCACCGAGGAAATCGCCGGCGCCAGAAAATTCTTCGGCTGGGATTCGCCGCCCTTCGAGGTCCCGGCCGACATCCTCGACGCATGGCGTACCGCCGGGCGGAGCGGCTTAAAGGCGCGCACCGACTGGGAAAGCCGCCTTGCCAAGGCTGATGCCCAATTGCGCGCAGAGTTCGAACGCCGCATCAGTGGCACGCTGCCAGCCAACTTCGACGCCGTCATTGGCGATTACAAGAAAAAGCTCGCCGCCGACAAGCCGAAGGTCGCCACCCGTAAGTCATCGGAAATGGCGCTGGAGGTCATCAACGGCGCCGTGCCCGAAACCATCGGCGGCTCGGCCGATTTGACCGGCTCCAACAACACCAAGACCAGCCAGACCAAGAACATCACCGCCGACGATTACGGCCAGCGCTACGTTCATTACGGCGTTCGCGAGCACGGCATGGCGGCCGCGCTCAACGGGCTGACATTGCATGGCGGCATTATCGCCTATGGCGGCACTTTCATGTGCTTTTCCGATTATGCCCGTCCGGCGATGCGGCTTGCTTCGCTGATGGGCATCCGCTCGATCTTCGTCATGACCCATGATTCCATCGGCCTTGGCGAAGACGGCCCGACCCATCAGCCGGTCGAGCATCTGGCAGCACTTCGCGCCATTCCGAACCACAATGTCTTCCGCCCCGCCGACGCGGTGGAAACCGCGGAATGCTGGCAGTTGGCCATTGAGTCGGAAAAGACGCCTTCGACATTGGCGCTGACCCGGCAGAACCTGCCGACGGTACGCAACGACTTCGTTGCGGAAAACCTCTCCAGCCGCGGCGCCTATGAACTTGCCGCCGCCAGTGGCGAGGCGGCGGTGACGATCTTCGCTTCGGGCTCCGAGGTCGAGATCGCGCTGGCCGCCCGCGAGGCCTTGGAAAAGCACGGCCACGCGACCCGCGTCGTCTCGGTGCCGTGCTTCGAATTGTTCGACAAGCAGAGCGCCGACTATCGCAGCAGGACGATTGGCAATGCGCCGCTCAAGATTGCCATCGAAGCCGGCATCCGTCAGGGCTGGGATCACTTCATCGGCACCGACGGCATCTTTGTCGGCATGACCGGCTTCGGCGCCTCCGGCACCATCGAACAGCTCTACCCGCATTTCGGCATCACAGCCGAGGCAACGGTGAAGGCGGCGGAAGCCCGTCTGCATGGCAAATGAAAGTGAGCCCCGCCCGGCAAAGGCTGGCATAGCGGTTTTGCCGGGCGGTGGAGCACTAATCGATTTAAATCCACGCCTCGGCGGCTGGATTCTTTGCCCGTCCGCCGTTATGAAGCTGCGGACTTGATCTTCGGCCTCCAACTCCCAGGGAGAGAACAATGACCGTCAGAGTTGCCATCAACGGATTCGGCCGCATCGGCCGCAACATCCTGCGCGCCATCCATGAATCCGGCCGCAAGGATATCGACGTCGTCGCGGTCAACGATCTCGGCCCGGTCGAGACCAACGCGCATCTGCTGCGCTTCGACAGCGTGCATGGCCGCTTTCCGCATGAGGTGACGGTTGACGGCGACCAGATCATCGTCGGCAAGGAAAAATTCAAGGTCACCGCGATCAAGGATCCGACGCAACTGCCCTGGAAGGAGCTTGGCATCGACATCGCGCTCGAATGCACCGGCATCTTCACCGCCCGCGACAAGGCCGTCGCCCATCTGACCGCCGGTGCCAAGCGCGTTCTCGTCTCCGCTCCGGCAGAGGGCGCCGATCTCACCGTCGTCTATGGCATCAATCACGACAAGCTGACCAAGGACCACATCGTCATCTCGAACGCCTCCTGCACCACCAACTGCCTGGCGCCGCTGGCGGCCGTGCTGAATGAGGCGGTCGGCATCGAGAAGGGCATGATGACGACGATCCATTCCTACACCGGCGACCAGCCGACGCTGGACACCATGCACAAGGACCTCTACCGCGCCCGCGCCGCCGCGCTGTCGCAGATTCCGACCTCGACCGGTGCTGCCAAGGCCATCGGCCTGGTACTGCCCGAACTCAAGGGCAAGCTCGACGGCATCTCCATCCGCGTGCCGACCCCGAACGTCTCGCTCGTCGATTTCAAGTTCATCGCCAAGCGGCCGACCACCGTCCAGGAGATCAATGACGCGGTGATCGCCGCCTCGAACGGCAAGCTGAAGGGCATCCTCGCCGTTACCCGTCACCCCAATGTTTCGATCGACTTCAACCATGATCCGCATTCCTCGATCGTGGCGCTCGACCAGACCAAGGTCATGGACGGCAACTTCGTTTCGGTGCTGTCGTGGTACGACAATGAGTGGGGCTTTTCCAACCGCATGGGCGATACCGCCGTCGCCTTCGGCAAGACCATCGCCTGATCGCAGAGCCAGCTTCTCGACCTGGAGACGCCCGGCTCAGTCCGGGCGTTTTTCATTGCAGCACGAACCGCCGAGGCACGCTCCGCTGCTCGGGGGTGCCAAAACTTTCGACGATCGGCAGCGTGGGGCAAAAAGCCACGCTGCTGCCTTGCAGCGGCCATGTCTTCGCCCCACTCTCCCGTGATGCCGGAGCATATCGACTAGGGGCGACCAACGAATGGAGCATGGTATCTATCTTGTGACGCTCGTTGGCGCAGCACTTGTCGTTGCCGCCGCGTTTTCAAGCCTGATCGCCTTCCGTTTCGGCGCCCCTCTCCTGCTGCTGTTTCTCTGCATCGGCCTCGCCACCGGAACCGACGGTCTCGGCATCCATTTCGACAATGCCCGAGTTGCTTATTTTGCCGGCTCATTGGCGCTGGCGGTCATCCTTTTCGATTCCGGCTTTGGCACGCCGCTCAACGCCTTGCGGCAGGCGGCCGGGCCGGCGCTGTCGCTGGCCACATTCGGCGTCCTTTTGACCACCGGACTCTTCGGCGCCGCCGCCTATTATCTGCTCGACCTGACCTGGCTGGAATCCTTCCTGCTCGGTGCCGCCGTCGCCTCGACCGACGCCGCGGCGGTGTTCTTCCTGCTGCGCGCCGGCGAGATTAATTTGCGCGAGCGCGTGCGGTCCACGCTCGAGGTGGAATCCGGCACAAATGACCCGATCGCCATCTTCCTGACCATCACGCTGGTCGAGGTCATCGCCGCCAATACCCACCCCGAGGCCAAGGTGCTGGTCACCGATCTTGCCGTCGGCTTCCTTGTCAACATGGGGCTCGGCGCGGTCATCGGCATTCTCGGCGGCATGGCCATCGTGCGCCTTGTCGATCGCCTCAATCTCGATCACGGCCTGCTGCCGATCTTCGTGCTGACGCTGTCGCTTATGGTGTTCGCTGCCGCCGGTGCCGTCGGCGGCTCCGGCTTTCTGGCGGTCTATCTCGCAGGCCTGATTGCCGGCAATTCCGATATCCGGGCCGTCACCATCCTCAAGCGCTTCCAGGACGGCATGTCGTGGCTGGCGCAGATCATCATGTTCCTGATCCTCGGCCTGTTCGCGACGCCTTCGCAATTTCCGGCGATCCTGGTGCCGGCAGTGCTGCTCGGCCTGTTCCTGGTATTTGTGGCACGGCCAATCGCCGTCTGGCTCTGCCTGGTGCCGTTCCGTCTGCCACGCCCGGAAGTCGCCTTCGTCTCGTGGGTTGGCCTGCGTGGTGCCGTGTCGATCCTGCTTGCCATCACGCCGCTGCTCGGCGGTCTTGAGAACGGCCGCCTCATCTTCAACACTGCCTTCATCATCGTGCTGGTCTCGCTGATCATCCAGGGATGGACCGTCGGGCCGCTGGCGCGCCGTCTCGGCCTTATCGTGCCGGCCCGCCTGGGACCGCTCGACAAGGTCGAATTGGAACTGCCGGGCTCCGCCCATCATGAGCTTCTCGCCTACCGCGTGGCACCTGGCAGCCCGGTGGCGCGCGGCGAACGCATTCCGCGCTGGGCGCGGCCGTCGCTGGTGCTGCGCGACGGACGCTCGATGCGCTTCCAGGATATGGGCCGGCTCGCGGCCGGCGACCATGTCTACATCTTCGTGCCGGACCGCTATCCGCGCCTGCTCGACAAGCTGTTCGCCAGCCGTGCCGTGGTCGATCCCGAGGACGCGGATTTCTTCGGGGCCTTCGCCGTCGATCCGTCACGCCCCGCCGAGGAACTGGAGACCGCCTACGCGCCGGGCCTGACCGAAGCGGAACGCAAGCTCAGCATTGGCGACCTGGTCACTACGCGGCTCGGCGGCCACGCCGAATACGCCGACCGCGTGCTGCTCGGTCCGATCGAGCTGATCGTCCGCGACGTCGACGACAAGGGCAGGATCACCGGCCTTGGCCTGTCCTTTGAGCCGACCGCGCCGGTGGCGCGCGTTCCGGTGTTCCTCAGCGCCGGCGAAATCCGCGATCGCATCGCCGCCATCATCCGCAACCGGCGCAAGCCGGCCGAGGCGCAGGCGGTCGAGGCGGCGGCCGAGATGGAACCGGTTCCGCAGCCCGTGGTGGAAAAGACAACTGGCGAAGGCTGACCGCTGTCCACCCGAGCCGCGGAACCCTGCCGCGAGGCTGAAGAATGGCTCGGCAACTGGTGTGGCGGGTCCATGTGGTCCGACATCGCCGGAAATGATCCCGATCGGCCGGTTGCGAGGGCGTCCGGCCGATCAGTCGCCAATTCTCCGGCGCGCCATAGGGGCGCGCTTAATTGTTGCGGGCCGCTACGAACTGCGCCGCTTGTTTCAGAAGCGCAGCCTGCTCGCCAAAAGGTTCGAGCAACGCATGAGCCTGGTCAACGAGGCCATGGAGCTGGCCCCGCGCCCAGTCCGGTCCGTGCAGCGCGACCAGCGTCGCCTTGCCGGCCGCGGCATCCTTGCCGGTCGCCTTGCCCATCTGATGCGCGTCGGCGGTCAGGTCGAGCAGATCGTCGGCAAGCTGAAAGGCAAGCCCGATCGCCGAGCCGAACTCGGCCAGCCTTTCGCGGTCGCCCGACGGCGCGCCGGCAAGGATAGCGCCCGCTTCGCAGGCAAAGCGGATCAGCGCACCGGTTTTCATCGCCTGAAGCCGGATGATGCCGGCCTCGTCCGGCCGGCTTTGTTCGGCTTCGAGATCGAGCATCTGGCCGCCGACCATGCTTCCCGCCCCGGCGGCGCGGGCCAGTGCCAGCACCAGCGTTGCCCTGCGCTCGGCCGGCAGCATTGTCGCCTCGTCGGCAAGGATGTCGAAGGCAAGTGTCAGCAAGGCGTCGCCCGCAAGAATGGCGGTCGCCTCATCGAAAGCCCTGTGCACGGTCGGCTGGCCGCGGCGCAAATCGTCGTCGTCCATGGCCGGCAGATCGTCATGGATGAGCGAATAGCAGTGCACGCATTCGAGCGCCGCCGCGACGCGCAGCGCCGCCTCGCCGTCGGCTGAAAACAGTGCAGCACTTTCCATGACCAGGAAGGGACGCAGTCGTTTGCCGCCGTTCAGCACGCCATGTCGCATTGCCGCCATCAGGCGTTCGGGCCGCGCGACCTCGCCCGAAAGCGTCCGTCCGTCGAGCAACCGCCTCAGCAGCGCCTCGAGCGGAACTGCCCGGGCAATAAGTGCAGCTTCGAACGCCATTTGGTCGTCTTTCGTCATGGTCGGGAGCGGTAGCCGACACTCAGACGTTGCGCAAGAAGCCAAGCGCCATTATGCCGGGGGCAGGGAGTAGCGCGGACTGGGTGGCTTGGCGGAACCGATCGTCGATCACGAAACCGAAGGGTTGGACATGGCGAGACCGAGACGCGGCAGCCGCATCGGTCTTCAACGCTGGGTCCGGCGCGGCATCGCCGTCGCGGTCGTGCTGGCGCTGGTGCCGGTGGTGCTGACCTTCCTGTACCTGCCGACATTCGTGCATCCGGTGTCGACATTGATGCTGAAGGACCTGGCGACGTTTTCTGGCTACGATCGGCGCTGGGTTTCCATCGACGATGTCGCGCCGGTGCTGGCATATTCGGTCATCATGTCGGAGGACGGGCAGTTCTGTTTCCATCGCGGCGTCGATCTGGGCGAGTTGCGCGGCGTCGTCGACGATGCGCTCGCCGGCGAGATGACACGTGGCGCCTCGACCATCACCATGCAGACGGTAAAGAATCTTTATCTATGGTCGCGGCCGTTGGGCTCGGTCCGTAAGGTCGTGGAACTGCCGCTGGCCGTCTATTTCGATGCGGTGCTGTCGAAACGGCGGATCATGGAGATCTACCTCAACATCGCCGAATGGGGACCGGGCATCTACGGCATCGAGGCCGCCGCCCAGCATCATTTCGGCGTCTCGGCAAAACAGCTGTCGCGCCGGCAGGCAGCGCTGCTTGCCGTCACCTTGCCGAATCCGATCGTGCGCAATCCGGCGAAACCGGGGCCGGGACTGAGGCGGCTTGCCGCGTTGATCGAACGGCGCGCCGGCCGCGCCGGCGCCTATGTCGGTTGCCTGCGATAGTGTCAAAAAAAAACACGGCGACGCTGGCCAAAACGCCGTCGGGCGTGTATAGGCACCCGACTTTCTCAGATTCCGGCCCCTGATGTGGCCCTTTCACGAGGGCCGCCGGGGCGTTTTGACCATGTAGTGGAGCATATCCATGGCCGTTCCGAAACGAAAAACCTCTCCGTCGAAGCGCGGCATGCGCCGTTCTGCCGACGCACTGAAGGCCCCGACCTATGTCGAGGACAAGAACTCCGGCGAGATGCGCCGTCCGCACCATATCGACCTGAAGACCGGCATGTATCGCGGTCGCCAGGTTCTGGAGCCGAAGGAAAGCTGAGAGAGCTTTCGACGGTTTATGGGTTGCGAAACGACCGGCCATTGGCCGGTCTTTTTGCGTTTGCGACAACTGATCGTATCAGCCGGGCCTGACATTGTTGTTTCACGCCGTCTTTGTCCGTGTTTATCGGCCGCACGAAAATTCTTGACGGCGAACGCCGGGCGCACTCTACAAAGATCAGTCCAACCGGAGCCGCCACATGTTCGGTGCCATCCCGCTGCTGATCGTGCCTTTCATCCTCTACAATCTCGGGCTTTTGGGAATATTCGGCAGCGGCGACGATCCGTGGGCCACCGAAATGTTTTCGGTCCGGATGATGTCGGGTGGCGTGTTCTCGATGACCCTCGGCGACCTCATCGTGCTGATCGCACTGATCTTCTTGTTCGTCGAAGTGGTGAAGTCGACGCGCACGACAAATGCCTCGATCATGGACCATCTTTTGTCGACCTTCGTCTTTGTGGCCTATCTGGTCGAGTTCCTGCTGGTGAAGGGCGCCGCCCATTCCGTTTTCTTCACACTGATGGTCATAGCGCTGATCGACGTGCTGGCCGGCTTTTCGGTGTCGATGCGGTCGGCCACCCGCGACATCAATATGAGTTAAGGATCCCGACTCAGCCCGGGTCAGCGGTGAAGCCAGCCGCCTCGACGCCGGCGATGGCTGCCGTTTCATCATTGTCGGACGTGTCGCCGGAAATACCGATGGCGCCGATGATCGTGCCGGCGTTGTCGCGGATCAGCACGCCGCCGACGACCGGCAGGACGCGCCCGCCCGACACGTCGGAGACGCCGGCGATCAGATGCGGGCGCTCCTTGGCGAAAGCTTCCACCCGGCGCGAGCCCATGCCGATAGCGAGCGCGCCATAGGCCTTGCCGGCCGACATTTGCGGACGCAGGAACGAGGCGCCGTCCTGACGCTGGAACGCGACCAGATGGGCGCCGGCGTCGAGCACCGAGACGCCAAGCGGCCTGAGCTTGAGCTCGGCACCCTTGGCAAAGGCGGCGGCGATGATTTCAAGGGCTTTGTCGAGCGTCAGTGCGGTCATGGCCGTCTCCTAAACGCGCCAGTTATCAACCGGCAGAACAGACTCCGAGTGAACTGTTTCGCGTGCGAAAGGAAGCATGCATTCTGGGAGCGCCGGCCTATTTCTTCTTGGCGCGAGGCTTCTTCACCGGGGCCGGAGGCGCATTGGCCAGGTCTTCCGCTTCCTTGGCGAGGCGCAGCGCCCGCAGCTTGTTGGTCTTGGCTTGGCGAGCGTCGCTCTCGGCGACATATTCCGCCATCGCCTTCTGGCGAACCGTGGCTGCCTCTTCCTGTTTCTTGAAACGCAAATCGGCCCGCGCACGGGCAGTGTCCTTAGAGTTCTCGACCAAGAGCGTTATCCAATCCGTAAATTATCTTCAGTCCCTTGATAGCAGAGCCAGCCCGCAATTGGGAAAATAAGTTGGTCATGGCGCCGGATCGCAGCCGACTCGCTCCGCCTTGCGGGCGACTACCGCATCGTATCCGGCCTGCAAAGTCGCGCGGACGGTGGGTCCAGATGGGGCGGGAGACGCACCCAGATGCTCGTGGCGCAACTCGTTCATGAACTTATCCCACATCGGCGGGCCGCCTTTTTCCAGAAGCTCGGCACGGATAGAGAGCTCTTCGCTGACCGGCAGCCAGACGCGGCCCCAGGCGCCGAGATGCGCCAGGATCGGCATCAGCGTAATCGCCATTTCGGTCAGGCTGTAGATCGCCTTTTGCTTGTGGGAGGGATCGTCCGCCTTGGTCAGCATGCCGAGCTCCATCAGCCGCTTCAGCCGGTCGGCGAGGATGTTGGAGGCGATGCCCTCCATCGAGCCGTTGAGCAGTTCGCGAAAGTGGCGTCTGCCGCCGAAGATGATGTCGCGAAGGATGATCAGGCTCCACCGGTCACCGAACACTTCGAGCGACAGGTTGATGGGGCATCCGGACCGACGATCGATGTTCATGCGAATCTCCAAAACCGGTTGCATTGTCGTATCGTTTTAATATCGTGCAACTGATTGCAACTTGCAATCGGATTTGCGGCCCAAGGAGGAAAGTCATGAGAAACGCCGAATACCCCGAAATCGTATCCCAAACCTTCGGCGATCCGGCCCATCCGGCGGTGTTGTTGATCATGGGCGCGATGGCTTCCATGCTTTGGTGGCCCGAAGCGTTTTGCCGGAAGCTGGCCGGCGAAGGTCGCTTCGTGATCCGCTATGACAATCGCGATACCGGCCGTTCGACCAAATACGCGCCGGGCGAGCCGCCTTATACATTCGACGACATGGCGGACGATGCTATCCGCGTCCTTGACGACCATGGAATCCGAAAGGCGCATGTGGTCGGCATGTCGATGGGCGGCATGATCGCGCAGCTCGTTGCGTTGAAATACCCGTCGCGTGTCACTTCGCTGACGGTGATCAGCAGTTCGCCCTTGGGCATCGATACGTCGCATTTGCCCGGAACCACCGAGGCCTATAGGAAACATTCGGCCGAAGGCGCGAAGGTCGACTGGTCTGACCGTGGCCAAGCGGTCGATTTCATGGTCAAAAACGCGCGTGCGCTCGCCGGCACCGCGCATCCGTTCGATGAGGCGCGGACGAGAGCGTTCGTGGAACAGGACTACGACCGGTCCGGCGGCTTTCTCAGCGCGACCAATCACTTCATGCTCAAGGGCGGCGAAGATCGGAGCGGCGAGGACTGGACGGGGCGGCTGCACGAGATGAAGATTCCGCTCCTCGTTGTCCACGGCACCGACGATCCGATCTTTCCAGCCGAGCATGGCGCCGCTCTTGCCGACGCGGTCGCCGGTGCAAGACTGGTCCGGATCAAGGGCGGCGGCCACGAGCTGCATCCCGACGATTGGGCCGCGATCATCGATGCGATCGTCGCCCACAGCCGGGCCACGTAGCAGCGGGCCGAACCTTGACACCGGATGCCCGCGAGACGAAGCACCAAAGATAGGAGCAAAAATGTCCCTGACGATGCATCTTCATCCGCTGGCCTCCTTCTGCTGGAAACCGCTGATCGCGCTCTATGAGAACGGCACGCCATTCACATCGGTCGTCGTCGATCTCGGCAACGAACAGTCGCGCGCGGCGTTCCTGAAATTGTGGCCGGCCGGCAAGATGCCGGTGCTGCGCGATGAGGCGCTGGACCGGACCGTGCCGGAATCGACGATCGTCATCGAATATCTCAACGCGTATTATCCCGGACCGGTCGAGCTGATCCCCGGCGATCTCGATCTCGCCCGTCAGACCCGGCTTGCCGACCGCTTCTATGACTTCTACGTCCAGGAACCGATGCAGAAGATCGTTGGCGACCGGCTGCGGCCGGAGGGCAAGACCGATCCGTTCGGCGTCGAGCAGGCCCGCGCCCAGCTGCGCAGCTCCTACGCCATCATTGAACAGGACATGCAGTCGAGGACATGGGCGGTGGGTGCGAGCTTCACCATGGCCGACTGCGCTGCCGCCCCCGCGCTGTTCTACGCCAACAAGGTCGAGCCGTTCGGAGACGAATATCCTGCGGTCAGGCGCTATCACGACCGGTTGCTGCAACGCCCCTCGGTTGCCCGTGTGATCGAGGAAGCGCAGCCGTATTTCAAGCTCTTCCCCTACAACAATGGCTAGAGTGGTTCATCGTTTCACGGAAACGCCGAACCGCTCTATCTCTTCCGGACGGAAAACCGCTTCACATTTTTCCTGGAATTGCTCTAGGCCCGATGCTGCATAGTTGCTCGACGCGCTGACGATGCCTCTCAGCTTCCGGGTGAACCGAGCTGCTCCGCATCCCAGAACTGGTCAAGCCAGATGTTGAGCTTCAGGAAGCCGGCATTGCTGACCGTATAGACGCGCCTGGTGCCTTCCGGCTTGGCGTTGACCAACCCCGCATCAAGCAGCACCTTCAGGTGCTGCGAAACGGCCGGGCGGGACACCGGCAAGCCGGATGCCAATTCGTTGACGGTCTTCGGTCCGCGCCGGAGCTCTTCCAAGAGATGGCGCCGGTTGGGATCGGCAATCGCCATGAAGGCGTCGGAAAGCATCATGCCTTATTTGTGGGGCAAAGCGCCTCGAATCTCAACTGTCGGCTTCAGCTTTTCTGCGCGGGTCGAGCCGCAACGCTTCCGGCGTCACCGAGCGATCGGCGGGCTGGGTCTTGAAGGCATCGCGGCCTTCGATCGGCACCGGCGCGCGACGGCTGATGCGCAGCAGCGTATAGCCAGCCAGGCTGAGATGCGCGAGCGCAGTGGCCAGGAACAGCCCCTCAGGGCGCATCCAGCCCATCAGGCCGGCGGCCACCAGCGGACCGATCATCGTGCCGAAGCCATAAAGCAGCAGCAGGCCGCCCGACACTTTGACGAAGTCCTCCGATCGCGCATGGTCATTGGCATGCGCCACCGCGATCGAATAGAGCGTGTAGGCGAAGGCGCCGTAGGCGGCGGTGCAGACGATGACGAAGACGCCGGAGCGCGGTTCGAACAGGAAGATGGCGATGGCAAACAGCGCAGCGCCGAAGGCCGCGCCCGCCAGCACGAAACGACGGTCCGTCGTGTCGGAGAGCCGCCCGGCCGGAAGCTGCATGGCGGCGCCGGCGATGACCACGAGGCTCATCATCAGCGCGATCTCGGCTGTCGAGATGCCGATGCGCGCTCCATAGACGGCACCAAGTGTACCCCAGGCGCCGTTGGCGATGCCGATCAGCACGCAAGCGATCGCCGACACCGGCGAATTGACGTAGAGCCCCTTGACGTCAAGCGACACGTCCTGCAGCGGCTTGGGGTGAGACGCCGTCGAGACCGCCGTCGGGATCAGCGACAGGCAGAACAGAATACCGGTGATCATGAACAGCGACGCCGATCTCACATCGCCGCCGGCAACGATCATCTGACCGCCCATGATCGAGGCATAGGTGACCATCATGTAGAGGCCGAAGACGGTGCCGCGGTTTTCGTTGGTGGCCTTCTCGTTGAGCCAGCTTTCGATGACCATGAAGGCGCCGGCCATGGTGAAGCCGGTGAAGGCGCGCAGCAGGATCCAGGTATATTCGTCGATAATCAGGCCGGTGAGCAGTGCGACGATCGCTCCCGATGCGGCAAAGGCGCCGAAAGCCCTGACATGACCGGCGCGGCGCACGATGCGTGGCGCAAAGAAGCAGCCGGTGACGAAGCCGCCGGCCCAAGCCGTGCCCATCAGGCCGAGCGATGCCGTCGAGAAGCCCTCCACCTGGCCGCGCAGCGGCAACAGCAGACCGTGCAATCCGGATGCCGCCAACAGGAACGCGGTGCCGCGCAGCAGCGAGAGGATCGGTCTGTAGCTTGCGAACATTTTTCAATCCGGCTGGCGTTTAGGGCACAAGTCTGGAGACAGCGGCATTCGGGCTTTTCGGCGGCGTGCCCGAGCTTTTGGAATTACCCGCAGTAACTACCCGCGGCGAAACAGCGCCTCTGCCGCCGACTTGGTCGAGCCCTTGGTCTTGAGCTCGGCTTCCAGCCGGGCGATCTCGTCGCGCAGGATGCCGATCCGTTCGGACAATTCATCGACGGAAAGCAGCGACAGATCCTGCCCGATCTCGTGCGGGCGCGCTTTCTTCTTGGGTTCGTCGTCGAAGATCGCCATCGTCGCTCCTCCGTGATTGCCCATTTGCCTGATTTGCCAATGAGCATACATAGGGCAAGGGTATGGATGCAAATGGCGGGCAAGAGCTGGCACGAGAAACCGGCGGAGCACGACGGGAAAATTCATGGCGAACGCACAGAAAATTCCGGCGAAGATGATGGCGATCGCCATATCGGAACCGGGCGGGCCGCGGGTGCTGAAACCGGAAACCCGCGACGTACCGGTTCCCGGTCCCGGCGAGATCCTGATCCGGGTGCGGGCCGCCGGCGTCAACCGGCCGGACGTGCAACAGCGCAAGGGCGCCTATCCGCCACCGCCGGGAGCGTCGGATCTGCCGGGCCTGGAAGCAGCAGGCGAAGTTGCTGCCCTTGGTGACGAGATATCGCGCTGGCGCGTCGGCGACCGGGTCTGTGCGCTGACGGCGGGCGGCGGCTATGCCGAATATGTCAGAGTGCACGCCGGCAGCGTGCTACCGCTGCCCGCCGGCTTTACCTACACCGAAGCGGCGGCGCTGCCGGAAAACTACTTCACTGTTTGGCACAATGTCTTCGAGCGCGGCGGCCTGAAGAGCGGCGAGACCCTGCTCGTGCATGGCGGCTCGTCGGGTATCGGCACCACCGCGATCCAGCTTGCTGCCGCTTTCGGCGCCTATGTCGTCACCACCGCCGGCAACAAGGAGAAATGCGACGCCTGCCTCAAGCTCGGCGCCGACCGGGCGATCAACTACCGCGAGGAGGACTTCGTCGCCGCAGTCAAGGAGGCAACCGGCGGCAAGGGTGCCAATGTCATCCTCGACATGGTCGGCGGCGACTATGTGGCGCGAAACTATGAGGCTGCAGCCATGGAAGGCCGCATCGTCCAGATCGCGACGCAGGGCGGGACGGTGGCGAGCGCCGATTTCTTCAAGATCATGGCCAAGCGGCTCGTGCACACAGGATCGCTGCTCAGGCCACGCACCGTGGAGTTCAAGGCGGCAGTTGCGGCTGCGCTGGAGGCGCAGGTTTGGCCGCTGCTCGGCACGCGCAAGGTTGCGCCGGTGATGGATACGATCTTCCCGCTCAAGGAAGCGTGGCGGGCGCATGAGCGGATGGAGGAGGGTGAGCACATCGGCAAGATTGTGCTCGATGTCGCCTGACGGCCCGCAAACAGGCTGAACGAAAGCTTAATGGTGCAATGCAACAAACGCATTGCGGCCATGCAAAAGCGTCTGTTCAATTTTTCATCGCCGATGCCTATTTACGCGGCATCAAAACGATGGAGGACTATCATGAACCCGATCCGCGCTTTCCGTAACTGGCGCATGTACAACGAAACCGTGCGCGAACTGAACCGGCTGAATGCTCGTCAGCTCAACGACCTCGGCATCAACCGCGGCGACATCGAGAGAGTCGCCCGCAAAGGGCTTTGATCTCGAGCACGATCCCGCTCGAAGACCGGGCGCTGCTTTTCGGCAACGCCGAGCCGCGGTTCGGGATCAAGCTTTAGAAGCCAGAGCCGCAGCAGACGGATTTCCGTCGCCGGTTCCGAGCCCGCCCGACCTTGGTCTGGCGGGCTTTGTCTTTTTGAAGCTTTCGACTGCATGGCGTCATCTGCCGACCCTTCGCGGTCTGCTGGTCGCGCTGCCGTGCCGTCCTTGACGCGCGCCTGCCAAAAACATTGCGAAACGGCGAGCGAGCGGTTATATAGACCGCGATTTTCCCATTTTGGTGGCTCTAAACCACCGCCCGCGCGGGAACGCGGGCGAACGAGAAGGATTTTTGTAATGGCCAATACGCTGCTGATGCCAAAGGCGACCGCCGTCTGGCTGGTTGACAACACAGCGCTTTCCTTCGAGCAGATCGCGCAGTTCTGCGGACTGCATCCGCTTGAGGTCAAGGCGATCGCCGACGGCGAGTCGGCGCAAGGTATCAAGGGCATGGACCCGATCATGACCGGCCAGCTCACTCGCGACGAGATCGCGCGCGCAGAGAAGGACCCGAACCACCGGCTGAAGCTCTCCGATCCCAAGGTGCGGGTGCCGGAATCCAAACGCAAGGGTCCGCGCTACACGCCGCTGTCGAAGCGCCAGGACCGGCCCAACGCCATCCTCTGGCTGGTGCGCAACCATCCCGAGCTCAAGGATGCGCAGATTGCCCGCCTTGTCGGCACAACGAAGTCGACGATCGACCAGATCCGCGACAGAAAGCACTGGAACTCCGCGAATCTCCAGCCGATGGATCCGGTGACGCTCGGCCTGACGTCGCAGATCGACCTCGATATGGAAATCAACCGCGCCTCGCGCGGCCGCGAGCAGGCGCAGCCGGTCGGCGATACGCTGCTGCCGGCCGCCTTGACCGAACGGCTGGTGCCGGCGCCCGAAAAGCCGAAGGACGAGGACCGCGAACTTGACGCCAACGCCGTCTTCGCCAAGCTTTCGGCGCTGAAGTCGAAGGACAAGGACGCCGACGAAGAGGAATAGGTCTGGCATCCAAAACAAAAAGCCCGCTTACAAGCGGGCTTTTTTTTGTGATCTTCCGTGTCAGCTTCGCGCTGCCCGGTCCGGCGCCATGCCGTAATCCTCGCTGCGCTCCACCGCGCGATAGAAATCGGCGAGCTGCTTGCCGCGCTCCGGCTTGAAGGTGCGGCCGGCGATGACCACCGAGGCGATGCGGTCGATGCGGAAGGCGCGGAAATCGCCGCGCATCTCACACCAGGCGACCAAGGTCCACACCTTGCCCCAGAACCACAGGCCGAGCGGGCGGATGTCGCGCGCGGTGCTGCGGCCGGCCTCATCCGAATAGTCGATGGTCAGCACCTGACGTTTCTCGATGGACCGCTCGATCAGGTCGATGGCTTCGCGGGCGGCATCGCTTACCACCCACATCGGCGTGTGGATCTCGGTACGGGCGATGCGGTCCTTTTCGGCGTCGGGCAACACGGCGCCTATCTTGACCAGCGCCTCGTCGGCGGCTCGCGCCATGGCCGCGCCACCAAACGCGCGCACCATGCGGGCGCCGGCGACCAGCGCGACGATCTCGTCACGCGTGAACATCAGCGGCGGAAGGTCGAAACCCTCCCTCATCATGTACCCGACACCGGCCTCGCCGTCGATCGGCACGCCGGTCGACTGCAGGTCTGCGATGTCGCGATAGATCGTCCGCTCGGAAACCTCGAGCCACGTGCCCAGCTTCTGAGCGGTGACCAGACGACCACCACGCAGATGCTGCACGATCTGGAAGAGCCTGTCGGCGCGGCGCATCGTATGGTCCCTCGGCGTCTATCGTTCCAGCCCTTCGCGCTTGCGCTGCGCGGCGACGAAGGCCGCGCCGAAGGACAATTTCCTCGTTGTCGGCGTGTTTGCGTCGACCACCCGCCAGAACGGCGCAACGTCGCCCAGCGCCATACCACGCTCAAGATCCTCGTTGGCGGCCTCGGCGACGGTGCGCAGATGATAGCCGATGGTGACCGGACATGTCATCTCGGCATCGTGCTCGATGGCGAGAGCGGTGCGCAAAGCGCGGATATTCATGTCCATGCCTTCGGGGATGGAGCGGATGAATGCATGGACCTGGCGAGCTGTAGGAACCAGCATCGGCTGGCCTTCGACGACGTCGCCGATGGTGCGTGGCGACGGTCTTATGCCGTTGATGCCAGGCGTGTTCAGCCTGTCGTTCCAGCTTTTCATCGATCGTCCTCTCGGCCATCCGGCTCCGGCGGCCATCGCACTATGGCACGAGCCTCCTGACACCATACTGTCAGGAGGCTTCAGCATGCCCATTTCAGCTCGTCGCCAGGTCGCATCCAAACGCCACGCAGAAAGCTTGCCTCAATTGCCGCCATTGCGGCGGTCGCCATACATGTCCGGCCAACCAATATCCTTGCGGATGTCCGCCGGCAGGGTGTTCATGAATCGCTGGGTGCGGATCTCATTGCGGATCGTCCGGATCTTGCCGACATAGTGCTGCACGCTACGCAGAATGGTAATACCGTTCATGGCTGGTCTCCTCTCTTTCGATGCAGGCACTATCGCACACCCCTGCTGACAGCAGTCTGTCAGGAGGGTGCGGCTCTCATGACCGGCGTTCCGATTTATCCATCGAAGTGACAAGGCAGTGCTGAAAAGAGGCTTGCCGCAGTGGAAGCCGGCGATCCCGGAGCCGCTTTGACAGCCAGCCGCGATGCTGATCAAAGGCTGCATGTCGAAACTTCTCGCGCTCGTCATCATCCTCATGATGGTCATCCAGCTCATCAAGCCGCTCGGCTGGCCCGGGCTGAAGCGGCGCAGCGATTTCTGGAAGCTGGCGCTGCTGGCGATGGCGGCGATTTCGATTACGGCGGTGCTCGGGCACTGGACGTAGTGCGGGCGGCCCGCTACGCGACGCCCGGTTCGTTGGCGAGCACCAGGCTGACCAGATGTTCCGCCCAGGCTCGGTAGCCGGCTTCCGAAGCGTGAAATCCATCCGATGCGAAGCCGGCATCGGCATCCGTGATCGGCAGCCGGGGCGCCGGTATGGCGCCGCGTTCGAGGCAAAGGCGCTCGCCCATCCGGTTCATTTCGACGGCGCGGATTTCGAGGATCTTGCCGAGCAGCGGCGGCATTGCCGGAGCCCGGGTGAACTCCAGCACCGGCGACCACACGACGCGCGCTTCCGGCCATTTGGCGCGCAGCGCGTAGAGCAGGCCGCCAAACTCGCGCTTGAAGCGCGGTACCGAATGAAAATTCTTGGTGTCGTTGGTACCGATGGCCAGCACGATATGCGTCCACGGATCGGCCGATAGATTGGGCAGCACATGATCGCGGATCTGGCCAGAGGTTGCCGAGTTGAAGCCGGCCGCCCGCCAGCGCACGGTGCGGCCGGTGCGTTGCGCAATCAGAACTGCCAGTTGCGCGGCCAATCCGTTTTCGGAATTGCCGATGCCTACCGAGGCGGCGGAGGAATCGCCAAGCACCAGAACCGAGATTGCTGGCGCCAGGCCAGATATCTCGTGCATGACCGGACCTTGTGCCGGCAGCATGCGGGCGGTGCGGCGACGCACGCCAAGTCCTTGCCAGACATAGACCGGAAAGGCGAGCCAGGTGAGAAGGGTCGGAAAGCGCCGCATGGCAAGTCCCTTTTAGGGCATAGCGAACAGCACTTAGCGCATGTCGGGCCGAAGACGAAAGACCTTGGGTGACCGCCTGTCGTCAATGGCAGCAGCTGTCCTGCATTTCGGGCGTATCCGCATATTCGTCGTGCAGCCGCACCCAGTCCACCAGGCTATGGTGGGGACCGGTTTCGTTGCGACCCTTCGGCGTCAGGTCGAGATAGTGATAGGCGCCGATCAGCGGATCGCCGCCTCTGGAGCGCGAGATAAAAGTCAGGAAGATGTCGCCTTTCTCGTCGCGATAGAACACGCTGGTGCCGGGAAGATCCTTCGATTGCCGCGCGCGCCGCTCGAAATTGTAGGTCGTGTCGCCGGCCGCGATCTGCTTGTCGGTGAATGACACCTGCATGTCGAAGTTGAAGTCCGAAGCGTACGACGACACCCAGTCGAATTTCCAGCCCATGCGCTGCTTGTAGGGCAGAAGCTCGGCCAGCGGCGCCCGCGCCACCACCACGAGCGAGACGTCGTGGTGCCTGAGATGCTGGTTGGCACCGTCAATGTGGTCGGCAAGGAACGAGCAGCCCTCGCAACGATAATCGGCGCCCGGCCCGAACATGAAATGGTAGACGATCAGCTGGCTGTTGCCGCCGAACAGGTCGGGCAGTTTCTTTGGCCCTTGCTCGGTCTCGAAGACATAGTCCTTGCGGATCTTCAGCCACGGCAGTTCGCGGCGTTCGGCGGCGACGCGGTCGCGAAAGCGCGTCAATTCCTTTTCGCGCGCCAGATGCGCCTTGTGCGCCTGAAACCACTCTTCCTGCGAAACGGTCTTGTTGTTTGGCATCGGTCTGCTCCTCTTTTCACGGAGGACGTTCGGCAGCGAGGAATACCGACACAGAGCTGCATTTTCAGTAGCAGGAAATTGCAGACCTTGCTGCTTTCAAACGAACCCGGGCACATGGCCCGGGTCGGAGGGAACGCAACCTGAATTCCGTCAGGCGGCTTGCTCAAGCGTCGGCTGCCATTGTCCAAGCGCTGCCAGATGGTTCATGTGGGCGCGATGGGCGAAGGCGGCCTGCGCGGCGGCGACGTTCGCTGCCTTGCCGCCCCAGGCCTTCTGCGGAGCGGCCTGCAAGGCGCGGCCGTAGGAGAAGGTCAGCTTCCACGGATGCGGGCCGATGGCGTTGATGGCATTGAGGTTGGCGGTCGCCTGCTCGTCCGATTGTCCGCCCGAAAGGAAGGCGATGCCTCCAATCGCCGCCGGCACCGTCTCGCGGAACAGTTTTATGGTCTTTTCGGCGACTTCCTCGGGGCTGCTGACCTTGCCCGATTTCTTGCCGGCAAGGACCATGTTCGGTTTCAGGATGGTGCCTTCGAGGACGACGCGGGCCGCATAGAGCTCGGTGTACAACTTTGTCAGCGTCGCCTTGCTGATCTCGTAGCAGGTGTCGATGTCGTGGGCGCCGTCCATCAGCACCTCCGGCTCGACGATCGGCACGATGCCGGCCTCCTGGCAAAGCGCGGCGTAACGGGCGAGCGCATGGGCATTCGAGCCGATCGACGTGGCGGAAGGCACGCCCTTGGCAACATCGATGTCGATCACCGCGCGCCATTTGGCGAAGCGGGCGCCGAGCTTGTAATAGTCGGCAAGGCGTTCGCGCAGGCCGTCCAGGCCTTCGGTGATGGTGTCGCCGGGAAAGCCGGCCAGCGGCTTGGCGCCGGCATCGACCTTGATACCGGGGATAGCGCCTGATGCCTTGATGATGTCGACCAGCCGTGTGCCGTCGGCGGCCTTCTGGTGAATGGTCTCGTCGTAGAGGATGACGCCGGAAATGTACTTGGTCATTGCATCGCTGGCGCGGAACATCATCTCGCGATAGTCGCGGCGGCTGTCGGCGGTCGACTCGACGCCGATGACGTCGAAGCGCTTCTTGATGGTGCCGGAGCTCTCGTCGGCAGCCAGCAGGCCCTTGCCATTGGCCACCATCGCGGCGGCAATGTCCTCGAGACGTTCGCTCATCGTGCTTCTCCTGAAAGAATTGATCCGCGCCCAGCAGACCACCAGAGCAACGCAGGTTCAAGTCGAACCATTTCGCCGGGTAAGCGCGAATCGATTGAAAGTCGCGGGCGCACTCCTTCGCGCTGCTCTTGCGGCCGATCTCAGCGCTTCAAGACGTCGACGCCGGGCAACGGCTTGCCTTCCATCCATTCGAGGAAAGCGCCGCCGGCCGTCGAGACATAGGTGAAATCATCGCTGACGCCGGCATGATTGAGCGCCGCCACCGTATCGCCGCCGCCGGCGACCGAGACCAGTCTGCCGGCCCTGGTGCGCGCTGCCGCGTGCCTGGCCGTCGCCACCGTTGCATGGTCGAACGGCTCGATCTCGAAGGCGCCGAGCGGCCCGTTCCAGACCAACGTCGCGGCGCGGTCGATCCATTCGGCAATGGTTTTCACGGTTTTCGCGCCGACATCGAGGATCATGCCGTCGGCCGGCACGTCTGCTATGGCGACGGTCTCGTTGGCGGCGCCGGCCCTGAACTCCCTGGCG
Organism: Mesorhizobium sp. M0698; assembly: GCF_040320455.1. NCBI lineage: Bacteria > Pseudomonadati > Pseudomonadota > Alphaproteobacteria > Hyphomicrobiales > Phyllobacteriaceae > Mesorhizobium > Mesorhizobium sp. M0698. The sequence goes on along the minus strand of NZ_JAMYPQ010000009.1, from coordinate 163,275 downwards.
ACAACGCCGTCGGCGGGCAGGATGATGGCGCAGCCGGCCTCGGCTGCCTCGATCATGATCTGCTTGGCGGTGGTCGCGAGATCATGCTCGCACAAGGATTTCCCGACGTCGGTGCCGCGCGCCGCTAGAAACGTATTGGCCATGCCGCCGCCGATGACCAGCGCGTCGACCTTCTTCACCAGGTTCATCAACAGGTCGATCTTGGTCGAGACCTTGGCCCCGCCGACGATGGCGACAACCGGACGGACAGGATTGCCGAGACCCTTTTCCAGCGCATCGAGCTCGGCCTGCATGGTGCGCCCGGCGAACGCCGGCAGCACATTCGCCAGGCCTTCCGTGGACGAATGGGCGCGGTGCGCAGCGGAGAAGGCGTCGTTGACGAAAATGTCGCCGTTGGCGGCGAGCTTTTCGGTGAAGGTCGGGTCGTTCTTCTCCTCAGCTTTGTAGAAGCGGGTGTTCTCGAGCAGCAGCACGTCGCCGTTATTCATGGCAGCAACGGCATTTGCCGCCTTGTCACCGATGCAGTCGGAGGCAAAGCCAACCGGACGGCCGAGCACGTCCGCCGTCGCCTTGGCGATCGGCTCGAGCGAGAATTCCGCCGCCGGTCCATCCTTGGGGCGGCCGAAATGGGCAAGCAGGATGACCTTGGCGCCCTTGCCGGAGAGCTCGGCGATGGTCGGCGCAATGCGCTCGATGCGGGTGGCGTCGGTGACCTTGCCCTCGGTGACGGGAACGTTGAGGTCGACACGGACCAGCACACGCTTGCCGCTGATATTGCCGATGTCGTCCAGTGTCTTGAAGCCGGCCATGCTGATCCCTTTCGCGAAAAATCGCGGGGACCTTACCCCGCATCGACGACGATGCAAGACCTGGCTAACGGTTCGCCGAAAATATGATTCACGTGTCGAGGACGAAGTGCCCACGGGGAGCAAGATGGCAGCAATGGCGCGAAACGCACCGACATATGGCTTACCGATTGCGCACCACGATGCATGCGCCGCCCACGCTGTGCAGTTTCTGGCAAATATCGTCGGCCTTGGCTTTGGTGTCGGCGCCGATCCGCACCGCATAGATGCCGCGCCTGCCGATCGGTGTGCGCACCCGGCTGACCACCGGATCGCGACCGCTGAGCAAGGCTGGAAACCGGCGCTTCACGTTGCTCCACTGGTTGAGCGCCGCGGCGCGACGGAAATTCCCGGCCACCTGCACCCCCCACGGCTTGATGTTGATCGACGACATCGGCACGGTTCTGGACATGATCACCGGCAGCTCGCGGCAAGCGGCAGCGAAACTCGCCTTCTTGTCGAGCGGCCGGATGACGCCGGCGTAGGCGGTATTGGTGAAGTTGTCGGCCGGCTCGCCCATGACGTCCAGAACGTAGCTTTCGGTCTCCATCGGCAAGAAGCCGCCGGAATTCAGCCAGCGCGTCACCCGGCTCTCGCCGGCATTGTAGGCTGCGGCGGCGAGGCCGAGATTGCCGAAACCGGATTTCATTTCGGCGAGGTATTTTGCCGAGGCCGGGATCGCCTGTTCGATGTCGAAGGAATTGGCGAGCCCGCGCATCCTGGCGGTGCCCGGCATGAATTGGGCGATACCCTCAGCGCCGACGGGGCTGACCGCATTGGGATCGAAACGGCTTTCCTTCCAGATCAGCCGGGCAAAGAAATCCCGGGGCAGGCCGTTCTGGTCGGCATGCGTCTCGATCAGGTTGCAAACCTGGTCGATCAGCTTCTTTTTGGCGGGCCGTGGTGGATCGGCCTGAACGGCTGTCGCCCAGATCAGCCCGCAAATGACAACCAGCGCCGCGCCCAGCAAACGCCGCATCGAACTACTCCGCCGCGGCTTTGCCGTGTTGCCCGAACCGCCGTTCGATATAGTCGGCGACCATCTTCTCGAAATCCGCGGCAATCGATGGGCCGCGCAGGGTCGCCGCCTTCTTGCCGTCGACGAACACCGGGGCGGTCGGCATCTCGCCGGTGCCGGGCAGCGAAATGCCGATATCGGCATGTTTGGATTCGCCCGGACCGTTGACGATGCAACCCATCACCGCGACTTTGAGGTTCTCGACGCCGGGATATTGTTCACGCCACACCGGCATGTTCTTGCGCAGGTCGGCCTGGATATTCTGGGCAAGCTCCTGGAACACGGTCGAGGTCGTGCGGCCGCAGCCCGGGCAGGCGGCGACGATCGGCACGAACTGCCGGAAGCCCATGGTTTGCAGCAGTTCTTGCGACACCTGCACTTCGCGTGTGCGGTCGCCGTTCGGCTCCGGCGTCAGCGAGATGCGGATGGTGTCGCCGATGCCTTGCTGGAGCAGGATGCCCATGGCAGCGGACGAGGCGACGATGCCTTTCGAGCCCATGCCGGCCTCCGTCAGGCCGAGGTGCAGCGCATGGTCGGATCGGGTGGCAAGCTCGGTGTAGACGGCGATCAGATCCTGCACGCCGCTGACCTTGGCCGACAGGATGATTTTCTCGCGCGCAAGGCCGATCTCTTCGGCCATTTCGGCCGACAGGATCGCCGACTGCACGATTGCCTCGCGCGTCACTTCCTGCGCGGTCAGCGGAAAGCCTTGGGCCTGGTTGTCATCCATCAGCCGGGTCAGCAGCTCCTGGTCAAGCGAACCCCAGTTGACGCCGATGCGCACCGGTTTGTCGTATTTGATCGCCATCTCGACGATCGCCGCGAACTGCCGGTCTTTCTTGTCCTTGAAACCGACATTGCCGGGATTGATACGGTATTTGGCCAGTGCCTCGGCACAGGCCGGGTGGTCGGCCAGGAGCTTGTGGCCGATATAATGGAAATCGCCGACCAGCGGCACGTCGATGCCGAGCCGTTCCAGCCGCTCCCGGATGGCCGGTACGGCGGCAGCGCTTTCGTCGCGATCGACGGTTATGCGCACGATCTCGGAGCCGGCGCGATGCAGCGCCGCCACTTGCGCGACCGTCTGGTCGACATCGGCCGTGTCGGTGTTGGTCATCGACTGGACGACGACTGGGGCGCCGCCGCCGACCATCACGCCGCCGACGTCGACACCGACCGACCTGCGGCGCGGGAAGGGTGAGGAAAAATATCCGGTCATGCCGGCTGCCTTTAATCTTGAAGGTCCGGGCATGAGGTGGAGGAGCAAAGATGGCTTGTCAATGGCGACTGGCGCGCAGGCCTAGCAAATCGGAAATAACAAGACGGCAGCTTGCCGCGAATCCATAGCGGTTTCCGGCAGCATAGCGATGCCACCGGAAAGATCGCGCGCCGGGCGGCGCTTCTAGTCCTGGAAGGGCTTCAGTGGGTCGTCGGTTTCGCCTTCAGTTTTTCAATCTCGTCCTTGAGCGCCAGCTTGCGCCGCTTGAGATTCACGATTTCGAGGTCGTCTACCGATGGATGGGTCATCGCATCATCGATTTCGCGTTCGATGTCGCCGTGTTTCCGCTGCAGCTCATCAAGATGGGATGCAAGAGACATGATTGGTTCTCCCTTTCATGGTTTCCTCGGATTGCAGCCGTCATGGCACGTCCACCGCAGGCTCGCTTCTGTGACGGCAGAATGACAGTGTGCCACCATCGCGCACCGATGTCGAATGCTGCGTGGTAGCATTCCACGCCAATATGAAATGTGATATGGGCTGCGCGCCGGTGCAAGAAGACCCGGTCCCGCCCAATCAGGCCCATAGTTTGGGCGCCGCAGACGTGCAGACGGTAAAAATGTCCGATCAGGAACAGGCAGATATCCGCCTCGAATATTCCCGGCTGAAGCAGGAACACGCCGATTTCGACGCCGCCATCAATGCGATGATCGCGATGAATTGCGACCCGCTGCAGATCCAGCGCATGAAGAAAAAGAAGCTCTTCCTTAAGGACAGGCTGATGGCGCTGGAAGACAAGATCATTCCAGACATTATCGCTTGAACGGACGCCGGCGCTGGCCTGCTGGAAAGGCGGCCTATGCCGCGATCGAAAGCCGCGCGGCGCGCTCGAGCAACAGCTCTATCAGGTCATCGGTCTTTTCGGTCGAGGTATCGATGGGAACCACCAGGCACATCGTCGCCTCGACCCTGCCCGGCGCTGAAAAGACCGGTGCGGCCAGACATTTCGTGTAGGCATCGACAAGGCCGGAGGTGACGCAGTAGCCGGCCGACTTGGCGACGGCGATGTCGTCTATGAAATCGTCGAGCTGCAATCTGCGGCCGTCCGGCAGCACGAGATCGTCCTCGGAGACCATATCCTCAATCGCTGCCCTGTCGAAGCCGGCGAGGAGCAGTCGCCCGGAAGCTGTCCAGGGGAGCGGTATTTGCAGACCGGTCGCCGAGCTGATCCGGAATGGCCTCGTTCCCGGGCTTGAATGGACGATGGTGTAGCGGCCGCTTTGCAGCATGCACAACTCCGAGGTCTCGCCGGTCTCGCGTGACAGATGGTCGACTTCCTGGCGCCCTCGCCTGAGCAGGTCGTTGCCCCGCACATAGTCCATTCCGTAGAGGTAGAGCTTCTTTCCGAAATAGACCCGATTGCCGTCCCCGGCCATTTCCAGCAGGCCTGCGTCGACCAGCGAGCGCACCAGCGTATAGGTCGTCGACCGCGGTGCATTCACCCCTCTGGCAAGGTCGCCAATGCCGATCGCACGCTGGGTCGTGTGGAGAAACTCCAGAATCTGGAGGACCCGGTTGAGGCCCTTCTCCCGAGAACCCGAGTTCTTGTCTTCGTCCAGACCGGCGTCCGGTCGAGCGGCCAAGGCATTGCCATCTTGCATTATCGATTCCTGATGTTAATCTGTCTTGTACAGAGTACAGGCGTCTCTTGTAAGGGACAATGACGTCAGTTGCAACCGATGCCTGTACTGCTGATCCAAAGGGGAACACAACACGAAAGGAGGTCGCCGTGAACGACACATCCAAAAGGCGTGAATTTCTGAAACTGGGAATGGCCGGGCTTGCAACGGCCGGAGTGATGAGCGCCGCTACCGCGGTCGACGTTCAGAAAGCGGCGGCCCAGGCAGCGCCGGACAGCCTGCTGCGCACCGTCCTCGAGCGCGGCAAGGTAATCGTCGGCACCGGCAGTACCAATGCGCCCTGGCATTTCGAGAACGACGCCGGCGAACTGGTGGGCATGGACATCACCATGGGTCGCATTCTCGCCAAGGGGCTTTTCGACGATCCGACCAAAGTGGAATTCGTCATGCAGGATCCGGCTCAGCGCATTCCAAACGTGACCACCAACAAGGTCGACATCACCATCCAGTTCATGACCATGACCGCCCAGCGCTCGCAGCTGATCCACTTCTCCCGACCCTACTACGTCGAAGGCATCGCCTTGCTGACCCTTCCGAACGCCGAAAACAAGACCTTCGACAAGCTGCTTGCCGGCGGTTCGGCGACGCGGATTTCCATCCTGCAAAATGTCGATGCCGAGGCTAACGTGCATATCGTCCTGCCGGAGTCGCAGGTGATGCAGATAGACACGCAGGCCAACGTGCTGCAGGCCTTGGAATCGAAGCGCGTCGACGCCGCCGCGGTCGATCTGTCAACGGTGCGCTGGCTCGCCTCGCGCAATCCGGATAAGTACTTCGATGCCGGCAAGAGCTGGTTCTCGATGCTTTATGGTGCCGCGCTGCGGCAGGGCGACCTCGACTGGCTGACCTTCGTCAACCAGACCTTCACCATCGCCATGTTCGGCCATGAAACGGCACTCTACGACGCTGCGTTCAAGGATTATTTCGGACAGGAGCCGCCGGCGCGCCATCCCGGTTTCCCGGTCATTTGATGCAAGCAGGCGGAAGGACAACGTCCTTCCGCCTTCTCTCATCACAGCCCTCCATGACGAGGACGCATGGGTTATACTCTCAACTTCAACCTTATCTGGCGGCATTTCGACAAGCTCTGGGGCGGACTGCTGCTAAGCCTCGAACTTGCCGTCATCTCGATCGCGATCGGCATCGTCATCGGGCTCGTTCTGGCGGTCTGGTACGTGTCGGCCGGACGTGCGGTGCGGACCATCATCGCGGGGTATGTCGAGTTCATCCGCAACGTGCCGCTGATCCTGCTCGTCTATCTGGTCTTCTACGGCTTGCCGACGGTGGTCGACATTGCCTACAGCGCGCAAACCTCATTCATTGCCACGCTGTCGCTCTACAGCGGCGCCTACCTGGTCGAGGTGTTTCGCTCGGGGCTCGAGGCGGTGCCGCGCGGTCAGCTCGACGCCGGCAAGGCAATCGGCCTGACGCCATGGCAAAGGCTGCTCGATGTGCGCCTGCCGACGATGCTGCGCATAACCCTGCCGGCGCTTTCCAACACATTCATATCGCTCTTCAAGGATACGTCCGTGGCGTCGGTCATCTCGGTACCCGAACTCACCTATGGCGCCCAGTGGATCAACTTCAACACGTTCCGCATTGTCGAAGTCTATCTGGTGGTGACGGCAATGTACCTGTTGACCGGCTACACGCTGCTTTTCGCGCTGCGGCTCGTCGAGCGCCGGTTCAAGGCGGCGCGCTGACATGCTGAGCCAGATCATCTACGCCTTGCCGTTCCTCGCCGAAGGCTTTGCCGTAACCTTGTGGGTGTCGCTGCTGGTCGTGGTGTTATCGCTCATCGCCGGCGTGCTGATGGGCGTCGGCCTTGTCTATGGTCCTTTTCCGCTGCGCTGGGCAGTGCGCATCTTCAGCGACACCATACGCGGCATTCCGATCCTGGTGCTAATCTTCTTCGTCTATTACGGCCTGCCCGCGGTGGGGCTGCATCTGGAATCCTTTTGGGCGGCCGTGTTCGCCCTCACCCTCTTCAAGACCGCACAAGTCGTCGAGTATCTCAGGGGCGCCGTCGGCTCGATTCCCAAGGGTCAGTCCGAGGCGGCGATGGCGATCGGACTGACCTTTCGCCAGCGGCTGGTCTACGTCATTTTTCCGCAGGCGTTCAGGCGCTTCCTGCCACCCTGGATCAATGGCGTCACCGACGCGGTGAAGGGCAGCGCGCTGGTCTCGCTGCTCGGCATCACCGACCTCATGCAGGCAATCAACCAGGTCATCGGCCGCACCTATGAGGCGATGCCACTCTACATTCTCGGTGCGCTCGTCTACTTCGCCGTCAACTACGCCCTCTCCTTGGCCAGCCGGCGCCTGGAGCGGCGTTTCTCCTTCATCCGGGAATAGCACGATGTCCAACGCCTCGCACCAGAATCCGGCACTTCTCGATGTCACCGAGGTTTCCAAAGCCTTTGGATCCGTCGAGGTCCTGCGCTCCGTCAGCCTGCAAGTGACACGCGGCGAGGTCGTGACTATCATCGGCCCCTCCGGCAGCGGCAAGACCACGCTACTGCGCTGCGTCAATTTCCTGGAGAGCTACGACAGCGGCTCGATCCGTATCGACGGCAAAGAAGTCGGCTATCGCGAGACGGGAACACGCCAGCGACGCAGCGAGCGCGACCTGGCGGCGATGCGAGCCGAGACCGGAATGGTGTTCCAGAGCTTCAATCTGTTTCCGCATTTGACTGCGGCCGGCAACATCATGCTTGGCCTGCGCAAGGTGCGCGGCAAGAGCAATGCCGAGGCCCGCACCATTGCCGAGCACTGGCTCGGCCGCGTAGGCCTCGCCCACAAAGCCGACAGTCTGCCGGCCGAGCTTTCCGGCGGCCAGCAGCAGCGCGTCGGCATCGCCCGCGCCGTGGCGATGGAGCCGAAGATATTGCTTCTCGACGAGATAACCTCGGCGCTCGACCCCGAACTGGTTGGCGAGGTGCTCGAGGTCGTGCGCAGCCTCGCCGAAGACGGCATGACGATGCTGATGGTCACGCATGAAATGGCTTTTGCGCGCGACGCATCGAGCCGCATCGTTTTCATGGCGGATGGCGGCGTCAGTGCCGTCGGACCACCCGCCGAGATTCTGGCGGCGGGGTTCGACAATGAACGCCTTCGCAGTTTCCTGGCGCGGTTTCGCGCCTCGCATTTTTGACATCGGACGGCGAAAGCTGTCGCAAGGAGCTTTTATGACGCCTTACATCCGGCTCGCGGAATTGGGCCTGACACTGCCCGAGCCGCCGAAGCCCATCGCCAACTTCGTCACCTATGCCGAGAGCGGACGGCTGATCTTCCTCTCCGGCCAGGGGCCGTTGCGCGCCGATGGCGCGCTCTGCACCGGCAAGGTCGGAGAGGATGTCAGCGTTGAAGAGGCTTACGGGCATGCGCGTCTGACCGGCCTGAACCTGCTCGCCGTCATGCATGCGGCGGCCGGCGACCTCGGCCGCATCGTGCGCGTCGTCAAGCTGCTTGGCTTTGTCAATGCGACGCCGACATTCGGCGAGCACCCCAAGGTGGTGAACGGCTGTTCCGATCTTTTCGCGGCCGTCTTTGATACGCTTGGCGGACATGCCCGTTCCGCGATCGGTGTCGGCTCGCTGCCGGGCAACATCACAGTTGAAATCGAGGCCGTCGTCGAGATCGCCGCCTGAAATCTTAAACAGGATCTACAGAGATGACGACCTATGCCGCTGACCGTTCCAACACGACAATCCGCGAACGGCTTGGCCTTCGCCCAATCATCAATGTCTCCGGCACGATGACGGCACTCGGTGCTTCGATCATCGTGCCAGAAGCGATTGCCGCAATGTCGGAAATGGCCTCGCAATGGGTCGAGATGGACGATCTGCAGCGCGCCGCAAGTAGGGTGATTGCACGCCTTACCGGCGGCGAGGCCGGCTTCATCACCGCATGCTGCGCCAGCGGCATAACAATGGCGATTGCCGGCGCGATGACCGGGACCAGCCTTCTTGCGATCGAGCGGCTGCCGGACGACACCGAGGGCCTCAAATCGGAGGTCATCGTTCAGCTTGGTCACATCGTCAATTATGGCGCGCCGATCGACCAGTCGATCCGGCTTGCCGGAGCCAAGGCAGTGCCTGCCGGCACGGTCAGCGTCACCCAGGATTATCATGTTGCCGAGGCGATCCGGGACCGGACGGCGGCAGCCCTCTACGTCGTTGCGCACCACACCGTGCAATACGGCATGCTCTCGCTTGAGGAGTTCTGCGAGATTTGCCACGCCAAGGGCGTGCCGGTGATCGTCGACGCCGCCTCGGAATACGATTTGCGTGGCTTTCTGGCGCGCGGCGCCGACATTGTTGTCTACAGCGGGCACAAATTTCTCTCAGGGCCGACAAGCGGCATCGTTGCCGGCCGCAAGGATCTGGTACGGGCCGCCTATCTTCAGAACCGGGGCGTTGCGCGCGCCATGAAGGTCGGCAAGGAGAGCATTGCCGGCACTATGGCGGCCCTGGAAGCCTGGGAGCGGCGCGACCATGCCGGCATTCGCCAGCGGGAAGACGCCGCACTGCATCTGTGGCAAACCGCATTGCAGGGCCTGCCTGGCATCGAGGCACGTGTCATTCCAGATCCGACCGGAAATCCTCTCGACCGCCTGCAGGTGTTTGTTGCGCCGGAAAGCCGCTTCACCGCCGCCGGCCTCGCCTCGGCGCTTGCGGCGGGTTCGCCGCCCGTGATCGTGCGCAACCACGAGGTCGAGCGCGGTCACTTCTTCCTTGATCCGTGCAATCTCCATCCCGGCGAGGCGGACATCGTTGCCGAACGCCTGCGGGCGGTGTTGAGTGCTGCCGATCGGCCCGCGGATGCGATGAAACCCGCTCGAAAGCAATCCGCCGGAGCGCTGCGCTGGCCGGACTAGACATCGCCAGAGCGTGGTCGAGCCAGTGCCTTCCAGCGCCGGCTTCGCATCGGCCAGTGCGCCATCACGGCAGTGTGAATGAACTTTTAGCCTTCGGGCGGAATAAACCACCCCGCCCATTGGTCTCCCAAACAGACGCCATTTCCGGCGTGCAGGAGACCGGTATGACCCACCACCACGACAATGAAGCTGACGGCATCAGCCGCCGTCATGCACTGGAATGCATGATCTGGGCCGGCACGGGAGTGCTGTGGACAATTTCGGCCGGCGTGCCGGTTTCGCTCAGCCTGCTCGGTGCGTCGCAAGCCGCCGAGGCCTTGGCCACCGGCTTCACTTTCCTCCAGATCTCCGACAGCCACATCGGCTTCGACAAGGCTGCCAACCCGCACGCCATCGACACGCTGAAGGAGGCCATCGGCAAGATCCAGGCGTTGCCGCAAAAGCCCGCTTTCATGATCCACACCGGCGACATCACCCATTTGTCGAAAGCCGCGCAGTTCGACAACGCTGCCCAGATCATCGGCGGCGCAGGCTTCGACGTGCATTATGTGCCCGGTGAGCACGACCTGATCGATGACGGCAATGGCCGGGCCTATCTCGACCGCTACGGCAAGGGCACCAAGGGCGCCGGCTGGTATTCGTTCGACCAGAACGGCGTCCATTTCATCGGCCTGGTCAACGTCGTCAACCTGAAGGCTGGCGGGCTGGGCAATCTCGGCGCCGACCAGTTGGCATGGTTGGCCGATGATCTGAAGGCGGTCACCGCCTCGACGCCAATCGTCGTCTTTGCCCACATCCCGCTATGGGCTGTTTATCCCGAATGGGGCTGGGGCACCGACGACGCGGCGCAGGCCTTGGCCCTGCTCAAGCGCTTCGGCTCTGTCACCGTACTCAACGGCCATATCCACCAGATCATGCAGAAGGTCGAAGGCAACGTTACCTTTCATACCGCGCGCTCGACCGCTTTCCCGCAACCGGCGCCGGGCACCGCAGCCTCACCCGGGCCGATGACGGTACCTGCCGGCCAGTTGCGCAGCCTGCTCGGCACAAGCAGCGTGACAGTCAAGCAAGGCGGGCAGGACCTCGCCATCATCGACAGCACGCTGGCCTGAGGGGAAATGCGATGATCCGCTTCCCATCCCGCGTCTTGGTCGTATCCCCTGTCACGTTCGGTTTGGCGGCGATCCTGATAATGGTTGCCATGCCACTGAACGCAGCAGACCAGCCAATGGTCAAGATCGAGAACTTTGCCTTCACACCGGCGGTGCTGACGGTAAAGCAGGGCACTACCGTGACCTTCGAGAATGACGACGACATCCCGCATCTGGTGGTCGCCAACGATGCCTCGTTTCGCTCCAAGGCGCTTGACACCGGTGACACATATGCCTTCACCTTCACCAAAGTGGGCGACTATGCCTATTTCTGCGGGCTTCACCCGCACATGCAGGGCAGGATCACCGTCGCTCCGTGAGGATTTTCGGAAGGTTCTGCCCGGGATGCCGGGCGATGCGACGGTGTTGAACCAAGAGGCCGTGACCGAGCGCTTTCGCGAGGTGGTTCTGCCCCATCTCGCGGATGCGCTTGCGCTCGCCCGCTGGCTGACCGGCAACGCCGCCGACGCGGAGGATGTGGTGCAGGAGGCCTGTTTGAAGGCGCATGCGGGCATCGCCGGCTATGCCGGCGGCAATGCGCGCGCCTGGCTGCTGGCGATCGTGCGCAACGCCTCTTACTCCTGGCTGGCGCGCAACCGGCCGCGCAGTATCGTCGCCGTCGGCGACCTGAGCGACCTCGATGACATGACGGCTGCACATGGCGCCGGCCTGCCGGATACGGCTAGTCCTGAGGCAAGCCTGATCGCCAAGGCCGACACGGCCGCACTCGAGGCGGCGATCGCCGCGCTGCCGCACCAATTTCGCGAGACTGTGGTGCTACGCGACATCAACGGCCTCAGCTATCGCGAGATCGCGACGCTGCTTGGCGTGCCGCTAGGCACGGTGATGTCGCGGCTGGCGAGGGCGCGCGGTCTGCTGATATCCCAACTTGGGAGGGCGCCATGAGCGCGCACAACGATGGACTGCCCGATGACCCGGCGGGCGTGGAACTGATGATCCATGCCTTGGTCGATGGCGAGCTCGACGCAGCAGCAGCATTGGCTGTCGAGCGACGCATCGCGGCCGATCCGGCGCTCGTCGCCGAGCATGCCCGCATCGCTGCGCTGCAGACGGTCGTCAGCGGGCTGCCGAGGCTCGATGTCCGTGAGGATTTCAAGGCTCGCATCGCTGCAATCGGGACAGCCGGTACGGAGAAAGTGCTGCCGGCGCCGGCGCCCGCCGCTCGAGTGCCGCCGGCACACAGAGCGGTGCACCGATTTGGCGCGTTCGACTGGCGCGCGCTGGCGGCGTCGATCATCGTTACCGCCGTGCTGGCCAGCGGTGCGACGCAATGGATGATGCTGAGCAGGGCGCCCGACAGCTTTGCCGCCGCGGTCGCCAGCGGCCATCGCCGCAGCCTGCTGGCAGCCAGCCCCGTGGACGTCGTCTCGTCGGACCGGCACACGGTCAAACCCTGGCTGGATCGCAGGGTCGGCCTGTCGCCGCCTGCGCCAGACCTTGCCAATGACGGTTTCGCATTGCTCGGCGGCCGGGTCGAGGTGATCGCCGACCAGCCGGTGCCGGCACTGGTCTACCGCCATCGCGAGCACCTGATCACCCTCGTCGCCGCGCCACAGCAAACCGGCTCGACAACCGCGCCGGTCGATCTTTCTGCCGGTGGCTTCTCGCTGGTGCACTGGAGCGACGGCGCCTTTTCCTATTGGGCGATTTCCGATACGGAACGGCCTGAACTTGACGACTTCGTCAACCGCTTCCGAGCAGCGGCCGCCCTATGACAGACCGCCCCTGTCCATGTGCGTAGCCACGGAGACGGCACAAGCGGCTTTGCCGTTTCCGGCCATCCTTGCGGCTCCCCTCGATTTCAGCTAATGCGCGCTTTTGCCGCCGGAGAGCAGAAGCTTGGACGATCACCGCGCCGACGTCGCCATCATCATGGGCAGCCAGTCCGACTGGGCGACGATGCGCCACGCCGCCGAAACGCTTGAGGCGCTTGGAATTCCGCACAAGCGCCTGATCGTCTCGGCCCACCGTACGCCCGACCGGCTCTATGACTTCGCCAAGGGCGCCAAGGCGGCCGGCTACAAGGTGATCATCGCCGGTGCCGGCGGTGCGGCGCATCTGCCCGGCATGACGGCGGCGATGACGCCGCTACCGGTGTTCGGCGTGCCGGTGGAATCAAAGACGCTGTCGGGCCAGGACTCGCTGCTATCAATCGTGCAGATGCCGGCCGGCATTCCGGTCGGCACTTTGGCCATCGGCAAGGCCGGCGCTGCCAACGCTGCCCTTCTGGCCGCCGCGGTGCTGGCGCTGAGCGACGAAAAGCTCGCCGCCCGGCTGGATAGCTGGCGCGCCGCGCAGACCGCCAAGGTGGCCGCCGAGCCCACGGACGCGCCGTGAGCCTGCCGGCGGGATCGAGCATCGGCATCATCGGCGGCGGCCAGCTTGGCCGCATGCTGGCGATGGCCGCGGCTCGCCTCGGCTACCGCATCGTCGTGCTGGAGCCGCAGCCGGATTGCCCGGCGGCACAGGTCGCCAACCGGCAGATCGTCGCCGCCTATGACGACGCGGCCGCGCTTAGCGAGCTGGCTGCGGCCAGTGCCGTCGTTACTTATGAATTCGAGAACGTACCGGTCGCGGCCGCCGCGGCACTTGCCTCTACGGTGCCGGTCTATCCGCCGGCACGCGCACTGGAAGTGGCGCAGGACCGGCTGGCGGAAAAGAAATTCCTCAACGGCATCGGCATACCGACCGCGGATTTCAGCCCCGTCGACAATGACGAGGAACTGACGGCTGCGCTGAAACAGTTCAACGGCAGCGGCATATTGAAGACGCGCCGCATGGGCTATGACGGCAAGGGCCAGCGTGTCTTCCGCAACATGGAAACAGGCGGCTTTGCCGGCACTTGCGAGGCGATGGGCAACGTGCCGTTGATCCTGGAATCCTTCGTCACCTTCGAGCGCGAGATTTCGGTGATCGCCGCGCGCGGCAGCGACGGCTCGCTCGCCGCCTACGATCCAGCGTGGAATGTCCATCGCAACGGTATTCTTCACAGCTCGACGCTGCCGGCCGGAGTAAAATCCGAGACGGCGGCTGCGGCTCAAACGGCGGCGGCAGAGATCCTTGCAGCGCTCGACTATGTCGGCGTCATCGGCGTCGAATTCTTTGTCCTTGCCGACGGTTCGCTGTTGGCCAACGAGATAGCGCCGCGCGTCCACAATTCCGGCCACTGGACGGAGGCCGCCTGCACCATCTCGCAATTCGAGCAGCACATCCGCGCCGTCGCCGGCCTGCCGCTGGGAAATCCCGCCCGGCAGTTCGACTGCGTCATGGAAAACCTGATCGGCGACGATGTCAGGCGCGTTCCTGAGCTGCTCGCCGAGCCCGATCTGATGCTGCACCTCTATGGCAAGGCCGAGGCGCGGCCCGGCCGCAAGATGGGCCATTTTACGCGCGTGAGCCGCCGCAGCTAGAGCATGATCCCGAACCGAAGGTCCGCGCTAGCGAAAAGTGGAATCCGGTTTTCGGAAAAGATCATGCTCAAACACAAAGTTAGAACCTACGCTTACTGGATTTCGCCGCTCTCGTCCTCGTCGGGGCTGGCGCAGCTCACATCGCCTTCCGCGCAGGTCGAATCGGCGGTGAGCTGCTTGGTGCGATCGTCGGTAAGCCGCGTCAGGCATTCCGATATCAGCATCGGATAGATCGAGCCGCCTTCGCTGTCCGCGGCGGAATAGCTGCATTCCGCGTCCCGAAAAGCGATCCAGGCGCGCTGCGCCGTCTGCAACAGCTTCCTGGCTTTTGCGTCACTTCCGCCGATGAGATCCTGGTAGGCCTTGTTGAGCTTGGCGTCGGCGGATTTGTAGTCCGCGTCGGCGCAGACGTTCATCATCTGCTGGCTGTCGTCGTTGCGGTCGCATTCCTGCGCATAGGCAACAGAACCTGCCGCGAGGACGACAAGACAGGCGGACACAAGAATTCGGCGCATGACGATCTCCAATTCGCAACCGCATCATTCCAGCCGTCTCAACCCTGCGCAACGCCGCAAGACGCCAGTGGCGGATATTTGATGATACGAAACGGTCCGTATCGTTTAGGCAACGCGCTTGCGGTTGACACGGGCAACGCTCCTCGTCTATGAGCCACGCACAGTTCAAAGGCGCGTCTGTGGGCGCGCCTTAATAATTCGGCCCGTGACCGGGCCCAGACCGACGGGCAAGACCATGAAGATCAAGAATTCGCTCAAGGCGTTGAAGGCGCGTCACCGCGACAACCAGCTGGTTCGTCGCAAGGGCCGCATCTACATCATCAACAAGACCGCGCCGCGCTACAAGGCGCGCCAGGGTTGAGTTTTCGACGGAGGCTGCGCGCCTCCGTCCGCATGATACGCCTCTCACGCTAAATTCAGTTTGACGATCCGGCGTCGGGGGCTAGATTCCCGCGATGCGGATTCTTTTTGCATTTTTCACGGCTTTCCTCGTTTCCGGCGCTGTCTCGCTGCCGGCGTGGGCTGAAGATCCGACCACAACTCCGCCGACAGCACCTCCGGTCGTCAAGACGAAACAGGCGCGGCTCGATCAGCTGTTTGCCGATCTCAAGCGCGAACGCAATGAAAAGGCGGCCGAGCGCATCGCCGGACGGATCGGCAGCGAGTGGTCCCAGTCGGGCAGCGCCTCTATCGACCTGATGATGCAATGGTCGCAGAAGGCGATCGAAAACCAGAAATTCGATGTTGCACTCGATTTCCTCGATCAGGTGGTGACTTTGCAGCCGACCTATGCGGAAGGCTGGAACCGGCGCGCCACTGTTCATTTCATGATGAAGAACTACGGAAAATCGATGGCGGACATCGACCGCACCCTGCAGCTCGAACCACGCCATTTCGGCGCGCTTTCGGGCCTGGCTCAGATCATGGCCGAAACCGGCCACAAGCAGTCGGCACTTGAGGCCTGGCAGCGCGTGCTCGGCATCTACCCGATGATGCGCAGCGCCCAGGACCAGGTCGCCGCGCTTTCCGAGGAGCTTGCCGGCGAAGGCATTTGAGACCAGTAAGGGAGTAGGGGAGCAAGGTAGTATGTGAGAGGTGCAGATTGCACTGTGGAACACCTACTCCCCTACTCCCCTACTCCTGAACCGGTCACAGGCTGATGCAAGCTGGCGGAGTTCGGCGTTGATCGCAGCCCAACTGCCGTCGATGCGCCCGGCTGGCGCCGTGTTTACGACGCGCCATGCAGCCGGCCTATCCGGCAGCCGCGGCCGACATTAGCGGCCGACTTCCGATCCGACATAGGCGATGCGCAACATGTTGGTCGAGCCCGGCGTCCTCAGCGGCACGCCGGCCGTGATGATGACGCGGTCGCCCGGCTTGCCGAAACCTTCATCGAAGGCGATGCGGCAGGCGCGGTCGACCATGTCGTCGAGGTCGCTGGCGTCGGGGGAAACGACGCAATGCGTGCCCCACAACAGCGACAGCCGCCGCGCCGTGTTGAGGATCGGCGACAGCGCCACGATCGGCACTTGCGGCCGCTCGCGCGCGGCGCGCAAGCCGGTCGTGCCGGACGCGGTATAGGTGATGATCGCCGACAGCTTCAGCGTCTCGGCTATTTCGCGGGCGGCGAGCGAGATCGCGTCGGCTCCGGTCGCTTCCGGTTCCGAGCGCTGCGCGTTGATAATTCCGGCATAGGTCGGGTCGGTTTCGACCTTGGTGGCGATCCGGTTCATCATCGCCACCGCCTCGACCGGATAGGCGCCGGCGGCGGACTCCGCCGAAAGCATGATCGCGTCGGCGCCTTCAAACACGGCGATCGACACGTCCGACACCTCGGCCCGCGTCGGCACCGGCGCGGTGATCATCGATTCCAGCATCTGCGTGGCGATCACCACCGGCTTGCCGGCACGGCGCGCGGCGCGGGTAATCTGCTTCTGAATGCCAGGCACGGCTTCGAGAGGCATCTCGACGCCGAGATCGCCGCGGGCGACCATCAGCGCATCCGAAAGCTCGATGATCTCGGCCAGCCGGGCGACGGCCTGCGGCTTTTCGATCTTGGCCATGATCAGCGCCCGGCCGCGTGCGATCTTGCGCGCTTCGGCCAGGTCCTCGGGCCGCTGCACGAAGGACAGCGCCACCCAGTCGACGCCGGTCGCCAGAACCGCGTCGAGATCCCGGCGGTCCTTTTCCGTCAGCGCGCCGACCGGCAGGTCGGTGTCGGGCAGGCTGACGCCCTTCTTGTCGGAAATGGTGGTGCCGGCGACGACGGTGCAGACGATCGCCTTGCCGTTGCTGCTGACCGCCTTGAGCTCGAGCTTGCCGTCGTCGATCAGCAGGCGATGACCAGCCTCGACCGAACGCAGGATTTCGGGATGCGGCAGGTAGACCCTCGTCGAATTGCCGGGCTCGGCATTGTCGTCGAGCGTGAAGGTCTGACCGGCGGTCAGCACCTCTTTGCCGTTGGCGAACTTGCCGACGCGCAGCTTTGGCCCTTGCAGGTCGGCGAGAACGCCGATCGGCCGGCCGACCGCCTCCTCGACGGCACGAATGCGGCCGACAAGCGTACGCATCAATTCATGGTCGGTGTGGCTCATATTGATGCGGAACACGTCGGCGCCGGCTTCGAACAGCTTCTTCAGCATCTCCTCGGACGAGGAGGCCGGACCGATGGTGGCGAGGATCTTGACCTTGCGGCTGCGTCTCATTGACTGTTTGTTCCCGGGGCGGCTGGAGCGCCATCCGTTGCGGGCTCGTCAGTCAGCTGGACCATCCAGCTTGCCTGCTCGCCCGTGTCATATTCCTGGAATCCGGCGCGCTGAAAGCCCCGGGCGACGCAATCGGTAACGCCGGCGATCTTGAACTCTTTTTCGGCCACGCACATGTTGATCGGGCCATCCCAGCGTCCGCCGCGCTCGGCGTCTTCTGCATAAAGATAGTAAAACCTTGATGACAACGGTCCCTCGATCAGCGTCTTGCAGCTCGATCCTTCGATGTGCCACCAGCCTTCGGTGATCCAGCCGGCCTTGGCGCGATAGCCGATGCCGACGCCGACCAGGTTCTGGGTGGCGTTGCAGACCCGGAAATCGGCCCGTGCCGGCGAGGCCGAAATCACCGCGAAAAGAGCCATGGCCGGTACCAGGAGCGGCATGGCCAAGGCGTGGCGCACACGCAGCCTGCCGGCGAAACCCATCCTGAAACCCCTCAAGAACCACATTTGCATCTCTCAACGCCCCTTTTCGGAAAAGTCCGTACGCATGTCAACGCGCCGATCTGTCCAATTCCAATCGATTTAGAAGGCTCTGGCGCGCTTGCGGTCGCCCCTGCTCAGTTTTTTGGCAGAAACCGTGGCCAAACAACGGCATTGCGCAAGCGTTCTCTTCGTGGAATGACGATACCACCCTCCCCGAAAGCCAGCGAACAGACCTTTCCCGCCAATGACCCGATCCACAGTTTTCGCGCCTTTCGATATCGTCGAAGGCGATCGCAAGCGCGGCATGGTGCTTCTGGCCGATCACGCCCGCCGCGACCTGCCGGAGGAGTATGGCAGTCTCGGCCTGCCGGCGGCGGAGTTCGACCGCCACATCGCCTACGACATCGGCGTCGAGACTGTAACCCGCGAACTCGCAAGTCTGCTCGGCGTTCCGGCGGTGCTTGCCAATTTTTCGCGACTGCTGATCGACCCCAATCGCGGCGAAGACGATCCAACGCTGATTCGCCAGCTCTATGACGGCACCGTCATCCCGGGAAATTATCCCATGGCCCCGGAGGAGCGCGAACGACGGCTGGACCGCTTTTACCGCCCCTATCATGATGCCGTCGGCGCCATGATCGCCTCTGTGGCGCGAGCATCCGCGCGGGCACCCTTCATCTTTTCGGTGCATTCCTTCACACCGACCATGCAGGGATTCGTGCGGCCGTGGCACGCCGGCATATTGTGGGACCTGGACGACCGCGTTGCGCGGCCGCTGATCGACATGCTCGCCGAGGACAAGAGCCTCATCGTCGGCGACAACGAACCCTATGACGGCGCACTGCGCGGCGATACCATGTTCAGGCATGCCATCGTCAACGGCTTTGCCCATGCGCTGCTCGAGGTCCGCCAGGACCTGATCGCCGACCGCAAGGGTGCCCTCGCCTGGGCCGAACGGCTGGCGCCGATCGTTGACGCGATAGATCGACGTGCCGATATACATGCGGTGAAAATATTCGGCTCGCGCACCGGGCCGGTATGATGAGGCCCAAGGGAGGCCAACATGACATGACCGAACTCAGCGAAGAACAAAAGCGCGATTTCGAAGCCGCTGCCTTCCGCCGGCTGGTCGCGCATCTGCGCGAGCGTTCCGACGTACAGAACATCGACCTGATGAACCTCGCCGGCTTCTGCCGCAACTGCCTGTCCAACTGGTACCGCGACGCGGCGCAAGCCGAAGGTGTCGAACTCAGCAAGGACCGGTCGCGCGAAATCATCTACGGCATGCCCTATGCCGAGTGGCAGGCACTGAACCAGGTCGAAGCCTCCGACGCCAAGAAGGCCGAGTTCGAGGCAAGACGCCCTAGGGATCACTAGGGGAGGACGCCGTGCCTAAGATTGACGTTGCCGACGTGCCCGGACGCAAGGGCTCATCCTATCCACCGCCGTTCGATGCACCCTGTGCCGAACGCGTGCGGCAGCGGCTAGGCAACGCAGGCGGGCTCACCGACTTCGGCATCAATCTCATGCGCCTGCCGCCGGGCAACTGGTCGAGCCAGCGCCACTGGCATTCGCACGAAGACGAATTCGTCTACGTGCTTGAAGGCGAGCTGACGCTCGTCGAAGATGCCGGCGAGACGGTGCTGCGCGCCGGTGATTGCGCGGCCTTTCCGAAAGGATCAGGCAACGGCCATCACATGATCAATAAATCGGGCGCGATGGCGATCTATCTCGAAGTCGGTTCGCGCTGGCCCGACGACGTCGCCACCTGCTCCGACATCGACATGATGAGCACCAACGCTGACGGCCGGTTTGTGCACAAGGATGGCGCGCCTTATCCCGAGCCGTAGGGATTTCGGAGTGGACCGCCGAGATGGTTGGCCGACGCGAGAGGACGTAGCGTCTGGTCCAAGCACTTTCGGCGAAGAGCGCTTGACTGTGAATTGAATCGATCTAATTTGCCGCGCAACGCCATTTCCGGACCGGATTCTACCCGATGGACGCGCAGAAAATCACGCAGATCGCGATTCGTGGACGCTGGGCAGTGGCCGGCATCTTCCTCGCCAACGGCTTCTTGACCGGCAGTTGGGCGCCGCAGATCCCGGTGTTCCTGACGCGACTCGACATTTCGAAGTTCACGCTCGGCTTGCTGATTCTTTTGTTCGGTGCCGGCGCCGTCACTGCCATGACCTGGTGCGGCCATCTGATCTCGAAGCATGGCTCGCGCACGGTGCTGCGCTGGTTCGGACTTGCCGGCAGCTTCGGCCTTTTGGTTGTGGCTCTGGCCCCCAACGTGCCCCTTGCGGCCGTCGCCATGTTCATCTTCGGCGGTTCGATCGGCGGCATGGACGTCGCAATGAATGCCAACGCAGTGGCAGTCGAACGGCGGCTGTCCCGTGCCATCATGTCGTCCTCGCACGGCTTCTGGAGCCTTGGCGGTTTCGCTGGCGGCGCTTTGGGCGGTTTCGCCATCCAGAACTACGGTCACCTCGCCCATGCGACAGTGGTGACGGCTCTTGCCTTTGCCGTAATCGCCGTAGCGGTCCGCTACCTGATCGCCGAGGACAAGCACCCAGTCGCCGAGCACCACAAATTCGCGCTGCCGGCAAACCCGCTGGTCTATCTGGTTGGGCTGATGGCGCTGCTGACGATGATCTCCGAAGGTGCGGTACTCGACTGGGCGGCGCTGTATCTCAGGCAGGAGCTCGGCGCCGATCTTGCCATCGCAGGCCTGGCCTATGCCGCCTTTTCCGGAGTCATGGCCATCATGCGCTTTCTCGGCGATGGCGTCCGCAACCGTTTCGGTGCCGTTACGACGTTGCGCGCCTCGGCCCTTGCCGCTGCTGCCGGCATGCTGGTGGCCGGGCTGGCTCCCTCGCCTTGGCTGGCCATTGCCGCCTTTGCCTTTTGCGGCCTCGGCATTGCCAACATGGTGCCGATTATCTTTTCGGCCGGCGGCAACCAGGAGGGCATGGCGTCCGGCACCGGCATGAGCGTCGTCACCACAATGGGTTACTCAGGCATTCTGGTGGCGCCGTCGGCGATCGGCTTCATCGCCGAACACTCGAGCTTCGGCCCGATCTTCGTCGCTCTGTCCGGGCTGCTGGTCGTCGTGCTGGTGATGGCTGGGCTCGCTCACCGCGCTGAATTTGCTGCCGAGCCTGCACCGGCTGAATAGCGCTTGAACTCTTCGTAGAGGAAATCCGCGACGCGGCGGATGCGCACGCTGGTACGCACGTCG
The DNA here is from genome assembly GCF_040320455.1 of Mesorhizobium sp. M0698. Classification (NCBI taxonomy): domain Bacteria; kingdom Pseudomonadati; phylum Pseudomonadota; class Alphaproteobacteria; order Hyphomicrobiales; family Phyllobacteriaceae; genus Mesorhizobium; species Mesorhizobium sp. M0698. The sequence goes on along the minus strand of NZ_JAMYPQ010000009.1, from coordinate 142,086 downwards.
CGATGCATGGCCAGCCACACCGGCAGCGTCGGCAGCGGGAGACCCGGCAGCACTGTCTCGACCAGCGGATCACGGTCGGCGAGCGGCTCCTGGCCAAAGCCGATGCCGTTTCCCGCCCGCACCGCTTCCCACAGCACGATCTGATTATCGGTCCTGAAGCGGAAGGCATTGCGGGCGAGCGGGACGCCGAACTGGGCAAAGCCGCGAATGATCTCGTCGCTGCGGTCGAAGCCGACCAGATCATGGCCGGCAAGATCGCGGGCCTCGCGCGGACGGCCACGCCGGTCCAGATAGGATTTTGCCGCGCAGGCGCGGAGCGGAATGTCGGTCACCTTGCGCGCGACCAGTTCATTCTGCGCCGGCTTGACCATGCGAATGGCGATATCGGCGTCGCGACGCAGCAGATTCTCGACCTGGTTCGAGGCGACGATCTCGACCTCGATGCCCGGCTCCTCGAACCCAAGCCTCGCTGTGATTTCCGGCAGCACATAGGCCGCCACCACTTCGCTGGCGGCAATGCGCACCGTACCCTCTATCGCCTCGACCGATCCCAGCGCCAGCAGCGAAAAGGCGCTCGCCTGCTCGCTCACCGCGCGGCCCCGTTCAAAGAGCGTGTTGCCCGCTTCCGTGAGCGCGTAGCCACGCCGCCCGCGCCGGAAGAGCGTGACACCGAGCGCCTGTTCCAGCTCGGTGATGTGGCGGCCGAGCGTCGGCTGGCTCGCGGCAAGTTTTCGCGCGGCGGCCGACAGGCTGCCGGTCTCCGCCACGGTGACGAAACTCTTGATCAGGTTCCAGTCAATATCCATTCAAAATTGAATATCATATCGCCAATCGTAGTCAATTTTCATTCGTTTGCGAAGAGACAATATTGGCGTCGTAACGCAACACGGAGACGAACAATGACCACGATCGCAATTCTCGGCGCCAATGGCCGCCTCGGCCGCACGGTCGCCAAGGCCTTCCTCGATGCCGGCTACGATGTCCGTGCCATCACCCGCAGCGGCAAGGTGCCGGCCGAGCTCAAAGGCGCTACGGCGATCGCCGGCGACGCGCTCGACCGTGCTGCGCTGATCCGCGCGACCGAAGGCGTCGATATCATTTTCAACGGCCTCAACCCGCTCTACACCGACTGGAGCAAATGCCTGCCGATGGCCGAGAATGTGATGGCTGCCTGCCGGGCGAACGGCGCGCTGCATCTCTTCCCGGGCACCGTCTACAATTACGGCTCGCAGATGCCGGCGGTGATAGCCGAAGACACGCCGTTTCGCCCGACGACGGAAAAGGGCCGTATCCGCGTCGCCATGGAGGACCTGTTTCGCCGCGAGGCCGACGCGGGTCGGGTGCGCACGATTCTGCTGCGCGCCGGTGATTTCTTCGGTGGTACCGGCAGCGGATCGTGGTTCGATCTGGTTGTTGCCGCCAAGATGACCAAGGGCGTCTATACCGCCCCAGGGCCGGTCGATCTCGTGCATGAATGGGCCTATCTGCCCGACTTGGCCAAGGCCTTCGTCGGGCTGGCTGACAATCTCGACAAGCTCGGCTCCTACGAGGCGCTGAACTTTCCTGGCCATGCGGTGACCGACCTGCAGATCAAGGCGGCCGCGGAGAAGGCGCTCGGGCGCTCGCTGAAACTGACGTCGATGCCGTGGTGGGTGCTGCGTGCCGGCGGCCCGTTCGTGGCGATGTGGCGCGAGATCGTTTCGATGTCCTATCTCCGCTTCGAGCCGCACCGGCTGGTTTCAGGCAGGCTGGAAAGCGTTATCGGTACGATCCCGCACACGCCGCTGGAAGATGCAGTGTCGGAAGCGCTCGAGGATATCGGCATCGCCACGCTCAAGACGACGCAAAAAGTTGCCTAACAACAAACCAAAAAAGGCGGATGGCCTCACGGTCATCCGCCGCTGGTCGGGGAGGAGGGTTGCGCTCAGATCCGGCCCATCAACAGCAGCACCAGGACAACGATCAGGATGACGCCGACGATGCCGGATGGTCCGTAACCCCAGGACCGGGAATGCGGCCATGCCGGAACCGCGCCGATCAGAATAAGAATAAGGATAATGATGAGAATGGTGCTGATCGTCATCAGAAAATCCTCGCTTTGAGGTTGCAATGACGGAACAATGCAGAAGGCCGCCCATTGTTCCCGGGCGGCCTTTGCTTGATCAGGATGGCGATCCGGACTCTATTCGGCGGCTTTCGGGAAGGCGATCGCCGGTTCGGCACCCAGATCGGCGTCCAGGCCTTTCGACGGGATTTCGGCCTTTCGACGCCCCAACAGGCGACTGAACCAGCCACGACGCGCACCGGGTTTGACCTTGGCGCGAGTGAACACCATCAGCATCGACGGCGTCACCACCAGCGTCAGCACGGTGGCGAAGGACAGCCCGAAGACGATCGCCGAAGACAGCGAAATCCACCATTGCGTCGACGGCGCGTTGATCGTCGTCTCGTGATGGAAGATTTCGAGGCCGAGGCCGAAAGCAATCGGCAGCACGCCGAGGATCGCCGACACCGCCGTCAGCACCACCGGACGGGCACGTTCGCGGCAGGTCTGCAGAACGGCTTCGTATTTGTCCCAGCCCTCTTCGCGCAACCGGTCATAGGTGTCGATCAGCACGATGTTGTTGTTCACCACCACACCGGCCAGCGCGATGACACCGATGCCCGACATGACGATGCCGAATGCCTCTCCCGTCAGCAGCAGCCCGAGGAACACGCCGATCGTCGCCATGACCACGCAGGACAGCACCAGCCAGACGCTGGTGAACTTGTTGAACTGCGCCAGAAGCACGATGAAGATCAGGAAGATCGCCGCACCGAAGGCTTTGCTGAGGAAGGCGCCGGCCTCCGCGCTGTCCTCATTCGAACCGGCAAGCTTCCAGCGAATGCCGCTGCCGAGGTTCATGTCGGCGACAGCTTTGGTGACCTCCTGCTGGACGGCTGCCACCTGGGCGCCGGCAGCGACGTTGGCCTGGACGACCACAGTTCGCGCGCCGTCGATGCGGTTGAGGATACCGACCGTCGGCTCCGGCTTGCGCACGACGAAGTTCGAGATCGGCACCGAGCCTTGCGCGGTCTGCACCCGCAGTTCGTCGAGCGTCGACAGCGTGCGCCGATCCTCGGGCAGGCGCAGCCTGATGTCGACTGCATCGTCGGCGCCGGCGGGCCGGTATTCGCTGAGCTTCAGCCCGTTGGTCACCAGTTGCACCACCGTCCCGACCGCGGTTGGGCTGATGCCGTACTGCGCCGCCTTGGCGCGATCGACTTCAAGCGCCCAGTCGACGCCGGGCGGCGCCAGGCCGTCGGAAATATCGATGACGCCGGGCACCTTGGCTATGCGCGCGGCGACGGCGCGGGCCTTGTCGTCAAGGCCCTTCGGATCGACGGCCGAAAGCCTGATCTGGATCGGCTTGCCGGTAGGCGGGCCGGCTTCCGGCACGCGAACCTCGACGTCGACACCGGGAATGCCGGCCATCACGCCGCGCAGTTCGTCCAGGATTGAGTTCGCCGATTTACGCTCGCGCCAGTCGACGAATTCGTACTGGATCACGCCAACCACGTCTTCCGGAACATCCTGGCCGCCGCCCTGCGTCTTGCCGACACGGGTATAGACAGACTTCACGCCCGGCCAACCGAGCAGCCGATTTTCCGCGGTCTTGGTGGCCGCGTCCATTTCGGCAAGCGAAAGATTGCCGCGGGCGTGGACATAGAGCAGGCCGTAGTCAGGCTCGACATTCGGGAAGAATTCGACGCCGGCACCGAATTTCGAATAGGCGTAGCCGACGCCGAACAACAGCGCCACAGTGAGGACAAGCACGGTGATGGGATAATGCACCGCCTGCTTGACCACGGCCATGTACCAGCCGTCGCGATTGTCGTCGGGGTGATGGGCCGGCGCCTTGGCAAATATCGCGCCCAGCGTCGGCGCGAAGACCAGCGCATAGAGCATCGAGGCCGAGAGCGTCACGATCAGCGTGATCGGCATGTATTTCATGAAGTCGCCGATAATGCCCGGCCAGAACAACAGCGGCGAGAAGGCGGCAATGCGCGTCATCGTCGCCGCGATGACCGGGCCGGCCATGCGCTTGGCGGCAAGCGCGAACGCTTGCTCCTTCGGCATGCCCTCGCTCATGCGTCGCTCGGCGAATTCGGTGACGATGATGGCGTCGTCGACCAGCATGCCGACCGCCAGGATGAGGCTGAACAGCACGATCATGTTGATCGTGTAGCCCATCATTGCCAGCAACAGGATGCCGATCAGGAAGGACGAGGGGATGGCCAATCCGATCAGCAGCGAGGCACGGCCAGACAGCGCGTAGAGAATGACGATGAACACCAGGATGACGGCGATCATCACGTGGTTCTGCAGGTCGCCGAGCAACTGGTTCACGAAGACGGACTTGTCTTGCGTGTAGGTGACGTGCATGCCCTCCGGCATCGTCTTGATGAAGGCGTCGGACACCTCCCTGACCTTGCCAATCGTATCGATCAGGTTGGAGCCGATGCGCTTCTTCACCTCGATGGCGATCGCCGGCTTGCCGTCGAGGCGGGTGACCGTCTCGGCGTCCTTGAATGTGGAGCGGATGGTGGCAATGTCCTTGGCCTGCACCACCGCATTGGGGCCGGCGACGACCGGAAGCGCCGCCACATCCTCTGGCGTCTCGATAAGCGACGGCACCTTGACCGCGTATTTGCCCTCGGATCCTTCGATGTTGCCGGCGGCGACAAGACTGTTGGAAGCGCCGACGGCACCGATCAACTGGTCGAGCTGCAGCCCGTAGGAAGACAGCTTCATCGGATCGATGACCACTTCGACGAGGTCGTCGCGCGCACCCTGCAGCGAGCCCTCGAGCACGCCAGGCACTTCCTCGATGCGGTCGCGCAGCTCGCGCGCCGCCGCCGTCAGCACGCGCTCGGGCACCTCGCCCGACAGCGTCACGACCAGGACGGGGAACTCGGAGATATTGACCTCGGAGACCACGGGCTCCTCAGCCGCTTGCGGCAGGTCGGCCTTGCCGTCCTGCACCTTGCTGCGTGTGTCCTGCAGCGCGGTGGCGAGATCCGTCTGTGGCTGGAATTCGACCAGCACATAACCGCCGCCCTGGAAGGCGGCCGAGCGCATCTCCTTGAGGCCTTTCAGGCTCTTCAGCTTGGCTTCCATCGGCCGCAGCAGGAGGCGCTCGGAGTCTTCCGGCGAGATGCCCTGGTAGATCAGGCTGACATACATCATCGGAATCGGAACGTCCGGTTCCGCTTCCTTCGGCGTCGACTGGTAGGCGACCGCACCGGCAAGGATGAGAAAGACCAGGACCGCAATGGTCAGCCGGGCATTGCTGATAGCAAGTTTGACGATGTCCATGATTACTGCGTCCCGGCCGTCGCTTCGCCCAACAGCTTTTGGATGGTCGCCTGGTCGGCTGCGACCGGCTTGACCACCTCGCCTTCCTTCACCAGCTCCTGGCCGGCGACGATGATGCGGGCGTCGGCCGCAATGCCGCCGAGCACCAGGCCGGTTGGCGTGTCGTCGACCAGATCGATCGGGAAGAACACGACCTTGTCATCCTTGTCGACGGCGCGGATGCCGAGGTCGCCCTTGTCGCCGAGCGTCACCACCGAGCGCGGCAGCATCACGGCGTCGGTCGGCTGGGCGCTGAGCGCGATTTCTGCCGTCATGCCGGCCGGTACGGACCCATCGGCATTGGGGATAGCGACTTCAACCCGAAAGGTACGGGTTGCCGAAGATGCATCCCGGCTGATGTAGCGCACCGTACCCTTGACGGTCTGGCCACTGACCAGGCGCACATTGGCTTCGTCACCGATCTTCAGATAGCCGAGATCGCGTTCGCTGACTTCGCCGCGTGCGATCACCGGATCGAGCTTGAGAATGGTCGCCACCTCGCCGCCCTGCATCACGGAACTGCCAAGCTCCACCGGCACCCGGTCGATGACGCCGTCGAAGGGCGCCTTCACCTCGTTGCGGTCGAGCTCGGCTTGCGCTGCGTCCAGTTGCGACTTGGCCAGCGTCAGGTTGGAGCGGGTTGTATCGAGCTGCAACTTGGGCAGATTGCCGGTTTTCATCAGCCGCAGGGCAGCTGCCAGCTCTGCCTCACGTTGCACGACAAGCTGCTTGGCATTGTCGACCGCCGAGATTTTTTCCTCGGCGGCAAGCATCAGGATCAGGTCGCCGGTCTTGACGTGCTGGCCCTGCTTGACCGGCAGCTTGTCGATGACGCCGGCGACGCGTGTCGCCAGGACGGCGCGCTTGTCGGCTTCGGTCAGTCCGGAAATGCGGATAGCGCGTGCATAGGTGCGCCGCGGCGGGGTTATGACCGCGACCGTGCGCAACGGCGCCTTGGGCTGTTCCGCCTCGGCAGTCCCCGGTTTGGCAGCCCCCTGTTCGCCAGCTTGGGGCTTGCCTGCGTCGGCTGCCTTGGGCTGCTCGACCTCTCCTGCCTTGGGCTTGTTGTCGGCGGACGCGCTGCCGACGGACGAGAACTCGCCTGTCGCCATCCAGCCGGCGAACCCGATGAGCACAACAATGGCTGCAAGCTTGTGAAACCTGAATTTCGGCATCGTCATTTTTCCAGTGCGCGGGGTTCGGCCAGGCCGCATCTTCTACTTGGGGCGCGTCGCCGATATGGGTGCGCGCGAGGCCGTATTCAAATTGCCGTGATCGGCGAAGCGCGCTTCTACCTCAAAGTTGCAGCGCAATATAGTCAGAAAAGTTGATGGGTTGTTGCTTTGTCCGCAAAGATGCGGCTGCAGCATCGGCTGTTGATCGCCAAAACAGCGGTATGGCAGCAAGTGTCAGGATGATTGACGGATTGCGAATGCCATCTGCTTGCGAAGCAGCTAGGCCGGACGGCGGGCGGCCTCGGGCTGCTTGCGCGCCGCAAGAAATTCCTTGACCCGCCGGCCCGGCGCCGGCCCGGTCACCGGCTTCAAGCCGTCGTCGAGTTCGCCGGACAGATCGATCGTCGGCCGCTTGCCGACGGCGTCATAATTTTCTTCCAGCCAATCACTGGCTGCGGTGCGGCCGAGGTCGCGCAGATAGGCAAGGAACGCCCATTCGGCATTGACCTTGGACGATGCCGACAGATCCTTGAACGCTTCGTCGGCATCGATGCGGTGCATGCGGATGTCGCGATATTCGCCGTGCGGCAATCGGCCGGCGGCGATCAGTTCCTTGACGAAGGCGATCGAGCGGAATTCGCGCAACAGCCCGGCATTGAAGGTGATCTCGTCGATGCGGTTCTGGATCTCATTGGCGCTCTTCGGCGTTCCCTCGCGGACCACCGGATTGATCTGCACCAAAAGCACGTCCTCGGTGGCCGCCGTCTTGAAGAACGGGAACAGTGCCGGGTTGCCGCCATAACCGCCATCCCAATAGGGCACGCCCTTGATCTCGACGGCACGGAACAATTGCGGCAAGCAGGCCGACGCCATCACCGTGTCGAGGTCGATCTCGCCGTCCGAGAAGACCCGCAACTGGCCGGTCTCGACATTGGTAGCGGAAATGAACAGTTCCATCGACTTGCAGGCGCGCACATTGTCGAAATCGATCTCACGTTCGACCACGTCGCGCAGCGGATTGATGGCGAGCGGATTGGCGACATAGGGCGAAAATACCCGAGACATCGTATCGAACAGGAAATAGCCGGGCGTGTTCTCGATCGACCAATTGCCCCAGGCGACGTCCCAAGGCATGCGCTGTACCGGGCTGAAGCGGCCCTTTGCCGCCACCGCACGCCAGAAATCGTCGAGCTTCCGCCGCGCGCCCTCGACACCGCCGCGGACAAAGCCGTCGGCCAGCGCCACGGCATTCATGGCGCCGGCGCTGGTGCCCGAAACCGCCGTTATGTCGAGGCGCCCGTCCTCGAGCAGCCGATCGAGCACGCCCCAGGAAAACGCCCCGTGCGAACCGCCGCCTTGCAGCGCGACATTGATCTTCTTTGGCTCTTCCGCCTTGCCATTTTTCGGCATGGCGTGGCCCTTGACCGCTGGAAGCCTCACTGAGCGGTCCAGCCGCCATCGACAGAGATGTGCGCGCCGTTGATCTGCGCCGCCGCATCCGAGCATAGGAACACCGCGGCCGCCGCAACCTGCTCGACGGTGACGAACTCCTTGGTCGGTTGCTTTTCGAGCATTACCTCACGGACCACCGTCTCGCGGTCCATCTTGTTGGCCTTCATCTGGTCGGGGATCTGCGCCTCGACCAGCGGCGTCAACACATAGCCCGGACAAATGGCATTGCAGGTGATCTTGTCGCGCGCCAGTTCCAGGGCGACAGTCTTGGTCAAGCCCATAATGCCATGCTTGGCCGAGACATAGGCCGACTTGAACGGCGAGGCGACAAGGCCGTGGGCCGAGGCGACGTTGACGATCCGGCCGCCACCGGCCTGTTTCATCAACGGGATGGCGGCTGCGATGGTGTGGAAGGCCGATGACAGGTTAATGGCGATGATCGCATCCCACTTCTCGATCGGGAAGCTTTCCACCGGCGCGACATGCTGGATGCCGGCATTGTTGATCAGGATGTCGACCGAGCCGAATGCCTCGGCTGCCTTCGCCACCAAAGCCCGGCACTCGGCCGGCTTCGACATGTCGGCTTTGACATAGGCGGTCTTCACCTTGTGGTGCTTCGCGATCGCGTCTGCGATGGCGCGGTCGTCGGCGGTGTCGGAAAAGGAATTGACGACGACGTTGCAGCCTTCGGCCGCGAGCGCGTGGGCAATGGCCAGGCCGATGCCCGAGGTGGAACCGGTGACGATGGCGGTTTTTCTGGCGGTCAAGGCGGCTTTATTCCTTTCGAGGCGGGCTCCCGTGGAACCATGCTGCACTGCAGCATATAGGCTCTCTGTCACCCAAGAACAGCGGATGTGTGGAGCAATGACATGAAATTTTTGTCATGTAGACCTCTCTCGTCCCCTAAGAGAGGTCGTCGCCTCGTTTCGCAAAGCATGCGCTGAAAGCTCGTCAGGCGACGAGGTCCGGCACCGTCCCGATATAGCGCGACTGCGGCCGGATCAGCCGTCCGCTCGTTTGCTGCTCGCGCGCATGGGCAATCCAGCCGGCGACGCGCCCGGCAGCAAAGACATTGGTGAACGCCTCTTTCGGAAAGCCCGCCGCTTCCAGCAGGAGCGCTGTGAAGAACTCGACGTTGGTCTGGAGCGAGCGTGACGGCTTGGCGATGCGGAGCACTTCGAGCGCCGCCTGCTCCACGCTTTCGGCGAAGGCCAGCCGGTGGCCGCTTTCGCCCTCGGCGCCGAGCTGGCGCACGACGGCTTTCAGCACGTCGGCACGCGGATCGCGCACGCGATAGATGCGATGGCCGAAGCCCATGATGCGGCCGCCACGCGCGATCTCGCCACGCAGCCAGCCGGCGGCGTCGCCATGCACCTCGATCGCATCCAGCATCTCGATCACCGGACCTGGCGCGCCGCCATGCAGCGGCCCCTTGAGCGCTCCGAGCCCGGCCAGCACCGCCGAAGTAAGCCCGGCCTGCGTCGAAGCGACCACGCGCGCGGCGAAGGTCGATGCGTTGAGGCCGTGGTCGCAAACCGTCACGAGATAGGCATCGAGCGCCTTCGCCAATTTAGGCGAGGCCACAATGCCGGTCAGCATCCGCAGCATGTCGGCTGCATGATCGGCCTTGCTATCGGGCGCAATCGGGCTTTCGCCGCGCTGCAAGCGCAGCAAGGCCGGCGTCAGCACGGCAGGTGCCGCAACCAGCCGCAGCGCGTCCGACAATTTGTCACCATCCGGCAGCAGGGCAATACCGGCGCGCATCGCGCTGTAGATATCGACGGATGCGAGAAACGGCAGCAAGGGTTTGATCTGCTCGAACACTTCGCTGCGCGCCCGACCGATCGCGTTCGCCAGCTCCCTGCCGTCGGGAAGATCGTCGAAAAAGCCGTCGAACAGCAGATGAACCACCTCGGCGTATTTCCAGCGGCCTGCCAGTTCGGGCAACGAATGGCCCCGGATGGTCAGGCGGCCACCAAGACCGTCAACATCGGAGAGCACCGTTTCCGCCGCCACCACATCATCGAGCCCATTCGCCATTGGTTTTCTCCTTGACCCTTTCCGGGTGGAAGATAAGGGTTGGTGACTGGACCATCAATCTTGATCAACGGAATCAACATGACAAGGCTGACATGACGGAGTGGCTGACGCGGGACGAAGCCCTGGAGCGTCTCAAGGTGCGAGCCCAGACCCTCTATGCCTATGTCAGCCGCGGACGCATCGGCGTGCGGCCGGACCGGGCGGATCCACGCCGCAGCCAGTATCGCGCCGACGATATCGCGGCGCTGGCGAGCCGCCGGGCTCGTGGCCGAAATCCCCAGGCAATCGCCGAAAGTGCAATTGCCTGGGGTGAGCCGGCGATCGCCACCACGATCTCGACCGTTTTGCATGGCCGCCTTGTCTATCGCGGCCAGGATGCGGTTGCTCTCTGCGAGGCTGCCACGCTGGAGCAGACGGCAAACCTGCTTTGGGCATCTGGCGCACCAGTGTCGTTCGTCTCGGCGAGCCGCCATGGCAACGGCGCAACTGGCCGGCCGGCTGCCTTCGCGGAATTGGCCGCGTTGGCGGCCAACGGCCGGCCTTCGCTCGGCCGAAGATCGGCTTCGCTCAACCACGATGCGGCCGGCGCCATCGCCGCTTTGGCCCAGGCGCTCGGCGCGATTCCCGGAACTGGTGCCGTGCACGAAAGGCTGGCGCGGGGATGGTCGCTCGATGCGGCCGGCGCAGACTTGATCCGCCGCTCACTGGTACTGTTGGCCGATCACGAATTGAACGCATCGACCTTCGCCGCGCGGGTCGCCGCGTCCACCGGTGCACCTGTTTCGGCCTGCCTGCTTGCCGGCCTCGCCACGCTCTCCGGTCCGCGCCATGGCGGCGCCGCGGAGGCGGTCATGATGCTGGCGGAAGATGCGCAGAGATTGGGGCCGGATGCGGCTGTCGGACGCTGGCTCGGTCACGACAGGCCGCTGCCCGGATTTGGCCATCCGCTTTATCCCGACGGCGATCCGCGTGCGGAACCGTTGCTGGCCGCGATAGATGTCGATGATGGGCTGTTACGGCTTTGCAATGCGGCCTTTGCGGCAACGGGCATGCGCCCGAACGTCGATTTCGCTTTGGCCGCGCTGACGCGCGGTCTCCGTTTGCCGTCCGATGCGCCGTTCCGCCTGTTCGCGCTCGGCCGCAGCGTCGGCTGGGCCGCGCATGCCGTGGAGCAGGTGACAAGCAACGGCCTGATCCGGCCACGCGCCCGCTACCAGGGACCGCTGCCGGAGCAGCTCTAGCCGCGCTGCTTGCGAAGTCTCAGCGGCACCCGAAGGAAGGTTCGACGCTGCACTTCGCCAGCCGGCAGTCAGGACATCGTGTCGAGCTTGCGCTGCATCGCGGCGATCTGCTCCTTCAGCTCCTGAAGGTCGTCGGGTTTTTCCGGCGTTTCCTTCCTGGCCGGTTCGGCCGGCGCTGCTGCCGGCGCCGAGCCCGCGGGCGGGAACGGCGTGAACAGCCGCATGGCGTTCTGGAACATTTCCATGTTGCGCCGCGTCTGCTCCTCCAGCACCTTGATTGGTGTCGCGATCTTCATCATGTCCATCGGCGACTTGCCGAGGGCGTCTTTCATCTGCTCGCGAAAGCGTTCCTGCTCCTTCGAGAAGGCCAGCATCGACTGTTCGAGAAAGCTCGGCACGATCATCTGCATCTGGTCGCCGTAATAGGCGATGAGCTGACGCAGGAACGGGATCGGCAGCATGTTCTGCCCGTCCTTGTTCTCCAGCTCGAAGATGATCTGGGTCAGTACCGGATGCGTGATGTCGTCACCGGTCTTGGCGTCCTGGACAGTAAAGTCCTCGCCTCTTTTGACCATTTCAGCGAGATCCTCGAGCGTCACATAGGTGCTGGTGCCCGTATTGTAGAGACGGCGATTGGCATATTTCTTGATAACAATAGGTTCGTCTTTTGCGGCCATCTGCATCCTCCCCGGACACCGGGCAGCTTAAGTAAGCCGCCGGTAACGATTGCGCCTTTTTAAAGGATATGCGCAAAAGCGTCATGAATCCAAGCAGTTTGTGCAGTGCGGGAACATTTTATGCTGCGCAGCACGGATGGGCCGTCATCGCAGCGACGCGCGGCCTGCTTGCCGCGGAGGAACGCCATGCCCATTTCGGGTTTGACTCGGGTTGTGGAAAGGGCAAGAAAAGTCCCCGACGGCACCCGAAATCGTTCCCCGAAAGCCTGGAGAAGAACATGTCCGCTTCCAACGCCATCGTTGTCGCCAGTGCGGCGCGCACGCCCGTCGGCTCCTTCAACGGCGCCTTCGCCAACACCCCAGCCCATGAATTGGGTGCCGTCGCCGTCAGGGAAGCGCTGGTCCGTGCCGGCGTCGACGGCAAGGAGGTGGACGAGGTCATCCTCGGCCAGATCCTGACCGCCGCTCAAGGGCAGAACCCGGCGCGGCAGGCGGCAATGGCTGCCGGCGTACCGCAGGAGGCGACCTCCTGGGGCCTGAACCAGCTCTGCGGCTCGGGCTTGCGCGCCATCGCGCTCGGCATGCAGCAGATCGCCCAGGGCGACGCGAGGATCATCGTTGCCGGCGGCCAGGAGTCGATGTCGATGGCTCCGCATGCGCAACATCTGCGCGGTGGCGTCAAGATGGGCGACTTCAAGCTGATCGACACCATGATAAAGGACGGCCTGACCGATGCCTTCTACGGCTATCATATGGGCAACACCGCGGAGAACGTCGCCCGCCAGTTCCAGATCACCCGCGACGACCAGGACCAGTTCGCACTGGCTTCCCAGAACAAGGCCGAGGCCGCGCAGAAAGCCGGGAAATTCAAGGACGAGATCGTTGCCTTTACAGTCAAGGGCAGGAAGGGCGACACCGTAGTCGACCAGGATGAATACATCCGCCACGGCGCGACAATCGATGCCATGACCAAGCTCAAGCCGGCGTTCGACAAGGAAGGCACGGTGACGGCAGCCAATGCCTCCGGCATCAACGACGGCGCCGCTGCCGTGGTGCTGATGACCGAAGCGGAAGCCGCAAGGCGCGGCATCACACCGCTGGTGCGTATCGTTTCCTGGGCGACCGCCGGTGTCGACCCGCAGATCATGGGGACGGGACCGATCCCCTCCTCGCGCAAGGCGCTGGCCAAGGCCGGCTGGTCGGTCGGCGACCTCGATCTGGTCGAAGCCAATGAGGCCTTTGCCGCGCAGGCCTGCGCCGTCAACAAGGACATGGGCTGGGATCCGGCCATCGTCAACGTCAATGGCGGCGCCATCGCCATCGGCCATCCCGTCGGCGCCTCGGGCGCCCGCATCTTCAACACGCTGGTCTACGAGATGCGCCGCAGAAGTGCCAAGAAAGGCCTTGCCACGCTGTGCATCGGCGGCGGCATGGGTGTTGCCATGTGCGTGGAAGCATTGTGATGAGATAAGCGATACGAATAGGATGCTGGCGCAAAGCGAGTAGGGAATAGAGGGCAAACCCCACCGCTTCAACGCTCAGTCATCTGCATTTCCCGGGAGGACATATGACAAAGGTTGCAATCGTCACAGGCGGGTCGCGCGGCATCGGCGCGGCGATATCGGTCGCCTTGAAAAGCGCCGGCTATTCGGTCGCCGCAAACTACGCCGGCAATGAAGAAGCGGCGGCAAAGTTCAAGGCCGTGACCGGCATCCCGGTCTATAAATGGTCCGTCGCCGACTACGAGGCCTGCGCCGCCGGCATCAAACAGATCGAAGCCGATCTCGGTCCCGTCTCGGTGCTGGTCAACAATGCCGGCATCACTCGCGACGCGATGTTCCACAAGATGACGCGCGAGCAATGGAAAGAGGTCCTCGACACCAACCTTTCCGGCGTCTTCAACATGACGCATCCGTTGTGGGGCGGCATGCGCGACCGCAAGTTCGGTCGCATCATCACCATCTCCTCGATCAACGGCCAGAAAGGCCAGGCCGGCCAGGTCAATTATTCGGCCTCGAAGGCCGGCGATATCGGCTTCACCAAGGCACTGGCCCAGGAAGGCGCGCGCGCCGGCATCACCGTCAACGTCATTTGCCCCGGGTACATCGCCACCGAGATGGTCAAGGCAATGGACGAGAAGGTCCTCAACGAGCGCGTCATCCCGCACATCCCGGTCGGCCGTCTCGGCGAGCCGGAGGAAATCGCGCGCTGCGTCGTCTTCCTCGCTTCCGACGATGCCGGTTTCATCACCGGCTCGACCATATCAGCCAATGGCGGCCAGTACATCGCCTGATCGTTTATCTTTACGTTGAGACAGATACGCGCTTGGACGAACGGGCCTGCAAAACGGCCCGTTTCTATAGCGGTCTTCCCGTTGCAAGATCTCGATGCAGCACGCTGCCCCAATCCGGCACGCAAAGGTTAACGGCAAACTCGCAGCCTGTGCAAAAACCGCCCGGCAGCCTGTGGATTCTAGGTGGAAAAGCTGTTCACAACACAACATGCTGCGGTGAACAAACCAAGAAACTTCGGCTATCTCTGATTCGTCGCCGATTCGTTCCGGCTTTGAGCGGAACGTTAACGGCGAGAGCTGAAAACACCCTCGAAATGATTAAAGCGCGTTAGGAAACATCAATAATTTCATAACGTTGTGCGAAGCAGATTGGCCGGCCACGACCATTCACCGGCAAAGGTTAACCGCAATGCTCGCTTGGATGCCGCTTGCATAAATCGGGCCAGTTTCCGTGATTCAGCATGTGGTGAGATTCGCCGAAAGAAAACCCAGATGTAGCCGTGAACAAACCCTGAATCAGCGCGAGTCAGTGATTCGTCGCTGATTCGTTCCAGACTCGTTCCAACTGTTAATCGGGAACAGATTTGAGGCTCGAACGAACCAATCGGCCTGCCCTCGGCATATTCCGCTTTCGCTTCGTGCCCGAAATCCCTATGTGTCGCCTGTCATACGCGGCCAATATGGGCGCGCTCCCGACAATGCGAGGCAGAGAGCCTTATTTCCAGGCCGATGAACATCTATCCGAAACACACTGAACCGCTGATCCTGTCGGGTCGAGACGTGACGGCCGTGCTCGGCCCGACCAACACCGGCAAGACCCACCTCGCCATCGAACGCATGGTGGCGCACGAAAGCGGCGTCATCGGCCTGCCGCTCAGGCTGCTTGCCCGCGAGGTCTATGCGCGCGTCTGCGAGAAGGTCGGCGCCCATAAGGTTGCGCTCATCACCGGCGAGGAAAAGATCCAGCCGGCTGGCGCGAAATACTCGGTCTGCACCGTGGAAGCGATGCCGCGCGAGACCGACGCCGCCTTCGTTGCCATCGACGAGGTCCAGCTCGCCGGCGATCTCGAACGCGGCCACATCTTCACCGATCGCATCCTGCATCTGCGCGGCCGGCAGGAGACGCTGCTGCTGGGCGCGGCCACCATGCACGGCATCCTGCAGCGCCTGCTGCGGGGCGTGTCGGTGGTGACCCGACCACGCCTGTCGCATCTTGCCTATGCCGGCTCGAAGAAGCTGACCCGCCTGCCGCGGCGCACCGCGATCGTCGCCTTCTCGGCCGACGAGGTCTACGCCATTGCCGAGCTGATCCGCCGTCAGCAGGGCGGTGCCGCCGTCGTGCTCGGCGCACTCAGCCCGCGCACCCGCAACGCCCAGGTGGCGCTGTTCCAGTCGGGCGACGTCGACTACCTCGTCGCCACCGACGCCATCGGCATGGGCCTCAACCTCGACCTCGACCACGTCGCCTTCGCCCAGAATCGCAAATTCGACGGCTACCAGTACCGCAACCTGACGGCGGCCGAGCTCGGCCAGATTGCCGGCCGCGCCGGCCGGCATCTGCGCGACGGCACCTTCGGCGTCACCGGCCAGGTCGATCCGCTGGATGATGAACTGGTCAACAAGATCGAGGCGCATGATTTCGATCCGGTGAAAGTGCTGCAGTGGCGTACCGCGCATTTCGATTTCGCCAGCCTCGATGCGCTGAAGCGCTCGATCGAGACCAACGCCCCGGTAGAAGGCCTGACTCGCGCACTGCCGGCAGTAGACGCGCAGGCGCTCGAGCATCTGTCGCGCGACGACGACGTCCGGGCACTCACCACCGATGCCAGGCGCGTGGCGCTGCTTTGGGAAGCCTGCGCGCTGCCCGACTACAGGAAGATCGCGCCGGCCCAGCATGCCGACTTGATCGCCTCCATCTACATGGACCTTGCCAGGCATGGCCATGTCGACGAGAACTACATGGCCGAGCAGGTGCGCCGTGCCGACACAACCGAAGGCGACATCGACACGCTGTCGCACAGGATTGCCCAGATCCGCACATGGACCTTCGTTTCCAACCGGCCCGGCTGGCTGGCCGATCGGGCACACTGGCAGGAAAAGACGCGCGAAATCGAAGACAGATTGTCGGATGCGCTGCATGAGCGGTTGACGAAACGTTTTGTAGACCGCAGGACTTCCGTCCTCATGCGGCGCCTTAGAGAAAACACGATGCCTGAAGCCGAAATCAGCCCAACCGGAACCGTCCTCGTCGAAGGCCATCACGTCGGCGAGTTGCAGGGTTTCCGCTTCACCGCCGACCAGAGCGCCGGCGGCGAGGATGCCAAGGCGGTGCGGGCGGCGGCGCAGAAGGCGCTTGCCGCCGAGTTCGAAGCGCGGGCCGAGCGTTTCGGCGCCTCTGCCAATGGCGACATTGCGCTGGGTTCGGATGGCACGCTGCGCTGGATCGGCGCCCCGATCGGCACGTTGGTTGCCGGCGAAGACGCTTTGAAGCCGCGTCTCGTTCTGCTCGCCGACGAGCAACTCACCGGCCCGGCACGCGACAAGGTTGCGGCGCGCGCCGAGCGCTTCGTCAATTTCCAGATCGAATCCCTGCTGAAGCCGCTGGTCGATCTCAAGAATGCCGAGCAGATCACCGGTATCGGCCGCGGCATTGCTTTCCAGCTCGTCGAGCATTTCGGCCTCATCAACCGTCGCGACATCGCCGACGAGATGAAATCCCTCGACCAGGAAGGCCGCGCGGCGCTTCGCCGTCTCGGCGTGCGCTTCGGCGCCTACCATGTCTTCGTCCCGGCGCTGATCAAGCCGGCGCCGGCCGGGCTGATAACGCTGCTGTGGGCGCTGAGGAACGACGGCAAGGACAAGCCCGGCTTCGGCGATGTCGTTCACGCACTGGCCTCCGGCCGCACCTCGGTGGTCATCGATCCGACCTTCGACAAGACCTTCTACAAGCTTGCCGGCTACCGCAATCTTGGCCGGCGTGCTGTACGCGTCGATATTCTCGAACGGCTGGCCGACCTGATCCGGCCGGCGACCAACTGGAAGCCGGGCCTCGGCCCTCGCCCCGACGGCGCCTATGACGGTCAGTCCTTCATGGTGACGCCGCCGATGATGTCGATCCTCGGCGCCACCGCCGACGACATGGAAGAGATCCTGAAGGGTCTCGGCTATCGCGCCGATGCCAAACCGGCGGCCGAGGTCAAGGCGCGGCTCGAAGCACAGGACAATGCCGCGCGTGAAGCTGCCGCTGCAAAGCAGGCGGCGGAAGAGGCTGCGCGAGTCGAGCAGGCGAGGATGGCGGAAGCATCTGCCGCGGCAGAGCCGCCGGCGGAGGCTTCGGAACCTGTGTCGGATGCGGCTCCTGTTGCGGAGGCGGCGGCCGAAGCTGTGACCGAAGCGACGGCAGAGCCTGTCGCGGAAGCTCCAGCCCCTGAAGCTGCGGCAGAAGTCACGCAAGAGACCCGGCCCGCCGCGGAGGCGACTGCTGAAGCGCCTGCGGAACCAGCGGCCGAGCCAAGGGCGGAACTTGGGGCGGAAACTGAGGCTGCGGCATCGGCAGAACCGCCGGTTTCCGACACTACGGAAGCATCGCCGGCCGAACCTGCAGCGACGGCGGAAGCCGTCTCCGGCGAAGCTGCTCCAGAAGCGGAGGAGCCAAAACCTGTCCTGTTATGGCGGCAGGGTCGTTTCGACCAGCGCCCGCGTCATCGCCAGCATGACAACCGCCCCCGGGACAATCATCGGGACAATCGCGCGCGCAATGGTCAAGCTGGGCCGGACAGCCGCAGCGATGCGCCGGCAGATGCCGGCGGGCAACCGGCGCCGGGCGACCGGCCCGCCCGTCAGGGGCGCCACGACCAGCGCGACGGCGCCGGCAAGCCGCGCTTCGATCGCAGCAAGTTCAAGCCCAGGCCGCAAGGCGAGGCGGCAGAACAGCGCGCCGGCAAGCCGCAAGGTGAACGCCCGGACCGGCGCGAAAACCGGCCCGACTGGAAGGCTGGCCGACAGGACGGCAAAGGCGGCGCCCAAGGCGCAAAGCCCGCCTTCCAGCCAAAGCCGCGTGAGGAACGCCCGGTCCGCTTCGATCCGGACTCGCCCTTCGCCAAGCTCGCCGCGTTGCGCGACCAGCTGAAGAAGTAGGCTGCTCGTCCAATGGTCACTGATGCCCGCCAGCGCATCGACAAGTGGCTGTTCTTCTCGCGCGCGGTAAAATCGCGCACGCTGGCAGCCAAGCTGGTCGTCGCCGGACGCGTCCGCATCAATCGCGACAAAGCAGCGCAGGCCTCCGATACGGTCCGGCCGGGCGACGTTTTGACCATCACGCTGGAGCGGCGGATCTTCGTCTGGAAAGTCCTTGGCACCGGCGTACGGCGTGGCCCGGCCGAAGAGGCCCGCCTGCTCTACGAGGACATGTCGCCGCCCCCCGCGCCCAAGGGCGAGGCGCTTCCGGATGCGGTGCCGCCGTTGCGCGAGGCCGGCAGCGGTCGCCCGACGAAGAAGGAACGCCGCCAGACCGACCACCTGCTCGGCGACGATTGAGCAAGGTCGAACGCCCGCTTTGCCGGCCTTCCGGAATTTCATTCCGGAAACCGCGGCACCGCTGGCAGGGGCCGCCCTTGCCACCAGCGGACAAAGGCGTTACCTCACCAAAAAAGCCCAATAAAATGGGACGTCCCGGAGCCGACCAATGACCTATGTCGTGACCGACAATTGCATAAAATGCAAATACATGGACTGCATCGAGGTCTGTCCGGTCGACTGCTTCTACGAAGGTGAGAACATGCTCGTCATCCACCCGGACGAGTGCATCGATTGCGGCGTCTGTGAACCGGAATGCCCGGCCGACGCGATCAAGCCCGACACCGAGTCGGGCCTCGACAAATGGCTGCAGATCAACACCGAATATGCCGACAAATGGCCCAACATCACCGCCAAGAAGGAGCCGCCGGCCGACGCTAAAAATTTCGATGGCGAAACTGGCAAGTTCGAGAAATATTTCTCCGCCGAGCCCGGCGAAGGCGACTGACGAGCCTGCCGGCTGCGGCGGCCTGACGCCGCGTAACAGACGTGATACATTAACTGCCTTGACAGGCGGCGACGGCGCGTGGCCTTCGCGCGTGCAGCAAAACCTTGATTCTTCCGACTTTTTGTGTTATATCAACCAAACATGCCGGTGACACAACGTCGATTTATGGCGCAAACGCCCCAAATCACTGAAAGGTGAATTTCTCAATCCGGACCAGAGCGATCTGGGGCAGGCGGTCGCAATGTTGCGATTTGCCGGTCCTGGCCTTTCCGGTGAGTTCATCGTTGTGTGGCTAAGGACCGGTCACCCCGGTCGCACGAGTTCGGGCCGGCACGATGCCGGTACCACAACAAGGAGTTCAGGGCGTAATGGCAACGATCACCCCGCAGAAGAAGTCCACCGCAGCGCGCCACGGTTTCAAGACCGGCGAGTACATCGTCTATCCGGCGCATGGTGTCGGCCAGATCGTCTCGATCGATGAGCAGGAAGTCGCGGGCCACAAGCTGGAGCTGTTCGTCATCGACTTCCAGAAGGACAAGATGCGCCTCAAGGTGCCGGTCGCCAAGGCGACCTCGATCGGCATGCGCAAGCTGTCGGAAGAGGATTATGTCGAGCGCGCGCTGAAGGTCGTGCAGGGCCGCGCCCGCGTCAAGCGCACCATGTGGTCACGCCGCGCCCAGGAATATGATGCCAAGATCAACTCCGGCGATCTGATCTCGATCTCGGAAGTGGTGCGCGACCTTTACCGCGCCGATAACCAGCCGGAGCAGTCCTATTCCGAGCGCCAGCTCTACGAGGCGGCGCTCGATCGCATGGCCCGCGAGATCGCGGCCGTCAACCGCATGTCGGAGACCGAAGCGGTGCGCCTCATCGAGGTGAACCTCAACAAGGGCCCGAAGCGCGGCGCCAAGGCCGACAACGAGGAAGCCGAGCAGGAAGAAGCCGCCTGAGCTTTTTTGCTTTCGAATTCAGAAAAACCCGGCCTTGCGCCGGGTTTTTTTTGTCTTAGCTGACCGGCGACGGGCATATCTAACCTTCGCCGCCCTCCCTTTCCGCCTCGTGCTTCAGCGTGGCAATGAACCGCTTGGTCCGCTGGCGTTCCGGGTTGCTGAACAGCACCGCGGCCGGGCCTTGCTCGACGATGTTGCCGGCATCGAGGAACACCACTTCCCGCGCGATCTTGGAGGCGAGCCGCAGATCATGCGTCGCCATCACCATGGTCGTGCCCTCGCTGGCGAGCTTGCCGAGCACGTCGACCACCTCCTGCGCCAGTTCCGGATCGAGTGCAGAGGTCGGCTCGTCGCAGAGCAGGACTTTCGGCGAAGGCGCCAGAGCCCGGCCAATCGCCACGCGCTGCTGCTGGCCACCTGACAGCGTCGCCGGCCAGGCATCGGCCTTGTGCGCCATGCCGACCTTTTCGAGCAGGGCCAGCGCCCGTTCGCGCGCCCTCTCCTCGGGCCATTTCAGCACCGTCACCAGCCCCTCCATGATGTTCTCGATCGCAGTGCGATGCGGAAACAACTGGAAATTCTGGAACACCATGCCGGTCTGCAGCCGCAGTCGCTGGATATCCCTGGTCGAGACCCTGCCGCCGGGGTGGAATTCGAGTGCATCGTCGCCGATCCGTACCGTGCCTGAAGTCGGCAGCTCGAGCAGGTTGATGCAGCGCAAAAGCGTGCTCTTCCCTCCGCCCGACGGCCCGACAAGCGCCGTGACGCTGCCTTCCTCGATGGTGACGGTCACGCCCTTCAGCACCAAATTGTCGCCGAAACGCTTTTCGATGTTGGTGAGGCCGATCATGCGCGCGCCTCCAGGAAGCCGCCATAACGGTTGAGCCGCGTTTCCAGCCGCGCCTGCAAGGCCGACAGCACGGAGCTCATGGCCAGATAGAGGGCCGCTGCCTCGACATAGAGGATCAGCGGCTCATAGGTGGTGGCGACGATGCGCTGCGCTGCCTGGAACATCTCCGGCACGGTGATGGCGGCGGCGAGCGAAGTGTCCTTGACCAGCGAGATGAAGGTGTTGGACAGCGGCGGCACGGCGACGCGCCCCGCCTGTGGAAGAATGGTGCGCCGCATTGCCTGGGCCCAGGTCATGCCGATCGAATAGGCCGCTTCCCACTGGCCCTTGGGCACCGAACCGATGACGGCGCGGATGATTTCCGACGAATAAGCACCGATGTTCAAGGTGAAGCCGATCAGTGCTGCCGGAAAGGCGTCGAGCAGGATGCCGACCGATGGCAGGCCGTAGAAGATAAGGAACAGTTGCACGAGAAGCGGCGTGCCGCGGAAGATCCAGACGTAGAAGCGGACCACGGCGACCAGCGGTTTGGGACCGAACAGCCGGACAAGCGCCACAACCAGGCCTAGGACAAGACCGAATGCAAACGACAGCAGCGTCAACGGCACGGTGAAGATCAGTGCAGCCCACAGCAGCGTAGGCAGGGATTCCAGCATCAATTGCAGCCAGTGCGGCACGAAGGCTCCTCCTTGCCAGATTGCCGTCGCTCATATCACGCGAAAGCGGCGGGCCGTCAAAAGACAGCTCGCCGCGATATGAACGACGCGGGCCGGCGTTCGGCCCACACGAGAAAGCCGTTTTACTTCGAAACGTCCTGGCCGAAATAGGTGTCGGCGATTTTCTGGTAGGTGCCGTCGGCCTTGATGTCGGCCAGCGCCTTATTGATGGCGGCCACCAGTTCCGGATCGCCCTTGCGTACGATGACGCCGGAATAGTCGGCGTTTTCTTCCTGCGCGGCAATCTTCACATTGGCGTCGGGCTTGTGCTTCTTGAAGTCGAGGAAGGACAGGCTGTCGTTGATGGTGGCGTCGGCGCGGCCGGTAAGAAGCAGCTGGATCGACTGGTCGAAGCCGTCGGTGCCGACGAGCTCGGCGCCGTTGGTTTCAGCCAGCTTGCCGAAATTCGAGGTCAACGACTGCGCCGCCTTCTTGCCCTTGAGATCGGCGAAACCCTTGATGTCGGTGTTGTCGCCGCGCACGATCAGCACCGCCTTGGAGGCGATGTAAGGATCGGAGAAATCATATTTGGCCTTGCGCGCCTCGGTGATGCCGACCTCGTTGATGACGGCATCGTAGCGGTTGGCATCGAGACCGGCGATCAGCCCGTCCCATTTGCCTTCGAGGAACTGGGCTTTGACGCCGAGGCGCTCGGCGATGGCCCGCGCGATCTCGACGTCGAAGCCAACCAGCGCGCCGGAAGCATCATGATAGGTGAAGGGCGCATAGGTTCCTTCCGTGCCGACCTTGAAGACGCCGGACTGCTTGATCTGGTCGAGATTGGCGCCGGCGTGACCGGCGGCGATGGCCAGAACCTGCAGCGTTCCGGCGATGATGAGCGATTTGAGCCATTTCATTTTTCTGTGATCCCGTCCTCGGCCGATGTCCGGCGTCATTGCGAGTGCCGGAAAATGACAGATGCGCGATGCCAGAATAAGAAACTAAATTTCAAAAATCTCGCGCCCTTGAAATCCAATTCTCAACCAGCATCTCCGGGCGCCATCCGGCTGAGTCAAGGCCGGTGGCGAATCGCCTGGAACAGCGCAATCGACATGACAGTCCGGGGGAACATTCCCCCGCATGGCACGTTCTTCGCTGTTGTAGGGCGCGGCGCCGCCATTTCAACCATCGGCGCCAACTCACGATTCGATCGCACCGCAACGCCTGGAGCAGGAGCGCGGCATGATGGAAGACAGTGCAGGACGGACCATGGTTCGCGCGGCGATGAAAGCCCCTTATCTGGAACGTGACGAAGAGCATCTCCTGGCGCTGCGCTGGAAGGAAAACAATGACCAGCACGCGCTGCACCGCATCACCGTCGCGCATATGCGGTTGGTCATTTCCATGGCGTCGCGGTTTCGCCACTACGGCCTTCCGCTGGGCGACCTGATCCAGGAAGGCCATGTCGGGCTGCTGGAGGCAGCGGCCCGTTTCGAGCCCGAGCGCGAGGTCCGGTTCTCGACCTACGCGACTTGGTGGATTCGCGCCTCGATGCAGGACTATATCCTGCGCAACTGGTCGATCGTGCGCGGCGGCACTAGCTCGGCGCAAAAGGCGCTGTTCTTCAACCTGCGGCGTCTGCGCGCCCGCCTGGCAAACGGCGCCGAGCAGATGTCGAATGCCACGCTCTACCGCGAAGTGTCGGCGGCTCTCGGGGTATCGGAGGCCGATGTGGCGATGATGGATTCCCGCCTTTCGGCGCCGGACAGCTCGCTCAACACGCCGCTAGCCGACGATGCGGGCGCAACCGAGCGGATGGAGTTCCTGGTTTCGGATGACCCGCTGCCCGATGAGGTCGTCGGCGATACGATCGACGTCGAACGCCGCTCGGTGTGGCTGAAGACGGCACTCGGCGCTCTCAATGCGCGCGAGCTCAGGATTATCGAGGAGCGCCGGCTGAGCGACGAGGGCGCGACGCTCGAAGCGCTCGGCGAGACGCTCGGCATCTCCAAGGAACGTGTCCGCCAGATCGAGGCGCGCGCCATGGAAAAGCTCAAGGCGGCGCTGGTAAAGCAGAACCCGGAATTTCTCGCAGCCTGAATTGCGTCGGCTGCTATTTGTCGGTGACGATCTTGACCTTGTCGCCGGCCGAAACCGCGGCACCCGGCGACAGCGCGTTGAGCACCCTGAACAAATCCAGCTTGCGGTCGACGCCGACCATCTGTGCGGCCAGGGAGCCCATTGTCTGGCCGGGCTGCACCGTGACGATGCGGATACGCAGTGGCTTCAACGCCGCCTTCTCGGCAGCACTCAGGATGCGGAACGAGCCGCTGACCGAGCGCGCCACCGTGCTCAGCGAGGTGCTGGCCGACGGTGCCGCGGTCAGCAAGCGGTAGACCTGGCCGCCGGCGCGGATCACCGCAATGTCGAATTGCCAGCCGTCGGCGCCGGCATGCGCGGTTGCCGCTTCGTTGCCGTTGATCGTCTCCTGGCGCACGCTGCTGTCGTCGAGGCCGGCAACCCAGCCGCTGCGGATGTAGTCGGTCAGCGAGCGGTTCTTGTCGATCGAAACGCCGTCGAAGCGGATCGCCATGTCGCCCGGGCCGGTCGCCGTCACCGCCGCCGCCGAATTGTCGATGACGAAGCCGTTGGGCACCGAGAACGACACGCCGAGGCCAGGGTGCAGGAAGGTTTCGCCGCGCACATAGCCTTCCTCCGGCGTGTCGCCGTAAAGTAGCCCGTCTACGCCGGCAAGAAATGAATCGCGGTCGCGCGACCCGACACCGGGCGCGCCGAACTGGCGGGCGTGGCGCTGCGCGAGGTCGATACGCTGCGGCGTGTTGGGGTGCGTCGCCAGGAAGTCGAGGCTGGCGTCGGTGGCGCCGCTGATCGAGCGGAAATCGGTATAGGCCGACATCGACTGCAGGAAGCGGCCGGCGGCGTAGGGATCGAAACCGGCTTCGCCGATCGACTTGATGCCGATGGCGTCGGCCTCCAGCTCCTGATTGCGCGAGAACTGGGCCAGCCTCAGCTTGCCGCGGATCAGCGCCGCCTTGGCCGTCGGGTTGTCGCCGAGCACATCCGAAACGACCTTGGTCGCCAACCCCTCCTCGGCTTCCAGCTGCTGGCGCTGCAGGCCGTGGTTGGCCGTAACGTGGCCCATCTCATGCGCGATGACGGCGGCAAGCTCGGCGGAATCGTTGGCCAGCGCCAGCAGCCCGCGGGTGATGTAGAGATAGCCGCCCGGCAGCGCGAAGGCATTGACGTTGGGCGAGTTGAGGATGGTGATGCGGTAGGTCTGGGTTGGGTTGGCCGACACCACGGTCAGTCTGCCGACGATCTTGGCCACCATGCGCTCGAGCTTGGGGTCGGAATACTCGCCGCCATAGGTGGCGAGGATGCGCGGGTGCTGCGCCTTCGCCAGTTGAGCGAGCTTGCCGTTGGCGGCGACATTGTCGACCGTGATCGGCTTGTCGGAGGGCTGGAAGCCCGATTCCTGCACGTCGGGAGGCGGGAACATCTGGCAGCTTGCCAGCGCCACGGCAAGACCGGCCAGCGCCAGAAAGCGCGCCAGCGGTTTCACCCTCCGATTGTCGATGCCGGTCGGCAGATCGGCGTCCTTTCAAGTCCTGGCACGTGACCGCGAAAATCGGGCGCGATTTCCGGAAAGCATCACGCGCAAAATCAAGTGCTACGGCGTCCTTCGTGCGTCCGACAGATACGAGGCAGCAAGGGCAAATCACGGTCTAGGCCGGACCAGCTCCTGGCGGACCTAGCCACACTACCTCGACCATGGCAAGCAAGCGCCGCTTCGCCTTCCGCCGGTTTGACCATAAATTATGTCCGCTTCCGGGCAACATCTCGTGATCCAGCCGCAAAGGGACCCGAGCCGATATAGCGTCGGAATGCCTCCGGTCCAGCCCCGACGAAAAAATCGGCCGCGGTGCCCGTCGCGGCAACCGTGCCACCATCCAGGAAAACCATGTTTTGGCCGATACGGCGCGCATCGTCCGGCTGGTGCGTGACGAATAGCACCGTCATGCGCTGCTCCGAATGGACGTCGGCCACCAGGTCGAGCATGTCGTCGCGCAGTGCCGGTCCGAGCGAAGCGAACGGCTCGTCGAGCAACAGCACCGGCCGGTCGCGCACCAGGACGCGGGCGAGCGCGACGCGCTGCCGCTCGCCGCCCGAGAGTTCGCGCGGCAGCCGGCTTTCCTTGCCGGCAAGGCCGACGCGCTTCAGCGCTGCGGCGATTGCGGCGCGGTCAGCCTCGCTCAGCCTGAGCGAAGGCGAGCGGCCGAGCCCGACATTCTGCTCGAGGGAAAGATGGGCAAACAGGTTGTTTTCCTGGAACACCATCGATACCGGCCGCGCTGATGGCGGCGCAGTGCTGACGTCGGCGCCGCCGATCAGCACGCGGCCCGACCGCGGCGTCTCGAAGCCGGCCACCAGATTGAGCAGCGTCGACTTTCCCGAACCGCTCGGCCCCATAATGGCGGTGATTTCCGACGCCGGGAAATCGACATCGAATATAAGCGGCGTTTCACCATAGCTGAACGAGACATTATCGAGTCGTACGGCCGCGCCTTTTTCCACCGAAATGGACCGTTCCGGGCTGGTCGGCATCATGATTTCTCGCCCCTTCCCAGCCAGTCCGCGGCCAACACCAGCGCCAGGCAGACAAGGCCGAGCAGCAGCGCCAGGCCGGCGGCATCCTCAGTGCGGTAACTGCCCATGCGCGCCAGCAGCAGATAGGGCAAGGTCTGCACGGAATCGCTGCCGAACAGCGCAATGACGCCGAGATCGCCAAGCGACAGCGCCATGGCGAAAGCGAAGCCGGTGGCGAGCGGCCGCCGCAGCGACGGCCAGTCGACCAGCCGCAACCGGTTCCAGCCCGAGATACCAAGCTGTGCGCAGAGCCGTTCGTGGCGTTCGCTCGACGCGTCATAGGCAGGGCGGATGGCGCGGATGGCGAACGGCATCGCCATCACCGCATTGACCGCAACGACCATGACAGGGGCGATCGCAAAGACATCGCTGACGGTGCGCAAGAGCAGGAACCAGCCGGCGCCGATGACGATGGGCGGCACCACCAGGACGAACCCCGCACCGGTGTCGGCCAGATGTTCGAGCAGTGTCCGCCGGCCTGTCCGCCGGGTGAGCGCCAGCGCCCGGCGCGCCATGACCAGCGACAGCGACAACGCCACAGAGAGCAGCGCCGATAGGAGGGAGAGCACGGCACTGGTCGCCGTCGCTTGCCGCACCGCGCTCTCGCCGGCCAGGCGGCCGAGATCGGCGCCAAGCCCGGCTGCCAACGTGGCCGCCATCGGCCCGGCGACAAACAGCAGTGCCAGCCCGATCGCCAATGCGTTCAGCACGGTCTCGGCCGCACCGGCTGAAAAATACCGGCGCGGCGCCACCGGCAGATTGGCATCCCCTACCATATTGGCGCCGAGCCGCGTCAAGGCCAGCACGACGACGAAGGTCAGGGCAATCTGCAGCAGGGTCAGCGTCACAGCCCGCGCCGGGTCGAAGTCGAAACGCAGCGCCTGGTAGATGGCAACCTCGAGCGTCGTCGCGCTGGGTCCGCCGCCGAGCGTAAGCACGATGGTGAAGGAGGTGATGCACAGCATGAAAACGAGCCCTGCAACGCCGGGCAAGGCCGCACGCAGCGGCGGCCATTCGATCAGCCGGAAGGCCGGCGCAGCGCCCATGCCAAGCTGGCTCGCCAGCCGCCATTGGTCGGCCGGCACGGTCTGCAACGCCTCCAGGAACAGCCGCGTCGCCAGCGGCAGGTTGAAGAAGACATGGGCGACGAGTATGCCCGACAGGCCATAGATGCCGGGCCAGCTCTGGCCGCCTAGCGCGCCCAGCGTGCCGGCAAAATAGCCGGCGCGGCCATAGAGCGCCAAGACACCGAGTGCGGCAACAATGGCCGGCAGCGCCAGCGGCACGGCGAAAAGCTGGAGGATGAAGCCTCGCCCGAAAAAACGTGGATGCCGCGACAGGGCACGCGCGACGAACAGCGCCGGTGCAACGGAGAGCAGGGTCGACAGCAGAGCCTGCCAGAGCGTGAAACGGACGACGCGCAAGAGATAGGAATCGAAAGCGGAGGCGGCGCCGGACAGGTCGCGTGTGGCTTCGACGACGAGCCCGGCGAATGCACCGCCGATCAGCAGCGCGATGGCGGCGAGCGCGACGATGCCGGCAGTGACGCGGGGATCGGCCGGATGACGCGTACGCATGTCGCGCTACCCGACACTACGACAGGTGTTGATCGAAGGAAATACCTGACAATGGCCGAGCCCACCCCTCTCTGGCCTGCCGGCCATCTCCCCCTCAAGGGGGGAGATTGCGCACTCAGCCGCCTTCGCCAATCTCACAAGTGGCAGGATGAGGAGAGGCGACAAAGCTGCCGATCTCCCCCCTTGAGGGGGAGATGGCCGGCAGGCCAGAGGGGGGTGGCTTGGCGCAAACATCCGACGAGGCTTGAGCCCTACTTGCTCATCACCGCCAGCCACTCGTCGACCCAGGCCTTGCGATTTGCGGCGACGTCTTCCGGGCTGAACAGCAAGGTCTTGGTCGGCTTGACCAGCTTATCGAACGCCGGGTTGAGCGGCTTGTCGGTTTTGCCGGCCGGGAACATCCAGTTGGTTTCGGGAATGACATCCTGGAACTTCGGTCCGGTCATGAAGGCAATGAACTTTTCTGCCAGCGGGTTCTTCGCACCCTTGGTGGTGATCCCCGCAACCTCGATCTGCAGATATTCGCCCTCCTCGAAGGACGCCGCCTGGTAGCGCTCGGTGTTTTCGGCGACCATGTGGTAGGCCGGCGAGGTGGTGTAGGACAGCACCATCGGCGCCTCGCCCTTGGTGAACAGGCCGTAGGCCTCGCTCCAGCCCGGCGTTACCGTCAGCACCTTCGCCTTGAGTTTGGCCCAGGCTTCCGGCGCCTTGTCGCCGTAGACCGACTTGACCCACAGCAGCAGGCCAAGGCCCGGCGTCGAGGTGCGCGGATCCTGGATGACGATCTTCTCTCCGGCATCGCCCTCGACCAATTCCCTGAGGCTCTTCGGCGGGCTCTTCAGTTTTTCGGTATCGTAGACGACGGCGAAATAGCCATAGTCGAACGGCACGAAAATATCGTCGCTCCAGCCGCCCGGCACACTGACGCCCGACACGGCGCCGTGCGGCGAAAACAGGCCGGTTGCCTTGGCGTCGGCGGTTACGTTGGTATCGAGGCCAAGTACGATATCGGCCTTGGTCGCGGCGCCTTCCAGCTTCACACGATTGAGCAGCGCCACGCCGTCGGCGACCGAGACGAATTCGACGACGCAACTGCATTCGGCCTCGAAGGCCTTCTTCACCGCCGGTCCCGGACCCCAATCGGCGGTGAAGCTTTCATAGGTATAGACCGTCAGTCTATCCTGTGCCGATGCCTGCCCTGGCAAGGCGAGCGCGGATGCCGCAAGCAGGACAATTGAGACAAGAGAGTGGAAAAAACTGCGCATCGGCGCCTCCTTCGTTCGCGTTGAAAGGAATTGAGGCGTCGGGCTGTCCGAAACGTCTAGTCCCTCCGCCGGTACAAACCGGATCAGGTTCAGCGGGTTGGCAGTCTTGCCTCTCAGCCGGTCCGCGAAAATCGCGTCCGGCACCCCGTTAGAGCGTTGCGACACATAGGCCCGGCCGAAGTGCTGCGCAAGCGGAAGTTTGCCGGGCATCCAAAGCCCAGCCTTCCGTTTCGTCTGCCGTTTCATCTTCCGTTTCCGGGGCAGGGCTGGTAAGGGCCACGAGATATGAGCACATTCACCATCCTGCTTGGCGGCGATCTCATCCGCACGCCGCTGCTCGACCGCCAGGTCGAAGGCTCGCGTGTCATCGCTGCCGACTCCGGCATCGGCCATGCCCGTATGCTGGGCCTGAGGCCGGAACTCTGGGTCGGCGATTTCGATTCGGTGCCTGCCGATTTGCCGGAAGATCTGGCCGCCGTGCCACGGCAGGTGTTTCCCGCTGAAAAGGACAAGACCGACGGTGAACTCGCTATCGCCGCCGCGCTCGAACGCGGTGCGACAAGCCTTGTGCTCGCAGGCGCCTTCGGCGGCAAACGCACCGACCACATCTTCCTGCATCTGGCGCTAAGCGTCCGGCTGGCGGAAGGCGGGACGGAAGTGCTTTTGACCAGCGGCGCACAGGAAGGCATTCCCTTGCTGCCGGGAAAGACTGGCTTCGACTATGCCGACGGCACGCTGTTTTCGGTGCTCGGCTTCTCCGATCTCGCCGGCCTGAGCGTCACCGGTGCCAAATGGCCGCTCGACCATGTCGAGGTTGCGTTCGGCTCGTCGCTGACCATTTCCAACGAGGTCAGGGGCCGGTTGGAAATCGCGCTGGCCAGCGGCCGCGCGCTGCTGCTCGCACATCCCTATCCTCTTCCGGAAAGCTGAGCCCAGAAAGCCGACATGGCGCCGCCAATTCTCAATCTCGACGGGATAAAGCTGACCTTTGGCGGCACGCCGCTGCTCGACGGTGCCGCCCTGACGGCCTCTGCTGGCGACAAGATCGCCCTGGTCGGCCGCAACGGCTCTGGCAAGTCGACGCTCCTCAAGATCGCCGCCGGGCTGATCGAACCGCAGGACGGCGAAGTCTTCCGCCAGCCTTCGGCGACCGTGCGCTACTTGCCGCAAATGCCCGACATGGACGGCTTTGCGACTGTCCGCGCCTATGTCGAGGCGGGGCTCGGGCCGGCCGACGATCCCTACCGCGCCACCTATCTGATGGAGCATCTCGGCCTGACCGGCGAGGAACGGCCGAACGATCTCTCCGGCGGCGAGGCGCGGCGCGCCGCCCTCGCCCGCGTCATGGCGCCGGAGCCCGACATTCTCCTCCTCGATGAGCCGACCAATCATCTTGACCTTTCGGTCATCGAATGGCTGGAGGAGGAGCTTGCCCGCACCTCCTCGGCACTGGTCGTCATCTCGCATGACCGCCGTTTTCTCGAACGCGTGTCGCGCGCCACAATCTGGCTCGACCGCGGCCAGACTCGCCGTCTCGACAAGGGCTTTGCCTATTTCGAGGAATGGCGCGACACGGTGCTGGAGGAGGAAGAGCGCGAGCAGCACAAGCTCGGCCGCCAGATCGTGCGTGAGGAGCACTGGCTGCGCTATGGCGTGACGGCAAGGCGCAAGCGCAACATGCGCCGGCTCGGTGAGTTGCAGATCATGCGCCAGCGCTTTCGCGGCCACCGCGGCGCCGAGGGTGCGGCGACGATGACAGCCAGCGACGCCGCCGAATCCGGCAAACTGGTGATCGAAGCCAAGAACATCGAGAAGAGCTTTGGCGATCTGACCGTGGTCAAGGGATTCTCGACCCGCATCCAGCGCGGCGATCGCGTCGGTCTGGTCGGGCCGAACGGCGCCGGCAAGACGACGCTGTTGAAGATGCTGACCGGCGAATTGAAGCCGGACGCGGGCACGGTGCGGCTCGGCACAAATCTGGAGATCGCCACGCTCGACCAGAAGCGCGAAGCCGTCGACCCGCAGGAGACATTGGCGCAGTATCTGACCGACGGGCGCGGCGAGAACCTCGTCATCAATGGCGAGCAGCGCCACGTCGTCTCTTACATGAAAGACTTCCTGTTCAAGCCGGAACAGGCGCGCACGCCGGTGCGCGAGCTTTCGGGCGGCGAGCGGGCACGGCTGATTCTCGCACGCGTTTTGGCGCGGCCGGCAAACCTGCTTGTGCTCGACGAGCCGACCAACGACCTCGACATGGAGACGCTGGAGCTGCTGCAGGAACTGGTCGCCGGTTTTGCCGGCACGGTGATCCTGGTCAGCCACGATCGCGATTTCCTCGACCGCACCGTGACCAGCATCATCGCGCCGGATAGCGACGGCCGCTGGATCGAATATGCCGGCGGCTATTCCGACATGCTTGGGCAGCGCGGCGGCACCAGGCTGGACGACCGCAGGGCGCGGCCAAAAGCAGAAGCCGGTGAAGCCACGGCGGCAAGCAGGAACGAAGCGGCCGCACCGAAGGGCCCGGCCAAGAAACTGTCGTTCAAGCAGAAATTCGCGCTGGAAACCTTACCCAAGAAGATCGAGGCGGTGTCGGCCTCGATCTCGCGGCTGGAGAACAACATCGCCGATCCGGCCTATTACGAGCGCGACCCGGCCTCGTTCCAGAAGACGATTGCCGCGCTCGACAAGGAGCGCGTCACACTGGCAGCGCTCGAGGAGGAATGGCTGGAACTCGAGATGCTAAGGGAAGAGATGGAGGGATGAGAGGTTGCATGCACGCTCATATGCGCCTACATTATGCGCATAAATGGGAGCGGCTGTATGCTGCAATCGAATCCAAAAACCCAAAGAAAGTCGGTTAATACATCGATCGACTCCCGATTGATCGAGGATGCCAAGGCGTTGGGCATCAATATATCCCGCGCTGCGGAAGAGGGCATCGCCAAGGCGATTTCGGCCGAAAAAAACCGCCGGTGGCAGGAGGAAAACAAGGAAGCGATCGACAGTTCGAATGACTATGTCAGGCGCAACGGCTTGCCTCTGGCCAAGCACCGGCTGTTTTGATGGCACGTTATGATTTCTACCAGAGTGCCGAAGGCGACGGTTACCTTCTCGATGTCCAATCCGACCTTCTGGGACGGCTCGACACGAAAGTCATCGTCCCGCTGATGCCAGCCAATAAGGCCCCAGTGCCGGGCCGCCGGCTAAACCCTATCTTCACCATCAACGGTAAGGACCATGTCATGGTCACTCAATTCCTGTCAGCCTTGATGACCTCTGAATTGCCCGTTGCCGAAGGAAATCTTTCTCGCCATCACGACGACATCGTGAGCGCGCTCGACATGCTGTTCCAAGGCTTCTGAGCCAGAGAGGCGTTGGGCTGGTGAGCCGGCCTCACCCCGCCGTCTTTGTCTGCCAGGCCTTTAGCGCCTCGTCGAACACCTTCTCGCCTGGAATGCCCTTTTCCATGGTGAGCAGCGCCCGCCGCCCGGTCTTGTAGACGACCGGCACGTCGATCCAGTCCTGGCCTCTGAGCAAGGTCAGATTGGCGTCTTCATCCGCCTTGGTATCGTTGAGCGCAACCAGGAAGAAACCGTCGGCGATCTTGGCCGGGATGCCGATCAGCGGGCTTCCGGCATCCTGCTCGGAGCCCTTCATGGCGACACGCAGGATGTTGTCCACGCCGCCGCCCTCGAAGCCGTCAGGCGTCAGGAAGATCATCTCGATAATATGGCTGGCCGGCAGCGTCTGGTCGGTGTTGCGACGGATCGTCATGCGCAACTGGATATCCTTGCCTGGAATGGTCGCCTCGGCGCGGATCGCCGGCTCGGGTGGCAGGTCGCCGCCGGGCGATTCCTGCACCAGCGACCAGACGATGTTGCCGGGCTCGGCCGAGCCTTGAGCGGTGCTGGTGCGCTCCTCGTAGAAGATCGCCTTCTGGCCGACGGCCAACGTGGCTTGCGGCGGAACTGCCGTTGGTGCCGCTGCCGGTGCGGGCGGCGGGGCGGCCGCTGCAGGCGCTGCTGCCCCGTTGGCGGGCGGCGTTGCGGGAGTTGGTGCAGCGGACCCATCGACTGCTGGAGCATTGGCCGTGGCTTGCGTGTCGGCGGGTGCGGCCGGTGCCGGCGCGGCGGGTGCCGGGGTGGTCGGCGCTTGTGCGGCCGATGGCGGCGTGGTCAGTGCAGCGACGGATTCGCCTTCGCCGATGCCCGCCTGCCCGGCCGCGGGGCCGGGATCGACTTCGTGGCCCTCGGGCGTCAGGCGCTGCGTGAACTTCGCGCCCTCGCCGGCCTCCGTCGGAGGCGCGGCGGCCGGTACGGCCGCATCGGCCTCCGGCTTGGGCGGGGCTGGTTTTACCAGCGGTTCGGTGGCGACGGCTTTGGTCGAGTCGAGGCCGAGCATGCTGCCGAACGCATCCTTGTTCAGCCAGATGCCATAGCCACCACCGGCAATGACGAGCAAGGCAATGGCGGCGGCGATCACACCGCCATAGCTGCGCCTGCGCTCGGCAGGATGGAGCCGCTGGAACCTGTCCTCCGCGGGGCCGCCGCCGTTGGAAAAGTCGTCGCCCCGAAAAACGCCGTCTTGGCCGTCAGCCGTCGGAAGATCCATATCGGACGGCGGCGGACCAGCGCGCTCCTGAGAAAGAGCGACGGGCTGCGGCTTTTGCCAGTTCGGCGCCGCCTTGGCGGGCGCGGGCTGCCAGGCCGGCCCGGTCTTTGCCGGCTCGGTCTTGGCCGGCTGCCATGCCGGCTCCGTCTTTGCTGGCTGTCGGATATGGCTGGACTGGTTCTTGTTGCGGTCGATGGAGGAGAAGATGTCCTCCAGTTCCGCCAGCGGGTCGGGTGGCGGCGCAGGCTTGGCATAGTCCCGCTCGACTTTGGCGATGGCGTCTTCCAGTGCACGCATCTGCCGGTCGACATCGGAAGGCGTCATCGTGGCCTTCTCTGCGAGTTGTTTCGCGATTGACGAACGGGCCCTGTCATAGACCCTGGCGCGCACTTCCGCCGACGGCTCACCGAGTTTGTCGAGCGCCTTTTTCAGAATAGGAACAAAATCTACCATACGTCAGTCGACCTGCATTTGTTTCTGGGCCGGCCCCCGCAAATCAGCCGCAATGCCCGGAAGGCTGAGAAACTAGTCTTGAAACGGATCGGTCACAAGTATCGTGTCGTCCCGTTCAGGGCTGGTGGAAAGGAGTGCGACCGGCGCGCCGATCAGCTCTTCGATGTAGCGGACGTACTTCACCGCCTGGGCCGGCAGGTCGTTCCAGCTGCGCGCGCCGGCAGTGGTGCCTTTCCACCCCTCCAGCGTCTCGTAGACCGGTTCGACGCGGGCCTGCGCACCCTGGCTGGCCGGCAGGTAATCGATCGCCTCGCCGTCGAGTCGGTAGCCGGTACAGACCTTGATCTCGTCCAGCCCATCGAGCACATCGAGCTTGGTCAGCGCAATGCCCTTGATGCCGTTGACGGCGACGGCCTGGCGGACCAGCACGGCATCGAACCAGCCGCAGCGCCGCTTGCGGCCGGTGACGACGCCGAATTCATGGCCGCGCGTGCCCAGGAACTCGCCGATCTCGTTCTTCTGTTCGGTTGGAAACGGGCCTTCGCCGACGCGCGTCGTATAGGCCTTGGTGATGCCGAGCACATAGCCGATGGCGCCCGGCCCGACACCCGACCCGGCGGCGGCCTGACCGGCAACCGTATTGGACGAGGTGACGAACGGATAGGTGCCGTGGTCGATGTCGAGCAACGTGCCTTGCGCGCCCTCGAACAGGATGCGCTCGCCGGCGCGGCGCTTGTCGTCGAGGATTTTCCAGACGCGGTCCATATAGGGCAGGATCTCGTCGGCCACCGAGATCAGCTCGCTCATGATCGCCTCATGCGTGACCTCGGCATGGCCGAGCCCGCGCCGCAGCGCATTGTGGTGCGTCAGCAGCCTGTCGACCTTCAAGGGCAGCGTTTCCAAATCCGCCAAATCCATCACCCTGACCGCGCGCCGGCCCACCTTGTCTTCATAGGCGGGACCGATGCCGCGACGGGTCGTGCCGATCTTCGTTCCGGAATTGGAAGCGGCGTCCTCGCGAAATCCGTCCAGCTCCCGGTGCAAGGACAGGATAAGCGCGGTGTTTTCGGCTATTTTCAGGCGGTCTGGCGTCACCTCGACGCCTTGCGCCTTCAATTTCGCAACCTCCGCGACGAAAGCGTGCGGATCGAAGACGACGCCGTTGCCGATGATGGAAAGCTTGCCTTGCCGCACCACGCCGGACGGCAGCAGCGACAGCTTGTAGACCTTGCCGTCGACGACCAGCGTGTGGCCGGCATTGTGGCCGCCCTGGAAGCGCACGACAACATCGGCGCGCTCCGACAGCCAGTCTACGATCTTGCCTTTGCCCTCATCGCCCCATTGCGAGCCGACGACCACCACATTGGCCATATTTCTTTTCCCTTGAGACGCCGCACGAGCAGCTTGAAACAATTCGAAACGATAGGCCTCTATCGCATCGGCCCCCAAAATCGGAATCGATTTTCGGAAAAGCACGACGCGAGATTAAAGCCTTCCGACGCGTACTTTGTAGCGTCCAATTGCACGCACGTCGCTCTATAGCGTCAAGACCCGGCGAGCGCGACCACTCTTTGCCGCCCAAAGCGCTCCGAGGCACAACAATTTTCGCCTTTGACATCATTTACTTGGGCTGGCGGTCGCAATAGGCCCACACCGACCGTCAAATTCCCTCTGCCTGGCCGGGAGTTCACGATGCATCGAGCCGCCTATCTGTTCCTGCTGTTCACCACCTTGCTGTGGGGCGGCAACTCCGTGGCGGGAAAGCTGGCGGTCGGTCATATCTCGCCGATGACGCTGGTCTTCCTGCGTTGGCTGCTGGCGGTTCTGATCCTGCTGCCGATCGGCTGGGGAACGCTACGCCAAGACTGGCCGGTGGTGCGCAGGCACTGGTTGCTGCTTGGCGGGCTCGGCGCTTGCGGCTTCGCCTTTTTCAATGCGATCTTCTACACGGCGCTCAACTACACGACGGCGATCAACGTCTCGATCGAGCAGGCGGCGATACCGATCGTGATCATCATCGCCAATTTCGTGCTGTTTCGCCTGCGGGTGAACCGGGTGCAGATAGCTGGCGTCGTGCTGACCATCATTGGCGTCGCGGTGACGGCGAGCCATGGCGACCTGCGCCAGCTTCTCAAGCTGGATCTCAACTTTGGCGACGCGATCATGTTGGTCGCCGTGCTTTGCTACTCCTTCTATTCGGTGGGGTTGCGGCTGAAGCCGGTCATCCGCTGGCAGAGCCTGATGCTGGCGCTGTCGGTTGCCGCACTCGTCACATCGCTGCCTTTCTTCCTGTGGGAGATTGCCGCCGGCAAGGTCATTGTCCCCGATGCCCGCGGCTGGGCGGTCGCGTTCTATACCGCCATCGGTGCTTCGGTCATCGCGCAGATCTTCTATATCAGGGGCAACGAGCTGATCGGCGCCAACCGGGCCGGCCTGTTCATCAATCTGGTGCCGATCTTCGGTACGCTGCTATCGGTGCTGATTGTCGGTGAGACATTCCAGCTCTATCAGGCGCTGGCTCTCGCGCTGGTGCTCGGTGGCATCAGCCTCGCCGAATACAGCGGACGGAAGATGGCGGCATCCGCTGCTGAATGAAGTCGCTTGCCGCGACGTTCCACCGCCCCGCGTGCTGCTGCACACGGGGCGACCGAATTTCAGGCTATCCCCACATCGAAATGCAGCCGCTTGGCGGAGTCGATCGACTTGTGCGAGCGCACCTGCGCCAACACGTTTTCCGGGAACGGCGCATCGAGATAGAGCAATGCGATGGCATCGCCGCCCGGCCGGTTGCGGCCGAGCTGGAAGTTGGCGATGTTGACGCCGTTCTCGCCGCACACCGTGCCGAGCAGACCGATGATGCCGGGCGCGTCGGCATTGGTCGTGTAGAGCATGTGCTGGCCGACCTCTGCGTCGAGATTGATGCCCTTGATCTGGATGAAGCGCGGCTTGCCGTCCGAGAAACAGGTGCCGGCGATCGAGCGCGTCCTGTGCTCGGTCTTAACCGTCAGCTTGATATAGCCGTCGAACACGCCCGACTTGTCACGCTTGACCTCGGCGACGATGATGCCGCGCTCCTTCACCATGATCGGCGCCGACACCATGTTGACGTCGGAGACCTGCGGCCGGATCAGCCCGGCAAGGGTGGCACTGATCAGCGCGCGCGTGTTCATCGTCGCGGTCGAGCCGTCGAACAGTATCTCGACCTCCTTGATCGGATCCTCGGTGACCTGTCCGACAAAGGCGCCGAGCACTTCGGCAAGCTTGACGAAAGGTTTCAGCCGCGGCGCCTCTTCGGCGGTGATCGACGGCATGTTGATGGCGTTGGAAACGGCGCCCTTGATCAAATAGTCGGACATCTGCTCGGCGACATGCAGGGCGACATTCTCCTGCGCTTCGGTGGTCGACGCGCCGAGATGCGGCGTCGCCACGACATTCTCCATGCCGAACAGTGCGTTGTTGTCCGCCGGTTCGACCTCGAACACGTCGATGCCGGCGCCGGCCACCTTGCCGCTCTTCAGCGCCGCGATCAGGTCGGCCTCGACGATCAGCCCGCCACGGGCGCAGTTGATGATACGCACGCCGTTCTTCATCTTGGCGATCGCCGCGGCGTCGATGATGTTGCGCGTCTTGTCGGTAAGCGGCGTGTGCAGCGTGATGAAGTCGGCGCGGGCGAACAGCTCGTCGAGCTCGACCTTTTCGACGCCGAGCTCCTCGGCGCGGCTGTCCGACAGGAATGGATCGAAGGCGATGACATGCATCTTCAGGCCGACGCCGCGCGTAGCGACGATCGAACCGATATTGCCGCAGCCGATGATGCCCAGCGTCTTGCCGGTGATCTCGACACCCATGAAGCGGTTCTTTTCCCATTTGCCGGCGTGGGTCGAGGCGTTGGCCTCCGGTATCTGGCGGGCCAGCGCGAAGATCATGGCGACGGCATGCTCGGCGGTGGTGATCGAATTGCCGAAGGGCGTGTTCATCACGATGATGCCCTTGCGGCTCGCCGCCGGGATGTCGACATTGTCGACGCCGATGCCGGCGCGGCCCACGACCTTCAGCCTGGTCGCGGCATTGATCAGCTTCTCCGTGACCTTTGTCGCCGAGCGGATGGCCAGCCCATCATACTGGCCGATCACTTCGAGCAGTTTTTCCTTGTCCTTGCCGAGATCCGGCAAATAGTCGACCTCGATGCCGCGATCCCTGAAGATCTGCACGGCGGTGGTGGAAAGTTTGTCTGAGACGAGAACGCGGGGCATTGGCTTGGTCCTTTGCGATTGGCGTCCCTCCCCCTTGAGGGGAGGGTCGGCGCGAAGCGCCGGGGTGGGGTCGTTGCGGCCGGATGCGGCCAAATCTTTTTCTTTCTGGATGGCGGATCGTTGAGCGGGTGGAGGCGACCCCACCCGGCCCTTCGGGCCACCCTCCCCTCGAGGGGGAGGGAGTCAGGCCGCCGCTTTGAGCGACGCCTTTTGCGCGGCAAAGGCCCAGTCGAGCCAGGGCAGCAGCGCTTCGAGGTCGGAGGTCTCGACTGTCGCGCCGCACCAGATGCGCAGGCCGGGCGGTGCATCGCGGTAGGCGCCGATGTCGTAGGCGACGCCTTCCTTGTCGAGCGCCGAGACAATTGCCTTGGCGAATGCAGCCTGTCCGTCGGCGTCGAGTGCAGCGACATCCGGATCGGTGAAGGAAAGGCAGACCGACGTGTTCGAACGCGTCGCCGGGTCTACGGCAAGATGGCCGAGCCAGGAAGATTTTCCGACAAAGCGATCGAGAACAGCGGCATTGGCATCCGCTCTGGTGACCAGCGCGTCGAGGCCGCCGATCGACTTCGCCCAGCGCAGCGCGTCGAGATAGTCCTCGACGCACAGCATCGACGGCGTGTTGATCGTCTCGCCCTTGAAGATGCCTTCGATCAGCTTGCCGCCCGAGGTGAGACGGAAGATCTTCGGCAGTGGCCAGGCCGGCTTGTAGCTTTCCAGGCGTTCCACGGCGCGCGGGCTGAGGATCAGCATTCCGTGCGCGCCCTCACCGCCCAGCACCTTCTGCCAGGAGAAGGTGACAACGTCGAGTTTCCTGAAATCGAGCTGTTGCGCAAAGGCCGCCGAAGTAGCGTCGCAGATGGTCAGGCCCTTGCGGGTGGCCGGGATGAAATCGCCGTTCGGCACGCGCACACCCGACGTCGTGCCATTCCAGGTGAAGACCACGTCGCGGTCGAAGTCGATTTTGGTCAGGTCCGGCAGTGCGCCGTAGTCCGCCTCTAACCTGCGAACATCGGCGAGCCTCAGCTGCTTGACCACATCGGTGACCCAGCCGGAGCCGAAGCTCTCCCAGGCGACCATGTCGACGCCGCGTTCGCCGAGCAGCGACCACAGCGCCATTTCGACCGCGCCGGTATCCGAGGCCGGCACGATGCCGATGCGGTAATCCGCCGGAACCTGGAGGATTTCCCGGCTCAGCTCGATCGCTTGTTCGAGCTTGGTCTTGCCGATCTTGGCGCGGTGCGAGCGCCCGAGCGCGGCATTTTTGAGCGCCTCGACCGACCAGCCGGGGCGTTTTGCACAGGGACCTGAGGAAAAATTGCGATTTGCCGGACGGAATCCGGGCTTCGTATGCGTGGTCATCGTGGTCTATCCTTCCAGATAGTGGCCCCTCGTTGGGGAGGGGTGGCCCACGGATGGCGATATGCGTTCAGGCTTTCGGCGTCAAGGGGAAAGTTTTTGTCGCTGTCAGGATATTGCCGGGGGCGAAACGCAAACGGCGGGCCTGCGACCCGCCATTGTCAACGCCTCGGCTTCGATCGAGCCTACCAGAGATCGTAGCGTAGTCCGACTTTGACTTGATGATTGTTGATCCCTTTGCGGATCGGAAAGGAAGTCAGGCTCTCGGCAGTCACATATTCGGCGTCTGGCGCGGAAAAATACTGATAGCCCAGATCGACTGAGACGTTCTTGGACACTTGGTACGCAAGCCCGGCATTCAGCGTGTAGGCGAAGGAGTACTGGGTCTTGTTGTCATGCCGGACGAAATCGTCGGTGGGGTCGGCGTTGTCGGTGAAGTAGCTCGCCGACAGGCGACGCTTGCTCTGCACGACACCGACACCGGCGCCGAGATAAGGTGTGATTCCGACATAGGTGCCAAGGTCGACATAGCCGTTGAGTATGCCTGAGAAGGCATAGTTCTTCAGGGTCGCCGATGCCACGGTCGTTCCGTCGTTATAGCCGACGTCGATCTTGTTGCCGGGAAGATAGCCGACATTGAGATCGGCGCGCAGATAGTCATTGAAATGGTAGCCGAAGCCGATGCTGGCGAAGATGGGATCTTCCTTTTCGTCGAAGCTCGCGGGCGTGAAGGCGAAATCCTTATCCTTGAAGCTCTTCTGCACCAGATAGGAGACATCGCCGCGCAGATACCATCCCGAGCCAACCTCGACCGGTACATAGTCGGGCGCCTGGTCGACATAGACCGGCGGATCGTAATCGGCGCCAAGCGCCGGCGTCAGCGGCATCAGGATGACTGCTGCAAGCGCCAGTGCTACAGGCGATTTGGATGTCATGGTCCTCGGCTCCCGAACTTGGCGCATTCGCGATCGCGCGCGCCGTTTCAGACAGCATTGTTAACCATAGTGGTTAAGTGCGGGTTAAGGATAACAAGGCGTTAGCAATTGATTTGATCCGTTTTCGCTCCTCGAGCTGGACGGTGTTACAGGGCAACGCAGCATCTTTAGGCAGCCAAACGAAACCGCCCGGCATCAGCCGGGCGGTCGACGAATTCCTCGATTTCGCAGCGACTACTTCGTGTAGACCGGCTCGGGTTCCGGGACGTAAGGCTCCGGCGGCGCGCAGTCCGACCTGCCGAACTGGTAGCGCAGGCCGCCGCGCACTTCGTGCACGTTGATGCCGCGGTCATAGCCCGGGCCGACATTGCTATCCGAAGCGTAGTCGAACATCTTGCCGCCATTGATGTGGCTGAAGCGGTAGCCGACGTCGAGTTTGACGCGGTCGGTCAGGCAGTAGGAGGCGCCCGCCATGGCAGCATAGGCAAAACGCCAGCCTTTGCCGCCGTGATGCTCGAACTCGCCGTCATCGTCGACGTTGTGGAGTGTATCCCACTTAACCCAGGCGCCGCCGATGCCGGCACCGACATAAGGCGTGACGCCATGCCAGGTGCCGATGTCGACATAGGCGTTGGCCAAGAGCAGCAGCGCCGAATAGGACGAGGTGTCGACGGATGTGCAAGGGGTTTGTAATACGCCGCAGAAGCCGTTGGTCGAGCCGCGGAATTTGGACTTGCTCATCCAGTCCAAGGTGAGATCGGTGCGGAAATGCTCGTCGATCTGGTAACCAACACCGCCGCCGGCCGAGAAGGCGCCATCCAGCTTGCCTGTATCGAACTTGCCGGGACTCTGGGGCGCCACACCGTAGGTGATGTAGTCGCCACCACGAAACTTCGACCAGTGATAGTCGATGTCGCCACGGATATACCAGCCGCCAAAGTCGGCCGGCTGCTCGTAGGCAACCGGTGGCGGCGCCTCCTCGACGACGGGCGGCTCGACGAAATCGGCGGCGAATGCCGGCCCGGCGCCGGCAAACAGCGCGGCCATGAGAGCCATTCTTGCTGTGTTGAACATGCTTATCACCCCTGAGAACCCTCGAACGGCGAACGCGCCCGAAATGTGATTGACTTCAGTTGTGGATAATGAATCGGAAAGGTTAAAAGGCGTTTAACCGTATTGATTAACCACGAATCTCTAAAAGTGGAGCAATCTGGCGACCGTTGCTGCAGGCGGAGCTGGCCGCGACCCAATAAAAAAGCCCGCCGGCAAGGCGGGCTTTTGAACCGATGTTGGAGGGAGATCAGGCGGCGCTGCGCGTTTCCGAAATGACCTCGACGATGTCGTTGACCACGGACTCGACAAGCTGCGGGTCGTCGCCCTCCGCCATGACGCGGATGAGCGGCTCCGTGCCGGATGGCCGGATGACCAGGCGCCCGGCCTTGCCGAGGCGATTGCGCGCATCTTCGATCGCCGCCTTGACCGGCGCCTCCTCCAGCGGCTTGCCGCCGGAAATATGCACATTCTTCAAAAGCTGCGGCACCGGCTCGAATTTCTTCGACAGTTCGCTGACCGGCCGGTTATGCCGCTTGATGCAGGCGAGCACCTGGAGCGCCGAGACGAGCCCGTCGCCGGTAGTCGAGAAATCGGACAGCACGATGTGGCCCGACTGTTCGCCGCCGACATTGAGCCCATGGGCACGCATGTGCTCGACGACATAGCGGTCACCGACCTTGGTGCGATGCAACTGCAGGTTCATGTCGCCGAGGAAGCGTTCGAGGCCGAGATTGGACATCACCGTCGAGACGACGCCGCCGCCGGCCAGCCGTCCGCTCTGGTGCCAGGATTCGGCGATCAGTGCCATGATCTGGTCGCCATCGACGATCGCGCCGTTTTCATCGACGATGACGACGCGGTCGGCATCGCCGTCGAGCGCAATGCCGATATCGGCGCGCACCTCGTGCACCTTCTTTTGCAGGCCGGCCGGATGAGTCGAGCCGCATTCCTTGTTGATGTTGAAGCCGTTGGGCTCGACATTGATGGCAACGACCTCGGCGCCGAGTTCCCACAGCGCGTCGGGCGCCACCTTGTAGGCGGCGCCATTGGCGCAATCGACGACGATGCGCAGGCCCGACAGCGACATCGAGCGCGGCAGCGTGCGCTTGGCGAATTCGATATAGCGGTCATGCACGCCGTCGACGCGTTTGGCGCGGCCGAGCCCATCGGAATCGGCGAGCGCCAGTTCGATATCCTTGTCGAGCATCCCCTCGATACGCTCCTCGATCTCATCGGACAGCTTGTAGCCATCGGGGCCGAACAGCTTGATGCCGTTGTCGTAATAGGGGTTGTGCGAGGCAGAGATCATCACTCCGATATCGGCGCGCAGCGAGCGCACCAGCATGGCAACAGCCGGCGTCGGAATCGGGCCGAGCAGGAAGACATCCATGCCGGCGGCGCACAGGCCGGATACCATCGCGTTCTCGATCATGTAGCCGGAAAGCCTGGTATCCTTGCCGAGCACGACGCGGTGGCGGTGGCTGCCGCGCTGGAAGGAGAGGCCGGCGGCCATGCCGACCCGCATGGCGACCTCCGCCGTCATTGGAAACTTGTTGGCTCGCCCACGAATGCCGTCCGTACCGAAATAATGTCCTGCCATGTTCGCCAGCTTCCCGATGGTTCTTTCCGAGCATCTCATGCCATAAAATGGCCCAAGCCCCGTCATCACATTGTATGATTATGGACGACCAATCCTTAGAAAATTATTGTTTTGTGTGTTTTGCGTCACGCTAGTGTGTTGATTTTCAAGTTCCGAGCCCTTGTTGCGGCAGCGACATCAGAAACGTCAACTCAAACCTCATCTGGATCCTTTGGTCTGTGGCAGTGTGGCCTTGAACCCGAATCCGCATCGTGCTGCTCCAGACAGCGGTAGGCTCAGGTCCGCCGCACCCGCCGATTTGACTGGCTGTCATGCGACGCAGTGTCCTCGCTGGGAACCAGCCATATGCGCGCTCTCCGTGCAATGCACCCGGACGAACTTGGCCGGGAGACGGTCCCGGCAACGAATTCATCACCTTAAAGAAAAGAATGCACTTCTAAATTTGTCTCTACGCTACTTAGCATCTGGCGCAACCAGCCGTTGAGCGCTATTGCTGCACTGGGACATATCATGAACCGCCGTAGGGAGAAAACGCATGCTCATCCACCGACTTGCCACTTTGACGGGTCTTGCCGTCGCGACCTTATTCCTGGCGGCGCCTGCCAACGCGC
This sequence comes from Mesorhizobium sp. M0698, assembly GCF_040320455.1. Taxonomy (NCBI): domain Bacteria; kingdom Pseudomonadati; phylum Pseudomonadota; class Alphaproteobacteria; order Hyphomicrobiales; family Phyllobacteriaceae; genus Mesorhizobium; species Mesorhizobium sp. M0698. Next base: position 97,946 of record NZ_JAMYPQ010000009.1, on the reverse strand, counting down.
TGACCATGGCCGAGTGCAGCACCAAGTATAACGCGGCCAAGGATGCGGGAACGCTTGGCGGGCAGAACTGGAACCAGTTCCGCAAGGCCCAATGCGGCACCGATGCCACCGCCGCTACAACCGAACCCGCGCCAGCCAAAGCCACGGCCAAGGCCGCCGACACGACCAAGGCAGCCGCCGCCGACGATGCGGCGCCGGGCCTGACGGCGAAGGAGTGCAGCACCAAATACCAGGCCGCCAAGGCTGCCGGCACGCTCAACGGCATGAAATGGAACGATTTCCGCAAGACCCAGTGCGCCGCCGGCGCGACGGCAGCCGCACAACCCGCCGCCACGACCAAAGCAGCGGCGGCCAGCAGCGATGACGCGGCGCCTGGGCTGACGGCCAAGGAATGCAGCACCAAATACCAGGCCGCCAAGGCTGCCGGCACGCTCAACGGCATGAAATGGAACGACTTCCGCAAGAGTGAATGCGCCGCCGGCGCAACTGCAGCCGCACAGCCTGCCGCGGCACCTGCCAAGGCGACGACAGCCGCCGCGACCGATACCGGCAAAGGCCTCAGCATGGCGGATTGCAGCGCCAAATATCAGGCTGCCAAGGCCGGCAACACGCTGAATGGCATGAAGTGGAACGACTTCCGCAAGAGCCAATGCGGCGCCGGCGCAGCCGACGACGACACCCTGCCGGCTCCCGATGCCAAGTACACCGGCGATCCGCAACCGCCGACCATCACCGCCCCCCAGGGCGTGAAATTCCCGACGGCGATCTCCAAGAAGTATGCAACCGAGACCCCGGCCAAGGGCCGCATGCACACCTGCCTCGACCTCTACTACGCCAACAAGGACGCCAACACGCTGGGCGGCCTCAGGTGGATCCAGAAAGGCGGCGGCTTCTACAGCCTCTGCAACGCCAAGCTGAAGAGCTGACCGGCGCCACCATCCGACGACATGAGCCCGCGAGCCGCAAGGTTCGCGGGCTTTTTTTGCTGCCGAACACGTGCGAGGAGCGCCATCCGCGCGCAAGCGGCGCCGCTGCCAATCTGCCCCTCGTGGGGGAGATGTCCGGCAGGACAGAGGGGCACTGTCCAGGGCCCTGTCCCGCCGACATCGATGGTCGCCAGCACGCGCGACGCTTGGTCGAAAAGGAGCCTGAAATAAAAAACCCGCCTCGGCGGGCGGGTCATCAGCGCCAATTGGCACCATACCTAAATTAGTAGCATAGCTGCCGGCACAAAGCAAGAACAAAATGTGGCGCCGCCGGCAAAAAATGCGAGCTTCATTCTCCGGCGCGCTTTGTCGATCTTCCCGAAATCGTCAACGAGGAGGATAGAAGGCCCCGTTCCTTCGCGCCCCTCTCTGTCCTGCCGGACATCTCCCCCACGAGGGGGGAGATTGGCCGTTATCGTCACTTTCGCCAATTTCCAGCGATGCAGGAAGGGTCGCATTCCCCAAGAGAAAACGCCGCGGTTAGAGCCGCGGCGTTTCGAAGTCGATCTGTCCTGGGCCGGAGCCTAGCTTGATGGCTGGGGTTCCATGCCGCCTTCGGGCTCGGGGCCCTTCTTGCGGCGGCCGGACTTCGGCACGGCCGAGCCGCGGCTCGGCGGCGTGTCGTCGCCAAGGTCGCGCGCGGGCTTATTGCCGGCGATCAGCTGCTTGATCTCCTCGCCGGACAGCGTCTCGTATTCGAGCAGGCCCTGCGCCAGCGCGATCCATTCCTTCTTTTTCTTGGTCAGGATGGACCTTGCCGTCGAATAGGCCTCGTCGATCAGCCGGCGCACTTCGGCGTCGATGATCTGCGCCGTCTCTTCCGAGATGTTCTGCGTGCGCGCCACCGAATGGCCGAGGAACACCTCCTCCTGGTTGTCGCCATAGGCGACATGGCCGAGCTTGTCGGAGAAGCCCCAGCGCGTCACCATGGCACGCGCCAGCTTGGTCGCCTGCTCGATATCGGAGGAGGCGCCGGAGGTGATGTTCTCCTTGCCGAACTTGAACTCCTCGGCGACACGGCCGCCCATCATGATGGCGAGGCGCGAGATCATGTATTTGTAGCTCATCGAATAGCGGTCGCCTTCCGGCAGCTGCATGACCATGCCGAGTGCCCGGCCGCGCGGGATGATGGTTGCCTTGTGCAGCGGATCGGCCGACGGCACGTTGAGCGCCAGGATGGCATGGCCGGCCTCATGATAGGCGGTCAGCTCCTTCTCGGCCTGCGTCATCGCCGACGAGCGGCGCTCGGCGCCCATCATGATCTTGTCCTTGGCGTCCTCGAATTCGGCCATGGTGACGAGGCGCTTGTTGCGCCGCGCCGCCATCAGGGCGGATTCGTTGACCAGGTTCATCAGGTCGGCGCCGGAAAAGCCCGGCGTGCCGCGCGCGATCACCTTGAGGTCGACATTGGGCGCCAGCGGCACGTTGCGCACATGCACTTTCAGGATCTTCTCGCGGCCGACGATGTCGGGGTTCGGCACCACCACCTGGCGGTCGAAGCGGCCCGGCCTCAGCAGCGCCGGATCGAGCACGTCTGGCCGGTTGGTGGCGGCGATCAGGATGATGCTTTCGTTGGATTCGAAGCCATCCATCTCGACCAGCAGCTGGTTCAGCGTCTGCTCGCGTTCATCATTGCCGCCGCCGAGGCCGGCGCCGCGATGGCGGCCGACCGCGTCGATTTCGTCGATGAAGATGATGCAAGGCGCGTTCTTCTTGGCTTGGTCGAACATGTCGCGGACGCGGCTTGCGCCGACGCCGACGAACATCTCGACGAAGTCCGAGCCCGAAATGGTGAAGAACGGCACGTTGGCTTCACCCGCGACCGAGCGGGCGAGCAGCGTCTTGCCGGTTCCGGGAGGACCGACGAGCAGCACGCCGCGCGGGATCTTGCCGCCGAGCCGCTGGAATTTCTGCGGGTCGCGCAGGAACTCGACGATCTCTTCCAGATCTTCCTTGGCTTCGTCGACGCCGGCGACGTCCTGGAAGGTGACGCGGCCATGTGCTTCGGTCAAAAGCTTGGCCTTCGACTTGCCGAAGCCCATGGCGCGGCCGGAACCGGACTGCATCTGGCGCATGAAGAATATCCAGACGCCGAGGATGAGGATCATCGGCAGCCAGGAGATCAGGGTGCCGAACAGCGAATTGGAGCCGTCGGATTCAGGACGCGCATTGATGGTGACGTTCTTGTCCTGCAGCCGCGAAACCAGCGACGGGTCCCCAGGCGAATAGGTCTGGAAGCCGTTGGAACTGTCCGTGTAATTGCCGGAGATACGGGCGCCGGCGATGGTCACCGACTTGATCCGTCCCGCCGCGACTTCCTGCAGGAACTGCGAATAGGGAACATCGCTCGAGGCTCCACGCGTCTGGGGCGTCTGGAAAAGATTGAAGAGAGCGATGAGCAGGACCGCTATGATCGCCCAGAGCGCGAGGTTGCGATAATTCGGATTCATCAATTGTCCCGTTGGCGCCGCTGGGCGGACACGCGTCGTGAGAGGAAACTTGGCCCTAACATAGGGAGAGCGTTCCCCCTTGCCAAGCATAACAGCAGGTCTCGGTTAAGCATTCGCCCGTGGTAGGCCGGCACTGTGGCCACCGAATGGCGAGGCTGGAACCGGCGCCGCGCCAAGCAAGGCGGCGACGGCATCGGCCGGCGCCAGATCGAAGGACGGCAGGAAACGGGCGAAGGGCGCGACTGCCGGATATGCGGCGACAGCCGCCGGCATCGGGCCTTCCCCGAGCAAACCAAGGCATTCGCCGTCCCGCCAGAGCGCCGGCTCGGCGGCCAAGGCGGCACGTACAAGGCTTGCCGGCGTGCCATGCCCTTCAATTGCCCGCTTTGCGGCAAGAGCCGCCCCGAGCGGTGCTACCAACAGCGGCGCGATCAACAATGCACCTGAACTGTCGCCCAATGTGATCCGTCTGCGGCAGTCCCAAAGCGCATTGCCGGAAACCGCAACAGCGGGCGGCAGATCCCGCAATTCGCGGTGCAGAAAGATGCCCGTACGCCGGGCATCGATCACGGTCCGCGACAATGTGGCACAAAGCGGCCCGGTGCGGAACCGGCCGAAAAGGGCTTCGCTGCGGGCCTGGTCGGGAAGGAAGGCGGTGCCGCCGGTCGCCGCCAGCAGGATGCGCAGCGCATAAATGGCCGCCCGGCTGTCGGCGGCCGTCGCAAAATCCCGATCGAGGCGGACGAGGCCGGCGGCCGGCCTGGAGGCCAAGCTGCGGATCAGCATGGCCGCGCGATGTCCTAACTGCTCACGCTCGGCCGCCGCCTTTCTGGCCAGCGCTATCGCTTCAGCCACGCGAGGCGCACCATCGCCTTCGGCAAGTGCTGCGCGGACGCGCGGCCGCTCGAAAGCGGTGTCGGCATTGGTCGGATCTTCGATCCAGGCGACCTGTTCGCGTTGCAGCAATTCGCGCAGCTCAGCACGCCGCACGCCGAGCAGCGGCCGCACGATCCAGTGCCGCCAATCGTAGAGGGTTGCCGGCGCCATGCCGGCAAGGCCCCGCCCTTCGTCGCGCGGCCTCTCCTCACCTGGCCCGTCGTCACGTGCTTGCCGCATCAGCACGGTCTCGGCCTGGTCGTCGGCGGTGTGGCCGGTCAGGATCAGGCCGATGCCTGCCGCTTCGGCGGCCTCGGCGAGCAGCCGGTATCGGGCTTCGCGCGCGGCGGCGGGCAGGCCGGTCGATGGTTTGTGCCCCGACCAGCCGAGGATGCGATGGGCAATGCCGCGCGCCGCGCACAGCCTGGCCACGGCTTGCGCTTCCGCTGCCGCTTGCGGCCGCAATTGGTGATCGATCGTCACCGCCAGCAATTTCGTTGCCGGCGCGGTACGGTCGAGATGGGCTTTGAGGAGGAGGAGGAGGGCGGTCGAGTCGCTGCCGCCGGACACGGCGGCAACAGCGCCGTTGGAAAAGTCGATCTGCGAAAAATCCGAAAGGTCAGGCTCGGTGTCGAGCGTCATGCATGTCGTCCAAAAGTGGACCCGGTTTTGGGGCTACGACATGCAACAGAAAAACTAGCACGCCGCGAGTGCCCTTTCCTGCTTGACCCGCTCCTTGAGCGCGCCGGAAATATCGGGGTAGCGCTTGCCGATCTCGCTGAAAGTGGCGCAGGCCACGTCGCGCTGCTTCAGCCCGACCAGTGAAACGCCGAGTTTCAGCAGCATGTCGGGCGCCTTCTTGGCCTTGGGATAGTCCTTGCTGGCAGCGAGGAAAGTCTCGGCCGCATCGCGGTATTTCTGCTGGCCGAGCAGCGATTCACCGAGCCAGTAATGCGCGTCCGCCGCCTTGGCGTCTCTGGGAAAACGGGCGATATGGTCGCGGAAGCCCTGTTCGGCGGTGCTGTAGTCGCCCGACAGGATGAACTGGTAAGAATTGCGGTAAAGCTCTTCCGGATCGTTGGTCGACGGGAGTGCCGCGACCACCGTATCATCGGATTTACCGGCCTTGTTGCCGGCTGCGCTGGCGCCGTTGGCTGGGGCCGTATTCTGCTGCGGCGCATTCGCTTGCGCATTGCCGTCGGCTTCGACGACATTGCCGTTTTTGTCGACGGTGATGGTGCCGAACGTCTTGGGCGGCGCGCCGGGGATCAGCTTGCCGGGATCGCCGTTGGGCGATTCGACGATGACGTCCTCGACGCTCTTGTCGCCGTCTGCCGCCTTGCCCGCATCGGCCGGAGCCGGCGTCCCCGGCGCCTCCGCCACGTTACTGTCGCCGTTGGGGCTGTCGCTGCTAGGCGCCACCTCGGACTTCTTCTGCTCGGCCGGCTGCTGCGCGCCTTGCGGACCGCCTTCCAACTGCTGGAAGCGGAATTCGTTGTCTTCCTGCTGCTTGCGGATCTGCTCCTGCATCTGCAGGACCTGGAAATTGAGTTCCTCGATCTTGCCATTCATCTGCCGGAGCTGTTCCTCCAGCGCCGGAGTGCCGGTGCCATCCTGTTGCGCGAATTGAACCTGATCCGGCTTTTTCTTTTCGCCGAAAATGCCGGGCAGTTTGATCGTCGGCAGATGGAAGGAAAAACCGCTTTCCGATGACTGCCCGGTGCCGTTTGCCCCGTCAGCAAGTGCCGCGATACTTGATACGAGCAGCAGCGCAAGCGTGCCGCTCAAGACCGATCTGAAATGCATGTGCCTCTCGCCGTGAAACCATTGTTGCGCGCCTCTCATTCGAAGTAGACCAGTCAACTGGGGACTAGCCAGACGCTCTCGGCTCTTAACAGGACGTGAGACTTCGGCCAAATTTTGTTTGGAGCGAGGAGATATGAAAAAGGCGGCCTTTTGGCCGCCTTTCGCACCAAGTGTTGCATTTATGCCGATCAAGAACCGGCGCCGCCCAGCGTGGTTACGGCGCGGCGGTTCTGCGACCAGCAGGAGATGTCGTCGCAAACGGCGACCGGACGCTCCTTGCCGTAGGAAATGGTCTTCAGGCGCTGCGCCGAAACACCCTTAGCGACCAGGAAGTCGCGTGTGGCGGCAGCACGGCGGGCGCCGAGCGCCAGATTGTATTCGCGCGTGCCGCGCTCGTCGGCATGGCCTTCGATGACGATGGCGTACTGCTTGTATTGGTTCAGCCACTGCGCCTGGCGCGACAGAGTCGTCTGCGCATCAGCGCGGATCGAGGATGAATCGGTGTCGAAGAAGATGCGGTCGCCGATGTTGACGGTGAAGTCCTGGGCCGACCCGGGCGTTGCCGCGCCGGCGCCGTTGAGGCCGAGATCGGCGGCGCTGTTCGGCGTCTTCTTCGAGGCGCAACCGGTGATCGCGAGCATCGCGACCAGCGCGATCATGACCGGGTTTGTGGTAAGTGCTGCGATACGGCCCATGCCGCCTCTCCTTCGCAATTCGAGTGATTTCATTGATCGTCCAGTAACCACGTTTGGGTTAACCGGCGCTCAAGAAACACGGTTAAAATTTGGTTTCGGCTGCCGTCCGCAGCCCTTATGCAGGGGATATCCTGAGGAGCCACCCCGATGAGCCACAATGAGCGCGGACCGTAGGCGGAAATGCGGCCAAAACGCGACCGACACGTGGAAAACAGGCCGGAAACGGCGCTTTTCGGGCACCGTTGCCGGCGTGCAACTGGGAGCAAAGGATGCTCGAGTTGAACATCCTTGCCCGGGACTATTCGAGCAACGGCGACCAGGCCGGATCCGAGGCGAAGTTCGCCGTCGGGATCGACTGTTCGTTGCGGCCGGTGAGATCGACCGAAACAAGTTTTGGTCCACCGTTCGAATCGCGGAAGAACATCAGCACCCGGCCGTTGGGCGCCCAGGTCGGCCCTTCCTGCTGAAAGCCGGTGGACAGGATGCGCTCACCCGAACCGTCGGTGCGCATGACGCCGATCTGGAATTCGCCGCCGGTCTGCTTGGTGAAGGCGATGAGATCGCCGCGCGGCGACCACACCGGCGTCGAATAGACGCCGTCGCCGAACGAGATGCGGGTCTGGCCCGAGCCGTCGGCGCCCATCACATAGATCTGCGCGCGGCCGCCGCGATCCGAGGTGAACACCACCTTGCTGCCGTCAGGCGAGTAGGACGGTGAGGTGTCGATGGCGGTCGAGTTGGTGAGCCTGGTCGTCGAGCGGCTTCTCAGATCCATGGCGAAGATGTTGGAATTGCCGTCATCGCGCAGCAGGCTCATGATCACCTTCTGGCCGTCGGGCGAAAAGCGCGGCGCAAACGTCATGCCGGGGAAATTGCCGACCAGCTCGCGCTGCCCCGTCTCGATCTGCAAAAGATACACCCGCGGCTGACCGCTTTCATAGGACATGTAGGTGATTTCCTGCCGGTTCGGCGAGAAGCGCGGCGTCAGCACGATCGATTTGCCGTTCGAGAGATAGCGGACGTTGGCGCCGTCCTGGTCCATGATGGCAAGCCGCTTCTTGCGCGCATTCTTGGCACCGGACTCGTCGATGAAGACAACGCGCGTGTCGAAATAGCCCTTCTCGCCGGTCAGCCGCTCGTAGATCGCATCGGCGATGATATGGGCGACGCGCCTGGTATTGGCGTCGTTGGCGAAGAACTGCTCGCCCGACATCTGCTGGCCGGCAAACGTGTCCCACAACCGGTACTGGGCGCGAATGCGGCCGTCAGCCTCCTTGCCGACACTGCCGGTGACCAGCGCCTGCGCATTGATCACCTTCCAGTCTTCGAAGCGCGGCGTGGCATCCGGGTTCGAGATCTTTTCAATGAAAGCGCTTTTGTCGATCGGCGCGAACAGGCCGGAGCGTTTCAGGTCGGCACTGACGATGCCGGAAATCTCGGCGCCGAGCGCATCGCCGCCCTGGAAGTCCGTGATGGCGATCGGCAACGGCTCGACATTGCCCTTGTTGACGTTGAGCTCAACGAGCGCCCGCGCCGGCAGGGTGACAGCAACAGTCATACCCAGCGCCATCGCTGCGATCGTCAGGAGCGGCTTGAGGATGGATTTCATGTCTTCTCGCTTCTTTCGCTGATTCTGTAGCGCCGGGCCTAAAGACCGAGCATCTCCCTGGGGTCAAAAGTGACCCGAACGTCGGACCAGATGTCTTGCTTGCCCGCCGGAACCTGCAGGCCGGCCACATCGCATTTCTGAACCGCGCGCACTGCGCTTTCGTCAAACGGGCGGTTTCCGCTCGACTTTTCAACGCTCGGCCGGCCATCCAGCTTGCCGGAGGCGTCCAGATTAAACCGGACCACGACGACGAAATTCTCCGAACCCTCGAGCCCTGCCGGAAGCGTCCAGCAACCACCAAGCTGGGCCTCCAATGCCCCCTGCTCCGATTTCGAAAGCTTCTGGCCCTGATCCTTCTCGCCGCCGAGCGATGCCTGCTGGGTCGAGCGCTTGGCGCCGCCGCCCGACGGCTTGCGCTTGTCGAGCAAAGCCGAAATCTCGTCGGCGTTGAATTGCTTGTCGTCCGATTTCGGCTTGGATGAGGCTTCCTTGACCGGCTTGTCGGCGTCCTTGCGCTCCGGTGCCTTGGCGCTCTCGGCCTGGGCCGGCTGCGGCTTTGGCCGAGCCTCGGGTGCTGGCGCCGAGTCCGGAAGCTGCGCCTCCTCGGTTGGCGGTTGCTTGGCAATCGCCTCGGCGACGGCATCCGGCTTGACCTCGGGCTGCGGATCGATCGCGGCAGTCTTGTCCTGCGGCGGCGTGGGCGTCGGCTCCTTGGCCGGCGTCGGCTTGGGCTCGGTCTGCTTGACAGGTTCGGGCTTGACCTCTTCCTTCGGCTGCGGCACCGGCGCCACCTCCGTAGCGGGAATAGGCTTCGGCTCTTCCTTCGGCTTCGGCACGTCCTCGGGCTTGGGCTTTTCGACCGGCGTCGGCGCGGGTGGCGGAGCCGCCGTCATGTCGACTGGCTGGGGCTTGGGCTCAGGTGTCGGCGGCTTGTCGGTGTCGACGCTGTTATCGCCGACTTTCTGGGCATCGGGAACGATGTCGGGACGCTGCGTCGGTACCGGCGCCGGCTTGTCGTGCATTACAGCCTTCTTGTCGCCTTGCAGGACCTGTGCCGTCGCTTCCATCGGCACGATCTCGACCGACACCGATTCCGCATCGGACGCAGGCATCGCGGGCGGCGAGGACAACGTGAACAGCCCGAAGGCGATCGCCACCGTATGCAAGATCACCGATGTGGTGAGGCCGGTCCTCATCTCGCGTTTATTGATCCTGTTTCGGCAGTGTAATCAGGCCGAGGTTCTTGTAGCCTGCGTCCTGGATGAGACCCATCACCACCATCGCGTCGCCATAATTGGTGGTCTTGTCGCCCTTGACGTAAATGCGCTCTTCGTAGCCGGTCTTAGAAATCGCCTTCAGCTTGGCGATCAGCTCCTCCTGCGGGATTTCGGTCTCCTGCACGAAGATCTTGCCTGTGCCGTCGATCGTAATCGTAATCGGCTGGGTATCGGCGTTCATCGCCTTGGCCTTCGTCTCCGGCAGGGTGACCGGCACGCCGACCGTCAACATGGGTGCGGCGACCATGAAGATGATCAGCAGCACCAGCATCACGTCGACCATCGGCGTGACATTGATTTCCGATATCATCGCGTGATGGCGGCCGCGCCGCCTGTGGCCTCGACCACCGCGCCCTCCGCCACCCGCGCCTACAGACATTCCCATGATCGTTCCTCAAGCCTTCTGCGCGACTTTTTCATCGATTTGGCGCGAGAGTATGGCGGAGAACTCATCCGCGAACCCTTCCATGCGCACCGCGATCTTGCTCGCGTCGGACGACAGCTTGTTGTAGGCGATGACGGCCGGGATTGCGGCGAGCAGGCCGATGGCCGTCGCCAGCAGCGCTTCGGCGATGCCGGGCGCGACCACCGATAGGCTGGTGTTCTTCGAGGCGGCGATCGCCTGGAACGAGGTCATGATGCCGATAACCGTGCCAAACAGGCCGATGAAGGGCGCCGCCGAGCCGGTGGTGGCGAGAAAGCCGAGCCGCCCTTCAAGCTTTTCCATCTCGCGGGTCAGCGCCAGATCCATCGCTTTGTCGATGCGGGTCTGCAGGCCGAGTGGCGATTTCGCGCCTTTCTCGAAGCTCTTCTTCCATTCGCGCATGGCGGCGACGAAGATCGCGCTCATGCCGGTCGTCTTGCGGTCGGCGAGCGTGCGGTAAAGCTCTTCCAGCGACTGCCCCGACCAGAACACCTGTTCGAAGCGGTTGAGCGCCAGCCGCATGCGGGCATAGGCGACGAGCTTGTCGACGATGATCGCCCAGGTCCAGATCGAGGCACCAAGCAGCCCGATCATGACCAGCTTGACCACCCAACCGGCCTGCATGAACAAGGCCCAAATCGATAAATGCGCGCCCGGTTCGGCGAGAGCGATGTTTTCCATGTTACGTCCTTAAAGATTTTCCGGGCGTGGCTGGCGGCTGGCCCATGGGCATCCCTTGTGGTCCGTTCGCGTCAGGCTTGCGGAATAACCCCAAATGCACCGTTGGCGGCCTTTTCGGGGCAAATATTGGTGAAAGGAAGGCGCTTGGATTCTCCCAATCTTAACCAATCCCTTCATGGACCGTTATGGTTAAGGATGGGTTAGGACGTACAGCGCGGCGCATTGCCGCGCCCTGATAGGCCGCCTCGCGATTCTGGCCTGGACCGGGAGCTCCGGGATCGTCCGCCTCTGAACCTTTATTTGCGCGTTCTGGGCATGAAGGCTGCGATCCAGTCCTTGGGAAAGCGCCGCGGCCGCCCGTTCTCGCCGACGATCGCCGCTTCGACACGCGCCTCGACCAGCACTTCGCTGCCGCGCTTCAATTGCTGCGCCATGACGATGCGGGCGCCGGAAATCTCGTCGGTGCGCGTATCGATGGTCAGGATGTCATCCATGCGGGCCGAACCGCGGAAATCGATCTCCATGCGCCGCACCACCCAGACTATTTTCTCGCCATGCTTGCCGTCGGCAAGCTCGGTGTGGTGGACGCCGGCCAGCCGCAGATAGTCGGACCGGCCGCGCTCGAAGAATTCGAGATAGCGCGCGTGGTAGACGACGCCGGAAAAATCGGTGTCTGCATAATAGACCCGCGCCATCAGTCGATGGCCGAATTCCGTCAGCGCGCCGGAAAGTCCGGCGGACAATGCCGATTCACCGTGATCGTCCATTGCGCTGTCCTTTTGGCCCGACAGGCCCTGTTTCAAGCAACACCTGTTTTGCGCATAGACCGGCGATGATCAAGACCTGGAGGGCTGGGCCGGGGAACTGCCAGCACCGAGCCATAAGTAGCGGAACTTAGGGTTCTTCCTGGAACAGGCTGATCTGCTGCTGCGCCAGGTCCTTTGGCGCGTCGAGGCCGAGATGCCGCCAGGCATTGGCCGCCAGCACGCGGCCGCGCGGGGTACGCATGATGAAGCCTTGCTGGATCAGAAAGGGTTCGATGATGTCCTCGATGGCATCGCGTGGCTCGGAAAGCCCGGCCGCGATGGTCTCGATGCCGACCGGCCCGCCGCCGAAATTCCGTGCGATCATCGACAGATAACGGCGGTCGAGCGCGTCGAGGCCGAGCCCGTCGACCTCCAGCCGCGTCAGCGCCTCGTCGGCGACCTTGCGGTCGACATGGCCGTCGCCGGCAACGCTGGCGAAGTCGCGCACCCGGCGCAACAGCCGGCCGGCGATGCGCGGCGTGCCGCGCGCCCTCCGGGCGATCTCCAAAGCACCGTCGTCGCCGAGCGGCATGGCAAGGATGCGGGCGCCACGCCGCACGATCTGCTCGAGTTCCTCGACCGAGTAGAAATTGAGCCGCACCGGAATGCCGAAGCGGTCGCGCAGCGGGTTGGTCAACAGGCCGAGCCGGGTGGTGGCGGCGACAAGCGTGAAGCGGGCCAGGTCGATCTTGACCGAGCGCGCCGCCGGCCCCTCGCCGATGATCAGGTCGAGCTGGAAATCCTCCATCGCCGGATAGAGGATTTCCTCGACCGCCGGGTTGAGCCGGTGGATCTCATCGATGAACAGCACGTCGCGGTCTTCGAGGTTGGTGAGCAGCGCCGCCAGATCACCGGCCTTGGCGATGACCGGACCCGAGGTCGAGCGGAAATTCACGCCGAGCTCGCGCGCCATGATTTGCGCCAGCGTCGTCTTGCCGAGGCCGGGCGGGCCGACGAACAGCACATGGTCGAGCGCTTCGCTGCGCCCCTTGGCGGCCTCGATGAACACTTTGAGATTGGCCCGCACCGCCGCCTGGCCGACGAAGTCGCCAAGCGTCTGCGGCCGCAAGGTCTGCTCGGCGTCCTCGCCGCGTCTGTCGGGAGCAATGAGGCGTGGCGAAAGGCTCATGCGCATACCGCCCGAAAGAAAAAGTTTGTATCGATACCGATCAACGTCACCCGGCACCCTCTCGTTCGTCGCCGTGCTCCTCGCCAACAACATGGCGGCCCACTGCATCTCTTACCACCGCGTCGATCTGTTCCAGCGCAGCAGGCCCGTCAGGTGGATCGCCTAGAAATCCAGCGAGGTCGGCAAATTCGAGATTGCGCGGCGTTCCTATCAGGAGACCATCCACGACCGTCCACGCAACAGTATCGCCTGACTTGAGCGACAACTCGTTCCGGACTTTCTTTGGAATCGTAAGCTGCCCCCTGGAGGTCAAGCTTGCATATCCGACCATGCTCTTGTTCCTAGTCGGAATTTATTTGTCGGGCAACGTCTCACCGTGCCAGCTCCTTCAGCCCGAAGCGGATCAGCTTCGACGCGTCCGCCTCCTCGCCTGCCGTCTTCAGCGCCGCCGCCACCGCATTGGCGGCGGTGTCGCGCGAATAGCCGAGATTGACCAGCGCCGAGACGGCGTCGGTGATCGGCGCCGAGGCGACGCCCTCGCCGAGCTCCTGCTTCAGGCCGATGGTGCCGGAGGCAGTGCCCGCATAGGCCGGCGCCTTGTTCTTCAATTCGGTGACGATGCGCTCCGCCACCTTCTTGCCGACGCCCGGCGCACGGCTGACCATGGCGATATCGCGCAACGCAATCGCATTGGCGAGATCGGCCGGCGCCAGCGTCGACAGGATGGCCAGCGCCACCTTGGCGCCGACGCCTTGCACATTGTTCATCAACAGCCGGAACCATTCGCGCTCCAGCACCGACTGGAACCCATAGAGCCGCAGCATGTCCTCGCGCACATAGGTCTCGATGAACAGCACGACCGCCTCGCCCGGCCGCGGCAATGCCGCCAGCGTGCGCGCCGAGCAGTAGGCGACATAGCCGACGCCATGCACGTCGACGATGCAGAAATCCTCGTCGATCTCATCCAGCGTGCCTTTTAGCTTGCCGATCATTTGAGCGTGCCGATCATGCCGGGTGGGTTTCCGGAGAGATGATATCGAGGTCCGGGAAATAGCCGCGATAGCGCGCGGCATTGCGCGTCAGCAGGCGATGCCCGGCGACAACCGCATGGGCTCCAATAAAGAAATCCGGCAGCGTTCGTTCGCGAATGCCGCCGGCGCGGCGATAGCGGGAATGCGTGACACCGGCGAGGAAGGCTGCTTCCCACGGCAGGAATTCGCGATCCATCTTGAGCATGTCGGCTGCTTGACGAAGAGCCTGTTCGGTCGCAATCAACGGCGCGAGTTCGGACCAGACGATTGCATTGATAACAAGTGCGCCGTCGCGCCGGCATGCGGTAATCGCGGATGCCGACCATTTCGTCTCCCGTCCGGCAGGACCCCAAACGTCGATCAGGACATTTGTGTCAATCAATGTCGAGATCTTCACGTGGGCCCCTCAGCCATTCCATATATTCGTCCGTCGTCATGCCTCCCAGATCCAGCGTACCGGCCATACGATCGAGCATCTGGCTGAATCTGCGCGAGGCTTCCTCCTCCGACATGTTTTCGTCGACGGCTATGACACGAGCCCCGTCCTCGGTGGGGACGAACTCCACCTCCGAGCCCGGGCCGATACCCAGATGATCCCGTATTTCCTTCGGGATGGTCACTTGGCCCTTGGTGGTAACGCGCATGGTAATACCTCGTTGGTATTACTTATTGCCCACTGGAGAACAAGTCAAGAACATACTTATCCGGCCAGCGCCGCCATCCTGTAGGCGATGCTCTGCCGGTGATGCGCGTGACAGATGGCGATAGCCAGCGCGTCGGCGGCGTCGTCGCTGTCGAAAGTCGCCTTCGGCATCAGCACCTTGACCATCATGTGGATCTGCTTCTTGTCGCCATGGCCGACGCCGATCACCGCCTTTTTGACGGCGTTTGGCGCATATTCGGCAACGACAAGGCCGGCACGCGCCGGCACCAGCATGGCGATGCCGCGTGCCTGGCCGAGTTTCAGCGTCGCCGCCGCGTCCTTGTTGACGAAAGTTTGCTCGACCGCCGCCTCGTGCGGCATCGCGGCATGCAGGATCTCGGCGAGCCCGTCATGCAACTGGCAAAGACGCACCGCCAGCGCGGCCTTGTCGTCGGACCGCACCGTGCCGGAAGCGACGAAGCGAAGCGAATTGCCGAGGCTTTCGACTATGCCCCAGCCGGTGCGCCTCAGCCCTGGATCGATGCCGATGATGCGAATCGCTTCCCCCATCCGTCAACTTTAACCCCGGCGAGCAGCGATGCCAGCGAAATGTGAACAAACCAGAAACAGCAAGCCGAGTCTGGTTTAGAGAATGTTTGAGAATTCGCTCTGGCGAGACAGATAGCGTGGTTTTCGAGAACCGGAGCGGAGCGTACATAAGTACGCGAGCACCGGAAGCGCAGAAGGCTGCGCTAGTCTAGCCGTTTGAATAACTGTTGGCGCGAGCGACAGACGGTCCTCTGATCCTTTGGCGGATGTGACAGCCATCTCGGTTTCAACCGCGCAATGCTGCCGCAACGACGCTCTCCAGTGGCGTTGTCGGTCGACCGATCAGCCGGCTCATGGCGCCGCCGTCATCGAACAACGCTCCGCGTGAGGCTGCAATGTCGGCATCGGCCAGGATAGCGGCGAGATCGGCGGGCAGCCCGGCGCCTGTCAACACACCCTCATAGGCCGCCCCGGCAAGATCGTTGTAGGCGATCGCTTTGCCCGATTGCCGCGAGACCTTCGCCGCAAGCTCGGCGAGCGTGAAGGCTTGGTCCGCGGCGAGCTCGTAAGTCCTCCCTGCTTGATCCTCGCTCGTCAGCACCACGGCCGCGGCCTCGGCATAATCCTGCCGCGCCGCGGACGAGAAGCGCCCCTCATTTGCGGCGCCGATGAAGGCGCCGTGCTCCAGAGCCGCCGGGAGTGCCATCAGATGGTTCTCGGTGTACCAGCCGTTGCGCAGGATGACGGCGGGTAGGCCGGAGGCCGCGATGACCTCCTCCGTCTGCCGATGTTCGACCGCGAGCCTCGCGGGAGACGTGTCCGCATGCAGCATGCTTGTGTAAGCGATCAGCGAAACCCCCACCCGTTGGGCGGCCTTGATCACTGACCGATGCTGCGGCAAGCGGCCGCTGACTTCGGTCGAGGAAATCAGCAGCAGTCTATCGACGCCGGCCAGCGCCATCGGGAGCGTGTCGGGACGATTATAGTCCGCCTCCCGCACGACTACGCCGCGTTGGACAAGATCGCTGGCCTTTGCCGGATCACGAACCGCCGCAACGATCCGGCTGGCCGGAACTGTCTTCAGCAGTGCGTCGATCACGAGACGGCCAAGCTGTCCTGTTGCTCCAGTTATTGCGTACATCGTTCTGTCCATTTCGTGGTTGGATGGATTGAGAGCCTCAGATAGCGGCTCTCGTTACCGTCGGAAACCACGTATCTTGTAGTTACCATCATTTTCCGGTATCCAACTGGAAACTCTCATGGAAGATGCGCGATGGTCCTCAGGATGCGAACGAAGGTGAAGGCGCTTCCCGGCTGCCCCATGTCGAGGTGCATGGCGCTGCTTGGCGGGTGCTGGACACCCGAGGTGCTCTGGTCCTTGAGCGACGGCCCGCGCCGGTTCTCCGAATTGCGCCGCGATATCCCAGCCATTTCGGCGAAGGTGCTGACCGGCAGGTTGCGCGATCTCGAGGAGCGTGGCGTCCTCGCACGCCACGTGATGCCGACATCGCCGCCGACCGTGGAGTATGAGCTGACGTCATTGGGGCAGGAGCTGCTCCCAGCGATCAGGTCTATCGTGGAGGTCGGATCGCGCCTGCTGCTGCGTGATTCTCCCCGCCTGATGATCGCGAGCCCATCCCTTCGCGGTTAGTCTAGATGGCCGCCGGAGTAGAATTATGAAACGTTCTCTCAGCCGCGGGCGAAAGCCGTGTTGAGCAGCGTGATCTGGTCGGACACCGGATTGAGGCGACGGCTCGACGGCGGCACCTCGGCGAGGCCGCCATAGATCTCCTCGTCCATGCGGCGCACCAGCGCCTGCAGGCGCAGCGAGCGGTTGACGAGATCGATGAAATCCGTCGGCAGCTCGGCCCAGCCGGGCGCCTCCTCATGCGCGGAGGCGGTATCGAGACGCACCTTGGATTTTTCTGAGGCCACCTGATCGCGGGTCATCTCGCCGGAATTCGCCGCCCGCTGCAAAAGCAGCCACGAGGCGACCTGCATCAGCCTGGTGGTCAGCCGCATCGATTCGGCCGCATAAAGCGTCGCCGCCAGCCTCGACAGCTTCTTGGCCTCGGCGCGGCCCTTGCCGTCGAGATATTCGGCGGCCTGCTCGACCAGGCCCATGCCTTCCTGATAGAGCGGCTTGAAGGATTGGGAGAAAACCCGGCGCTCCGCCAGCTTGATGGTTTTCGCGCTCGCCTTCGAAGGCTCGTTCATCGCTACGCCCCTGCACTTGCCTGACAGCCGGCCGATTCGGCTCTTGGCCGCCATATCCGGCAGCCTAAACGACTGAAGCTTGAAAATGCGCTTCGCTGCCAGCGAAGGCAAGCACATGTTTAACAAACGGTTAACGGCCGCATTTAGCCGGAAGAACGCCCATGCCAGCGGACAAAAAAAGAGCCGCGGATAAGGCGGCTCTCAGGAGTTTAACAGGGAGGCGTCAAACAAAGTGGCTCCAACCACTCGGTAAGAATCCAGATCACTGGATGGACATAGTAAACGCCTGTAAAGCTTAACGAAGCTTTAACGCGGGGCATATTTTTCGATCAAGCGCCCAGCATCTGTGCCGTAACAGCACAGCTGACTGGCCACGGCGCCGTTCACACCACCGGCTGGAAAGTCGGGGCGACGCTTGCGCCATGGTTTCCTCCAAATGGTGACCGGCTTACCGAAACAAAACGGCACTGCGCGCGACATCGTTCCGAAACAGGCGCCGCGCTAAACGCCCGTTCCTCGCAACGAGGCGGAGCAAACCTTGCGCTCCGGCAAATCATCAAATCTCTCAAGGAGCGAATAATGGACTGGTACTCGGCCGTTAAATTTCTGCATATCGTCTCGGCGATCCTCTGGGTCGGCGGCGGCTTCACGCTGATGCTGCTCGCGGTACGCGCCGACCGCGCTGGAAACGTCGAAGGCATGCTGCAGGCGATGCGCGCCACCGGCGAGCTCGGCAACCGGTTCTTCGCGCCGATGTCGATGCTGACATTGCTTTTCGGCCTCATCATGTGCGGCTTCTGGGTCGGCTTTTCCGATCTGTGGGTGCTGATCGGCCTTGCCGGTTATGCGACGACCTTCTGCATCGGCATGTTCATCTTCAAGCCGACTGCCGACCGCATGGCAGGCATGATCGCCAAGGAGGGCGTGACGCCGGCAGTGCTTGCCCAGGGCCAGCGCGTTCTCAGCGCCGCGCGCTTCGACTATTCGGTGATGCTGGTGATCATCGCGGACATGGTGCTGAAGCCGACGCTGCACGACATCACCATTCTGGGCTGCATGGCGCTCGTACTGGCAACCGGCATTGCCCTGGCGCTTGGCAGGACGCGGCAGCTGCTGCCGAGTGCCGCCTGAGGTGTAAGGAATCCGGCGGCGGCCGAATGGGGCCGCCGTCTTACAGGAGGCCGGCGATGCCGTCCCACAGAAGCTTGACCGCGACGACCGCCACGGTCGCATAGGTGAAGGGATAGAACAGCTCCGGCCGCATCCGCCGCACCAGCCAGGCGCCGGCGATTGTCGACAGCGGCGCCAGCGGCATCAGCACCGCCGACGCGGTCAAATTGGTGGCGTCGAACTGGCCGAGCGCGAAATAAGGGATGAGCTTCAGCGCGTTGGTGACGGCGAAAAAGATCGCCGCGGTGCCCGACAGCACCTTCGGATCGAGCCTGATCGGCAGCGCATAGACCTGAAAAGGCGGGCCGCCGACATGGGCGACGAAGCTGGTGAACCCGGCAACAGTACCCCAGAAGCCCGCAGCGACGCGGTTGGGCTCCGCCGCGTGGCCGGCACCGTGGCGGAGTTGCAAATAGAGCCAGCGCAGCACGAAGATCAGGGCAACCGCGCCGACGATCAGCCGCACCATCTCTTCGGTTACAAGTGCCGCCGTCAGCCAGCCAAGGGCGATGCCGATCACGGCGCCCGGCATCATGTCGGCCAGCATCTTGCGGTCAAAGATACCCCACCACGTCCACACCGAGACAATGTCCATCAGGCACAGAATTGGCAGAAGAATTGCGGCAGCCTGAACCGGCGGCATGGTCAGCGCCATCAACGGCACGCCGACAAAGCCGACGGCGCCGCCGAAGCCGCCTTTCGACAGGCCGACGAGGATGACGGCCGGAATGGCCGCGGCATAGAACCAGGGATCGACGAGCAGGCCTGACATGGGAAAGGACGCTGGAGGGAAAGTGATCTCTGGAATAAACCAGAAATGATCGGACCGCGACCGCAAATACTTGGGCCACGCCACCGAACCCGTCACATGTTTGGCATGTCGAGCGGTGGCGGGCGTCTCCGGATCGGCTGCGCCTTGATGATGGCCGTGCTGGTTTCGGCCTTGTCGGCGATGCGGTCGAGAATCCCGTCGAGCTCGCCGATCGAGCGGACGAACAGCCGGGCAACGAAGCAGTCATCGCCCGTCACCTTGTCGCATTCGCCGAATTCCGGGATTTCCTCGATCAGCTTCTGGACGATGTGCAGCTTGCCCGGCAATGGCCGGATGCGAACGATCGCCTGCAAGGCGTAGCCGAGCGCCTGCGGATCGATGTCGATGGTGAACGCGCGGATGACGCCGCGATCCTCTAGCCGCCGAAGCCGCTCCGAAACGCTTGGCGACGACAGCCCGACCTGCAGCGCCAGTTCCTTCAGCGAGGTCCGTGAATCCTTGACCAGGATATCGAGGAGCTTTCTGTCGAGCTCGTCCAGCATTTTACAATTCCAAGAAAAAGCCGATGTTTACCTAATTTAATGAGGTTCATCATGCATATCACCAACTAGAAGTGATGGAAAGACCCGATCCGCTGTGGGATTATAAAATCTCAACGGATTTCAGGAGCATCCATGGACAACACGGTACGCGGCACGATCGAAATGACGGCGGCGATGGCGATCCTCGGCACGATCGGCTGGTTCGTCGTGCTTTCCGGCCAACCCATCATGGACGTGGTGTTCTGGCGCTGTGCTTTCGGGGCGGTAACGCTGCTGATCATCTGCGCGGCGCTGGGACTGCTGCGCGGCAGGCTGTCGCTTCGCATTGTCGCGATCGCGGCGCTCGGCGGTGCTGCCATCGTTATCAACTGGCTGTTGCTGTTCAGCGCGTTTTCCCGCGCGTCGATCTCGATCGCCACGGCTGTCTACAATACGCAGCCCTTTATGCTGGTGGGTTTTGGCGCGCTCTTCTTCTCCGAACGGCTGACGGTGACCAAGCTGACCTGGCTCGGCATCGCCTTCGCCGGCATGCTGCTGATCGTGCAGGCCGCGCCCGATGCAGGCGATCATGGTACGGATTACTTTACCGGCATTGCGATGGCGCTGGCCGCGGCTTTCTTCTGGGCCGTTGCGGCTATCGTCACCAAGAAGCTCAAAGGCACGCCGCCGCACCTGATCGCCCTGATCCAGGTCTGCGTCGGCGTTCTCATGCTGGCACCCTTCGCCAATCTCACCCACCTTCCCGTCGATGCGCGGAGCTGGGTCATGCTGGCGACACTCGGCATCGTCCATACCGGCCTGATGTACATCCTCATGTACGGTGCCATCCAGAAGCTGCCGACGCATCTGCAGGGATCGCTGTCCTTCATCTACCCAGTCGTCGCCATCCTCGTCGATGTCGTCGCCTTCGGCCATCGGCTGCATCCGGCGCAGATCGTCGGCGCCGCGGCCATCCTGGTCGCCGCCGCCGGCATGAATCTCGGCTGGTCGCTGTGGAAATCGAAGGTGCCTGCGTAGGGCCGCAAGCGACCAGGCGAGGAGAATTTCGGCTAACGGCAGCCATGCGCCGAACCCTATGGAATCGTTGCCGGCAAACGTGATCCCCCTGCCGCCTGTTCAATCCCCGCACTTTGCTCTATGCCGCAATGCAACCATCTTCGCCCGGCATAGGCGATAACCGGGACCGAACACCAATGAATGACGCAACGCCGCCCAACCGCTGCCGTATCGTGCTGATCGCGCCGCCGAACGTGCCGGCCGAGCGCATCGCCGCGGCCTTCGACGGCGGTGACGTCGCCTCGCTTATCCTGCCGGAAAACGGTATGGACGAGGCCTCTTTCCAAGCCTTTGCCGAGCAGATCGTGCCGGTGGCGCAAGCGGCCGGCATTGCCGTCATCATTGCCGGCGACACCCGCATCGCCGGCCGCGTCCAGGCCGACGGCATCCATGTCGAGGTCGGCAAGGACGAGCTCGCCGAAACGATCGAACACTTCCAGGCCAGGATGATGGTCGGCACCGGCGGCGCCAAGACCCGCGACGATGCGCTGGAACTCGGCGAGGTCAGGCCTGATTACATTTTCTTCGGCCGTTTCGGTTACGACAACAAGCCTGAGCCGCACCCCCGCAACCTGTCGCTCGGGCAATGGTGGGCGGACGTCATCCATATCCCCTGCATCGTCATGGCCGGATCGGATCTTGCCTCGGTGGAAGCGGTCGCCGCCACCGGCGCTGAATTCGTGGCGCTATCCAGCGCCGTTTTCGCCGACGGCGTCGATCCGAAGATGGCGGTCGCCGCCGCCAACGCGCTGCTCGACGAAACCGCGCCGCGCTTCGAGGACTGACGTGCTCTCGCGGAAAATCCTTTTCAGCGCCTTTCTTGCAACGGCCGTGACGCAGGCGATAGCGGCGGAACCCGTTCCGCTGCCGCAGCCCAGGCCGGATTCCAGCGAACCTGCCGACAAGCCCATCGCCGCACAATTGCCGCAGCCCGCCACCACCGCCCCGTTGCCGTCGGCCGATACCATCAACCCCGACCGCTTCGGCGCAAAGCCGTCCGACGCTGCCTACGGCGCCTTTCAGCGCGGGCTCTACAAGACGGCCTACAACCTTGCGCTTTCGCGCGCTCAAAACGGCGATCCGGCGGCACAGACGCTGGTGGCCGAGATATTGTCGCGCGGCCTCGGCGTGCCGGTCGACGCGGCAGGGGCGGCGAAGTGGTATGCGCTTGCCGCCGAGCAGGGCGTGCCGGAATCGCAATTCCAGTATGCGCTGATGCTGCTCGACGGCCGCTACGTCAAAAAGGACGAGAAGGAAGCCTATGCGCTGATGCAGGCCGCCGCCGAGGCCGGCAACCGCCTGGCGCAGTTCAATTTTGCGCAGCTGATGGTCGAACAGGAGCCCGGCGATGCCGGTATTGCCAAAGCCGTGTCCTATTACGAGCGCGCTGCCGCGACCGGGCTTGCCGACGCACAATATGCGATGGCACAGGTCTACGCCAATGGCGCCGGCGGCAAGCCGCGCGACGATGTCCGCGCCCGCGGCCTGCTGGCACAGGCCGCGCGGCAGAACTACGACACGGCACAGATCGATCTCGCAACCTGGATGATCGAGGGGCGCGGCGGCGCCCGCGACCTGAAATCCGGCTTCATCTGGATGAAGCAGGCCGCCGAGGGCGGCAATGTCGCCGCCCAGAACCGTCTCGCCAAGCTCTACATGAACGGCATCGGCACCGACCCGGATCTGATCCTCGCCGGCGCCTGGTATGTTGTCGCCCGCCGCGCCGGGCTCATCGACCAAGAGATGGACGATTTCCTGCAGGGCCTGACCGACGAGCAGACGCAGCAGGCGCTGCAACGGGCCAACCGCCTGCCCTGACCGCGGTCTCGCGACTCATTGCACCAGGCTCATCAGGCGGACTCATTGCGTATGATCGAGCACGACCTTGCCGAAGGGAGAGCCGTGTTCAAGGTACCGAAAGGCTTCGGCGGCCCGGCTCCATGGCACGACCCGGTCGATCACCGGTCTCAACCGGTTGACGACAATGGCGCGGTTCATCGCCTCGAAGGATTCGCGTGAGCCCACCGGTATGCCTCGCGCCCGGACCTGCCGGCGGAAGATGTCGAGCGGGTTGATGGCGCCGTCACTGCCGCCGAGATAGCCGATGACGTTGATCTGGGCGCCGCGCGCCGCTGCCCTCAGCGATTGTGCAAAACTCTGCGGTCCGCCAACCTCGATGATATGGTCGGCGCCGCGGCCATCCGTTAATCCCAGCACGGCCGATGCCCAATCGGGGACGCTGCGATAGTTCACGCCATCCTGCGCGCCAAGTTGCTTTGCCCGCGCAAGCTTCTCGTCGCTGCTCGACGTCACGATGACGCGCGCCCCGGCAGCGGCGGCGAACTGCACCGCAAACAGCGAAACGCCGCCGGTGCCGAGGCAAAGCACGGTGTCGCCGGGTTTGACGCTGCCCTCCGTAAACAGCGCGTGCCATGCCGTCACGCCGGCGCATGGCAGCGTCGCCGCTTCGAGGTCGCTCAGATTGGCCGGCGCCAGCACCGCCGCCTGTTCGTCGAGCCGGGCAAATTCGCTGAGCAGCCCGTCGATCGGGCCGCCACGTTGATAGGATGGCTCGGCCATGGCGAAACTGCCGCCGACCCAGCGCTGCCAGAACGTGCCGCAGACCCGGTCGCCGATCTTGAACCGGCTGACCTCGGCGCCGATGGCAACGACTTCGCCGACGCCGTCCGACAGCGGCACCAGCGGCAATGCAAACTTCGTGTGATAGCTGCCGCGAACGATCTCGGCATCGCGGTAGTTCAGCGCCGTCGCCTTGACCTTCACAATCATCTCCTGGCGCCCTGGCTCAGGCATCGGCCGCTCGACCATTCTGAGGTTCTCGAGGCCGCCCGGGCTCTGCAATTCGATCGCCTTCATCGTCGTTCCTTTCCAGCTGGGGTCCTGCCGGAAGAAAATCGCTTGCCATCCATCGGATTTCAAATTCATAATGTTCAGGATAATTATGCTTCTATGACATGTTCGGGTGTGTCGTGCTTGAAGAACTGAAAACACTGGCCCTCTTTGCCGAGGAGGGTTCGATTCAGAAGGTGGCGCAACGCCTGCCATTGACGCAGCCGGCCGTCACCCGCCAGATCCAGCGGCTGGAGGAGATGCTCGGCACGGAATTGCTCGACCGCCGGCTAAAGCCGTCGCGACTGACCCCGGCCGGCGTAGAGGTGCTGGCACGCGGCAAGGAAATTCTCGCCGCCGTCGCCGCGCTGAGATCATTCGCCAAGGGCGACGAGCCGGAGGGCCTGCTGCGGCTCGGCCTCGCGCATGGACTTTGCGACAAAGCCGTGGCCGCCGCCATTGGTGATGCCGTGGCCCGGTTTCCGAAGGTCTCGCTGCGTCTGAAGAGCGGCTGGAGCCTTGAGTTGGCCGACCAGCACAAGCGCGGACAGCTTGACCTCGCCGTCATCCTGGACGGCAGCAATTCCAAAGCTGGCGACGGCGTTGTCGGAACCGAGGCCCTCGGCGTCATCGCTGCCGAAAGCACTGTCCGGCAAGCCGACGTCAAGACCATGCCCTGGATCCTCAGCCCTGAGCCTTGCGACGCGCGCCGGCGGCTGACGGCTGCCCTTGCTGAGGGCGGGAACAGATTGACTGTCGGCGCCGAGATTCAGGACAGCGCGCTGCAGATCGACTGGGTTCGTCGAGGCCAAGGCCTTGGCCTGCTGCCCAGGCGGCTGCTGCGGGAAAAGCTGCCGCAGGGCATTGCCCTGGTCGACGCTCCCGGCCTCGAGCTGTCGCTGCGAATTGTCGTCCTGCGTTCGCCGCACCTGCATCTTTTGAGAGAGGTCGCCGACGCAGTGACCGAGGCCGTCACCGCGACTGTCAGGACGGACTGAGGCCGCCACGCCGCGCTGCCGGGCCAGCTTCGTTCCCGCTTCATCGGAAGGCGCTCCTTGCCTCTGCTGGCGATTTGTGGTCTTGGAGGCGCCAAATTGCCCTTTGCGGCGATCATCTCATTTCCGGATCACCTCACCATGGCCAAGATCAATGGCAACGAAATCCGTCCCGGCAACGTCATCGAGCACGATGGCGGCCTTTGGGTGGCGGTCAGGACCAACACCGTCAAGCCCGGCAAGGGCGGCGCCTACAACCAGGTCGAACTCAAGAACCTGATCAACGGCACCAAGCTCAACGAGCGCTTCCGTTCGGCCGAGACGGTCGAGCAGATCCGGCTCGATCTGAAGGATTTTTCTTTCCTCTACGAGCAGGGGGACGCGCTGGTGTTCATGGACACCGAAAGCTACGAGCAGCTCGAATTGCAAAAGGAGTTCGTCGGCGATCGCGCCGCCTTCCTGCAGGACGGCATGATGGTGACGGTCCAGCTCTATGACGAAAGGCCGATCGGCATTTCGCTGCCCGACCAGGTGACGCTGACCATCACCGAGGCCGACCCGGTGGTGAGGGGCCAGACGGCAGCCTCGTCCTACAAGCCGGCGATACTCGAAAACGGCATCCGCGTGCTGGTGCCGCCGTTCATCGGCTCGGGCGAGCGCATCATCGTCGATACCAACGAAATCACTTACGTGCGCCGCGCCGACTAAGGCGTGATCCCAAAGAGTTGCAGACTTTTTGGATAAGATGATGCGTCAAGGCAAATAGGCGCAGCGACAGGAAGAACAGCAATGGCGCGTTCCGCGATCCTCAATGTCATGGTCCAGGCCGCAATGAAGGCCGGCCGCTCGCTGTCGCGTGACTTCGGCGAAGTGCAGAACCTGCAGGTCTCGATGAAGGGGCCGGGCGACTATGTCAGCCAGGCCGACCGCAAGGCCGAAGACATCGTCTTTGCCGAACTCTCCAAGGCGCGGCCCGGCTACGCCTTCCTGATGGAGGAACGCGGCGTGATCGAGGGCGACGACGGCCAGCACCGCTGGATCGTCGACCCGCTCGACGGCACCACCAATTTCCTGCACGGCATTCCGCTCTTTGCCGTTTCGATCGCGCTGGAGCGCCAGGGCCAGATCGTCGCCGGCGTCGTCTACAATCCGGCGATGGATGAGCTCTATACCGCCGAGCGCGGCGGCGGCGCTTTCATGAACGACCGCCGGCTGCGCGTCGCCGGCCGCACCAAGCTGGTCGATGCGGTGATCGGCTGCGGCATGCCGCATCTCGGGCGTGGCCAGCACGGCAATTTCCTCATCGAGTTGCGCAATGTCATGGCCGAGGTCTCTGGCGTCCGCCGTCTCGGCTCCGCCTCGCTCGATCTCGCCTACGTCGCCGCCGGCCGCATGGACGGGTTCTGGGAAACCGGCCTGTCGGCCTGGGATGTCGCCGCCGGCATTTTGCTGATCCGCGAGGCGGGCGGTTTCGTCTCCGATTTCGCCGGGGGACAGGATGTGCTGAACGCCGGTTCACTGGTCGCCGGCAACGAACTCATCCAGCGCGCGCTGTTGAAGACTATCAAAAGGCCACTCTCAGCCGGCTGATACAGGCACGCCGCGCTGAACCGCCGCAGTCGCAAAACCGCAACCAAAGCTTGAAATACTGTCCCGCGGCCGCCCAGATAAGGTGGCGCAGGATCATCGATGACGAACAGCCGGCCCCAACCCCAGAGCGAACTCTCCCAGCTCGACATTCCCTTTATGGGGCGCTGGCATTACTCGCGCGCCGAGATCATCGCCGACGGCATTGTCCACGCCGTGGGCATCGTGCTGGCGATCGCTGCCGGCTCGACGCTGCTGGCACTGGCCGCCTATCGAACCGGCCCCGGCGAATACGTTGCCGCCGCCTTCTATGTAGTCTCGCTGCTCACCGTGCTGTCGGTTTCGCTGGCCTACAATGTCTGGCCGGTGTCGTCGCCGGCAAAATGGATATTGCGGCGCTTCGACCATGCCGCGATCTATCTGCTGATCGCTGCCACCTACACGCCTTTCCTGGCCCAGCTCGGCGGCTCGCCGCTGGCCGTTTCCATGATCGTCCTGGTCTGGACCGCCGCGGCGGTCGGCATCGCCATCAAGGTCTTTCTTCCCGGCCGTTTCGACCGGCTGGCGATCGTCTTCTACCTGGCCATCGGCTGGAGCGGTATCGTTCTGGTGGAGCCGCTCGTGCGGACGCTGCCGGCGACATCGATCGCGCTCATCGTTGCCGGCGGCATCGTCTACTCCTGTGGCGTGATCTTCTTCGCCTGGAAGGGCCTGCGCTTCCACAATGCGCTGTGGCATGGCTTTGTCGTCACCGGCGCCGGCCTGCATCTGGCCGCCATGGTCGACTGCCTGGTCATCAACCGGCTTTGACCTCCGGTCGCGGACAGTGGCAATATTGCCAAGCGCCATTCAATTTCGTCACAATTCCGTTTAGAGTCGCAAACACAAATTGATCGGCGGCGACGGCATCGGAAACGGGGCACGGATGACTCTTCTCAGATCCTTCGGCATGGGCAGGCGCTCCGACGTTCTGATCTACGACCCGCACAAATTGTCGAGCCCGCAGGTGTTTCTGCTGACCATGGTGATCTTTCTGTTCATCGTGGCCTTCATCGCCGCCATCCTGACCCGCCAGATCTCGACCGCCTTCGTCACCAATCCCGGCCTCAACGGCCTGATCATCGGCGTGCTGGCGGTCGGCATCCTGCTGGCCTTCGTCCAGGTCGGCCGGCTGTTCCGCGAGGTGCGCTGGGTCAACTCGTTCCGCGCCGGTTCCGAAACCACCGAACCGGTGTTGCTGGCGCCGATGAAGGCGATGATCGGCCGCTCCTCGACGATTGCTTTCTCGACCAGTTCGATGCGCACCATGCTGGATTCGATCGCCACCCGCCTCGACGAAAGCCGCGACACGTCGCGCTACCTTGTCGGACTGCTGGTGTTCCTCGGCCTGCTCGGCACCTTCTGGGGCCTGCTCAACACGATCGGCTCGATCCGCGAAACCATCGAGTCGCTCGATCCCGGCACCGGCGATGCCGCGGCCGTGCTCGAATCCCTGAAGCAGGGGCTTTCCGCTCCGTTGGCCGGCATGGGCACCGCCTTCTCGTCCTCGCTGTTCGGCCTCTCCGGCTCGCTGGTGCTCGGCTTCCTCGACCTGCAGGCCGGCCGCGCCCAGACGCGCTTCTATACCGAACTCGAAAACTGGCTGTCCTCGGTCACCGACCTGTCCTCCGACATCGTCGTTGCCGACGCGGCCAAGACCGAACCCTCCGAGGAAATCCGGCTGTTGTCGGAAAAGCTGCGCACTCTGCAGGAGAATGGCGGCGGCTCCAATCCGCGCGTCGCCACCGCCATGGCCAATCTCGCCGACGGCATTTCCGGCCTGGTCAAGAACATGCGCTCGGAACAGCAGATCATGCGCGACTGGGTCGAGGCCCAGTCCGACGAGCAGAAGGCGATGCGCAACACCCTGGAGAAGATCGCCGACGCCTTGAAGAAGCCTGGAGTGCATTGACGTGGCGTTGGCACGAGGCCGGCGCTCCGACCGCCGCATCGATTACTGGCCGGGCTTCGTCGATGCGCTGTCGACGCTGCTGTTGGCGATCATGTTCCTGCTCACGGTTTTCGTGCTGGCGCAGTTCCTGCTCGGCCGCGAGATCTCCGGCAAGGACACGGTGCTCAACCGCCTCAACTCGCAGATCAACGAGTTGACCCAGCTTCTGGCGCTGGAACGCTCGACGACGCAGGACAAGGAGGACACCCTTGCCAATTTGCAGGCGTCGCTGTCCGCGTCGGAGGCGGAAAAGAGCCGGCTCGAGCAATTGCTGGCGCAAGGCGCTGGTGCCGGCGATGCCGCCAACCAGCGCGCGACGGCACTTTCCGGCGAGCTCGACAGCCAGCGCCAGATCAGCCAGCAGGCGCTGAGCCAGGTCGAGATCCTCAACCAGCAGATTTCGGCGCTGCGCAGGCAGATCGCAGCGCTCGAACAAGCGCTCGACGTGTCCGAAACGCGCGACCGCGAATCCAACACCAAGATCGCCGATCTCGGCCGCCGCCTCAACGTCGCACTGGCGCAACGCGTGCAGGAGCTAAACCGCTACCGCTCCGATTTCTTCGGCCGCTTACGTGAAATTCTTGCCGACCGCGAGAACATCCGCATCGTCGGCGACCGCTTCGTCTTCCAGTCGGAAGTGCTTTTCCCGACCGGCTCCGAGGTGATCAACGATGCCGGCAAGGTCGAGATGAAGAAGCTCGCCGATGCCATCATCGAATTGCAAAAGGAAATCCCGCCGGAGATCAACTGGGTGCTGCGCGTCGACGGCCACACCGACAACAAGCCGCTCTCCGGTACCGGCCGCTACCGCGACAATTGGGAATTATCGACGGCGCGCTCGACATCGGTGGTCAAGTTCCTGATCGAGAACGGCGTGCCGGCCAACCGGCTGGTCGCGGCCGGCTTCGGCGAATTCCAGCCGCTCGACCCCGCCGATACCGAAGAGGCGCGCAACAAGAACCGCCGCATCGAGTTGAAGCTGACCGAGCGGTGATCTGCAGGCCTTTGGCTTGTATCATGCGCCAGGTCGGGCCGGCTCAAGTCGGCGGCATTTAGGGCACTGGTGCGGCAGCGGCAAGCGCTGAAAAAATTACCTTTTTTTAATTACACTTTGCCGCCATGGCCTTTTAGCCTTGGTCATGGGCCGAGAACCGCCGGCGGTGGAACCGCTCATCGCGACGCGACGGAACCTGACGGCCCGCGGCCGGAAGGCAAGACCCTCCCAACCACCGCCTTCCCCAGTAAAGGAGACGCAACCATGCGCTTCTTCGCTCCCACGAATCTCAGGACTGCTACGCTCGCCACACTTCTCCTCGCCGTTCCGTTTGCTGGCGCTCACGCCGGCCCGCGTGCGACGGCCCTGATCAATCAGATCCAGAGTGTGGAGACGGGTATCCAGGGCGCCATCCGGGCGAACAAGCTCGACCCGGGCGAGGCACGTGACTTGCGCACGCAGGTCGCTCAACTCGATCGGGCCGCCCAGAGGGCCGCACGCGATGGAACGATGCCGGGCACGCAATATCAGCAGTTGCTGGCGCAGCTCGACGATGTCAGCCAAAAGCTGCGCGCTGACACCGGCAGTGCCTTCCTCATCGGCAACGGCGCCGATGGCGGATACTATCCCAACGGCTACGGCCCAACTTATCCAGGCGGCTGAAATCGGCCGCAGTGCCCGGCACTGTGGCAATGGATTTTGCGCATGATCCTTTTCCAGCTTTCGGTTCGGGGATCATGCGCTAGCCCAACGCCAGTGCAATCAGCGCCAGCACTGCCGGCACTGTCTCGATGAACAGGATTTTACGGCCCGCCGTCGCTGCCGTAAAGGCCGGCGACGGCGACGCAGAGCAGGAAGAAGACTTTGAACTGGAAACCGGCTTCGCCGAGGTAAAGCCCCAGATCAGGCCGGCTGCGAGAAAGCCGTTGTAAAGCCCCTGATTGGCCGCGAGCACTTTCGAGGCACTGGCGAATTCCGGCGTCAGCCTGAATACCATATGGCCGCGCGGCGTGTCCTACAGCACCATCTCAAGATAGACGATGCAGAGGTGGATCACGGCCACCAGCCCGACCAGCACATTGGCGATCATGTTTCGTCTCCGCATCGCGGTCTGCCGCCGCCGGACGACATTGATCACGCACGCCACCGCTTCCACAAGATGCTTTTCGGCCGTTGCAGCCGGCAGTCAATGCGTCGATCGCGGACGGCTTCGGGGTTGCCAACACTTTTGCATTGGTATCTTTTCCCGCCGTCAAATCAGCGGAACCCACAATGTCCTTTCAAAAACTCGACGACCTCGGCCACAAGCTCGAAGCGCTGGAACACGCCCTCGCCATCCTCGGCGCCGACGAGGCGACCCATATGGCGGTCGGCGGCGGCGAGAAGCGCGCAGAGGCAATGTCGGCGCTTGCCGGCATGCACCATGCCCGGGCGGCTGCGCCGGAGATTGCCGACTGGATCGCGGCGGCCGAGCAGGAGGCGCTGAACGAAGAGCAGCAGGCCGCGGTCAGAGAATTCCGCCGGCAATACACCAACCTGACCTGCCTGCCGGTCGAGTTCGTCGAGCGCCAGACGACCGCGCGCATGCGCTCCGAGCAGCTCTGGCGCGACCTGCGCGCCAAGAACGACTGGGCCGGCTTCCTGCCGGCGCTGGAAGGCGTCGTGGCGCTGGTCCGCGAGGAGGCGGCACTTCGCGCCGAGGTGCTCGGGCTCGAGCCTTACGACGCGCTGATGGAGCAATATGACCCGGGCAATCGCACCGCCGACATCACGCCTGTGTTTGTCGAGTTGAAGACCTTCCTGAAAGGCTTCGTGCCGGAGGCACTGGCCGTGCAGGAAGAGCGGCTGGCGAAACATCCGCTGAAGCCGCTTTCCGGCAGATACCCCTTGGACAAGCAGCGCGAGCTTGGCCTCGCCATGATGGCGGCGGTCGGCTTCGACCTCACCCACGGCTCGCTGTCGGTTTCGCACCATCCCTTCTGCGGCGGCGTGCCGAGCGACGTGCGCATCACCACCCGCTACAAGACCTCGGATTTCCTGTCGGCGCTGATGGGCGTGCTGCACGAGACCGGCCATGCGCTGTACGAGCAGAACCTGCCGAAGGCGTGGGCGCACTGGCCTCTGGGCAGAGCGCGCGGCATGGCGGTGCATGAAAGCCAGAGCCTGTTCGTCGAAAAGCAGATCGGCCGCAATCCAGAATTCTGGCGCTGGGCACTGCCGGTGGTCGAAAGACACCTCGGCGAGAGCTGGACGATCGACGACATCCTGCCGCATGTACACCGGGTCGAGCGCGGCCTGATCCGCGTCGATGCCGACGAGGTCACCTATCCGCTGCACGTCATTCTGCGCTACGAGCTGGAGCAGGAGCTTGTCTCGGGACGGCTGGAAGCAGCCGACCTGCCCGAAGCCTGGGATGCCAAGATGCGCGATTATCTCGGCCTGTCGACATCAGACAATCCGGCTGACGGTCCGATGCAGGACGTCCACTGGCCGGGTGCCGCCTTCGGCTATTTCCCCTCCTACACGCTGGGCGCCATGATGGCGGCGCAGCAATGGGCGGCGCTGACCAGGGATCATCCTTCAGCCGACGAAGACCTCGCCAAGGGAGATTTCGCCGCGATCAACGACTGGCGCCGCAAAAGGATCTGGTCGCAAGGCTCGCGCTGGTCGACACCGGAACTGCTCGAACGCGCTACCGGCGAAAAGCTCGATGCCGCACATTTCACTGACCATCTGAAGAAGCGGTACGGGAACTGAGCCGCTTCGTCTATTCCAGGTTCTTGCCGCGGTGACTGCAGAAATCCGCGAAACTGGCCTTTACTTTGGTGGGAAAGCCTCTGAAAAAGGAGTTCTTCCAAGTTGGGCGAGCGTAGATGTCTGTCTGTTACAGTTTTCATAGGATGAAGTCTTTCTGGCCCCGCTTGGTATTTTTCATCTTATTGATCGGCCTGAGTTCTCCGGCCATGTCCGACGACATGGTTCTCAAGGGTCCGGCAGAAAGCTGGGTAAAGCAGCTTGATATTCCGGCTGCCGATCCCACCCGATCGGATCAAATCAAGAATGGCGTTTCATGGCTGCTCTCGGACGACCAGATCAAGCATCGCGCCGGCGGCTATGTCGAGTACTCGCGCACCGTCTATAAAATCGTCGACCGTCCCGGCCTGGATCGTGGCGCGAGTATCGATCTGCAGTTCGATCCGTCCCGGCACAAGGTCACGCTCAACCATCTTCACATCATCCGCGATGGCGCCGTTCTGGACCGGCTGGAAGGCGTCGAATTCGACATCTTCCGCAGGGAAAGAGACGCCGAGAAGGGTGTCTTCGACGGCTGGCTGACAGCACATGTCAACATCGATGATGTGCGCACCGGCGACATCGTCGATTACGGGTCGACCTACGAAGTAACACCGCTGGTCGGCAAGGACCTTTTCTTCAAGAATTTCTCCACCGAATGGGAAGAGCCGGTAGCGCTTATCCGCACAAGCATCATTTGGCCTTCGGGCCAGCCGCTCCAGATCAAGACAAGGGGAACGCGACTTAAGCCCTCAATCTCCCCGACTGGGCCGGACACCACCTATCTATGGGAAATTCCAAACCCGAAACCGGTCAATGTCGAGGACAACCTGCCCGTGACCTATCCAGGCTGGGGCTCCATCGATGTCGCGTCTACCGCGAATTGGCAAAGTGTGGTCGATGCCGTTGCGCCCTATTACAAGCCAGCGACCGTTTTTCCCCCGGCTTTTGCCGCAAAGCTCGACGACATCGCTCTGCGGCATCCGGTGCCCGAAGACCGGATGGTCGAGGCAATGCGGTTGGTGCAGGACCAGATCCGCTATGTAAGCCTGTCGATGGGTGCCGGTTCCTACGTTCCGCGTGATCCCGCGACGGTTATCCTGAGCGGGTTCGGTGACTGCAAGGACAAGGCCCTGCTGCTGGTTTCGTCGCTTGTGCGGCTTGGCATTGCTGCCGAGGTCGCCTTGGCCGATCTCGACGAGGGACGGGCCCTGGACCAGCATCTGCCGGCGCTCCGCGATTTCGACCATGCCATCGTCAAGGCAAGGATCGGAGCAAAGACATATTGGCTGGACGCCACGAACTATCTTCAGGGCGGCAGGGCGCACAATCTCGCACAGCCGGACTACGGCTTCGCGCTGCCGCTTTCCAGCACCGGCGGGTTGGAGAAGATGCCGAGCCCTGTGCTTACCAGCCCGTCGATCCAGATCGCCGAGGAATTCGACTTTCCGCGGAAACCGGGCGATCCCCTCGTGCTGACGGTCTTCTCGACATATGAGGACGCCGATGCCGATTGGATGCGCGGCAATTTCGCCAGCCGGTCGCTGAGCGAGGTGTCGGACGCCTACCTGAAATACTACAACAAGCAATATCCAGGCATCCAAACCATCGCCAAGCCGGAAATCGTGGATCGCCGCGACGGCAACATAGTGAGCGTGAAGGAAAGTTATCGCTTGCCGGCGGAGGCGCTGACGGCCAACGATCTGGCAAAGAATTTCCCGATCCGCGCGGCCGATCTCGGCAACAACTCTCTTCCAACCCCGACAATCGTCGACCGAACCGGGCCCGTCTCCCTCGGCCCCCAGTTCTACCGCCGCCACAAGGTGACCGTGCGCAACCTCAAGGCGAGGTTTTCCGGCGAGTCGATGAAAAACGTCGTGACGCCCTATCTGTCTCTCAAGGCATCCTGGTCCAACACGCCCACCGAATTGCAAGTTGAATGGAACTTTCAGACGCTGGCGACTGAAGTACCGGCCAAGGCGATTGCCGATTATCTGAAAACCGTCGATGACCTCGCAGACCAGGTTCGCTGGCAGTACGATTTTACCTATGAAGAGCCGCCTGCCGATGTGCAGCTCAGCGATCCGGCAAAGGAGCAGCGACAGACCGTCGCCAGCATGCTTTTGTTGTCGTTGCTTGTCGGTGTTCCCCTGTTCATCGCCTATCGACGCGGCAAACGCCGAGCTTTCGGTAGCTGAAGAATCTCGGCCGCCGCTGGGCACCATGATCCCGAAAAGTGGACGCCGGTTTTCGGAAAAGATCATGGTCAAACAAGAAGATGGAGCCTCATCCCGATTTCATCGGGATGGAGCGATGCTACTCGGCCGCGCCCCTGAAAGCATTCGCCCCGGTATCGAACTGCAGCTTGGCCAGCCGCGCATAGATGCCGCCCTTGGCGACCAGACTCTGATGCGTGCCTTCCTCGACAATGCGGCCGCCATCCATGACCAGGATGCGATCGGCCATCAGCACGGTTGCCAGCCGATGGGCGATGACGATCGTGGTGCGGCCCTTCATCAGCCGGTCCAGCGCCGTCTGCACCAGCGTCTCGCTTTCGGCATCTAGCGCCGAGGTCGCCTCGTCGAGCAGCAGGATGGGCGCATCGCGCAGAATCGCGCGGGCGATCGCCACGCGCTGGCGCTGGCCGCCCGACAGCGTCACGCCGCGCTCGCCGACCTGGCTGTCATAGCCCTTTTCGAGTTTCAGGATGAACTCGTCGGCAAGCGCGTCCTTCGCCGCCGCCTCGATCTCGGCCTGGCTGGCGCCAGGCCGGCCAAAGCCGATATTGTCGCGCGCGCTTGCGGCAAAGATGGTGACGTCCTGCGGCACGATGGCGATGCGCGCGCGGATCGCGGCCGGATCGGCCTCGCGCAGATCGACCCCGTCGATGACGATTCCGCCGGACTCCGGATCGTAGAAGCGCAGAAGCAGCGAAAACACGGTGCTCTTGCCGGCGCCCGAGGGTCCGACGATCGCCACCGTCTCGCCGGGTTTGACCTGAAAGCTCAGGCCATGGACGGCGGCGCGGTCGGGCCGGGCCGGATAGGAGAAGGAGACATCGTCGAAGCTGATCGCACCTCTCGCCTTTGCCGGCAGCGGCTTCGGATCGGCGGGCGCCTGGATCGCGGGTTTCTCGGCCAGGATCTCGGTCAGCCGTTCGGCAGCGCCCGCTGCCTGGGACAGTTCGCCCCAGACCTCCGACAGGGCGCCGAGCGCGCCGGCGGCGAACACCGAATAGAGCAGGAATTGACCAAGCGTGCCCGGCGACAGCGTGCCGTCGAGCACGTCGCGCGAACCGAACCACAGCACCGCCACGACTGACGAAAAGATCATGAAGATGGCGAAGAAGGTGAGAAACGAGCGGGCAAAGATCGAGGCCCGCGCCGCTTCGAACGCTGCTTCCACGGCGGACGAAAAATACCTGGTTACAAGCTTCTCGTTGGTGAAGGCCTGCAGGGTGCGCACCGCGCCGATCTGCTCGCTGGCATAGGCGGTGGCATTGGCCAGCGTATCCTGCGCCAGCCGTGACTTGCGCCGCACCGAGCGGCCGAAGGCGACCAGCGGCAGCACGATTAGCGGAATGGCCGCGATGACCAGGCCGGACAGTTTTGGGCTGGTGAAGACCATCATCGCCACGGCGCCAAGGCCGAGGATGACGTTGCGCAAAGCCACCGAGGCGGTGGCACCGACGGCCGATTTGATCTGTGTCGTGTCGGCAGCGAGCCGCGAGACGATCTCGCCCGACAGGGCCGTGTCGAAGAAGGAGGGCGACAGCGTGGTGACGTGGGCAAAGACATCGCGGCGGATATCGGCAACGACGCGCTCGCCGAGCGTGATGACGAAATAGTAGCGGCTGGCCGATGCCGCCGCCAGAACGGCGGCCATCACCACCAGCATGGCGAAATATTCGGCAATGAAGCTGGAATCGGAAGCGGAAAAACCGTGGTCGATCATCCGCCGCACGGCCAGCGGCAGCGCCAGCGTCGTCGCCGCCGCGACGGCCAGTGAGACGATCGCGCCGATGACCATTTTGCGGTAATGGGTGATGTAGGGAAACAGGCGCTGCAGCGGCTTCAGCGAGCGCCTGCGCTCGTCTGCATCGCCGCTGATGTTCGCCATGACCGTTTCCTTTGGCCCTTTGAGGCTTGCGCCATCAATATGCGCTTGCCGCGGCCTTGTGATTCAATTCCGGCTGATGTATAGGCTCGCCGACCGTTTTAGAAGCCGTGGCTCCTCAATAGCTGCGGCTTCGAGTTTTAAAAAGGGGCGCATCGACGCAGGCTTCAGCCCGTCGGCAGCACCCGGCAAGCCAGGAACAGACCCATGAAGACCGATATCCATCCCGACTACCACACCATCAAGGTCGTCATGACCGACGGCACCGAATACATGACCCGTTCGACCTGGGGCAAGGAAGGCGATACGATGAACCTCGATATCGACCCGACCACCCATCCGGCCTGGACTGGCGGCCAGCAGACCCTGCTCGACCGCGGTGGCCGCCTGTCGAAGTTCAAGAAGCGTTTCGAAGGTTTCGGCCTTTAAGCGCACTGGCGTTTCGCAGATCGAGAAACCCGCCTTCGTGGCGGGTTTTTTATTGCGAAAATACGGCCCTATTCGCCGACCAGCTCGCGCAGCGCCATCCGCTTGTAGGCGGCAACCAGCCTGTCGCCCTCTTGCCGCCCGACCGAGATCGCCAGCCGCATTGCGGCCTCGCCCATCTGCCAGATGAGAAACGCCGTCGTTTCCAGCGCTTCCGGATCGGCGGACGGCCGCAGCCGCTTCAGCACCGCAGTGAGGAATTCGGCGTTGGCCCGGCTGTCGGCGAGCTCGAGTTCGCGCAAGGCCTTGTCGGCCTGCGTGCCCGACCAGATGTCGCGCATCACCGGCTCAGCCAGGAACATTCCGTAGTAGATATCCACCAGTTCCGAAAATGCCCGGCGCAGGCCTTCGGCGTCATTGACCTCGGCTAGCGCTGCCGCAATGCAGGCCTGGCTTTCGGCGGTGTAGCGTTCGGCCAGCGCCCAGATGATCGCCCTCTTGTCGGGGAAGAACTGGTAGAGCGAGCCGATCGACACGCCGGCCCTCTCGGCCACCTCGCCCATGCGCATGGCGTCGCTGCCTTGCTCGGCGATCAGCGCCGAGGCGGCAGCCAGCATGCGCTCGACCCGCTCGCGGCTGCGCTGCTGGCTCGGCGCCCGGCGCGGCGATGCGGCCTGCTCGTTGCGGGAACCCGGTGCAGCGGTGCCTTCCATGACTGTCTCCAGAAAAATGGCTTGACTGACAAAATACGAGGGTTTATCACGTTTTGCAAATGTGAGGATAATTCATATTTTTAGACGACGCACCAATCGAACTGCTCGAATCTGAAACCGGAGCAACTGACATGATCATGAAACTGCTTCCCACCCTCACCTTCGTCGCTGCCATTGGCTCAGGCGTTGTCGGCGGCGTTTTCTTCGCCTTCTCCAACTTTATCATGCCGGCGCTCGCCCGCTTGCCTGCCGCAGGCGGCATCGCCGCCATGAATTCGATCAACATCACCGTGATCACGCCGACATTCATGACCGCACTTTTCGGCACCGGGCTGGTCTGTCTTGTCCTCGCCGCCGGCGCTCTTATCGGCTGGAGCCAGCCGGGTTCGTTCTGGCTTCTCGCCGGCGCCCTGATCTATGTCGTCGGCAATCCGATCGTGACGATGATGTTCAACGTGCCGCTCAACAACGCCCTGGCTGCGGTCGATCCGGCAAGCGCCAAGGGCGCCGCCGTGTGGGCCACCTATCTCAAGGACTGGGTGATGTGGAACCACGTCCGCACCATCACCGCCATCGTGGCGCTGGGCTGCTTCATCTTCGCGTGGCGGTGAATGCAGGACGGAAGTGTAAAAGGCCTTCAGGCAGGATCTTTTGACTTATCGCCCTTGCGGTCGGCATGGCCGAGATCGCGATCCGGATCGATGACATCGCGAACCAGTTGCTTGAGCTTTGCGGCGTCGGGAAAACCGCCATCACGCTTGCGGTCCCAGACCAGCGTGTCATTGCAGGAAATGGTGAAGATGCCACCGGTGCCGGGCACCAGCGTCACCTCGCCGAGATCGGTACCGAAGGTGGACAGCAGCTCCTGCGCCATCCAGCCGGCCCTGAGCAGCCACAGGCACTGGGTGCAATAGGTGATGCGGACTGTGGGCAGCGCGTGTTGGGTCATGCCGCGCTGAGCTTCGCCAAGGTCTCCTCGTCGACCTCGAAATTGGCGTAGACGCTCTGCACGTCGTCGTCGTCCTCAAGCGTCGCAACCAGCTTCATCAGCGATTGTGCCCGCTCCTCGTCGACCGCGATATTGGTCTGCGGCTTCCAGATCGGCTTCACCGATTCAGCCTCGCCGAGCGCGCCTTCCAGCGCCTTCGACACTTCGCCGAGATTCTCGAAAGCGCAGTAGATCGTGTGGCCTTCCTCGTCCGACTGGACGTCGTCGGCACCGGCCTCGATCGCCGCGTCCATCACCTTCTCGGCGCTGCCGGCCGATGCCGGATAGTAGATCTCGCCGACGCGGTCCCACATGAACGATACCGAGCCGGTCTCGCCCATCGCCCCGCCCGCCTTGGTGAAGGCAGCGCGCACATTCGACGCCGAGCGGTTGCGGTTGTCGGTCAGCGCCTCGACGATCAGCGCGACGCCGCCTGGCCCGTAACCCTCGTAGCGCACGGCTTCGTAGGTCTCGGCATCGCCCATCGACGCCTTGTTGATGGCGCGCTGGATATTGTCCTTCGGCATCGACACCGCCTTGGCGTTCTGCACCGCAAGGCGCAGGCGCGGGTTCATCGATGGATCGGGCGTGCCGCTCTTGGCGGCGACGGTGATTTCGCGCGCCAGCTTGGAAAACATCTTCGACCGCACCGCATCCTGGCGGCCCTTGCGGTGCATGATGTTCTTGAACTGTGAATGGCCAGCCATGGCACCCCTGTCATCTTCTCGGCTAGAGCATCTGCCGCCTGGTGAACCACCCGGCATCTTGCAAAATGCTCGAATTCAAAATTTCAGAACGTCCTGCTGCGTCCCTGACGGACGGACGGCGCTCGCTGTCGGAATGGCCGGCTTATAGATAAATCGGCTCAATTCGTCCAGCCGCGCCATTGCTGCCGGCACGCAAGGCTTTCAAGATCCGAAAATCGGCAGGCTTCGGCAAACCTTTCATCCCTCAAGATCGGATTTCAGCCGGTCGAGGATGCTGATCGCGTGCGTGGCATATTGACTGATCCAGCGGTCGTGGATGTGCTTGATCGGCAGCGCGTTGAGATGGTTCCAGCGTTCGCGCCCCTCGCGCCGCGCCACGACCAGGTCGGCCTCCTCCAGCACCTTCAGGTGCAGCATGACCGTGCAGCGGTCCATGTCGGGGAAGGCATCGCACAACATGCCGGTGGTCTGCGGCGCATCCTTCAGCCGGTCCAGCAACGCACGCCGGCGCGGATGCGCCAGCGCCTTGAAAACATTGTCGTCTCGCGATTGGCTTGACATGTTATGTTTCTATAACATATCCTTGAGCCATTCAAGGAAGGAGCTGTGGATATGTCTCTTGGATTCAGGGTTTCTGGCCGCATCGGCAAACCCGTCGCCGAAGTCTTCGATGCGGTCGTCAATCCGAAGAAACTTAGCGGCTACTTCACCACGATCGGCGGCGCCAGCGCACTGCTGGAGGCGGGCGCCACCGTCATCTGGTGGGGCAAGGTTCCCGTCGAGGTCGACGAGGTGAAGAAAGACAGCCGCATCGTGCTGCGCTGGGATGCCACCGACGCCGACGGCAAGCCAGCCTACAAGACCCGCATCGAGATGAATTTCGAGCCGCTCGACGATGGCGGCACCTTCGTCACCATCGCCGAAACCGGCTGGCACGAGAACGCGGTCGGCCTGAAGAAATCCTACCTCAATTGCGAGGGCTGGTCGCAGATGCTGGCCTGCATGAAGGCCTATGTCGAATACGGCATCAATCTGCGCGACGGCTATTACCGCAGCGAGATGAAGGGCGAGCCGGCCAACGAGAACAACATCTGAAAAGCCACCAAGATGACGGAGGCCTGCGATGAAGCAAGTGACGCCATTTCTGATGTTCGAGGGCAAGGCCGAAGAGGCAATGACCTTCTATTGCGAGACGATCCCCGACAGCAGCGTCCTTGACGTCACACGTTACGGCTCCGGCGAAGACGGCCCGGAAGGAACGGTCAAGCTGGCGCGCGTGTCCATAAGCGGTCTGGAAGTGATGGTCTACAACAGCCCCGTGCACCATGCCTTCACGTTCACGCCATCGGTCTCGCTGTATGTGAATTGCTCCACGGAGGCAGAGCTGAACGGCATTGTCGAGGCTCTGGCCAAGGACGGCAAATTTCTGATGGCGCTGGACAATTATGGTTTCAGCCGCCGGTTTGCATGGCTCAACGACAGGTTCGGAGTCTCCTGGCAAATCAATTTGGCATAGCGAGTTCTGGACCGAACCGGCCAATCGAACCTGAACACGGCAATGGAGTCAGCAAATGACCGCGAAGATCACCGGCGGCATCAACATCGCGATGAAAGTCCCGCCGCATCAATACCAGGCAACGATCGCCTTCTATCGCGACGTCATCGGCCTGAAGCCATTCACGGCCAAATCGCCGGCCGTCGGGTTCGAACTTGGTCCCAATCGGCTGTGGATCGACGAGGCGCCGATGATGAGCCAGGCCGAGATCTGGCTGGAACTGTTCACCGATGATTTTCCGGCCGCTGCGGAGCATCTCGCCGAGGCCGGCGTCGTGCGCTGCGATGCCATTGAGGCACTGGGTGAAGGCTTTCGCGGCGGCTGGATCACCAATCCGGCCAACATCATTCACCTCGTGCGCGAACCCGATGCCTGGTGAACAGGGCGGCGCCGTGGAAAGGAGGACGCTATGAAAATCCGTGAAACACCGACCGCCGAAGCCGGCATGCTGATAAGGCGGCCGGTCGCCGACGTATTCGAAGCCTTCGTCGATCCGGCGATCACGACGAAATTCTGGTTCACCCATGGCAGCGACAGGTTGGACAGCGGCAAGGAAATCAGTTGGGAATGGCGCATGTATGGCGTCTCGACGACGGTCAATGTCAGTGAGATCGTCGATAACAAGAAGATCGTCATGCAATGGAGCGATCCGCCGACCACGGTAGTGTGGACTTTCGCCGAGATGCCGGGCGGCACGACCTTTGTCGAGGTCCGCAATTTCGGCTTTGTCGGCAGCCCCGATGAGCAGGTCAAGCAGGCGATCGGCTCGACCGGCGGTTTTGCGCTGGTGCTCGCCGGCGCCAAGGCGTGGCTGGAGCAAGGCGTGATGCTCGGCCTGATCGGCGACCGCCATCCGAAGGGTGTGCCGGGGAATTAGGTCAGCCGCGGTGGGCCATCCTCAGTGCCCGCCGCCTTTTGCCTTCTTCCGCCGCCGCGCCAGCATGTTGAGCCCTTCGACCAGTGCCGAAAAGCCCATGGCGGCGTAGATGTAGCCTTTCGGCACGTGGTAACCCATGCCGTCGGCGATCAGCGTCATGCCGATCATCAGCAGGAAGCCGAGGGCCAGCATGACGATGCTGGGGTTCCTGGCGATAAAGTCGGCCAGCGGCCCGGCCGCCAGCATCATCACGCTCACCGCCACGATCACCGCGATGTACATGATCGCGATTTCGTCGGTCATGCCGACGGCGGTGATGATCGAGTCGATCGAGAAGACGAGGTCGAGCAGCAATATCTGGAAAATCGCGCCGGCCAGCGAAAGCTGCAGCGTCTCGCCCATCATGGTGTCCTGGTGATCATCGAGATCGACCGTGTGGTGGATCTCCTTGGTCGCCTTCCAGACGAGAAACAGGCCGCCGGCGATCAGGATCAGGTCGCGCCATGAAAAGCCGTGGCCGAAGGCGGTGAATATCGGCGTCGTCAGTTGGACGATGATTGAGATGGTGGCCAGTAGGATCAGCCGCATCACCAGCGCGGCCGAGATGCCGAGCCGCCGGGCGCGGGCCCGCTGCGCTACCGGCAATTTGTTGGTCAGGATCGAGATGAAGATCAGATTATCGATGCCGAGCACGACCTCCAGCACGATCAGCGTCAGCAGCGCGACCCATGCCGTCGGGTCGGAGACAAAGGCGAAATGCGGCGCCAGGAATTCGACTAGCTGCATGGAGGTCGTCCCCTCTACGATCTAGAGCAGTTTCGCCGGCAATTGGGTATTGCAAGCGTCTATATCAATGTCACGACCAGAAGGATGGAGCCGTTTCCTCCAGCCGCGGGCCGCGGCGAAACGGCGCGATCCGTTCGGTCAGGCCGCTACGGTCGGAAATGTCGACGCCGACGCCGCACAATGTCGCCGGTCCGGTCGACGCCTCGAAGCGGCCTTTCGGCACCTTGGACAAGAACCGGTTGAGCGGCTCCTCCTTGTCCATGCCGAGCGAGGAATCGTAATCGCCGCACATGCCGGCATCGGAAATATAACCGGTGCCGCCATTGAGGATCTGGTGATCGCCGGTCGGCTGATGCGTATGGGTGCCGACAACAAGGCTGGCACGGCCGTCGACGAAATGAGCGAAGCACATTTTTTCCGAGGTCGCCTCGGCATGGAAATCGATGACGATCGCATCGGCCTGCTCGCCAAGCGGGCAAGCGGCAAGTTCGCGCTCGCCGGCCTGGAACGGATCGTCGAGCTCGGGATGCATGAACACCCGGCCCATGATGTTGGCGACCAGCACGCGCGCGCCGTTCCTGGCGATGTAGACGCCTGAGCCGCGCCCCGGCGTACCCTTGGGGAAATTAGACGGACGCAGGAAGCGCTCTTCGCGCGGCGCGAAAATCAGCGCATCGCGCTGGTCCCAGACATGGTTGCCGGTGGTGACGACATCGGCGCCGGCCGAGATCGTCTCGCGAAAAATTTCCTCGGTGATGCCGAAGCCGCCGGCGGCGTTCTCGCCATTGACGATGACGAAGTCGAGCTTGAAATCCGAGATCAGGCCAGGCAGTTGTTCCCACACCGCCGTACGTCCTGTCTTGCCGACCATGTCGCCGAGAAAGAGAAGTCTCATATAAGCGTGATCCCGAACCGAAGGTCAGCGAAGCAACAAGCTGCATGACTTTCGGAAAAGACCATGCGTCCAGGAACTTATCTACAATTTCGGCGCGAAGCGACGCAACCCGCTCTCGGTGAGTATTTCCGGAATGATCACGTCATGCGGCTCGTCAGGCACCACGGCCACCTCCTGGCAGTCGAAGGCAATGCCGATCAGCCGCGGCTGCTGCCCCTTGTCGACCAGCCGCGCGATCGCCCGGTCGTAATAGCCGGCGCCGTAGCCGATGCGGTGGCCGCGCGCATCGAAGGCGGCAAGCGGCACCAGCATCAGCTGGGGATCGAGCACCTCGGCTTCCTCGTGTGGCCCGACGGTGCCGAAGCCCATGTCGACCATCGGCGCGCCGCGCACCAGTTCGCGAAAGACGATGATGGTTTTGTCGAGAATGGCCGGCAGGCAGAGCCTTGCCCCCTTTTCGCGCAAGGCAAACATCAGCGGCCGGACGTCGACTTCCGAGCGCATCGGCCAGAAGCCTGAGACGATCTGGCCCGGCGCGACGGTGATCCGGTCGCGCGCCGTCTCGGCCATTTCGAGTGCTGCCTCCACCCGCCAGAAAGGATCGAGCGCGTCGCGGCGCCCGAGGGCTTGGTTGCGGAGATTTTTTTTCAGGTCTTTTGGGGATGTCATGCGCCGACGTTAGAAAAGGTCAGATTTGGATGGAGTTTTACGAGCGACGTTTTGGAGGAGCGGGGCGAACTTTTCGTTCGTGAGAGCACCGCACAAAGCGGCGCGACGACAAGATCCGCCAGACATGGCCTTTTCGATAGGTGACGATCCACACAACCGGTGGAGAGAGCGATCCCGGGAACCTACAAAGTAGGTGGGCGCCGTATGAGAAAACCCACGGGTCTTCCCAGGGACAGCTCCCTAGGGATCATTAAGGCCCCGGGGAAAATGTTCTCCTGCCGGGAAGCGCAGACCGTCTCCGCCAATATAGGCAGACGGCAGACCAAGCGCCAGAGAGACGACATGTTTCGAGTCTTAAATCGACGCAGAACCGCTCGACGAGGGTCGCGCCGGCAAGATCCCCGCTTTGCCAGCAGCGCCTTGCACAGCGAAGGCCGCGTCCTTAGGGTCGCGCGATGAACCCGGGAGCAAAAATGCGTTTCGAAGGCACGGCAGCCTATGTTGCCGACAAGGATCTGATGGTGGCGGTCA
Organism: Mesorhizobium sp. M0698; assembly: GCF_040320455.1. Lineage (NCBI taxonomy): Bacteria > Pseudomonadati > Pseudomonadota > Alphaproteobacteria > Hyphomicrobiales > Phyllobacteriaceae > Mesorhizobium > Mesorhizobium sp. M0698. The sequence goes on along the minus strand of NZ_JAMYPQ010000009.1, from coordinate 53,755 downwards.
ACGCGGCGATCGCGCTGGAGCGGCCGTTGCTGGTCAAGGGCGAGCCCGGTACCGGCAAGACCGAACTTGCCCGCCAGATGGCGGCGGCGCTCGGCCTGGATCTGATCGAATGGCACGTCAAGTCGACCACGCGGGCGCAGCAGGGCCTCTATGAATATGATGCCGTCTCGCGGCTGCGCGACAGCCAGCTCGGCGACGAGCGCTTCAACGACATCCGCAATTACATCAAGCGCGGCAAGCTGTGGGACGCCTTTGCTGCCGGCAAGAAAGTCGTGCTTCTGATCGACGAGATCGACAAGGCCGATATCGAGTTCCCCAACGATCTGTTGCAGGAACTGGACCGGATGGAGTTCTTCGTCTACAAGACCGGCGAGACCATCCGCGCCACCGTCCGGCCGATCGTCATCATCACCTCCAACAACGAAAAAGAGCTGCCGGACGCCTTCCTGCGCCGCTGCTTCTTCCACTACATCCGCTTTCCCGACGTCGAGACGCTGCACAAAATTGTCGACGTGCACTATCCCGGCATCAAGCAGAACCTGGTGCGCGCCGCACTCACGCAATTCTATGAAATCCGTGACGTGCCGGGCCTCAAGAAGAAGCCGTCGACCTCCGAGGCACTCGACTGGATCCGCCTGCTGGTCGCCGACGACATCGCGCCCGAAGACCTGCGCGCCGACCCGAAGAACGCGCTGCCGAAACTGCACGGCGCCTTGCTGAAGAACGAACAGGACGTGCATCTGTTCGAGCGCCTGGCCTTCATGGCGAGACGGCAGGGGTGAGGGGCCGGTCGGCCGGAAGCCCACGAAGTCACCGGACAGCGCTTTCCCGGTGCTGGACCGTTGCCTCTAGCCGGGCACGGAGGCAGCTTCAGGTTGCCGACTTCAGAGGGAAACGAAATGACCGAGATCACCGTCCGCCCATTGGCGCAATCTGACCATACCAATTGGCGGCGTCTGTGGACCGCCTATCTCACCTTCTACGAAACCAAGCTGCCGGAAGAGGTTTACGCCGTCACCTGGAAGCGGCTGTTCACGGCGGGCGAGTTCGAGCCGAAAGGTTTCATCGCCACCCTCGACGGCAAGGCCGTCGGCCTGACACACTATCTTTACCATCGCTCCTGCTGGTCGCAGATAAACAACTGTTATTTGCAGGACCTGTTCGCCGACCCCGATGTGCGCGGCAAGGGCGTCGGCGCCGCCCTGATCGAAGCGGTCAAGCAGGAAGCCGGCAAGATCGGCGTCAAGAACGTCTACTGGATGACCCACGAGACCAACACCACCGCACGCAAGCTCTACGACCACGTGGCGCGCAGGACCGGCTTCATCGAGTATGATCTGCTGTAGACGGTGAGATGTTCATCCCCTTCTTCCTCGAACTGAAGGCAGCGCGGGTTCCGGTCTCGCTCCGCGAATATCTGTCGCTGCTGGAGGGGCTGGAAGCCGGGCTGGTCGACTATGATGTCGAGGGCTTTTACTATCTCGCCCGCGCCGCTCTGGTGAAGGACGAGCGCCACATCGACCGCTTCGACCAGGTCTTTTCGCACATCTTCAAAGGTGTCGAGGCGCAGGCTGGCAAAAACCCGGTCGATGTCGCAAACATCCCGGAGGAATGGCTGCGGAGGCTCGCCGAAAAGCACCTGACCGATGAGGAGAAGAAGCTGATCGAGGCGCTGGGCGGCTTCGAAAAGCTGATGGAGACGCTGAAGAAGCGGTTGGAGGAGCAAAAGGGCCGGCATCAGGGTGGTTCGAAATGGATCGGCACCGGCGGCACCTCGCCCTTCGGCGCCTATGGCTACAATCCCGAAGGCGTGCGCATCGGCCAGCACGAGAGCCGCAACCGCCGCGCGGTAAAAATCTGGAACAGGCGCGAGTTCAGGAATTTCGACGATGCCGTCGAACTCGGCACCCGCAACATCAAGGTCGCGCTGAAGCGCTTGCGCCGCTGGATGCGCGAAGGCGCCGAAGAGGAGTTCGACCTGCCCGGCACCATCCACGCCACCGCCGAGCACGGTTATCTTGACGTTAAGACACAACCCGAACGTCGCAATGCCGTGAAGCTGCTGATGTTCTTCGATGTCGGCGGCTCGATGGACGACCATGTCAGGAGCGTCGAGGAGCTGTTTTCGGCCGCCCGCGCCGAGTTCCGCCAGCTCGAATATTTCTATTTCCACAACTGCCTCTACGAAGGCGTGTGGAAGGACAATCGCCGCCGCCATGCCGAGGTGATTCCGACCTTCGATCTCCTCCATAAATATGGCCCCGACTACAAGGTGATCGTCGTCGGCGACGCCTCGATGAGCCCCTATGAGATCGCCCAACCCGGCGGCTCGGTCGAGCATTGGAACAAGGAGGCCGGTGCCGTCTGGCTCGGCAGGCTGCTGCAGCAATGGCCGAACGCCATTTGGCTCAATCCGGAAGACGCGAAGAACTGGGGCTATACCCATTCGATTGCCATGATCCGCGATATCTTTGGCGGCCGCATGTTTCCGCTGACGCTCGCCGGCCTGGAAGCCGCGACGAAGCAACTTTCAAGGAAGCACTGAATGGATCCACGCAAAACAGGACGGTCGACCTGTTTCCTTTGCCTGCAATGCGGTGTCCAGTTCGCGGCGACAGCGACGCCGCCGCGATATTGCCCGATCTGCGAGGACGAGCGGCAATATGTGCGCTGGGAGGGCCAGGCCTGGACCACGCCGGAAGAGCTCGCCGCCGGGCATCGGCTCGTGATCAAGGATGATGCCGGCGTGCTCGCCTTCGGCATCGAGCCGCGCTTCGCCATCGGCCAGCGCGCATTGCTGGCGCAAACGCCGCACGGCAATGTGCTGTGGGACTGCATCTCGATGGTCAGCGACGAGGCATTGGCGGAGATCAACCGCCGGGGCGGCCTGGCCGCCATCGCCATTTCGCACTGCCATTATTATTCGGCAATGGTCGAATGGAGCGCGGCGTTTGGCGGCGTGCCGATTTATCTGCACGCCGATGATCGTCAGTGGATCATGCGGCCGCATCCGGCAATCATCAGTTGGGAGGGCGAGATGCGCGCCATAAACCCGTCGCTGACGCTCATCCGCTGCGGCGGCCACTTTGCCGGTGGCCAGGTGCTGCACTGGAAGCGCGATGCCGGCAATGCCATCCTGGCCGGCGACATCCTGCAGGTGACGCCGACCCGCCGTCATGTCAGCTTCATGTACAGCTATCCGAACTATATCCCGCTCAACGCGACGAAGGTGCACGGCATCAAGGCCGCGCTGGAGCCTTTCGCGTTCGACCATATCTACGGCGCATGGTGGAACCAGAACGTCATCGGAGATGCAAAGGCGGCATTTTCAGCATCGGTTGCGCGCTATCTCGCGGCCATCGCCTGAGGAATTCTTTGCAACGGGATAGGAAATACGGGCAAACGCCGTAACAAATGCCTATTTCAGGCGAAGTTGGGAAGGCAACCCAAATAGCGAGATAAGCTAAGAGGAAAAAATGGACAGCCACACCTACCCCGTTACCCGCACCGATGCCGAATGGCGCGCCCGGCTGACGCCCGAGCAATATGCGGTGATGCGCAACCACGGCACCGAGCGGCCGGGAAGCTGCGCCCTGCTGCACGAGAAGCGCGCCGGCACCTTCTCCTGCGTCGGCTGCGACCAGCCCTTGTTTGAATCCAAGCTGAAATTCGAGAGCGGCACCGGTTGGCCGAGCTTCAACGACCCAGTGCCGGGTTCGCTCGAGACCACCGTCGACCGCAGCTATGGCATGGTCCGCACCGAGTGCCATTGCGCCCGCTGCGGCAGCCATCTCGGCCATGTCTTCGACGACGGCCCGCCGCCGACCGGTCTGCGCTATTGCATCAACGGCGTGGCGCTCAAATTCGATCCGGCCGCCTGATCGTCAGGCCACAACCACCAGGATCAGCCACAACGTGGCGCCAAGCGTCATCAGCGAGGCCATGACGCCACTCGATTTTCCGGCAGTTCGCCAAACGGCAAAGGTCAGGAAGATATTGTAGGGCACCGGCGCGAAATGCACCGCCAGGACGAGCGCAAGCGGCAGCTTCAGCCCGAGCAGAATGAGCGCCGCCACAGATGACGCGACGTTGATCGCTGTGCCGACAACGACCAGGTCGCGCCAGAACAGCCGATCGAGCGGCACGCCGCCGAACCAGCGTGAGCGGAAGAAGGCGGCAACGCGCGACATGATCGTCATCGATCGACCGGCTCCCTCGCTCTGCTCACCAGAGCGATTCTAAGGATTGCGTCTGGAAACCCAGCTTTATTCCTGACCCAGAACTTCGGCAATCGCGCGCTCGAAACGCGAGGCTTCCGTCACCAGCCAGTCGGTCATCGCCGGCCAATTGTCCTCGGCAAAACAATTCACCCGCCACATCGAATTGATGCCGAGGCCGTCGCAACTTTGTTCTGGCCTGAGCTTCAGCCTGTCTTCGATGGCCGGCTGGAACGGCTTCAACCGCGACCAGGCTTGCGTGGCACCGAACTTCTCGTTGCGGCCGAAGAAGACGCCGACATGATTCTGCGCAGGCGCGACGTACATGGAAAGGACCAATGCGAAATCGGGCAGCCCACGCTGCCAGAACCACGGTCCGCGCCTCGCCAGCAGAGCCCTTTCATCCGGATGCCGTTCCGCGAACAGCATCCAGAAGCTGCGTTGGCGGAATTCAGAGGCGCGGCGGGCGCCAAAATCGAATTCGCTCATGGCTGGAATCCATGGTCAGAACCGCTTCTCCCGCGATCGTCTCCGGCGCCGAGGCCGGCCTTTACACCATGCCGAGCGCAGCCTTGTACAGATCGAGGATGGATTCCTCTTCCTGCCGCTCGGCCTGGTCCTTCTTGCGCAGCCGGATAATCGACCGCATCGCCTTGGTGTCGAAGCCGGTGCCCTTGGCCTCTGCGAACACTTCCTTGATGTCGTCGGCAATCGTCTTTTTCTCTTCCTCGAGCCGCTCGATGCGTTCGATGAAGGCGCGCAGCTGGCCGGCGGCAACAGTCTGGCTGGTCTCGATGATGTCGTCGGCCATAGTCTTCTCTCCGCGTCGTTTTCTCACCGCGACTCGGGGTGACCCGAGCGGCGAATTGCAGCGGTTCGATGCCCGACCGGGCGCGGCGGGTCAAGGTGCTATCGATGCGGCATGAAGGGTTGCTGCCAGGCGCCGACAAGGCCCTATCGAGATGCTGGCCTAACTCACCCGAATGCGATCAGCAGATCCTTGGCATCGATCTGGTCGCCGGCCTTGACCAGCACCTCGGCTATGGTGCCGTCGCGTTCGGCATGCAGCGCTGTTTCCATCTTCATCGCTTCGATCGACAGCAGCACGTCGCCGGCCTTCACCGCCTGGCCGGCAGCCACCGCAAGCGCCGAGACGACGCCAGGCATCGGCGCGCCGACATGCGCCTCATTGCCCGGCTCCGCCTTGCGCCGTGCCTTGGCGGCGGAGGCGCCATGCGCCCGGTCCGGCACCTTCACCCGGCGCGGCTGCCCGTTGAGCTCGAAGAACACGGTGACCATGCCCTTTTCGTCGACATCGCCGATGGCAAGGCAGCGCACCACCAGCGTCTTGCCTTTTTCGATGTCGACGAAAATCTCGTCTTCCGGCTTCATGCCGTAGAAATAGGTCGGCGTCGGCAGCACGCTGACCGGCCCGTAGGTCTCCTGCGCGGCGGCAAAATCGGAAAACACCTTCGGATACATCAGCCACGACGCGAACTCGAACTCACTGAGCTTGCGCTCGAGCTTTTCCTCGACCTCCGTGCGACTGGCCTTGAGGTCCGCCGGTTTGAGCAGCGAACCCGGCCGCACCGTGATCGGCTTTTCGCCCTTCAGCACCTTCTTCTGCAATGGCTTTGGCCAGCCGCCCGGCGACTGGCCGAGATCGCCGCGCAACATCGACACCACCGAATCCGGGAAGGCGATGTCCCTCGCCGGATTCTCGACGTCGGCGACGGTCAGGTCCTGGCTCACCATCATCAGCGCCATGTCGCCGACGACCTTGGACGACGGCGTCACCTTGACGATGTCGCCGAACATCAGATTGACGTCGTGATAGGTCTGCGCCACTTCATGCCAGCGTGTCTCCAGCCCGAGCGAGCGCGCCTGTTCCTTGAGGTTGGTGAACTGACCGCCCGGCATTTCGTGCAGATAGACCTCCGATGCCGGCCCCTTCAGGTCGCTTTCGAAGGCTGAATACTGGTTGCGCACCGCCTCCCAGTAGAACGAGATGTTCCTGATCCACTGCGGGTCGAGGCCCGGATCGCGCTCGGTGCCCTTCAGCGCCTCCACGATCGAACCGAGGCACGGCTGCGAGGTGTTGCCGGATAGCGAATCCATCGCCGCGTCGATGGCGTCGACGCCGCTCTCGACCGCCGCCAGCACGGTTGCCGCCGACAGGCCGGATGTGTCGTGGGTGTGGAAGTGGATCGGCAGGTCCGTCGCCTCGCGCAGCGCCTTGAACAGCACGCGGGCAGCGCTCGGCTTTAGAAGCCCAGCCATGTCCTTGACGGCGATGATATGGGCGCCTGCTGCCTGCAATTCCCTGGCCAGGCCGACATAGTATTTCAGATCGTATTTGGCCCGCGCCGGATCGAGTATGTCGCCGGTATAACAGATCGCCGCTTCGATCAGTCTGCCCTCGGCGCCGACCGCATCCATGGCCACGCGCATGTTCTCGACCCAGTTCAGGCAGTCGAAGACCCGGAACAGGTCGATGCCGCCGGCAGCGGCCTGGCGGACGAAATGCTGGACGACATTGTCGGGATAGTTGGTATAGCCAACGCCGTTGGCACCGCGCAGGAGCATCTGCAGCACAAGGTTGGGTGCTGCCTCGCGCACCAGCGACAGCCGCTCCCATGGGTCTTCGGTGAGAAAGCGCATGGCGACGTCGAATGTGGCGCCGCCCCAGCATTCGAGCGACAAAAGCTGTGGCAGCGCGCGCGCATAAGTGCCGGCAATGCCGGCGATGTCATAGGTGCGTACCCTTGTGGCGAGCAGCGACTGATGCCCGTCGCGCATTGTCGTGTCGGTGACCAGCACCTCTTTTTGCTCGCGCATCCACGCGGCGAATTTCTCCGGCCCGAGCACGTCGAGCTTCTGCTTGCTGCCTTGAGGCACATTGCCGTTGAGATATGGCACCACCGGTGGCGCCGCATCGGCCTTTGGCTGCGGCCGGCCGCGCGTCTCGGGATGACCATTGACCGAAACGTCGGCAAGGTAGTTGAGCAGCTTGGTCGCGCGGTCCTGCCGCTTCACACTGGCGAACAGTTCCGGCGTCGTGTCGATGAACTTGGTGGTGTAGGAATTGTCGGCGAAGCTCGAGTGATTGATGATCGCCTCGAGGAACGTGAGGTTGGTCGCCACGCCGCGGATGCGGAACTCGCGCAGCGCCCGGTTCATGCGGGCAATGGTCTCGGCCGGCGTCGGCGCCCATGCCGTCACCTTCTCCAGCAGCGGGTCGTAGAAGCGGGTGATGACCGCGCCCGAATAAGCGGTGCCGCCGTCGAGGCGGATGCCGAAGCCGGTGGCGCCGCGATAGGCGGTGATGCGGCCATAGTCCGGGATGAAATTATGCTCGGGATCTTCGGTAGTGATGCGGCACTGCAGCGCGTGGCCGTTCAGCCTGATGTCCTTTTGCGCCGGCACGCCCGATTCCGCCGTGCCGATGGCAAAGCCGTCGAGGATGTGGATCTGCGCCTTGACGATGTCGATGCCGGTCACCTGTTCGGTGACGGTGTGCTCGACCTGGATGCGCGGATTGACCTCGATGAAATAGAATTTTTCGGTATCGGCATCCTGCAGGAACTCGACTGTGCCGGCGCCGATATAGCTGGTCTCGCGCGCGATCCTCAGCGCGTAGCCGCAAAGCTCCTCGCGCTGTGACATTTCGAGGTAGGGCGCCGGCGCCCGCTCGACCACTTTCTGGTTGCGGCGCTGGATCGAACAATCGCGCTCGAACAGGTGCACGGCGTTGCCATGTGTGTCGCCCAGCACCTGCACCTCGACATGGCGCGCGCGCTCGATCAGCTTTTCGAGATAGACTTCGTCCTTGCCGAAAGCCGCCTTCGCCTCACGCTTGCCTTCCATCACCTCGCGCGCGAGATCGGCCTCGGAGCGGATGGCGCGCATGCCGCGGCCGCCGCCGCCCCAGGACGCCTTGAGCATCACGGGGTAGCCGATCGTCTTGGCGAGTTCCTTTACCGCCGCCATGTCGTCCGGCAAGGGATCGGTAGCGGGAATTACCGGCACACCGACTTCGATTGCGAGATTGCGGGCGGCGACCTTGTTGCCCAGCCTGCGCATCGTATCCGGCTTTGGCCCGATGAAGATGATGCCGGCCTTGGCGCAGGCTTCGGCGAATTCCGGGCTTTCCGACAGCAGGCCGTACCCTGGATGGATGGCATCGGCGCCCGATAGCCTGGCGACGCGGATAACCTCCTCGATCGACAGATAGCTTTCGATCGGCCCCATATCCCTGGCCAAATGCGGCCCGCGCCCGACCTGGTAGCTTTCGTCGGCCTTGAAGCGATGCAGGGAGTATTTGTCCTCCTCTGCCCAGATCGCCACGGTTTTGAGGCCGAGCTCGTTTGCCGCGCGGAAGACGCGGATGGCTATTTCGGAGCGGTTGGCGACAAGGATCTTCGAGATTGCCAAGGACAGGGCTCCGGACGCGGGGAAGGGGACTGCCGGACATGATTAGCGCGAAAATGCTGCAGTGCAAACAAAATCGAAAAGAGGATTAAACCGATTTAATTTGATCTATCGCGCTGACACATTGCGTGTCAATCCGAAGAACGCCTGGGCAGTTCCGATCCAGGCTTTCGGGAACTCTCATAAAAAATGCCCGGCGCGAGGCGCCGGGCATTCTCATGTAGCAACGTCCGGTTATTTGCCGGGTGCGTTCTCGACATAGGTGTACTTGCCGTCGTCACCCTTCTTCCAGGTGTACATGACGTAGTCAGGACGGGTGATATCGCCCTTCGCGTCGTAGCCGATCTCGCCGATCGCGGTCTTCCAGGGGCCGGCCGACTTGATGGTCTCGGCTACCTTCTGAGCGTCATCGGCTGAACCGGTCTTGGTGATGGCGGCCGCGATGATTTCCATCGCTGCGTAGGAATAGAGGGTATAGGCCTCGGGCTCGAAGCCGGCCGCACGGAACTTCTCGACGAGTTCCTTGGCGTTCGGATTCTTGCGCGGATCCGGAGCGAACGTCATCAGCGTGCCCTCGACGGCGTCGCCGGCGATGGAGGCCAATTCGTTCGACACGATGCCGTCGCCGGACATGAAGGTTGCCTTGAGGCCCTGGTCAGCGAGCTGGCGTATGATCAGGCCGGCTTCGGTGTGCAGGCCGCCATAGTAGACGACCGAGACGCCCGCGTCCTTCATCTTGGCGATGAGGGCCGAGAAATCTTTGTCGCCGACATTGATGCCTTCATACATGGCCTCAGTCACGCCGTTGGCTGCGAGCGCCTTCTTGGTTTCGTCGGCGAGGCCCTGGCCATAAGGCGTCTTGTCATGGATGACAGCGATCTTGGCATCCTTAAAGTTCGCGGCGAGATAGTCGCCAGCGACCTTGCCCTGCTGATCGTCGCGTCCGCAGGTGCGGAAGGTGTTCCACATGCCACGTTCCGTCAACTTCGGATTGGTCGCGGCCGGCGTGATCTCAAGGATGCCGTTCTCGGCGTAGACTTCCGACGCCGGGATCGAGACGCCGGAGTTGAAGTGGCCATCGACGTACTTGACGCCGTCGGCGACGAACTTGTTGGCGACCGAGATGCCTTGCTTGGGATCGGAGACGTCGTCGCCGACTTCAAGCTTGAGCTGCTGGCCAAGAACGCCGCCCGCCGCATTGATATCGGCGACTGCCTGTTCGGCACCCTTCTGAAGCTGGGCGCCGAACGCTGCGTTCGGACCGGTGATCGGACCGGCGACGCCGATCAGGATGTCAGCCCACGCGTTGCCGCTGAACGCGACAAGCGCGGTCAGGGCGACGGCAGACAAAAGTGACTTTTTCATTGAAACGCTCCCATTTACCGAGTGGGCGTGGATGTTGCTTTCATGCGATGCCCACTCTTGCTCGCAGAAAGAGTACTTTGCCGATTTTCAGGCACTTGTCACGCCGATTCATCCCTGAAACGCCGTTAATGATAAATGTCAACCTTTTGGTTTCCAGCTCAAAAGAGAGGCTCTTTCGTAAAGCCAATTATACTGCGTTACCATCTGGTTGGTGCGCGTGTATTGGTAGCCGATGAAGCCCAAGATCATCAGCACAATGGTATCGACGATGTAGTAATGCAGCGAGAACATCGTTCCGCCGAACAGCGCGTGATGAATGAACCTTATGCCGATGCCGAGCCCCGGCATGAAGGCGAACAACTGGGCGAAGCTGCGCCACGTCTGCGCACACGCCTTGCCCGTCATCCACGCCGCCCAGCCGCCGAGCAGGCAGGTGACGAAGAAGAACTGCCAGATCGAGGGTTCCTCATAGAGAATGCCCTGCATGATTGATGCCTCCTGAAACTCAGTGATGGCCGCCTTCGAGATAGGCGGCGCGCACTTCCGGATTGGCGAGCAACTCCTTGCCGGTGCCGCTCATCGTCACATTGCCGTTGACCATGACATAGCCGCGCGTGGCGAGTTTCAGCGCGCCGAAGGCGTTCTGCTCGACCAGGAACACGGTCAGGCCTTGAGTCCGGTTCAACTCGCGGATTGCGTCGAATATCTGCTTGACGATCAGCGGCGCCAGGCCGAGCGACGGCTCGTCGAGCAAAAGCAGCTTCGGCCGCGCCATCAGCGCGCGCCCGATCGACAGCATCTGCTGCTCGCCGCCGGACAGCGTGCCGCCACGCTGGGCAATGCGTTCCTTCAGGCGTGGAAACAGCGTGAACACCTTCTCGACGTCCTCGTCATAATGCTCGAGGTTGTCGAGGCTGGCGCCCATTTGCAGGTTTTCCATCACCGTCATGCGCGGGAAAATGCGGCGCCCTTCCGGCGACTGGGCGATGCGCATGCGCGCGATCTCGTGGGTCGGCAGTTGGGTGATGTCGGTACCGGCGAATGTGATGGTACCCGCGCGGGCGCGGGGAGCACCGAAGATGGTCATCATCAGCGTCGACTTGCCGGCGCCGTTGGCACCGATCAGCGCTACGATCTCACCTTGCCTGACGGTGACGTCGACACCGTTCAGCGCCCTGATGTTGCCGTAGTAGGTCTGAACGCCCTTGATATCGAGCAGCGTTGTGCCGGCCATCACTTGCGCCCTCCGCGCCGATTGGAGACGCGCGGCGTCTTCGGCTTCACCGGAGCCTTGGTGGCCGGCTTTGCTGCAGAGGATTTCGCGGCAGAAGATTTCGCCGTCGGTTTGGCTTTGGCCTGCGCTGCCGCCTTGCTTGCTGCGGCACTCGACCTCGCATCGAACTGCCCGGCTTTCGAGGCACCTTTCGACACGGTGACGCGCTCGCCCTCGCTATGGCCGACCGTGTCGGCCACCGGTCCGGCGAGATACGAAGCCGATGTGCCTGGGCCGTGGGCGGCATCCGGACCCGTATCCAATTGCTCGATGACGTCTTCGTCGCCGACTTCGGTGAGCACCGTCTCGACCTCCTCGTCGTCGACGCCAAGATAGGCGGCGATGACGCGCGGGTCGGTTCGCACCGATTGCGGGTTGCCGTCCGAGATTTTGCGCCCGTATTCGAGCACCACGACATGGTCTGAAATCTGCATCACCACCGCCATGTCGTGCTCGATCAAAAGGATCGACGTGCCGGTGTTGTCCTTGATGTCCATCAGCAGCGCATTGAGCCCCGCCGATTCTTTCGGATTGAGACCAGCGGCCGGCTCGTCGAGGCACAGAAGCTCAGGCCCGGTGCACATGGCGCGAGCGATTTCGAGCCGCCGCTGCGCGCCATAGGGCAGATCGCCGGCCGGATCGTCGGCGCGGTCGACAAGATCGGCCTTCTCCAGCCAGTGCTCGGCCAGTTCAACCGATTCCGCCGAGGCCTGTCTGTAGCCGCTAAAGCCGAACAGGCCGAGAATGGTGTAACCGGAGGCCTTCATCAGCTTGTTGTGCTGGGCGACGAGAAGGTTCTCCAGCAGCGTCATGCCCGAGAACAGGCGGATGTTCTGGAAGGTGCGCGCCACCTTGGCGCGCGCCGGGATCTCATGGTTGGGTAAGCGTTCGAGCAGGAACGTGGAGCCGTCGCGCCGGTTGAGTGTGATCATGCCTTCCGACGGCTTGTAGAAACCCGTGATGCAATTGAACACGGTGGTCTTGCCGGCGCCGTTCGGACCGATCAGTGCGGTGATCTCGCCGCGCTTGGCCTGGAAGGAAAGGTCGCCGATGGCGACGAGACCGCCGAACTTCATCGACAAATGCTCGACCTGCAGGATGGCATTGTTCACGGAGGGGCTCGCGTTCATCAGCCGTGTCCCTCCTTGGTGAAGGACCCAGACACCGCCCTGCGCACCTTGAGGAAAGCTGTCGGCTCGCGGCTGCCGACGAAGCCGCGCGGCTTCCACAGCATGACGATGACCATCGCCATACCGAACAGCAGCATGCGATACAGTTCCGGCGTGAAGCCGGACCCGAAACCGGGTATGACCGTAGTGTTGCCCCACCTGAGGCCGGTCTTGAGGAAATCCAGTTCGCGCAGGACTTCGGTGCCGCCGATCATCACCATGGCGGCGACGGCAATGCCGACCAGCGAGCCCATGCCGCCAAGCACGACGATGGCGAGGATGATCGCCGATTCCAGGAAGACGAAGGATTCCGGGCTGACGAAGCCTTGCCGCGCGGCAAAGAACGAGCCAGCGAAGCCGCCGAACATCGCGCCCGTGGCAAAGGCGGTGAGCTTGGTGGTGGTGGTGTTGATGCCGAGCGAACGGCAGGCGATCTCGTCCTCGCGCAGCGCTTCCCAGGCACGGCCGACCGGCATCCGCCTGAGCCTCACGGTGACGAAGGCCGTCAGCAGGCAGAGCCCGAGGATCAAATAGTAGAGGAATATCTTGTAGTAGGCACCCGATTGGGCGATGCCGAGCACCTTCGAGATGTAGTTCGGATCGGAGACGTTGAACGACATCAGGCCGAAGAAAGAGACCTTCGGGATGCCGGAAATCCCGGCCGAGCCGTTGGTCACCTCGCGCCAGTTGATGATCACCAGCCTTATGATTTCGCCGAAGGCGAGCGTCACGATCGCCAGATAGTCACCGCGCAAGCGCAGCACCGGGAAGCCTAGCATCACCCCCCAAAACGCAGCCATTAGGCCGGCGGCGGGCAGCAGGATCCAGAAGGAGAGGCCAAAATGCGTGCCGAGCAGCGCATAGGCGTAGGCACCGACGGCGTAGAAGGCGACATAGCCGAGATCGAGCAGGCCGGCCAAGCCGATAACGATATTCAGCCCCCAGGCCAGCATCACGTAGATCAGGATCTGGATGCCGTAATTGTCGACATATTTCAGCGAGCCCTGGAAACCGGCGGCCATCGACCCGGCATATAGCGCTAGCACCAACACCACCACGATCGGGTAGAGCGCCAGTGCAGTTATGCCCAATGCCGAGAAATGAGCATGAATGAAGGCCCGGAAATGATAAATCAGCCAGGCCAGCGCATAGATGATTGCAAGCGCCCGCACGAACCGCACGAAATCGGAAAGTTCCGGCCCTAAGGCCTCGGTCAGAAAGCCGCTGAGTGCGAGCAGAATAACGGCGACGGCGAGCGCCACGATGAACGCGGGAAAGCGGAAGAATCGCGAAGCCAGGCTGACCGGCAGCAGGCCGGTGGCGACGTCGACGATCTTCTGGTTCGCCAGGAAGGGTTGGCCATAGGCGACGTAAAGGAAGCGTCCGGCCATGGTGGCGATCACGACGCCGGCGAGCAAGCCCCAGCGCTGCACCAGGATCAGTTCGTTGGAGATGTTCTGGTCGGTCTTCAGGCCGATGAACAGCACGAACAGGCCAAGCGAAATGGCGCCGGCATAGAGCGCTTCGCGAAAGGCGCGCTGGACCGGGGTGGCGACGACGGTGCTTTCCGGAGACACGGTAACCGCCATGATCTCAGACCTTTTCGACTTCTGGCCGGCCGAGAATGCCGGAAGGCAGGAAGATCAGCACGATCGCCAGGATGGAAAAGGCGGCGACGTCCTTGTAATCGATCGAGAAATAGGCCGACCACATGCTTTCGATGAAGCCAATCATCAGCCCGCCGAGCACGGCGCCGGGCAGTGAGCCGATGCCGCCGAGCACCGCGGCAGTAAATGCCTTCACACCGGGCGTAAAGCCGTCGGAAAACACCACCACACCGTAGTACATCAGGAACAACGTGCCGGCGACGGCGGCAAGGGCGGCGCCCATGATGAAGGTGATCGAGATGGTGCGGTCGACGTCGATGCCAAGCAGTGCGGCCATCTTGCGGTCCTGCTCGCAGGCGCGCTGCGCCCGGCCGAGCGAGGTCTTGTTGACCAGGTACCAGAACAGCGCCAGCAGGACTATGGTGACCAGGACGATGATGATCTGCTTCAGCGAGACGCTGATGCCTTCGATGTTGTAGACCTTGGACACCATTGGCGGGACCGGCTTGTTGCGCGGCCCTTGGGTCACCTGGACGAAATTGGACAGCGCAATCGACATGCCAATCGCGGTGATCAGCGGCGCCAGCCGGAATGAACCGCGCAAAGGCCGGTAGGCCACCTTCTCGATCGTCCAATTATACAGGCTGGTCAGCAGCATTGCGACGATCATCATGATCAGCAGCGCAACGACGATCGGCAGCGAATAGAACAACGCACCGAGGATAAGGAAAACGATGAGCGCGGTGAAAGCGCCGATCATGAAAATGTCGCCATGGGCGAAATTGATCATGCCGATGATGCCGTAGACCATCGTATAGCCGATCGCGATCAGCCCATAGATCGATCCCAGCGTCAGCCCATTGATAAGCTGCTGGACAAAATACTGCATGCTGTCGTGGCTCCCCTGGAATGTCGCCCATGCAGACGCATTCCTTTTCGTATTTCCCCTAGTCGTAAAGTTTCGAGCCCGGATTGCAACGTGATTTTTCGATCATTATGCGTGTTTTCGCCGCACGCCGTTCGATTGCCCGTTTTGTTCCCGTCCGCCCCCTGGACCATCGCGGACCCTACCATTGGCCTAACGCAATGTCTTTGACGATTCAATCGCAGCATGCGCTCCATTTCGAAGAAATCGCCGTCAAAATAAGTTGATGAGCGGGATCGTTGCGCCGTTGACGTCAATCCGCTTGCGCTCTCTCTTTCCCTTGCGTCAGTGTTTTTTCTATTTGACGACGAAGCCGTGCGCGAACGGGTCGCGGTCGTAGATGAAGATCGTGTTCAATCCGGTCATTCGTGCCCAGCCGCCGATCGACGGAATGATTGCCGGCTTGCCGGCGACGGTGACCTCTTCCTCGACCCTGCCCTTGAACAGCGAACCAATGATCGATTCGTGGACGAAGTCGTCGCCAACCCCAAGCTTGCCCTTGGCGTGAAGCTGCGCCATACGCGCCGAGGTGCCGGTGCCGCAGGGCGACCGGTCGATTGCCTTGTCGCCGTAGAAGACGGCGTTGCGGGCATCGGCTTGCGGGTTGGTCGGCGCGCCGGTCCACAATATGTGCGACAGCGTATTGATGCCGGGATTCTCCGGATGCACGAAGGTATATTTTTCGTTGAGCCGCTGCCGCACCACCGGGCTCCAGGCGATCAGTTCGCCGGCCGAATGGTCGGCCATGTCGCGATAGGTCTTTTGCGGTTCGACGATGGCGTAGAAATTGCCGCCATAGGCGACATCGACGCTGATCTCGCCGAGCCCGGGGCATTCGACCGTCAGTGCCTCGGCATAGAGGAAGGAAGGCACATTGGTGATGCGCACCTCCTCGACATAGTCGCCGACTTGGCTGTACTCCGCTACGACCACGCCCGCCGGCGTATCCAGCCTGAGCACGCCCGGTGTCTTCGGCTTGATCAGCCCATGCTCGACGGCAAAAGTTACCGTGCCGATGGTGCCGTGGCCGCACATCGGCAAGCAGCCCGAGGTTTCGATGAACAGGATGGCGATGTCGCAATCTTCACGCGTCGGCGGATAGAGGATCGAGCCGGACATCACGTCATGGCCGCGCGGCTCGAACATCAGCCCGGTGCGGATCCAGTCATATTCGGCCAGGAAATGCGCTCGCCGCTCCATCATCGTTGAGCCCTTGAGCAAAGGCCCACCGCCGGCGACCAGCCGCACCGGATTGCCGCAGGTGTGGCCGTCTATGCAGAAGAAGGAATTCTTGGCCATGCCGGCTCCCAACTGAATGTCTTCGAACTCAAAACCGTTGCGGGCTGAACGGGCCGAGATCGAGCGATGGATTCTGCCCGAGAACGAGCGCGCGGATCAAGCGCCCGGTCGCCGCAGCCTGGGTCAGGCCGAGGTGACCGTGGCCGAAACCATACACCACCGACGGCGTTTGTTGCGACCGCCCGATCACCGGCAGCGAATCCGGCAGCGACGGCCGGAACCCCATCCATTCGCGTCCATTGGCCGGATCCAGTCCCGGCAGGAATTTCTGCGCCTTTTCGAGCAGCGCTTTCGAGCGCGCATAATTGGGCGGCCGCTCAAGGCCGCCGAGTTCGACCGCGCCGCCGACGCGCAGGCCCGTCTCGAGCGGCGTGATGACGAAGCCATGCCCGGAGAAGATCAATTGCCGCCTTACATCGAAGGCAGTCTTCGGCAACGTCGTGTTGTAGCCACGCTCGGTCTCCAGCGGGATTCCGTCGCCGAGATGTCTCGCCAGCAGATGCGACCAGGCCCCGGCAGCGATGACGACGTGCTTCGCCCGTCGCCGCGTGCCGTCGGCCGTGGTCAAGATCGCGCCGTCCTGTCCCGCCTTGACACGCTCGATCCGGGCCCTTTCGAACCCGGCGCCCAACCTCTCGGCATAGGCCCACAAGGCCTTTCCAAGCAGCTTGGGATCGGCAACGGTTTTCCACCCCGGCACGAACGTTCCCTTGACGAAGCGCGGCGACAGACCGGGCTGCAGGGCTGTGAGAGCGCTCCCCTCGACATGGCTGAAGCCGATGCCGAAGCGCTGCCTTGCCGCCCAGCCGGTCAGCGAGGCCTTGAACTCGGCCTCGCTGTCGTAGAGTTCGAGCGAGCCGTCCTCATGCAGCATCGGCCGTGTGCCGGAACGGTCGAGCAAGCCCATCCATTCCGCCTCGGCGAGCTTCATCATCCCGGCCTGCGCGGCAAGGCCGGCTTCATAGCGGTCGCTTCGGCCGGCGCGCCAGAAGCGGACCAGCCAGGGCAGCAGCTTCGGCAGATACGCGGGTGGGATGCTGAGCGGGCCGAGCGGGTCGGCGAGCCATTTCGGCAACTGCTTGATCATGCCCTTGTGGGCGAGTGGCAGCACATCGGAGAAGGCAAAGGCAGCGGCATTGCCGGAACTGGTTTCCTCACAGATCCCCGTCCGATCGAAGATCGTGACATTTTGGCCCGCCTCTGCCAGAAAGGCGGCGGCGCAGATGCCGATGATGCCGCCACCAATGATGGCGACATCGAGCGTAGCATTATCATTCATTGCCATGCGCCGCGCTGCACATCTGCAAATGCCTTCAAAGCGACTGGATCAGAATGTCGGCAGCTCTGGCCGCACCGCCAGCGCATCCCTGACGATCTTTTCGACTGCCTTGCGCCGCTCGCCCGACAATGGCTGGCGCGGCATGCGCACGCGGTCGTTGGTGTTGATCGCCAACACTTCGGCGAGCTTGATGTTCTGCACCAGATAGGTCGAGACGTCGAGGTCGAGCAGCGGCCGGAACCAGCGGTAGATCTTCAGCGCCTCCTCGCGACGGCCCTGTCTCATCAGCTGGTAGATGGCGACCGTCTCGCGCGGGAACGCGGTGACCAGGCCCGCCACCCAGCCGATGGCGCCGACCGACAGCGCCTCGAAGGCGAGATTGTCTACGCCGGTGAACAGGTCGTAGCGGTCGCCGAGGCGGTTGATGATCTCGGTCGAGCGGCGGATGTCGTCGGAGGACTCTTTTATGGCGACGAAGCGTTGGTCCTTCGCCAACTCCTCCATCTGGTCGACGGTGACGTCGACGCGGTAGGCAAGCCGGTTGGAGTAGATCATCACCGGCAGGTCGCCGGCCGCGGCGACGGCGCTGAGTGCCGCGACCGTCTCTTCGGCATTGGTATGGTAGATCGGACTCGGCACCACCATCAAACCGTTGGCGCCCGCCTTGGCGGCGCGGCGCGCGATCGCCGCCGCCTCGCGTGTACCGGCCTCGTTGACCGTCAACAGCACCGGTTTCTTGCCGGCGATCTTCTGCGCGTTCTTCAGCACCGCGATCTTCTCGTCGTGCGACAGCATCGGGCCTTCGCCGAGCGACCCGCAGACGATGATGCCGTCACAGCCGGCCTCCATCTGCAGCGCAAAGCAGCGCTCCATCTCGGCATGGTCGAGGCCGTCGTCCTCGGTGAATTTGGTCGTAACGGCGGGGAAGACTCCGGCCCACATGTCGATCGCTCCATCTGATATATCAGTCGTATATTTCTTAAGAAGCCGGCTGTCAACATTGAATCTGATATGATATATCAACAATATATCAGGAGATGTCGCATTGGTATATGACAGACCGGGCTCCGAGCCGGCGACCGCGAAGGCCTACCGCAGGCTCGAGCACATGATCGTAACTCTCGAACTGGCGCCGGCGAGCTTCATCACCGAGGGGGCGCTGATCGACAGGCTCGGCCTCGGCCGCACCCCGGTGCGCGAAGCGATCCAGCGGCTGGCCTGGGAGGGGCTGCTCGAGGTCCGGCCGCGTGCCGGCATTGCCATTGCCCCGCTTCACCCTGGCGACTGGCTGCGTGTCCTCGACGCCCGCCGTGGCATCGAGGTGGTGCTTGCCCGCTCGGCCGCCCGCTTCGTCACCCGCGAGGCCGCCGACCTGTTCCATGACGCTGCCCTTGCCATGCAAAAGGCGGTGATTTCAGAAAATGTGTTTTACTTCATCCAGGCCGACAAGGCGCTTGATGAGGCGCTGGCGCTGGCTGCCGACAACCCGTTCGCCGCGCGCCTGGCGGCGCCCTTGCAAACCCACAGCCGCCGCTTCTGGTTTCGCTACAAGGCCGATACCGGCTTGGCCGAATCAGCCGAGCACCATGTCGCGCTGATCCGCTCGATCCTCGCCGGCGACGAAGAGGCCGCGGCCAAGGACGCCAAGCGGCTGATGGCGCTTTTGCGCGGCCATGCCGAGGCGGCTGCTACGCGCTGAGCCTGCCATTTCGTCATGCGCCCTGGCCGGGCAGGGCCATCACGTTTTCCCAATTGTCGCCGGCCGCGACGATGCAGCTTCTGCCGGCGATATCGGTGACGACGATGGTCCAGGTTCCGGTCTCGGCGACAAAGACTTCCATGACCGCCTCATGACCGATCAGCCCCAAAGCAAACTGCCTTTCCTGGAACTTCTCGCTCAAATGGGCGACGATCTCGCCATGTTCAACGCAGTATTGATATTGCGCGCCTGCGGTGTTCGTACCCACCGCCAATGCGCCAGCAAGAACTAGGGTTTTCACCCATCTCAACAGCGATTTGCGTGCCATAGGGCACCTCCTTTGCCATCACGTTCCGGCAAAGGAGGGGTTTGACGGCCTCATTTTGCCGGAGCGATTCAGGCCGGTTCCGACGTCATCATCATCGCGTCGTTCCTTTCTGTGTTCCGGTCTGCCATTGGTGGGAACGATTCCAGATGTTCCCATTATGTTCTCGATATATGGTATCGGCAATGGAAAAGCGCAAGCAGGCGCCCAAGCGGGCGCCTGCAGATCCGTTTTACGGTTGTCGCCGAAAGAATGGGCCACAGGCCGCGCGGCCATGCCGAGGCGCGCAGACCCGTGATAAATCGTTCAGATGCCTGGCAGCGCCGCTGTCGTCATCGCGCTTTCCCAGCCTTCGCCGACTGAAATCACGCAGCTTTGACCTTTTGTGTCGCTGGCGAGGATGGTCCATGTGCCCTTGTCGGAAACGAAGACTTCAAGCACCACATTCGGATTGACGACGCCGACCGCGCTCGGGTTTTCATGAAACTTCTCGCCGAGCGCCTTGACCATATCGGCGCGAGCCGCGCATTGCTCGGCAGCCATTGCCGGTATCGCGGAAACTGCCACTGCAGCGCAAGCTATTGTCGCCATGAGACGTGCCATCTGACACCTCCTTTGCGCCGGACGATATCCCCCGGAGCCGTCACCAGCGCCGTTGGTTGATCTGCCAGCGTCTCCTTCGCGGCAGGACTGCAACCTAAGAAGATTGCTGCCTTCTTGGTTCCATCACATTAGTGTTCATGCCAATGAAGACGGCGACAAAAAAGCCCGGACTCAGAGCCCGGGCCTTTCTCGCGGTCTGTCTTCGCGCGCCCGCAACCGGAAGCGAGGACACGCAAACGGATCGTTCGGTCAGTTCATCGTCGGGATGACGAACTCGGCACCATCCTTCACGCCGGACGGCCAGCGCGACGTTACCGTCTTGGTCTTGGTGTAGAAGCGGAACGCGTCCGGCCCGTGCTGGTTGAGGTCGCCGAAGGAGGACGCCTTCCAGCCGCCGAAGGTGTAGTAGGCGATCGGCACCGGGATCGGCACGTTGATGCCGACCATGCCGACCTGAACCCGCGAGGCGAAGTCGCGCGCCGCATCGCCGTCGCGGGTGAAGATGGCAACGCCATTGCCCATCTCGTGCTCGTTGGCGAGCTTGATGGCGTTCTCGTAGGTCGGTGCGCGCACCACCGACAGCACCGGCCCAAAGATCTCTTCCTTGTAGATGCGCATGTCGGCGGTCACATTGTCGAACAGGCAGCCGCCCATATAGTAGCCGTTCTCGTAGCCCTGCATGGAAAAGCCGCGGCCGTCGACGACCAGCTTGGCGCCTTCCTTGACGCCGGTGTCGACATAGGATTTGACCCGTTCCAACGCCTGCGCCGTCACCAGCGGGCCGAAATCGGCGGAAGAATCCGTCGACGGACCGACCTTCAGGCTCTCGACGCGCGGCACCAGTCTTTCCATCAGCCGGTTGGCGGTGTCGTTGCCGACCGGGACGGCCACCGAGATCGCCATGCAGCGCTCGCCGGCCGAGCCGTAGCCGGCGCCGATCAGCGCGTCGACCGTCTGGTCCATGTCGGCATCGGGCATGATGATCATGTGGTTCTTGGCGCCGCCGAAGCACTGCACGCGCTTGCCGGCCGCGCAGCCGCGCGAATAGATGTACTGGGCGATCGGTGTCGAGCCTACGAAACCGATGGCCTTGATGTCGGGATCGTCGAGGATGGCGTCGACCACTTCCTTGTCGCCGTTGACGACATTAAGGATGCCCGCCGGCAGACCGGCCTCGATGAACAGTTCGGCAATGCGCATCGGCACGCCCGGGTCGCGTTCGGACGGCTTGAGAATGAAGGCATTGCCGCAGGCGATGGCCGGCGCGATCTTCCACAACGGGATCATCGCCGGAAAATTGAACGGCGTGATGCCGGCGACGACGCCGAGCGGCTGGCGCATCGAATAGACGTCGATGCCGGGGCCGGCGCCATCGGTGAACTCGCCCTTCATCATATGCGGCGCACCGATGCAGACCTCGACCACTTCGAGGCCGCGCTGGATGTCGCCCTTGGCGTCGGCGATGGTCTTGCCGTGTTCGCGCGCCAATATCTCGGCCAGCGCGTCATACTCCTTGGCGACCAGCTCGAGGAACCGCATCAGGACGCGTACGCGTCGCTGCGGATTGGTCGCCGCCCAGCCGGGCTGTGCGGCCTTGGCGTTTTCGACCGCCGCGCGCAATTCCGCCTGCGAAGCCAGCGCCACCGTGCCGCGCACCGTGCCGTCCATCGGCTGCATGACGTCCTGCTTGCGGCCGCTGGTTCCGGCGACGCGCTTGCCGCCGATGAAATGACCGTATTCGATCATGGTCTCTCTCCCTGGTTCGTGATGAGGCATTGTCCGCCTTTGCGGGAGCGATGGCAACGCGAGCGAAAACGCAACCGTTGTGCGGAGAATAGATAGCGATTGACGGCAGAGCATCAATTCTCGCAAATAGGAAGAATGCAGGTCCCCAGCAGCAAGGATTGAGATTGAGTTCCTTCACCGCCCCCCTCTGTCCTGCCGGACATCTCCCCCTCAAGGAGGGAGATTGGCTGTCACGCCCGCCTTCGGAAATCTTCACTGCGGCAAGAAAGACGCCTGCGGCGGAACTGCCAATCTCCCCCCTTGAGGGGGAGATGTCCGGCAGGACAGAGGGGGGCGCGAAGGAACGCGGTTTTGATCGTTATCGCCAAGACCACCCTCATGAACTGGGATGATGCCCGTATCTTCCTTGCCGTAGCGCGGGCCGGCCAGATCCTCGGCGCCGCCAGGCGGCTGGAGCTTAATCACGCGACCGTCTCGCGCCGCATTGCCGCCCTCGAGGATGCGCTCAGGACAAAACTGTTTCGCCGGCTTACCACCGGCAGCGAGCTGACGCCGGCGGGCGAGCGTTTCCTCGAGATTGCCGAACGCATGGAGGGCGACATGATCGCCGCGCGCTCGACCGTTTCAGGCGAAGGCGACGACGTCTCGGGCACCGTGCGCATCGGCGCGCCGGACGGCTTTGGCGTCGCCTTCCTGGCCAGGCGCCTCGGCGCGCTGACCGCTCTGCACCGTGAGCTCACCATCCAGCTGGTGCCGGTGCCACGCTCCTTCTCTTTGTCCCGGCGCGAGGCCGACATTGCCATCACCGTCGAACGGCCGACGGAAGGCCGCCTGGTGGCGGGAAAGCTGGTCGACTACACGCTCGGCCTGTTCGCGTCGCGGGCCTACGCCGACACCCATGGCCTGCCCGGAACCGCCGCCGAGCTAGGCCAGCATACGCTGATCGGCTACGTGCCGGACCTGATCGTCAGTCGCTCGCTCGACTACGCGGCCGAATTCAGCCCCGACTGGCGCACCAGCTTCGCTATTTCCTCCGCGCTCGGCCAGGCCGAAGCAGTGCGTTCCGGCGCCGGCATCGGCATCCTGCACACCTTCGTTGCCCGCTCGATGCCGGAGCTGGTGCCTCTCGATATCGTCGCACCCATACGCCGCGCCTACTGGCTGGTCTATCATGAATCGGTCAGGCCGCTGCGCCGCGTCCAGGTCGTCGCGAGCTTCATTACCAAGGCCGTCGAACGGGACAGGGGTTTGTTTGCGTGAGCCTGCCGGCCGCTGGCTGTCTTAGCTGGTGGGCGTCTTACTTGGCGTATCGTCCGGGCCCGAGATCGCCGACGTCGATGTCCGGCACCCGGCTGGAGATGATGTCGGCCAGAACTTTGGCCGAGCCGCAGGCCATGGTCCAGCCGAGTGTGCCATGGCCGGTGTTGAGATAGAGATTGGAGAAATCGGTGCGGCCGATCAGCGGCGGCCCGTCGGGTGTCATCGGCCGCAGCCCGCACCAGAAGGTCGCCGATCGCATGTCGCCGCTGCCCGGAAACAGGTCGCCGACCGAATGTTCGAGCGTGCGCCGCCGCGATTCGTGCAGCCGCAGGTCGAAGCCGGAAATCTCCGCCGTGCCGCCGACCCGGATACGGTCGCCGAGCCGGGTGATCGCTACTTTGTAGCTCTCGTCCATCACGGTCGAGACCGGTGCGGCGGCGGCGTCCTTGATCGGCAGGGTGATCGAATAGCCCTTGACCGGGTAGACCGGGATGGGCCGCTTCAGCATGCGCATGAACCGTGCCGAATAGCTGCCCATCGCCATCACATAGGCATCAGCGACCATCCAGCCCTTGCTGGTGCTGACGTTGGTGATGCGATCGCGCTTCTTGACGACGCGCCGTATCTCCGTGTCGTATTCGAAGGTGACGCCGCGTACCGCGCAAAGCTTGGCAAGCCTGTCGGTGAACATCTTGCAGTCGCCGGTTTCGTCGCCGGGCAACCGCAGGCCACCGACGAATTTTTCGCGCACGCCGGCCAGCCCAGGCTCGGCCGCAATGCAGCCGTCGGGGTCGAGGACCTCGTAGGGGACGCCATAGGCCTTCAGCACCTCGACATCGCCGCCGACGCCGTCGATCTGCTTTTGCGTTCGGAAGAGCTGCAGCGTGCCCTTGGCGCGCTCGTCATAGGCGATGCCGGTCGCCTCGCGCAGCGCCTTCAGCGTGTCGCGGCTGTACTCGGCCAGCGGCACCATGCGCGCCTTGTTCAGCGCGTAGCGTTCAGCCGTGCAATTGCGCAGCATCTTGACCAGCCACATCCACATATGCGGATCGAGGGCCGGTCGCACCACCAGTGGACCGTGCTTCATCAAAAGCCATTTGATGGCCTTCAGCGGAACGCCGGGCCCGGCCCAGGGCGAGGCATAGCCGGGCGAGATCTCGCCGGCATTGGCAAAGCTGGTTTCCAGCGCCGGGCCTTTCTGGCGATCGATCACCGTCACCTGATGACCGGCCTCGGCAAGAAAATAGGCGGTGGTGACCCCGATCACGCCGCCGCCCAGCACGAAGATCTTCATCGTTTGGTTCTCCGCGGCGGCATCTCGTCGGGATTCGAGACCGGGATCATCGCCGCCTCATGTCTGCCGGATTCTGTGGCGTCAGCCAAGTGCCGATGCTTAGGGAAAAGACATGCGTGAGGACAACAACCTTGCGTCCTAGCCATTCACATAGCGCCGGTGGAAACGGTGGCCGAGGCTGGTCAAGACCTCATAGCCGATGGTGCCGGCTTGGCCGGCTACCTGGTCCACCGTCTGCGACGACGGTCCAATGAGTTCGACGAGGTCGCCGGCCTTCAGCCTGCCGGGCGGCAATGCGGAAATGTCGAGGATGATCGAATCCATCGAAACCCGGCCGACGAAGGGCAGCCGCACATTTTCGAGCCAGGCGGAGGAAGCGGCGCGTCGATGCCAGCCATCGCCATAGCCGAGCGAAATCGTAGCCGCGGCAAGCGGAGCCTTGGTGTGGAAAGTGTGACCGTAGCCGACACCGGCGCCGGCCTCCAATATCCGCGTCTGGATGACCTTGGCTTGCAATCGCACCACCGGCAGCATCGGATTGTCCTTCGCCGGCGTCGGATTGACGCCATAGAGAGCGGCACCCGGACGAACGAGGTCGTAGTGATAGCGCTGCCCGAGAAAAATGCCTGATGAATTGGCAAAGGAAGCCGGCGCTTCCGGCAGCATCCGGCGCAGCCGTTCGAATTCCAGCCGCTGCCGCTCGTTGGCCGGCTGCTCGGGTTCATCGGCGCAGGCGAGATGGCTCATCACGAACGTCAGTTCGACACCGTCGAAAGCCTGCGGATCCTGCGCGACTGCCTTCACCTCGGATGGCGTCATGCCGAGCCGCGACATGCCGCTGTCGACCTGGACGGCGGCTGGCAATTTGCGGCCCACCCGCCCCGCCGCTTCACGCCATGCCGAGAGCTGGCTGGCGCTGTTGAGTACGGTGCAAAGCCCTGCCGCAACCGCTTCCCTTTCCGCACCCGGCGGAATGCCGTTCAGCACATAAATGGCCGGGTCTGAGCCGAGCGCCTTGCGCAGCAAGATGCCGCCGGCCAAATGCGCAACAAAGAAAGTATTACAGCCCTCACCCATCAGCGCCGCCGCCACCGGCGCCGCGCCAATCCCATAGCCGTCGGCCTTGACCACTCCAGCAGAGCCGACGCCGCCCAGCCGCGCCTTCAGCCGCCGGTAGTTCTCACGGACGGCGCCGAGATCGATGGTCAGGATCGCCCCTGCCGCGGCTTCGCTGATCGGTTCGCCCAGGGTGACGGTCGGCGGAAGAGATTTGCTGGAGATGTCGTTCATGCCGACCTGTTTTAACGGAAGGCCGGCGGCTACGCCACCAGGTGCCGGAACGCCGCCACCACGTCTTCGTAGACCTTGCGCTTGAACGGCACGATTAGGCCCGGCAATTCCAGCATCGGCCGCCACGCCCACCGGTCGAACTCGGCCTTGTGGCCACCCGGCGGCGGATTGATCGCGATCTCGGTTTCGTCGCCGTGGAAACGGAAGGCAAACCATTTCTGCGTCTGGCCGCGATATCGTCCCTTGAAGGCGACGCCGACCAGATGCGCCGGCAGATCGTATTTGATCCAGTGCGGCGCCTCGGCCAGCAGCGACACCGAGCGCATGCCGGTCTCTTCGTAAAGTTCACGCGCCGCCGCGGGCAGCGGCTCCTCGCCATCATCGATGCCGCCCTGCGGCATCTGCCAGAGCTGCGTCGTTCCAGCGAATTCGCTGTCCGGCTCGGCAATGCGACGGCCGACCCAGACCAGGCCGGCCTCATTGAGGACCATCACCCCTACGCAGGGCCGGTAGGGCAGCGTCTCGGGCTCAACGAGCTTGTTCTTTGCCATCTCAGCCTTTTTCCGGATCTATGGCCACCGCCGAAACCGGCACGATCTCGATGCCACGCTTCTTGGCCTCGGTCACCCAGGAAGACACGGTATCCACCGTCAGGTCGAAAGCCGAGCCGATGCCAACGGCAAACCCTTTCGCCCGTGCCGTCGCTTCCAGCCCATCCAGTTTCTTCAATATGGCGCCGCGGTCCTGCACCGCATCGATCGCCGTATCGCCGCCGACGAACGGCACGCCGTCCTTCAGCGCCAGTTCGGGTGCCAGGCTGCGCGCCGACGAACCGTCGTCGACATAGGCCAGACCACGCTTGCCAAGCTCGGCCATCAACGGCCCCATCGCCGTCGCGTCGGCCGAAAAGCGGGCGCCCATATAGTTCATGACGCCGGTGTAGTTGGTCGTTCGCGACAGCGCCCAGCGTAAATTCTTCAAATTCTCGTCCGGCGTTGCAGCCACGGTCAGCGTGTTACGGCCGGGATTGACGTTCGGATAGTCGAACGGCTCAAGCGGTACCTGCATGATGACCTCATGGCCGCTCTGCCGCGCCACCTGCATCCAGCGGCCGATGCTGTTGCCTTGCGGCGCGAAGGCCAGCGTCACTTCCGCCGGCAGCTTGGCGATGGCTGCCTGCGTGCCGGTCTGCGACACGGCAAGCCCGCCGATGACGAGCGCGACGCGTGCACCGCGAGCCCCGGACCACGGCCGCGCATAGACATCGAACGGGCGCCTGCCGTCGGCGGCGCGGATCGGCAACGGACCGGTTTCGCTGGCCTCGACCAGCGCCTTGTCGGGAATGTGCGCGATCCTGAGGTTCTGGCCGATCGTCGAAGGGTCGCGGATGACGATGGCCGCATTGGGTGGACCGTCGCCCTCTTCGGTCTGGACATGGATGATCTGCGGACCGCCCGTCTTCGGCCCGCTTATGTTGGCCCCCCTTGCGTTGCTTGGCGCAGCCATTTCGGGCGTCGCCTTGGCGGGCGCGGCGACGGTATCCGCCGCCGGCGTCTTCGGCGTCGAAACGGCTACTTCTTGCAGCTTCCGGAACGGCTTGTCTCGCAAGGCGATCGCGCTGGAGACGCCGACCACGGACAGCACGACAAGCGCGGCCGCGACCGCACCGGCGCTGATCCCGCTGCCTGAGCGCGGCAGCCGGATCGCCTGTCCGAGAGGTCGTTCTATGTCCTTGCCGATATCAGCCAAGCCCGCACCCCCCGGCGTGCATCCCCGAAGTAAACCTTCTCCGGAGGCGCAAAATCCAAAATGTCGGCGCGTCCCCTTGCTCCACTGGACGCGCAGCATGCCGGCCGCAGCCCCGAATCAAACTGCCGGAGCCTCGCGGCCCCGGCAGCATCGCATCGCTTCGCTCAGGCAGCCAGACCTGTTTGGCCCGGCTTGCCCGCCCTTACTGGTTCAACACGGCCTTTTGCGGATTCGGCGGGAACGCCGGATCGGTCTTCTGGCCGCGCAGCAGTTGCTCGGCATAGATGAGCTGCAAATCGTCCTTGGGTTCCGGCGGCACATAGGCGGCCGAGCCCGAACCGGTCGTGCTTTCGTCGGCGCCCTTGATATGGCCCTTGAGGTCCGATTCGCCGCGCGTCAGGTCCCTGCCCTGCAGTTCCGCCGGCAGCGGCTGGTCGACCTTGATGTCGGGCGTGATGCCCTTGCCCTGGATCGACTTGCCGGACGGCGTGTAATAGAGCGCCGTCGTCAACCGCAGTGCCCCGTTCTCGCCGAGCGGAATGATGGTCTGCACCGAACCCTTGCCGAAGGACTGCGTGCCGACCACGGTGGCGCGGCGCAGATCCTGCAGCGCGCCGGCAACGATTTCCGATGCGCTGGCCGAGCCGCCATTGACGAGCACGATCAGCGGCTTGCCGCCGATGTCGTCGCCGGCCCGCGCGTCGAAGCGGGTGACGTCCTTCGGATCGCGGCCGCGCGTCGAGACGATCTCGCCACGGTCGAGGAAGGCATCCGACACGCTCACCGCCTGGTCGAGCAAACCGCCCGGATTGAGGCGCAGGTCGAGCACGTAGCCCTTGAGCTTGTCGTTCGGCACCTGCTTCTTGATGGTGTCGATGGCATTCTCGAGGTCGTCATAGGTCTTTTCGGTAAAGGAGGTGATCTTCATGTAGCCGATGTCGTTTTCGACCCGGAACTTGACCGCCTTGACCTTGATGATATCGCGCACGACGGTCAGTTCGATCGGCTTGTCGGCGCCCTGGCGCAGGATGGTGAGCTTGATCGGCGTATTGACCAGCCCGCGCATCTTCTCGACGGCGTCGTTGAGGGTCAGGCCGCGGACCTCCTCGCCGTCGATCTTGGCGATATAGTCGCCGGCGAGCACGCCTGCCTTGGCGGCCGGCGTATCGTCGATCGGCGTGATCACCTTGACCAGGTCGTTCTCCATGGTGACCTCGATGCCGAGGCCGCCGAATTCGCCCTTGGTCTGCACGCGCATGTCCTGCGCTTCTTCGGCATTCATGTAGGAGGAGTGTGGGTCGAGCGACGACAGCATGCCGTTGATGGCATTTTCAACCAGCGACTTGTCGTCGGGCGGCGTCACATAATTCGCCCTTACCCGTTCGAAGATATCGCCGAAGATCGCCAGTTGCTTATAGGTCTCGGAGCCCGCAGCCTTCGCTGTCGAGCCGGGCGCGCCATAGACCAGGCTCATCGCCGATGCACCCATCAGCGCACCGGCAAACAGAAGCGACAGTTTCCGCATCATTCACGTCCTTCCAGAAAAACGGTCCGCCCACCATGGGGCCGGATCGACGGGTTTTCCATCCTTGCGGAACTCGACATAGAGCTCCGGTGTGGCATTTCCATTCTTCGATGCCGAGGTGCTCGCCACCCGGGCCTCTCCCATCGCGCCGACCGGCTCACCTGCGAGCACCGACTGGCCAGACGCGACGCTGATTCTGCTCATCCCCGCCAGGACGACATGATAGCCGTCACCCGCATTCAGGATCAAGAGTTGACCGTAAGAGCGGAAAGGCCCCGCATAAAGCACATTTCCATCCGCCGGCGCTGTGACGATGGCTCCCGATTGTGTCGCAACCATGTCACCGAGCATCACCGCGCCGTTACCGTCGTCGGCCCCGAAGCGCCGCTTGATCCTGCCGGTGACCGGCAGCGCGATCTGCCCTTGAAGCGCGGAAAACGGCGCGGCAGCGGTGAGCCTGTTGCTCTCCGGCACCGGCAGCGAGGCCAATTCCGTCGGCGCCGCAGCCGATGCCGGGCCCTTGTCGGCGTCGGCCGTCTTTTGCTCGGCTGCCTTGGCCGCATCCGCCGCCTTGCGGGCTCTGTCGGCCTCGAGCGAGGCGATCAGTTCTTTCAGGCTGCCGGCCTTGGCTGCCAGCGTCGCGGACCGCTGCTTTTCGGCGGCCAGCGCGGTTTGCGTATCGGCGGCGAGCTTCTGCTTGGCTTCGAGCAGCATGCCGAGCCGCTTTTTTTCCGCCGCCTGCTCGCCGACAGCTGCCGTCAGCCGCGCCCGCTCGGCCTCGATCGAGGCCGTCACCCGCGACTGCTCCTTGAGGTCGGCCAGCAACATGTCGGTCTGGTGGCGCAGTTCCGGCACCACGGCACCGAGCAGGATGGCGCTGCGCACCGACGACAATGCGTCCTCCGGCTTGACCAGGATCGCCGGCGGCGGATTGAGCCCCATGCGCTGCAGCGCGCCGAGCACTTCGGCCAGAACGTCGCGTCTGGCGGCCAGTGAGGCGCGGATCTTCTGCCCCTGCGCCTTCAGCCCTTCCAGCTTGCCGCCAATGTCCTCGATGTCCTGGCCGAGCTTCTGCTCGGTCATCGCCGACTGGATCAGCGCCGCGGTGATCGAGGCGTGGTCCTTCTTGACAGCCGCTATGTCAGCGGCGAGCTTGGCCAGCCGCTCGGACGACAGCGTGATCTCTTTCGATACTTTTTCGTATTCGGCGCGGCTCTGGTCCGGGTCGGGCGCCAGGTCGAGCGTGTTCTCGGCCCGCGCGACGCCGAGCGAAAGCGCGATCGTCGCCACGGCGATGCCGTAGCGCACGCGCCAGGAGCCCGTTCGTGATTTCCAGTCTTCAGACATTGAAGCCCAACTCTATGCGCGGCTTCGTTAACGAACCATCAACCATGTTCGAGCCCCGGCCGTCATCGACAAACCCCATGAGCCCAAACTGTCGATGAGCATTGGGGCAAAAATCCGGGCGGCTGGCATCAATTCGCCGACGGAGCCGACTTCATGAACGATGGTAGGGGTGACCGGAAAGGATCGTGGCCGCCCGGTAAAGCTGCTCGCCCAGCATCACGCGGACCAGCTGATGCGGCCAGGTCAGCGCGCCGAGCGACACCGTCAGATCAGCCAGGTCGCGCAGTGACTGGTCATGGCCGTCGGCGCCGCCAATGGCGATCACCAGCGCCTTGCGCCCGCCATCGCGCAGCGAACCTATGCGACCGGCGAAATCCTCGGAGGAAAGGTTCTTGCCGCGCTCATCCAGCAGCATCAGCGCCGTGCCCGGTTGCAAGTGCGTCTGCAGTTTCTGGCCTTCCTCGCGCCGGCGCTCATTGGCCGTCTGCGCGCGACCTTCGGCAATCTCGACGATCCCGGCGAATTCGAGGCCCACGGCAGGACCGCTCCTGGCAAAACGCTCGAAATAGCGGTCGGCCAACTGCTTCTCGGGGCCGGCTTTCATTCGGCCCACGGCATGAACCGTAATCTTCATCCCTGCCTCGAAGAGCCGCTGATGCATGTCGGACGACGACATGCATCAAGACGAATACGGCTCAGTGGAGGGTCTCCTCCTCGAGATCGGGCGCCTGCCACATCTTTTCGAGATTGTAGAAGTCGCGGACCTCGGGACGGAAGACATGGACGATGATGTCGCCCGAATCGATCAGGACCCAGTCGGCGCCAGCCAGCCCCTCGACGCGTGCAGTGCCGAGCCCGGCATCCTTCAGCGCCTTGAGGAGATGATCGGCAACAGCCGAGACATGACGGTGCGATCGGCCCGACGCGACGACCATGTAGTCGCCGAGGCTCGATTTCCCCTGAATGTCGATTGAGACGATGTTTTCGGCCTTGGAGTCTTCCAGACTGGCAAGGACTGTCTTGATGGCGCGGGACACGGCGTCGTTTACGCTGATCCCGGCCGGCGAAGGCACGATGTCGGCCTTCTTCCGCAGTGCTGTTCTCAGTGTATTTCCTTTCGCAGCAAGAACAACCAAATCACCTCTGAAATCAGGTGACACTGCTTAGATAGGCAGAGTTAGGTTGCAGTTTCAAGACACCGCTCGCAAGCAGGCACCCGGCAGCGGCCGAATATCCGGCTTTTCGGGCCAGAAAATCGGAACCGCCTCGCCCCGCAGCGGTTATCGGCTCATCCACGAACCGGAATCCCGACATGCCGATCGATCCCCAGAACGCTCTCCTCACCGTGCAATCCGGCCTGGCGCAACTCAGCACGCTGATCGTCTCCTACTCGCTTTCGGCGGTCGGCGCCGTCATCCTGCTGGTCATCGGCTACATCGTCGCCGGCCTCGCCGAGCGTTCGATCTATGCCGGCCTCGGCCATATCAGCGGCTTCGACGAAACGCTCCGCCATTTCTTCTCGCAGGTCGTCCGCTACGCCATCCTGGGACTGGTCGTAATCATGGTTCTCGGCCAGTTCGGCGTGCAGACGGCTTCGATCATTGCCGCTATCGGTGCCGCCGGCCTGGCCATCGGCCTGGCGCTGCAAGGCACGCTGCAGAACATTGCCGCCGGCATCATGCTCCTGGCGCTGCGGCCGTTCCGCATCGGCGAATATGTCGAAGTCGGCGCGATATCCGGCACCGTCGAGGAGATCGGGCTGTTTGCCACAACGCTGAGGACGGTCGAAGGCGTCTACGTGCTTGCACCCAACTCGACCCTGTGGAACCAGCCGGTCCGCAATTTCACCCGCAACGGTGTGCGCCGCGGCGACATCACGCTCAGCATCGGCTCCTGGAACGACATCGATTTTGCGCAGAAGACCATGCTCGGTGTCGCCGCCGCCGACCGACGCGTCAGGCGGCAGCCGGCGCCGATCGCCTTTGTCGCGACTGTCGGCGACAGCACCGTCGCCATCACCTTGCGCTACTGGACGGCGGCTGCCGATTTCTTCGCCGCCCAGATCGACCTCACCAAGAGCGTCAAGCAGGCGTTCGATGCCGAAGGCCTTTCAATCCCGGCGCCGGCGCCGCAAGTGCCGCAGCCGGAGGCCTCAGCCACGCAGCAATAGAGCATTTGAACCCGGCCGGCAGATGGCCCTCAAAGCTCTCCGCGCCCGCGCTGATCTTCGGGCGCGAAGGCGAGATCGACAGGCAACGGCGCCTGCGCCGTCATTGGCGCGAAACTGCCGGTCTCGGTGGCGGGCACCGGCCGAACCATGACGACGCGCCAGAGAACGAACAGGCAGTAGGCTGTGGCAATGACGATTGCCACATAGATGAAGGCCTGCGTGCCGTAGACGGCGGAAAGTCCGGTCACAATGCCGGGTACGACGAAGCCGGACAGCGACCAGGCAAACAAAAGCGAGCTCGACAACGCCACCATGTCGTCCTTGCCGGCGCGGTCGCCGGCATGGGCGCTGGCAAGCGAATAGATCGATTCCGAGGCGCCGTCCCAGACCACATAGATGACGAGCAGCACCGCCAGCGCGCCGCCGTCGAAACCGAGGGCAAACAGGCCCGCCGCGGCGGCAAGCGCCGACGCCGCGATCAGCACAAAGCGCCGGTCGGTGCGGTCGGAAATCCAGCCGAGCGGAATCTGCAGGATCAGCGTGCCGACCGGCATTGCCGAAAGCAGCAAGGCGACGTCGGCCTGGCTGTAGCCCTTGGCCGTGGCATGGATCGGCGCAAAACCCGAGATCGTCATCGACAGGCCGCCGACGGCAAGCATACCGGCAACGCCGACCGGGGAGATCCGCCAGGCGCGGCCGAGCGCCACGGACGCCGCTTGCGGCGCCGGCGGCTGCGCAAGCCGCGTCAGCCCGACGGGAAGGATCGACAGCGCGGTGAAGGCAATGCCGATCAGCGGCGCGTCGGCCGCGCGGATATCGATCAACGCCAGCGTCGAGTAGCCGACGCCGAGCCCGGCGACGTAGGCAACGTAGAAGATAGCCATGACCCGGCCGCGGATGGCGTTGGCGACGACATCGTTCAGCCAGCTCTGCGCGACAATGAACAGGCCGCATATGGCAAAGCCGTAGAGTGCCCGTGCAGCGATCCATGGCAATGGGTGCGGCCCCGCGCCGACCGCGGCGTTGGACAGCACGATCAGCGCCGACAGCACCATGAACACGCGGGCATGGCCGACACGCCGCACCAGCGGCCCGGTCAGGATGCAGCCGGCGAGGCCGCCAGCCGAAAGGCCGGTGACGATCAGCCCCGCCCATGTCGGATCAGCGCCATCGACAAAAGGATGCTGGCAATGGCGATCGACGGCGCCGGCTGCCCTAGACCGTTCTTGTCCTGGTCGCGCTCGAGAATCGTCATGACCGAGGATCGCCCATCAAGCAGGTCAAGGCAGCGGCAAAAGCGACATCACCGGACTTGCCTTCTCCCCTTGTGGGAGAAGGTGGATCGGCGCGCAGCGCCGAGACGGATGAGGGGTGCTGGAAGAAATGCAGCGTAAAAAGACCGAGGGATTTTAAGTGCTTAGTTCTTCAAGATAGCGATCATTCCAGCACCCCTCATCCGACCGAGCTTCGCTCGGCCACCTTCTCCCACAAGGGGAGAAGGAGACTCCTATCCCTTCGCCACCTTGCGGATCGCGCTCGACGACAGCGACGAACGCGGGCCGTGGATGAAGGTCCAGGCCGGCGCCGTCATGCGGGCGAGCCGCGGTGCGTCGCCCTCGTCGACGCGGGCATAGTCGAAGGTCTTGGCGACCACCGACGACAGGAACGACAGCGTCGCGCCTGGCCGGTCGACCACCGCGATCGGGAACGTCATGACGATGCGGCGCCAGCGCTGCCAGCGGTGGAAGTCGCGAAGCGAGTCGGCGCCCATGATCCAGACAAAATCGACGCCCGGGTTACGCGCCTTGACCAGCGCCAGCGTGTCGGCGGTGAAGCGGACGCGGTGGGCCGCCTCGAATGCGGTGACCTTGATCTTCGGGTTCTTCGCGATCTTTTCGGATAGCTGCAGCCGCTCGGCCAGCGGCGCCAGGTCTCCGGCATTCTTGAGCGGATTGCCGGGCGTCACCATCCACCACAGCTGATCGAGCGCAAGGCGTCTGAGTGCGATCTCGGCGACCAGCGCATGGCCGGCATGCGGCGGGTTGAACGAACCGCCGAACAGCCCGACCGCCACGCCTTTCCCGGCATGCGGCATGTGCAGATAGTGGGAGGGAACGGGATGCTCAGACGAGGAAAGCATGCGTCAGGCACCCCCCTCTGTCCTGCCGGACATCTCCCCCTCAAGGGGGGAGATTGGCGGCTTCATCGCAGGCGCAAATCTTGCAACGCCGGCGATTGGCGAAATCAGAAATGACAGCCAATCTCCCCCCTTGAGGGGGAGATGTCCGGCAGGACAGAGGGGGGTGGCTGGGCACAAAGCTTCAGGCTCGAACGGCGAACAGCTTCAAGGCCTCACCTGTCCCGACCCGCGTACGCGGTATTTGAACGAGGTCAGTTGCTCGACGCCGACCGGCCCGCGTGCATGCATCTTGCCGGTGGCGATGCCGATCTCGGCGCCCATGCCGAACTCGCCGCCATCGGCAAACTGGGTCGAGGCGTTGTGCAGAAGGATCGCCGAATCGATCTCGTTGAAGAACCGTTCGACGGCCTTTGCATCCTCGGCGATAATCGCCTCGGTGTGATGCGAGGAAAACGTCTCGATATGCTCGATGGCGTCGCCAATGCCGTCGACCAGCTTCACCGCAATGATGGCATCGAGATATTCGGTCACCCAGTCTGCATCGGTCGCGGGCTGGGCATCGGCATAAAGCCTCAGCACCTCGGCATCGGCGTGGATCTCGCAGCCTGCCGCCCGCAAGGCCTCGAGGATCGGCACCAGGTGCGTGCCGGCGACGGCACGGTCGACCAGCAGCGTCTCGGCAGCACCGCACACCCCGGTGCGCCGCATCTTGGCATTGACCGCGATCTTGACCGCCATGTCGAGATCAGCCGATCGGTCGATATAGAGATGGCAGATGCCCTCGAGATGCGCGAAGACCGGCACCCGCGCCTCGTTCTGCACACGCTCGACCAGGCTGCGGCCGCCGCGCGGAATGATGACCTCGAGATTGCCGGAAAGCCCCTTCAGCATTTCGCCGACGGCGGCGCGATCGGTAGTCGGCACCAGTTGGATGGCATCTTCCGGCAGCCCGGCTGCCTTCAGCCCCTCGACCAGGCAGGCATGGATCGCGGCGGAAGAGTTGAGCGAATCCGAACCGCCGCGCAGGATCACCGGATTGCCCGCCTTGAGGCAGAGCGCGCCGGCATCGGCGGTCACGTTCGGCCGGCTCTCATAGATGACGCCGACGACGCCGAGCGGTGTGCGCACCCGTTCGATATGCAAACCGTTCGGCCGGTCCCATGCGGCGATGACATCGCCGACCGGATCGCCGAGTGCGGCGATTTCGCGAATACCGTCGGCCATTGCGCGGATGCGCGCCGGATCCAGCTTCAGCCGGTCCATGGACGAGCCGGAAAGCCCGGACTCGTGGCCATTCGAGACATCGATGGCATTGGCGTCAAGAATGTCCTGCTCACGGGAAACGACCGCGTCGGCCATGGCGAGAAGCGCCGCATTCTTGGCGGCGGTGGTGGCGATGGCCAGCGGTCGGGCGGCGGCGCGGGCCTTACGGCCCGTCCGTGCCATCAAACTGGCTACATCTTCGCCTTTGTGTTTGTTCAGCATCTGACCGCTCCGGTGAAGCTTGGTGGATTTACACGCGGCCGGCCTTCGCGGCAATGGCCGCAAATCTGGGGGAGTAGAATGAAGAGCTTCATAATTCTCGTTGCTGTCGGCGCGATGCTCCTGCCGACAGGCCTTCACGCCGCCGACTACTGCGACGACAAGTTCGAGCCTGGCGAGAGCCCCGACGGGATGGCTTTGATTGGGTACAGCTTGATGGTGCAACTTGCTTTTGCTGAACGCTACTGCGGCGCACCGGCGACACCGCCCTCTCGGATTGCCGTCGTTGTCGAGGAGCTCCATGGATGTGGGCCGCGGGCTCGGCTTGAAGCGGAAATAGAAAAAAGGACGAAGGAGGATACAAGTGCGAAAATAACAACGACCGACGGGCTTATTCGCGATGTCGTCGCCGGGGACGACAAGGACATTTCCCAAATCGAGGTGGATCGACGAGCCAAGGCTGGGATCGAAGCAGAGCTGGGAGGCTGCAGCGAGTTGCTGAGAACTAAACGCGACGTTGAGGAAAGATACCGCAACCCGCCTAAATGGCCGCCTGAACCCCGCAAGTAGGGTGCATGGAGCCCTTTCTCAGTCGGTCGCGCCGCTCACCACAAGGTCATCGCGGTGGATCATCGCCGAACGCGCCTCGTAGCCGAGCACCGTTTCGATCTCTGTCGTCTTCAGGCCAGCGATCCTTACGGCATCGGCGGCATCATAGGCAACCAGCCCGCGCGCGATCTCGCGGCCCTCGGGCGACAGGATCGCCACCGTGTCGCCACGCGCAAAATTGCCGCTGACCAGTTTGACCCCGGCCGGCAGCAGCGACTTGCCGGAGAGCAGCGCGCCGATGGCGCCGGCATCGACGGTCAGCCGGCCGGCCGGTTCGAGCTGCCCGGCGATCCAGGTCTTGTAGCCCTTGACCGGATTGGCGCTCGGCCGGAAGAAGGTGGCACGCTCGCCGCGCTCGATTGCCAGCAGCGGCGACAGCCGCGTGCCCGATGTGATGATCATGGCGGTGCCGGCGGCGGTCGCGATCTTGCCGGCGTCGAGCTTGGTGCGCATGCCGCCGCGCGACAATTCCGAAGCAGCGGCACCCGCCATCGCTTCGATGTCGGGGGTGATGCGGTCGACGACCTGAATGAATCGAGCTTGCGGGTCACGCGCCGGCGGTGCCGTGTAGAGCCCGTCAACGTCGGAGAGCAGCACCAAAAGATCGGCGCCCATCATAGTGGCGACACGCGCCGCCAGCCGGTCGTTGTCGCCATAGCGGATTTCGGAGGTGGCCACCGTATCGTTCTCGTTGATGACCGGCACCGCCTTCATCTTGAGCAGTGTCGAAATCGTCGCCCGCGCGTTGAGATAGCGGCGGCGCTCTTCGGTGTCGCCGAGCGTCAGCAGGATCTGGCCCGATTTCAAGCCATTCTTGCCGAGCGCATCCGACCAGGCGCCGGCCAGCGCGATTTGCCCGACGGCAGCAGCAGCCTGGCTCTCCTCGAGCTTCAGCGCCCGCTTGCCGAGGCCGAGGATGGTGCGGCCGAGTGCAATCGCGCCCGAAGACACGACGAGAATTTCGGCGCCGCCATTGGCCAGCACGGCGATGTCGTCCGCAAGCGAGGCCAGCCACTCGCGCTTCAGGCCCGTCGTGCGGTCGACAAGCAGCGCCGAGCCGATCTTGACGGCAATGCGCCGATAATTTTTCAGCGATTGCGCGGCCATGGCTATGCGTTCCAGCGCGTCTCGACCGGCGCGGCGACGGCTTCGCGTGCCTCCGCCACCACCCCCATCAGCGCGCGCAGCACCGCCTCGACGCCTTCGCCGGTGACCGCCGAAAGCAGCATCGGCGCGCGGCCGGCGGCACGTTTCAGCGAGGCGGCCTTCTTCTTGCGTGCGTCGGCATCGAGTATGTCGACCTGGGAAAGCGCGACGATTTCGACCTTGTCGGTCAGCCCATTGCCGTAGGCTTCGAGCTCGGCACGCACGGTCTTGTAGGCATTGGCCGGATTTTCTTCCTGCGCCGAGACAAGATGCAGAAGGACACGCGTGCGCTCGACATGGCCAAGGAAGCGGTCGCCGATGCCGACACCTTCATGCGCGCCTTCGATCAGGCCCGGAATATCGGCAATGACGAATTCGCGACCGTCGATGCGGGCCACGCCAAGGCCCGGATGCAGCGTGGTGAAGGGATAGTCGGCGATCTTCGGCTTGGCCGCGGTGACCGCCGCCAGGAAGGTCGACTTGCCGGCGTTGGGCAGCCCGACAAGGCCGGCATCGGCGATCAGCTTCAGCCTGAGCCAGATGTTGAGCTCTTCGCCCGGCAGTCCGGGATTGGCGCGGCGCGGCGCCTGGTTGGTCGAGGTCTTGAAGTGCTGGTTGCCGAAACCGCCATTGCCGCCCTTGGCCAACAGAAAGCGCTGGCCGACGACCGTCAGATCGCAGATCAGCGTCTCATTGTCCTCGGCAAAGACCTGTGTTCCGGCCGGCACTTTCAGCGTTACGTCGGCACCCTTGGCGCCGGTCATGTTGCGGCCCATGCCGTGCGTCCCGGTCTTGGCCTTGAAATGCTGCTGGTAGCGATAGTCGATCAGCGTGTTCAGCCCATCGACCGCCTCGACCCAGACATCGCCGCCGCGACCGCCGTCGCCGCCGTCCGGACCGCCGAACTCGATGAACTTTTCGCGCCGGAACGACACCGAACCGGCGCCGCCGTCGCCGGAGCGGATGTAGACCTTGGCTTGATCGAGAAATTTCATCGGATTGTATGGTTTCTGCTATTGGCTTTGCGGGATTGCTCTAAACCAAGGCGGGTCGAAGGGCGAGGGCCGTTTTTGCTACTGTAACGTCGCGCGTAGCTCTGGGCGCGTACCATTTGGTTGACCCTTGCCGAAAAATCGATCCTCGGCTTTCCAAGCGCGAGATGTCGGAATGAAGCTGGTAACTTACAATATCCACTACGGCGTCGGCCTCGACGCCCGCTATGATGTCGGCCGTATCGCCGATGCCGTGCGCGGCGCCGACGTGATCGCGCTGCAGGAGGTCACCCGCGCTAACCCGAAGAATGGCGGCCGCGACATGGTGGCCGACCTCGGCGAGGCGCTGCCCGACTATTTTGCCGTCTACGGCAGCAATTTCGAGGCCGACGCCGGCTCGCGCCTGGAGAACGGCCGCGCCATCACGACCACCTTCCAGCTCGGCAACATGGTGCTGTCGAGGACGCCGATCCATCTGTCGCGCAATCTCCTTTTGCCGCGCAGCCGCAGTGTCGAGGCGATGAACTTCCAGCGCGGCGCGCTGGAGGCGCTGATCGAAACGCCGCTTGGTCCGATCCGCTTCTATTCCACCCATCTCGACCACCGTAGCCCGGTTGAACGGCTGAGCCAGATCCGCTTTCTGCGCCAGCGTCTGTTGAAATACCCGCTCGAGGGCGGCGGGCTCTCCGGCGTCGCCGAGATCGGCTTGCCGGACCTGCCTTGTCCCGAAGCCTTCGTCGTCATGGGCGACTTCAACATGCTGGCCGGATCGCCGGAACATGTCGAACTCGCCGGCCAGCCTGACCATGAATTCGGCATGCCGGTGACCGCCGACCTCGCCATCGATGCTGCCACCCGCCTCGGCGCTGCCGGCGCCGATCTCGTCACCTGGGTCGACCCCAAGCGGCCGGGCGATACCAGCCGCTACAAGCGCATCGACTACATCTTCACCAGCGCCTCGCTTGCCAAATCGCTGAGGCGCCTGTGGGTCGACCGGCAAGCGGCCGGTTCGGATCACTTGCCGGTCTGGCTCGAGATGACGTGAGCCGCATCCATCAAAAATGCACCCAGTTCCGCAGGCTGGTCCAGGTCTTGCGATCGAGGCGGTAGCGCTCGACCGGCACCTGGCCGGCAACGATCGAGTTCAGCATGCCCTGGCCGGCATACTGGAAGCCGCATTTGTGGATGACCCGGCGCGAGGCCGGATTGATAACCCGCGTCGAGGCGTGCAGCACCTGGATCGTGGTTCTCTGGAAGGCAAGGTCGACCAGTGCGTGCGCTGCTTCCGTCGCGTAGCCGCGTTTCCAGTACGGCTCGCCGATCCAGTAGCCGAGCTCCAGCCCACGATCCGTAGTGTTGAGCCCGGCACAGCCGACGAAGGTCTCGGTGCCGGCCAGCGTCAACGCATAGGCGATTCCGGCCCGGCGCGATGCCGTCATGGCCAGGAAAGCGCGTGCCTCCGCCTCGCCATAGGGATGCGGCATGCGAGCCAGCATTTCCGCGACGTGGCGGTTGTCGGCGAGCGCCACCAATTGCTCGATATCGCTTTCACGCGGGGCACGCATGACCAGCCGCTCGGTGACTAGGACCGGGCAATCTATCGTGTAACTTTCGTCGTCTGTCGCTTCCGCTTCGGCAACCATATCAAAGTCCTCCAGGCACAAGAAAAAGGGGAGATGGAAACCCATCTCCCCTGATCCATTTCCTGGCTTGGCCAGACACCGGTTCCCGAGATGGGTGCCGGTGTTCTCGTGCGGAACCGGCTACTCCGCTGCCTTCGTCATCGGGTTCACCGATACGTAGGTTCGGCCATTGGCTTTTTTGTTGAAGGTGACTGCGCCAGCTTCGAGCGCAAACAGCGTGTGGTCCGTGCCAATGCCGACATTGGTGCCGGGATGCCACGTCGTGCCACGCTGACGAATGATGATGTTGCCCGGAATCACGGCTTCGCCGCCGAACTTCTTCACGCCGAGCCGCTTGGAATGGGAGTCGCGACCATTGCGCGACGATCCGCCAGCTTTCTTGTGTGCCATCTAACTACTCCGATGCGCCGCGAGGCGCCTAAACGATCTTATGAACGCGTTCGCGTTCCGTTTCAAGTCCGATCCGGCGACGATTGCGCCGGTTCGTTCTACTTCTTCGCCAATTCCTTGGCCTGCTCGCGCCAGTCCTTGATCTGGTCGGCGCTGAACGGCATGTGCTCGTCGATCTTGGCGACGTCCTTGTCGGACAGCTTGGCGATCTGGGCAAAGGTGGTGATGCCCTGTTCGTTGAGCTGGCCGGCGGCGACCGGGCCGATGCCCTTGATCACGGTCAGGTCGTCCGGCTCGCCCTTCGGCGCCTTGAACAACGGCGCGGCGGCTTCGGCAGCCTTGTCCACGGTCGTCTCGGCCTTGGCTTCCTTCTTCGGCGCAGCCTCTGCCTTCGCTGCTGCCTTCGGCGCGGCTTCAGCCTTCGCCTCGGTCTTGGCTGCAACTTCGGCCTTCGCTTCGGTCTTGGCGGCGGCCTTCTTCGCCGGCTTGGCGCCACCCAGCAGGATTTCGGCAATCCTGACGGTGGTCAAAAGCTGGCGATGGCCGATCTTGCGGCGCGAATTCTGCCGACGGCGCTTCTTGAAGGCGATGACGGTACGGTTCTTGCCCTGCTCGACGACTTCGGCGGTGACCATCGCACCATCGACGAACGGCGCGCCGAACGTGACGTTTTCGCCTTCGCCATGCGCGA
This sequence comes from Mesorhizobium sp. M0698, assembly GCF_040320455.1. NCBI lineage: Bacteria > Pseudomonadati > Pseudomonadota > Alphaproteobacteria > Hyphomicrobiales > Phyllobacteriaceae > Mesorhizobium > Mesorhizobium sp. M0698. The sequence goes on along the minus strand of NZ_JAMYPQ010000009.1, from coordinate 12,089 downwards.
GCACGCTACCGATCTCGACGATGTCGCCGACATTGGCTTCGAGTTTTTCGATCTTCAGGAGATCGTTGGCGGCAACGCGATACTGCTTGCCGCCCGTTTTGATGACTGCGAACATTTTTTGCCTTTCGCTGTTCGGTCGGCCTTGATGAACCGCTTCAGGCGGTTCGGCCGTCTTTTTGTCAGTCTGCGGGTTCAAAAAACAAGCGGCGCGGAAGATCCCTCCACGCCGATTGCGCGCTGTCCCTAACCGAAGGTTCGGCTTGAGTCAAGGCAAGCGCCGCGGGCAAGCTGCGAATGGGTTGAGCCCAGTCCTAGCAAATATCGAGCAGCGGCTGCCGGAGGCTCGAAGGAAGCACGGACAGAAGCTGCGGCGCCGGGGCAGATTGGCCCTTGTAACCTGCCTGTCCAGCCGTTATCTAGTGCGCCGCGCCGGCAACGGCGGACCATGACCGCGGAGAGGTGGCAGAGTGGTCGAATGCACCGCACTCGAAATGCGGCATGGGTGCAAGCCCATCGGGGGTTCGAATCCCTCCCTCTCCGCCACTTCGCAATGTGTCCAACCCGGACCCATAGGTAACAGCATCTCTCATCGCGCCGGTAATGGCTTAAGATCGCGGGCCTATGCAGCCTTCCGCCGCAATTGGCTCACGCTCAGCCACACCGCCGAAACCAGGAAGTAGAGGGCGCCTACTGCGGCATAGCCGGCCACGTTGGAGATCGATGGCGGCATCGGCATCCGCGTCTGCGCGATGAAAAACGTGCCTGCCAGTGCCGATTGCCCTCCGCTCAGGACCATCGCCCACTGCGCACCAGAGCTCTTCCAACGGCGGACGGCGGTGCCGAGTTGAAGCAGGCCGGACAGGATCGCCCATAGGCCGAACACGCCGAGCACCCAATTCATGCTCATCTTCAGCGCAACAATGACCGCGAGCGTTGTCGCCACACTGACCACGACGTTGATGGTCTGGGTGCGATTCTCTCCCAATCCTCCGCTGCGCGATGCGTCGACGAAATTGGCGAGAGCATCCCATGCAGGATAAGCCACGAGCAAAACCGCCGCGACCACCCCGGAATTCTGTCCCATCGTAAAGGCAGCCGCCACCCAGACAGCCGAGAACGCCGTCCGAGCGAAGTAATAAAGCTTGAGCCATTGTTCCTGGCTGGCCCGGGAAAGATCGCCACTGTGAACCGTCATTGGATCGTCCTTTCGACTAGTAGGTAGGGACTCTCGACGAACGTCGCAGAGTGATTGCTATTATGGCCAGGTGAGATCTAGGCCCGTATCCGGGGGGAAGCGCGGAGCCGCTCCAGGAGCGGGCCCGTCACGACGGCGAATGCCTTCGGATCGCCATAGGCCCGTGCCGAAAGCATCGCGCCGTGAACGGTCGCCATGAACGCTTCAGCCTCGGCACGAGGGGTACTCATCAGTCGAAATTGGCCGTGCCGCGCACCGCGCTCCATCACCGATGTCAGCCAAGCCGACAGCGAGCGGAAATGCGCCCGGACCTCAAGGCCAACTTCCTCGGGCAGCACGGGGAGCTCGCTTGCCAACAGCGCGCAGATACAAAACGGGGCGCTGGCGTTCGCGATGCAGGCTTCCCAATACCCGGCATAGATCCGCAACTGTTCGAGCGGATCGGATTCGTGAAGTTCGACATTTGCCATCCCCGCTTCAGTTTCTTCGCGATACCGCGCAACCAGCGTCCGAACCAGATCGACCTTGCTTGGGAAATGGTGATGGATGCTCGCCTTACGGATCCCGACCACTTCAGCAATGTCGGCATAACTGAAACCGTTGTAGCCGCCAGCGACGATCAGTGAGCGTGCACAAGCCAGGATGTCCTCAGAGGTGGTAGACAAGTTGCTCATGCTTTTACCTACCTTCTGGTAGGATGGCAGTCAAGCCTCCTTGCAACGCGAGTAGCGTGAAATTGCGTGGCTATGGCGTAGACGTCATTCGATCTTCATTGTTTTCGGCCCGCCATCCATTCAGAAAGCTCCGGGTGTTTGTCGATCGAGGTAGCCATCCCACTTCGAGGACGAGGCAACACCCTCCGGCCGACCGGACCACCGCCAATCGCCGTGCGGCACTAGGCGTTTGCACCGACTGCGCTATCTCACCATCGTTAGCTTGTTCTATCGCTGGTTGAAGACTGGGAGGTTTCCATGGATCGGCGACTATTTTTGACAGGAATGTTTGGCATTGCCGGGGCCGCGGCCCTTGCAAGCACAGTTCGGCCAATCAACGCAGTGGCCGGCGTTCCAACTGCCAGAAGCGGCATTCTCGATGAACTCGAGGCGCCGGATGTCGAGACCTTCGACGACGACGAAACTCAAGCAGAGTTGCAACCAGTCTATCATCGCCGGTGGCACCGGCCGCGCCGGCGCCGCCGGCGCGCTTGGAGAAGGGTCTGTCGCGTTTACTGGCGAAACGGCTATCGGCGCAGGCGGTGCTTCCGCAGGCGCGTCTGGGTCTGGTTTCGATTCTAGCAACTGGCCGGCTTGAACCCTGGCCATCGCGGCCGGGGTTTTCGCCCCAGGCGGCCGTTAGCGCCCTTAGGGAGCTTTCCTAAGGGCGCGGAGGAAGCTGACGGTGTTTGCAGGGTTCAGAGCCACCAGCCTACGACTGGACGATACGACGATTTTCGCAAGGGTCGGAGGCACCGGTCCGCCGCTGCTGCTTCTTCACGGTTTTCCAGAAACGCATCTGATGTGGAGGGATATCGCCGCAGCCTTGGCGCTCCGCTTCACGGTGGTCGCCGCCGACCTTCGAGGCTATGGGCAAAGCGGATGTCCGATTTCCTCTGCCGATCATAGCCCATACGCCAAACGCGCCATGGCCGGCGACATGGTTCAGGCCATGAAGCAAGTGGGGTTTGAGCGGTTCATGGTTGCCGGGCATGATCGCGGCGGGCGGGTTACCTATCGCCTGGCGCTCGACCATCCCGACAAAGTGCTCAAAATCGCCGTCCTCGACATCATCCCCACCGCCGCAACGTGGGATCGGGCGGATGCCAGACTGGCGCTCGGCTTCTGGCCCTGGAGCCTTCTTGCGCAGCCGGAGCCCCTGCCGGAGCGTCTGATCGGCGCGGCTCCCGATGCTGTCATCGACGATGCAATTACGCACTGGGGATCGTCGGCGAAAATGGTCTCCAAAGAGGTCAGGAACGCCTATGTTGATGCGCTTCGCGATCCCGCGCATATTCATGCCATCTGCGAAGAGTATCGCGCCGCTGCGACGATCGATCGTGAACATGACGCGCTGGACCGCGCAAACGGTCGTCGCATCGACTGTCCGCTACTGGCGCTATGGAGTGGCGAAGGCGCCCTGGAGAACTGGTATGCGCAAGAAGGCGGGCCGCTGGCCATCTGGAGGAAATGGGCCGACAGAGTGGCAGGATGCGCTGTCCAAGGCGGGCACTTTTTCCCGGAAGAGCACCCCGACAAGACGGCAGCGGCTCTCTCGGAATTCTTTGAAGACAAACAGGTCGGTCAGCACAGAGTATTGTAGAGGTCACATGCTTCAGTTACGCGGAACCTCGCGAGTGCTTCGCGGCCCTAGATCGAGAACCCTCCGAAAATCCGCCCGTCCGGCATCAATGTGCTTGATAAGGGAATGAAGGCGATCTCCACGTCCACGCCTCTGATATGCAGCCTCATGTTTGTCGGAAGTTGCGCATCGCCTTTGCCGGCATCCTTTGATGCTGCGAAATACGACAAGATGAGTTGCGTCGAGCTCAACGTGGCGATCGGCGCTGTCGCCGACGAAATGTCGGCGACAGCCATCGCTCGTGGCAAAGTCGTCCACACCAACATTCCGGGCTGGCTGCTGGGAGGGCAGCGTGTCGCCTCGACCGTGGCTGCCCGCCAGAGTGCGAAGATCGAGCGCTTGCGGCAGCAGGAGGCTGCGATTGCCGCGGCGAGACGAAGCCGGTGCTGATTGCGTCACTGAAGTGGGTCTTCAGCCCGCCACCCCGGATTGATGCGCAGCGATCGCGCCGAGGAATATCTCGCCGAAATCCTTGAGCTTGGCGGCGCCGACGCCGTTGACCGCGGCGAAGGCGTCCAGATCACGCGGGCAGCGTTCGGCCATATCGATCAGTGTACGATCCGAAAAGATCACGAAGGCCGGCACCTGGCGTTCCCGGGCAAGACGCAGCCGCACAGCCTTGAGCGCGGCCAGCAGCGCCGAATCCAGACCTTCCGTGCCCGCTGCGGCATCCTCAGGACGTATCTTGCCTCGCAATGACTGGCGCGCGTCCACGCGATACCGGAACGAGGCCTCGCCCCGAGCCAGCGCACGGCCCTTCTCGGCAATGGCGAGGCCGCCATGGCCGGCTGGGTCCAATGTCAGGAACCCTCCCGCGACGAGTTGGCGGAGCAGCGACAGCAAGAAACTCTTTTTATGCGCCACACCGGTGCCGAAGCTGGCAAGCCTGTGGTGGTTCCTGGCCAGGACCTTCTCGGTCTCATGGCCGAGCAGGACATCGACGACATGGGCGACGCCGAAGCGCTCGCCGGTCTGTGCGATCGCCGCCAGGATGAGCCGTGCCTCCGCCTCACCATCCGCATGCGGCGCCTGGTCGAGGCAGTTGTCGCAATTGCCGCAAGGCGAAGCACTTTCGCCGAAATAGCCAAGCAGGATCTGACGGCGGCACTGCGTCGTCTCGCAATAACCGATCAGCGTATCGAGTCGGCCATGCGCGCGCCTTTTGTGCTCAGCCGGCGCATCCTCGTCTTCGATGAAAAGCCGGCGCATGCGTATATCGCCGAGACCGAAGAGCATATGTGCCTCGGCCGCCCGCCCGTCGCGGCCCGCCCGCCCGATTTCCTGATAATAGGCCTCCAAGCTGCCCGGCAGGTCGGTGTGGAAGACATAGGCGACGTCCGGCTTGTCGATCCCCATGCCGAAGGCGATGGTCGCCACCATCACCACGCCGGACAAGGTCATGAAAGCATTTTGATTCGCTTCACGCGCGTCCTTGCTCATGCCGGCATGATAGGCGAGCGCGCGTACGCCGTTCCGCTCGAGGAACGCCGCCATCTCTTCGGTCTTTTTGCGTGACAGGCAATAGACGATCCCGCTGCGGCCCGCATGGCGCTGCACGAAGCCGAGCAGTTGGCGCTTGCTGTCCTGCTTGGGCTCAATGCTTAGCTTGATGTTCGGCCGGTCGAAGCCGAGCACCACGGTATCGACGCGCCCGTCGAACAGTTGCGCGGCAATGTCGGTGCGCGTCGTCTCGTCCGCCGTCGCCGTCAACGCAATGATCGGCACTTTCGGGAAGATATCACGTAGTCTCGACAATTCTTCGTATTCGCGCCGGAACGCCGGTCCCCATTGGGAGATGCAATGTGCCTCGTCGATGGCGATCAGCCGGACATCGAGCTTGGTCAACGCCTCGAGCATTCGCACCGTCATTAGCCGCTCCGGTGCAAGATAGAGCAGGCGCGTCTGGCCTGCCGCGACACGGCGCCATGCAGCGACATTGGCGTCGCGGTCGAGCGAGGAATTGATCGTATCGGCCGCCACGCCGGCAAGGCGCAATGCGGCGACCTGATCCTGCATCAGGGCCACCAGCGGCGAAACGACAATGGTGAGCCCGCCCAGCACCAGCGCCGGGACCTGGTAGCAGAGCGATTTGCCGGCGCCGGTCGGCATGACAGCCAGCACATGATGCCCGGCCAGCAGCGCCTCCATCACGGCCGCCTGGCCGAGACGAAAATCATCGAAGCCGAATACATCCTTCAGGACGCGCCGCTTGGAATCCTCTGCCGGGATGCTCGCTGCTACCTGCATTACAGAACTTTCGGGGATACGACCTGCCGAAATTCCCCGGCGAATCGCCAGGTGATTGCCTGGACAGCAGATTCGAACATTTATCGACCCCTCTGGTCCTGTCCGCGGCACCGCCTGAGGCGAACTTCTCTCTCATTGGCCGATATCAGACCGTCGTTCCAGCCCCTATTCGCTTTGGCTGTGAATATCGCACCGCCTCGGAGCGGTTAATCCTATCTTCACTATCATTCGGCAGGTTCAGGTTCTGCGGTGATGTTTTGAGTACCGCGGCGCCACAAGCGCCCAGGCAACACGCCCGCGTCTCTCCGGAGGCGCGGGTTTTTTTCTGAGAACCGGCTGCCTGATCTTCGGGCCCGCAGCTCAGTCGAGGAAATCGGCGCGGTGTGGCGTGAAGCTGTCGACCAGCCGTCCCGCCTGCAGCGCCTTGACGCCATGGACAAGGTTGGAAGGAACGATGAAGCTGCTGCCGGTTTCCAGGACCTCGGTCCTGCCGTCGATGGTGACTTCGAAGCGACCTTCGGCGACGTAGCTCGCCTGGACATGCGGGTGCGAGTGCAATGCACCGACACCACCCTTGTCGAAACCGAATTCGACCATCATCAGTTCATCCGTGTGCAGGAGCACGCGCCTGCGGTTGCCATCCGGCGTCGGCGTCCACGCAGCCTCGCCGGCATGCGAGAAGATTTTGGTTCCGGTCATCGCCAAACTCTCACCTTTTGTTGTTCATCGTGCCAGCCAGCCGCCGTCCACCGGCACCACCGCGCCGTGCATGTAGTTGGACGCTGGCGCCAGCAGGAAGACGGCTGCGTCGCCGATGTCTTCCGGCGCGCCCCAGCGGCCGGCCGGAATGCGCGCCAGGATCGAAGCGCTGCGGTCGGGATCGGTGCGCAGCGCCTCGGTGTTGTTGGTCTCGATATAGCCGGGCGCAATGCCGTTGACGTTGATCCCCTTTGCAGCCCATTCGCACGCCAGCAGCCGTGTGATGCCGAGCACGCCATGTTTGGAGGCGGTGTAGGAGGCGACGCGGATGCCGCCCTGGAAACTCAGCACCGAAGCTATGTTGACGATCTTGCCGCGCCGTCCAGATTCGGCAAGCACGCGCCTGGCAAAACTCTGGCTGAGGAAGAACACCGTCTTCAGATTGACGCCGATGACGTCATCCCAGTCGGCTTCGGTGAGGTCGACCGCATCGGCACGCCGGATGATGCCCGCATTGTTGACCAGGCCGTCGAGCGGCCCGGTGTCGTCCCAGACGCGGTCAAGCATCGCCTGGGCGGCGGCATCGTCGCCAAGGTCGCAGCGGACCGCCTCGAAGCGCCCGCCGGCCGCTTCAATCCTCTCCGCCGTCTCGTCCATCGCCGACCGGCCGACGCCGACCACCGCGCCACCGGCGCGCGCGATCGACACGGCGATGCCCTGGCCGATGCCGGTATTGGCGCCGGTAACGAGGATGCGCTTGCCGGCAAGGCTGAACGCAGAGAGGTCGCTCACTTGAGCTCCTCCATCGCCACCAGGTCGACATCGGTATAGTCGACATTGTCGCCGGCCATCGCCCAGATGAAGGCGTAGTTCGAGGTGCCGGCGCCCGAATGGATCGACCATCCCGGCGACAGCACCGCCTCCTCGTTGCGCATGACGAGATGGCGCGTTTCGTCCGGTTCGCCCATGAAGTGAAACACCCGCGCCGCCTCCGGCAGGTCGAAATAGAGATAGGCCTCCATGCGCCGGTCATGCACATGGCATGGCATGGTGTTCCAGACGGAACCGGGGGCAAGCTGCGTCATGCCGACGACAAGCTGACAGGTCTTTACGCCATCGGCATGGATGAACTGGAAGATCGAGCGCTCGTTGGAAGTCGCCTGGCTGCCGAGATCGAGCCGCTTGGCATCGCCGATGCGGATCAGCCGGTTGGGGTGGCCCTGATGCGCCGGCGCGCTGAGCAGGTAGAACTTAGCCGGCTCAGCCGGATTGGTCGCAGCGAACGACACCTCATCGGTGCCCATGCCGAGATAGAGCATGTCGCGCGCCTGCAGCTCGTAGGATTGGCCGCCGGCTTTCACGACGCCTGCACCGGCGATGTTGACGATGATCATCTCACGGCGGTCGAGAAAATTCTTGGTCCCGGTCGGCTTGATCGCCTGCAGCGGCAGCGGTGCGCCGGCGGGCATGGCGCCGCCGATGATCATGCGGTCGTAATGGGTGTAGGTCAGGCTGATGCTGCCGGGCCGGAACAGGCCTTCGATGAGAAAATTGTGACGGAGCTCGTCCGTGCCCATCGCCGCGGCAGAAACAGGGTCGATGGCGAAGCGGGAGGTGAAATCCGTATGATTGTCAGTGTGATTCATTGCTGTCCCATGGGGCTGCCTCAATTGCTTATTCAGTTGCCGCGGCCTTGACCGAGTCGGCATAAAAAATCTGGCGCGCGTGCAGGCGCTCGCGATAGCGCTGCTGGCTGGCACCGAGATGCGCGCGCATCGCCTCCCGCGCCGCTTCGGCATCGCCTGCCGAGATGGCGTTGAGGATCATCAGGTGTTCGCGCTGCAGGCCGCGCTGGTAGGCGTCGGACTGTGCGAACTCGGTCGACCAGGGCGAGGTCACATCGCAAGGAATAGCGCGCCGGCCGAGCACGTCGAGCATCTCGACATAGAACGGATTGTTGGTGGCGCTGGCGATTGCGCGGTGGAAGGCAAGGTCGGCCGGTCCAGTCGGCTCGCTGTTGAGGAGCAGCCGTTCGAACTCGAAGAAGGCTTCCTGGATTGCCGCTTCCTGCGCGGCGTTGCGCCGGATGGCGGCGAGCCCGGCGGATTCGATCTCGATCGCCAACCTGACTTCGAGCACGTTGAGGGCAATCGAATCCTTGCTGCCCATCTCCGCTGCCAGAGCACCGAACGCTGTCGAGATATGTTCGGTGACGAAAACGCCGGCGCCTTGGCGCGGCTCGACCAGGCCGTCCGCGGCAAGCTTGGCCAGCGCCTCGCGTATTACGGTGCGGCTGACCCCGAAGGTTTCCGTCAGCTGGCCCTCGGTCGGCAGCTTTTGCCCAGGCTGGATCTCGCCCGCCTGCAGCTGCTTGCGGATCGCCGCGACGACGGTTTCCGAAAGCTTCGGTCTTCGTTCGACGCGGAGCCCGACGGCCGTGTCCGATGCCATGTCGCACCCCCTATTTGAAGACGCTCGGCAGCCATAGCGAAATGGCCGGAATGTACGTGACGAGCGCCAGCACCACGAGGCCTGCGCCATAGAATGGCCAGATCGAGCGCATCGATTCCCAGACGGATATCTTGCCCACTGCGCATGCCACGAACTGCACTGCGCCCACCGGCGGCGTGTTCAGCCCAATGCCGAAATTGAGGATCATGATGACGCCGAAATGCACCGGATCGACGCCGTAGGCCTGCGCCACGGGCAGGAAGATAGGCGTGCAAATGATGATCGTCGGCCCCATGTCCATGAACGTGCCGAGGAACAGCATCAAGAGGTTGAGCAGGAGAAGCACAACCAGCGGATCGTCCGAGATCGCGTTCATGGAGGCTATCAACGCTGCCGGCACTTTCAGGAAGGCCATCAGCCACGAGAACGCCGCCGCCATGCCGATGATGAGCAGCACCATGGCCGTGGTGCGCACGGCGCCATGGGTGGCATGAACGAACCCTTCCCAGGTCATCTGCCGGTAAACGAAGACGGTCACGAGCAGCGCATAGATGACGGCGATACAGGAACTCTCGGTGGCGGTGAAGACGCCCGATCGCACGCCGCCGAAGATGATCGCGATCAGCAGCAGGCCGGGCACGGCGACGGCGAAAAGATGCGCGACCGCGGTGAAGCCCGGAAACGCCTCGGTCGGATAGCCGCGGGAGCGCGCCACGAAATAGGCGGTGACCATCAGCGACAGGGCCAGTAGCAGGCCCGGGATGATACCGGCCGTGAACAGATCGGCGATAGAGATCTTTCCGCCTGCCGAGATCGAGTAGATGATCATGTTGTGCGACGGCGGCAGCAGCAGCGCGATCAGTGCCGCCATCGACGTGACGTTGACGGCGTAGTCCGCTCCATATCCACGCGCCTTCATCTGCGGGATCATCAGGCCGCCTACCGCCGCGGCCTCCGCAACCGCTGAGCCGGAAATGCCGCCGAACAATGTAGCGGTTGCAATGTTGACCTGGCCGAGGCCGCCGCGCAAATGGCCGACGAGCGAGCCAGCGAAGGCAACGATCTTGCTGGCGATGCCGCCGCGCACCATCAAGTCGCCGGCGTAGATGAAAAACGGAATGGCCAGCAGCGAAAAGACGCTCATGCCGGAATTCAGGCGCTGGAACACGATGAGCGGCGGCAGGCCCATATAGAGGACGGTGGCGAGGCTTGCGACGCCCAAGCAGAAAGCGATCGGCGTGCCGATAAGCATCAGCAGGGTGAAGACGCCGAAGAGAATCCACAGTTCCATGGCGTCAGACCTTCACGTTGGCGGTGTCGAGTTCGGCCGCGACTTCGGCCGGCGGCAGCTCATCGAGGGCATCGTCGATCGGCGCGCCGGAGAGGCGAAGCACGATGCGCTCCAGCGTGAAGAGCACGATGAGCGCGCCTCCCGCGACAAGCGGGACGTAGTCCCAGCCCCCCGATATGCCGAGTGACGGCAAGACGGAGCCCCAGGTCAATGCGACCAGCTGGCTGCCATACCAGATCATGCCGATGCCGAAGGCGAGCGCGACAAGATCCGAAATCATCCGCAGCCAGCGCTTGCCGCCTTTCGGCAGCATGTAGAGCAGTACGTCGAAGCCAAGATGGTAGTTCTCGCGCACACCGACGGCAGCGCCGAGGAAAATGAACCAGCTCATCAGCATCACCGAGCCCGGCTCGGTCCAGCTCGGCGAGCGGTTCAGAACATAGCGGCCGAACACCTGCCAGGCGACGAAGGCGGTCATCAGCACCAGCCCGATGCCGGCGATCGACAGCGCCGCCGTGCTGACGCGCGACATCACTTGCGCGACGCCGGACAGGAGCGGTGTTGGTCTTGGGCTGGAAGTCACCGGTTTTCTCCCCAGGAGGATGGCGGCACGGAATGTCCGCGCCGCCGCTTGATCACTGCACGGCCTTGATGGCTTCGACCATGGCCTTCAGCTTGTCGTCCTTGACGTGCTTCTCGTAGACCGGCCCCATCGCGTCGATGAAGGGCTGCTTGTCCGGCGTCGTGATCTGCGAACCGGCCGCCTCGACCTTGGCGCGCGATTCCTTGACCTTGGCGGTCCACAGCTCGCGCTGCTTGGCGACGCTTTCCTTGGCGGCCGCCTTGAAGATCGCCTGGTCTTCCGGCGTCAGCTTGTCCCAGCTCGACTTCGCCATGACGAAGGCTTCCGGCACCATCGTGTGCTCGTCGAGCGAATAGTACTTGGCGACTTCCGCATGCTTGGCGGTGTCGTAGCTCGGAAAATTGTTCTCCGCGCCGTCGATGACTCCGGTCTCGATCGCCGAATACACCTCGCCATACGGCATCGGCGTCGCGTTGGCGCCGAGTGCCGCCACCATGTCGACGAAGATGTCGGACTGGATGACGCGGAACTTCATCCCGGCCATGTCGGCCACGGTGTTGATCGGCTTCTTCGAATTGTAGAAGGAGCGCGAGCCGCCGTCGTAAAAGGCGAGCAGCACCAGCCCGACCTGGTCGAACGCCGCCGCGATCTGGTCGCCGATCGCCCCGTCCATGACCTTGTGCATATGCTCTTCCGAACGGAAGATGTAGGGCAGCGAGGGCACGGTGGTCTCCGGGATGAGCCCGTTGAACGGCGCCATCGAGACGCGGTTGAGATCGATCACGCCGGTACGCACCTGCTCGATCGTGTCCTTTTCCTCGCCGAGTTGCGCGGAAGGATAGATCTCGACCACATAGCGGCCGGCCGTGCGCTCCTTCACCAGCTCGCCGAAATATTTGACCGCCTCGACCGTCGGATAGCCGTCCGGGTGCGTGTCGGACGAGCGCAGGACCGTCTGGGCGCTTGCCGATCCGGCCAGCAGTGCGGCGGCAAGTAGCGTAGCTCCCGCCAGTCTTGAAAAATGCAGCATTGGTTTCCTCCCGTTTGAACGATGGCGGCAAGCGCCGTTAGAGCCGGTACGCCTTTTTCGCGAGCGTATAGGCAAGTTCCTGCGCCAGCTCGTGCGCCTCGTCGTGGGGGCGCCGGCGGGGGGGGGCGCCCCGCGCCCCCGATGGGAGATCCGACCACCCCGGCCCCCCCACAGGGGGGGGGGGTGGGGGGGGAGGGGGGGGGGGGGTGGGGGGGGGGGGGGGGGGGGGGGGGGGGGG